>CAZITX010000013.1:0-73785 GCA_964542305.1 uncultured Muribaculaceae bacterium | reverse complement strand
CCGAAACTTTTTCTACAGAAGATAACACTGACATTATCTCTCTTTTTACATAAAAGACGCAAGACAGGCGCAGGTGAAAGAAAAGCGCTGAATGAAAGCCTGTTGAGCAGCAAAATCATGGTGGCTATAACGACGTGGACCCACCTCTTCCCATTCCGAACAGAGAAGTTAAACGCGTTTGTGCCGATGGTACTGCCCTACCAGGTGGGAGAGTAGGTAGCCGCCGCCCTAAACGAACCCCTGACCCGAAAAGGTCAGGGGTTTTGTCGTTTAAGGCCGTCGGCCGTGCCACCTTAATGACGAACACCCACCCAAACCCTCCCTGGCCGTAGGGAGGGCTTAGCTACCTACCCGACCACCTGGGTGGGAACCGACGAACAAGCGAGCGCAAAGGAGAGATCTCACTCTGCCGAGCGGTGAGGAGGAGAAGTCTGCAGCGAAAAGCTGCAGGCTAAAAGTAGGTAGCCGCCGCCCTTAAACGAACCCCTGACCCGAAAAGGTCAGGGGTTTTGTCGTTTAAGGCCGCCGGCCGTGCCACCTGAATGACGAACACATGCCCAAACCCTCCCTTGCCGTAGGGAGTCGTTGGCCAAGCCTTTTATTAAGGCCTGATGCATGTTTTGCAGGGAGGTGGTAAGTAACAATAATGTTATTTAAATGCATAAAAAGTTATTAATAAGTAAGTTACAGAGGATAGCTCTTTTTTTACTACTTACTACCTCCGGCTGTTTTTGCGATTTTTGGGCAATTTGCGGGAGAGGTGGTAAGTAACAGTAATGTTATAAAAATGAGTAAAAGAGTTATTAGTAAGCAAGTTACAAAGGAGGGCTCTTTTTTTACTACTTACTACCTCCCCCGCGACCTACCCGTGAAGAGCTCAAACCTTATTTGGCAGTAGAGAGAACTTAGTTATCTAGCAGACAATCCGGTTGTGAATCAAACTATATGGCTGAAAACCAGGGTAGAAATCAGGCTATCCAACTCTCAGCCAAGATAGAGATCAAGCTACCCAGTTGACAACCCGAATAGAAATCAGACGAACCACTCGACAGCCCGGGTGGGCGCAGGCGCAAAAGGGTGCAACGCACACATTGTTCTTTTGCCTGAAAGACAGGCAGTTAAAAAAAAGCACCCCCGGGGGATGCTTTTTACTAAAACGCTGATAATCAGCGAAAAGAACAATGTGTGCGTTGCACCCTCATCCTCCCCCTTAGGGAGCCAGCAGCTTTTCCCCGATATCTTTGACCACGGCTTCTTTCCAGCGCTGGTTGTAGCCGCCGTAGACGGGGGCGGGGGGGATGGAGTCCGAGTGGCCGTTTGTGGCAAAGCTGCCGTCGGGCATCTGGCGTTTGATGTTGCCGTCTATGTATTTTACCAGAAGGTAAATGTCCAGTTTCTGCCAGCGTTTGAACAGATCAGAAGCGGTGCGCAGGGAGTAGTTGGTCAAAAAGCGACGGGCTTCCAGGGGATCACGTTTCCAAAGGTCCATTGCCAGGGAATCTGTCAGAGGGATCTCGGCAATTCGGGCGTGCTCGTGCGAATCCACGACCTGCCGGACCTCGGCCCCTATCGGGTTGTAACGCAGGTAGGCGAACTGGGCAATGCGGTTGCACAACCAGAACATGGATTCCGGGGAGTATTGCAACATGGAGGCTCCTTGTCCCAGGGCATAATGGGGTGAGACTTCCAGGGAAGAGGTATAGACCGGGGTAAGTGGCGATGTTCCGGCATCGTCTACTCCAAACCAGAAAATACCGCCTATTTCGTCCGGTAACCACGACCGGCATTGTCCAACAAACCAGAAGCCTGTTTGCTGGGTGGCAATGGCTCTTTCATTGATATATTGCTTCCCGTCCACTTCAAAACCCATCGGGCGCCAGCGATAAGGCAGGTCGTGACCTCCGGCTCCTATGTCGCATGTCATGTCCATAGGGGTTCCTTCGTAACGATCACGCATCATGTCGGCCACCTGTTTGACAGTAAGCTTTTCTTTGGCTTTCACATACAACGGCAGTGGACGGCTCAAATCGTGTCCCAGGGCGTAAGGCAGGTAAGGCTCCATATCCACGGCCCCGTGTTTGTTGAAAAACGCCCACACCCGCGCATCACACCCGCGGACGGTGCCTCCGTCTGCCGGACCGTAAGCCTCGGCAAAACTGAAAAGACTGTCCGGTCCCTGGTAGAGGCCGGTTTCCCGCGCGTGGTCTATCACATCGGGGGCGTACAGGCAATTCTCCGGATCATCAAAAGGAAAACGGCGGATCCGGGCCTGGTTGGCATGGGCACTGATGGTTCCGTCCGGGAGGCGTATGGCTACCCACACGATCCCTTTGTTGACGTTCTCTCCGTTTACCATTTTGGGGGCTTTCCCGATCACATCCATGAACCAGACTTCGTCGGGATCGGCAAAGGAAATGGATTCTCCGCTCGATGCGTACCCGTATTCATTGGCCAGCGAAGTGAAAACTTCGATTGCCTGACGTGCGGTCCGTGCCCGTTGCAGGCTGATGTACATCAACGAACCGTAATCGACTATTCCCTGCGGATCGCGGTGGGACTCCGGACCGCCCCAGGTGCTTTCCCCGATCACCACCTGGTGCTCGTTCATGTTGCCTACCACCGAATATGTTTCCGTGGCCTGTGGTATCTTGCCGAGGTGTCGGTTGGTGCCCCATTCGCGGATTTCCATCATAGTCCCCTTGGGGTAAAACGCAGCCGGGTAGAATGCCAGGCAACCGTACCGGGTGTGCGAATCGGCGGCATAGGTAACCATGCAGGAACCGTCTGCCGAGGCTCCTTTTGTGATCAGTAGATTGGTGCAGGCCTGGGCGCGGTTGCCGGAAATGCAAAGCAGTGCCGCGAAAAGAAGAATGGTTTGTTTCATGGTTCAAAGATTGCGCTCTTTAATGGCCCGTTAGTTTCCAGGGTTCGTAAGCGGCTTTTCTAAGCTCCTTTACGTTTTTGAACGGTTTGGGAGGTTTGAGGTATTTTGCAAGGAAACGGTAAATGTCAAGCCTGATGGCAGAAGCCTGGGGCATGTCCATCCGGTCAAAGGAGTGGCCTCCGGGATGGTTGTCGAAAATTTTGTATTCGAAGGATTTTCCTTCGGCTTTCAAGGCCTGGATCAGGTGTTCCACTTCCAGTGAATTGACATCCGCATCGTTCGTATTGGTATGGATAAGCAGAGGTGTCTGCAATTTGGCAGCTTGCCAGACCGGGGAGCGGCGGCGGTATTCGGCAACATCTTCTTCAGGCGTTTTCCCAATATGGTACGGAGCCGAGAACAATGCCATATATTCAGGACCTTTGTAGCCAAGACGGGCAATAACGTCACTTACCGGAACTCCGGCAAATCCGCAGACGTAATCTTTGGGATGGTCAAAAAGGTTCATCAGCGTGATCATTCCTCCGTGACTCCAGCCCATAATGCCTACACGAGATCCGTCCACGATGTCGTAATTCTCCACCATATAATTGCGTCCGTACCAGACATCCTCGTTTTCCAATCCCCCGTAATCAATATTCCGGTACATGGTACCGCCGTAACCCGTACTGCCCCGGTATTCGGTTGCCACGATGATGTATCCCTGTGCGATAAGTTCACGCACAATATGTGTGTAATACGTAGTAAAATCACCGTGAACACCCCCGTGAGGAAGTACAATTAGCGGGTATTTTTTTGCAGGATCAATATCCCTTGGAACAAAGATGTATGACCACACCTTGAGCGGATTGCCGGCTCCCTGTCCCGTGGGATTGTCTTCTTTCCAGCGGGGTACTGTAGGAATATAGACTTTGTCAATGTATGCCACATCACCTGCTTTTTGGTACCACAATACATCGTCAATTTGTTTTGCCAGACTAAGTGCCTGATGATCCACTTCCTGCGCGGCAAGTGACCACGCAGGAAGCAACATCAGGATCAATAAGATCCATCTTTTCATAGGTAAGAAATTTAACGGTCCGTTTACATTTTTCTGTCTGCGGGAGTGCCCGGCAGCGGTTCGTAAGACTCCAGTTCCTTCATCAGGACTTCAATAGCCTTATTCAGCTGTGCGTCATTCCCCAGAAAATCTTCAAAAGGATTGATGTCCACTTCAATATCCGGATCCACACCATATCCTTCAATGATCCATTCCCCTTCTGTGGAATAGGAAGTAAAGAACGGTGTGCGGACATCTTGTCCGTCCAGGTAACGTTTTGAACCCGAGATGCCCACAATGCCTCCCCAGGTGCGTGTCCCTATAAGCTTGCCGAGTCCCATTTCGCGGAAGCCGTAGGGGAACAGGTCCCCGTCTGACATCGAGTATTTGTCTATCAGGCAAACTTTGGGACCCGAGTGGCTTTCGTTGGGTACCGGCACGTTGGTGCCGTTCCGGTACATGTTCATGCGGTACGCCTCGCGGGCAAGGCGTTCCAGGATCATGGGAGAAACATTTCCGCCTCCGTTCATGCGATCGTCAATAATCAGCGCTTTTTTGTCCAGTTGTGTATAGAACAGTTTGGTGAACATATCCAGTCCGGGTCTACCCATATCGGGAATATGAATGTACCCTATCTGTCCGTTGCTGGCCTTGTTTACCTTGCGGATATTTTCCTGTACCCATTCGTAATAGAGCAGGGAAGATTCATCGGCGATGGGTTTGACGTAAACTGTCCGGGCTCCGGTCCGGGAAGGCGTGTTGTTCACGGTCAGGGCTACGGTCTTTTCTGCCTTACCCAACAGTCCTTCGTAAATAACTTGCATATTGGAGCAATCCATCCCGTCTACAGCCAGAATATAATCGCCTTGGGATACGTCAACACCTCCGTCCAGGAAGGGGGAACGCAACGATTTGTCCCAGTTTTCTCCTTCAAAAATCTTTACCACTTTGAATGCCCCGGAAGGATCCTTGGTGAATTTAGCCCCTAAAAGGCCTGTTTTTACCCGTTCCGGGCCGGGAGTGTCTGAAGGAGATGTGACGTAACAGTGTCCCACGTTCAGTTCCGAAATCATTTCCCCGATTACATAAGTCAGGTCATGGCGGTGTTTTACGTACGGAAGCAAAGCTTCGTATTTGTCGCGTATATCGTTCCAGTCGCGTCCGTGCATGGTGGGCAGGTAAAAATGATCCCTAAAGACACGCCATGTTTCATGGAAAATCTGGTCCCACTCGGCAGGGTAATTTGCCAGCACCTGAACCTGGTCCAGATCAACTTTTTTATCTGACTTCCAGGTGGGAGCGCCTACTATACGAAGATCGCGGCCTTCCATAATCAACAATTTCTTTCCTTTAGGAGCAAAAGCCACCGGCATACCTTTGGTTACGGAAGACTCTTTCATATCGTCCATGGATATTTTTTTGATCTCTCTTCTTGTCCAGAAATACAGATCCCCATCAAAAGCGGCCATCAACTGATACATTCCCGGTTCCAACGGCAGGGCGGAAGCCCGTTCTACAATCCCGTCCGTATCTACGCGAACTGTCGTCTGTTTTTCGGTGGATTCTTCCGTTTTTTTATCCTTCCGGTTTTTGGTTGAAGACGCCGGTTTCTCTTCTTCTGTGTCTTTGATTTTATATTCCACGGCTTTCAGGGCAGTGGGATCAGGGGTGTCTTTAGCCAGTGGAATGACAAAGACATAACCGGAAAGGTTGTAGGAAGCATTCCATTCCACCCTTGAATAAGAGGCATTGAAATCCCGGTATGAAGTAAAGAAGAGGTATTTCCCGTCATCCGAAAAAACTCCTGAACCTGAATCGTACCAGGGACTGGTAACGGGGTAGGATATGTTATCTTCAATGCTATACAGGTATACAATGCTTACCCGGTTTTCTGCCTGTGTGGCATAAGTGATCCATTTTCCGTCCGGAGAAATGTCAAAACCACGGATGCCTTCGTAAGGAGTTGCAAACAATTTTTTAGCTGTTCCGGATCCGGGATCTGCCATCCAGAATTCACGTTTTTCCGTGGTGAAAAACAGTTTTTTGGAATCGGGAGACCAGGCGAGCTGATCGGGATATCCGTCTGTAAAATCAGTCAGCTGGCGGGCAGCAGCAGCATCGTCATACGGCATAACATACAACTGATATTCTCCGCTTACATCTGAGAACCATGCCAGTTGCTTCCCGTCCGGAGACCAGGCGGCAGAACGTTCGTGAACACCGGGTGTACGTGTCAGGTTATAGGTGGCTCCTTCTGTACCGGGCACAGAGAACACGTCTCCTCTTGCCGTTACAAGGACACGTTCCGCATTAGGAGACAGGGAGAACCCGGCTGCCTGATCCGCCACATCCAGAAGTTTGGATCTGGCATACAGGTTTTCATCATTAATGCGGATTTCCACTTGCTTAAGCTGTTCCGATTGTGTGTCGTATGTATAAATATACCCGCCGTTCTCAAATACAACATGTTGTTGGGAAGCGGAAGGAAATTTGATATCGTACCTGTCGAATTCCGTTACTTTTTTAGTGGTCTTGTTACTTGTGTCGTAACAGAACAGATTCATGACAGAATCCCTGTCCGAGATAAAATAAATATCGGATCCGACCCACATGGGAAAAATATCCTGTGCCCGGTCACCATCACCGGCTGTAATGTTCTCCAACTGTGTTGTCCCTACCTTGTTTATCCAGATGTCATCGGCCTGTCCTCCTTTGTAATATTTCCAGGTTCTGAATTCCCTGAACATGCGGTTTAAAGCCAGGTATTCCCCGTCAGGAGAAAAAGAACAAAATCCTCCTTCGGTTGTGGGGATCTGTGTCAGTTCACCTCCTTCGGCAGGCACCGTAAAAAGATGGGCACGCATGCCGGAGAAACTGTACCAACGGGAACGGAAAACAACATGCTTACCATCCGGAGTCCATCCCATGACAATGTTGTTGGGACCCATCCGGTCTCCGATATTGTCCCTGTCCAGGGTAGCCGTATAAGTCAGGCGCCTGGGAACACCTCCTTCTACCGGGATGGTATATACTTCTGTATTGCCGTCATATTGACCGGTAAAAGCAATGGTTTTCCCGTCGGGCGATATTTTTGGGAAAACTTCATACCCGATGTGGGAAGTAAGTCTGACAGCCGTCCCGCCGTCCAGGGGAACAGTGAAGAGATCACCTGCATAAGAAAAGGCTATTACCCCGTTTCCAACAGTAGGGAAACGGAGCAGGCGTCCTTCAGACTCCTGTGCATGAAGTGTGGTCAATGCAAATAGTAGAATTGCGGTAATTGGAAATTTGAATTTCATAATAGGGTAATAATAAATAAATGATAAGTGCGAATGTAAAGATAAAAAAATGTTGTACATTTATCTAAAACTATCATTATGTCAAAATTTATTCAGGAGTTCAAACAATTTGCCATGAAAGGCAATGTTGTTGACATGGCCGTCGGTATAATCATTGGCGGTGCATTTGGTAAAATCGTTTCTTCCCTGGTTGCGGACCTGTTAATGCCGCTTGTAGGGGCATTGGTCGGCGGTGTCAATTTCACAGACTGGCAATGGACCCTCGTGGGAGAACGTGTCAGTAAAATGGACCCCGAGGTCATGCTGCCTGCCGTTACCCTGAATTACGGTAACTTCATCCAGGTGTTGATTGATTTTATCATCATTGCATTCTGCGTATTCCTGCTAATCAAAGGGATCAACAGACTAAATTCCTTGAAAAAGAAAGAAGAGGAAGCTCCGGCTCCTGCTCCCGAACCCAAACCCACGAAAGAAGAATTACTGTTAACCGAAATACGGGATCTGCTTAAGAAATAGTCCTGTTTTCATAGGGATCCACATGAACGATAACGTGTGTGTCCGGACCAAATTCCCGTACGAGCCTGTCTTCGATAGCTGCAGCTATCCTGTGGGACTCATGGACCGTCAGGCTGCCATCCAGCCGTATGTCAAGCTGGATGGCTCTGCCGTTACCTATGCGCCTTGTTTTCAATTTATGAGGATCCTTTACGGCGGGAAATTCCAAGGCCACGATGTCTAGGATCTTATTTTCTTCTTCACGGGGAAGGGATCGTTCCATAAGCTCTTCAAAAGTGGGTTTTAGAAGCTTGTAGGCTACCCGGATAATAAGCAATCCCACAAAGACAGCTGCAACTGGATCCAGGATGCGCCATCTTTCGCCCAGAAAATAGGCCATGCCGATCCCAATGAGCGTAGCTACAGAGGAAAGGGCATCTGAGCGGTGATGCCAGGCATTTGCCATAACGGCAGACGAATCAACCCGCTTCCCCTTCAGAAGGGTGTACCAGTAAAGGATCTCTTTAACAATAATTGATGTCCCGGCGGCCCAAAGTGCTATTTGACCCGGTCGTTCCGGGATAATTTCTTTTGAAAGGATGGCCAATATGGTTTTTCCGTTGTCCCTGATCAATTCAACAGCTACAAAAATCAGGACTATCCCAACCAAAAACGTGGCCAAAGTTTCGAATTTCCCGTGACCGTAACGGTATTTATCATTAGCAGGTTTGGAAGATATTTTAACGAAAATCAACACTACCAGGTCGGTGACAAAATCAGATATAGAATGAATGGCATCTGCAATCATCGCTCCGCTGCGACCGATTATGCCCGCGGCTAGTTTTCCTACTGATAATATAACGTTTACGATAAATCCCACCCAGGTAACACGAAGGATTGTCCTTTCCCTGATTTGATTGTTTATTTGCCTGGCTTTCATTGACTTATATTGTTGCGAACCATTGTGCTATCCGGTCTGCATACGTGCGTGAAACGGGAATGTCAGGCACTTTATCCGTTCCCAGGTCCAGCACTATACCGTTACGGGTGCGTTTGGCCACTTTTACCTGGTCAAGGTTAACCATAAAAGAACGATGACAACGTACAACCGGCGTATGTGAGAAACGTTCTTCCATTTCACGAAGCGTATTGCGGATCAGGTATTTAGTGACACCCGATTTTGACAGGTACCAAACTGATACGTAATTATCTGCGGCTTCCAGGTATAACAGGGAGTCTTTTTTTATGGAAAGCAGCAATTCTCCTTTTTCATCCCTGAAAGTAAGGATACCGGCTGATAAAGGAGTGTTTTCATCTCCGTGCTCCAGTTCTTTTTCCAACTGTTTGATGCGCCTGGAATTCTCTTTCCAGGAGAGGAACAAAATGGTGATAGTGTATGGTAGCAACAGGATCAGGCTCGTATTTATAACAGATGTACGGTAGACTTCCGGAAAATTCCGGGTTTCATCCAGTGTGTAAGAATACAAGGTGTAGAACAAGGACATAAAGAAGATCTCTCCGATGACCCAAATGATATATTCCCAATAAGTAAGAGTCCTTTTTTTTGTGTAATAGAACATTATGACCCGGCTGATCACCACAACCAGGACACCTGTCAAAATGATCAGGCTGGAATACAGAAAATATTCAAACTGTGTTATGGGATACCACCCGGGAGATTCAAACGGCTTATAGATGTTTATAAAGAGCAGGGCAAATATAGAAGTGAAGACCACCAGCAGGCTGAGGTTGGACCTTTTGTATATAAAAGGCGGGATCTTTCTTCGCATAATACTCATATTACAAAGGTAAAATTTTGCCCCAAATAAAGACGGTTCACCCCGTAAAAGAAACTTTCATCCCTTCCCGGGTGATCCCGGCCCATTTATTTGTACGATGACAAAGAACAGAGTTATTTTGAATCATGCAACGAATAAAACAGTTGAATGCGTGGTTCTCTTATGATTGCCCGGTCAATATTCCTGACAGTCCTGTTATGACTATTCCGTTTCTTTTTACCCAGGAAACAGGACGGGAAGAAGTAGGCATAATCCGGGAACATATCCATTCAGCTCCTTTTTATCCCGGTTCTGATTCAACTATAGAAGAAAACCAATCATTTCGCTATGTCATATTCGCTCCTGCCGGGATATCCCGTTTTAACAGGGCAGTAATCATGTTGCATGGACTAAATGAACGTTCATGGAGTAAATACCTTGCCTGGGCAGAGGATCTGGTCCTGAACTGCGGCATTCCGGTCATTTTGTTTCCCATTGCTTTTCATATGAACAGGACTCCGGAAAACTGGTATACACCCCGCTGGTTGCAACCCTGGCTCAACCGGCGGAAACAAGAAATAAAGAACCTGGTCAACGCTTCTTTTGCCAATGTCGCCCTGAGTTCAAGACTGACAGCAAGTCCTTTGCGTTTTTTCAGTTCCGGTATGGAGTCGGCTTTTAACCTGAATCAACTTGTAAGAGAAATAAAAGAGGGCAAACATCCATTATTTAGAGAAGATGCCGGGGTGGATTTTTTTGCTTATTCCATAGGAGCATTGCTGACCCAGGTGAACATGATGGCAGATGTGGACGGGTATCTTAAAGATTCCAGGTTGTTTGCATTCTGTGGCGGATCCGTATTTGAAAGAATGAACGGGAATGCGCGAGATATCATTGATCAGGAAGCATACAATACCATCAGGTCCTATTACCTGAATGATTTTTTGAATAAAGAATTTTATGAGAATACCCGGGAAACGAATTCAGGTCTTTTATTTGAAACGGCATTTAAGAACATGATCCCGTCAAACGATGCATCAGGAATACGTCAGGTATTTTTTGCCGGGGCCAAAGACAGGATAAAAATGGTGTCTCTTAAACAGGATGTTGTCATGCCAACGATTGGTCTACAAGAAGCTGTGGGGGTAAAACTGTCGGATCATATGCTGGAAGAATTGGATTTTTCTTACCCTTACTCCCATCAAGTCCCTTTTCCGGAAAACGGAAAAGTTTCGGAATCTGAAATCCGGGAATCATTCAGGGCAGTATTTGATCGTGCTGCTTCTTTCCTTGTATAAAAATCAAATTTTTATTGCAAATTTCTTAAGTCGAGTGTCCAGCATATCAGTGGGGATGATTTTTTTAATGGTATCGGCAACGGCATTCAAAAGGCGCTCCCGGATAAAATCCCGCGATACGATCAGGGATATTTCCCTGATCGGAGGTGGTGACATGACGGGACGAACATTTTTGAGTTGTGTTTCACTGAGCATTGGCAGATGCAATTGGGGGATAAGGGTGTAACCTCCGTTTGTGTCTATGATCCTTACCAGGTTGTCAATACTGCCGGCCTCATAAATCTGTTTGTCCGCCGGGGTATTCTCTGTACAAAAATTAAATATCTGGTTTCTCAGACAATGACCTTCCTGAAGGACCCACAAGTGTTTCAGGGGAAGCTCTTGAGCGTGAAGTTCTTCTTTACGGTAACTGGGATCGGAAGGCGAGACATACGCCACAAATTTTTCGTAATAGACAGGAATTTCCAGCAGATCTTCGTCCATAAGTGGAGTAGACAGCAATCCCATATCGATCTTTGCCTCTTTCAAATCCCTGGTGATCTCGTCTGTGCGCATTTCCATTATGCGAACTTCCGTCATGGGGTAGAATTCCTGGAAAAGTCCTATAAAGCGGGGAATGATATAAGGAGCGACCGTGGGAATTATGGCCAGGTTCAATTGCGTTGCCATTACTTCTTTGTGTGAAAAGACTGTTTCTTTCAATTGCATGCTGTTTTGCAATACCACCCTTGCCTGGCGAAGTATCTCCTGACCGAGGGGAGTCGGTGCAACCGGGTGTTTGGAACGATCAAAGATCCTGATATCCAGTTCTTCTTCAAGTTTTGCTACCATAGCACTCAGGGTGGGTTGAGCTACCCGGCAGGCTTGTGCCGCTTTTACAAAATGCCGGTATTGGTCAACCGCCACTATATATTCCAGTTGTTGTAATGTCATAAAACAAAGATATAGATAAAAACGATAAATACATAGAAAATATCTGTTTGATAAATAAATTACGACCCCTTACCTTTGTAACTGAAAAGAAAAAGATAAATTCTAAACTATTAAATAAAATATTATGAAAACATTAGATTACATCAAATTAGACAAAAACGGAATTGTTCCTGTTGTAGATGAACTTCACAAATTGCTAGCAGATATCCAGGTTTTTTATACCAATCTGAGAGGGTTTCACTGGAATGTAAAAGGCAAACAATTCTTTATGCTCCATGAAAAATTCGAGGAGATCTATGATGACATGAACGAAAAAGCCGACGAGGTGGCCGAAAGGATCCTTATGTTGGGTCATATGCCGGCAAATAATTACAGCGACTACTTAAAACTGTCCGAAATAAAGGAAGTAAGTGGCGTATCTGACGGGAAAGAGATTGTGAAGAGGATCCTGGATTCATTCACTACCCTTATGGCACGCGAACGCAAAGTGCTTGAAATGGCGGGAAAAGCTGAAGACGAAGTTACGGTTGCCATTATGAGTGACTATTTGAAGGAACAGGAAAAAACCGTTTGGATGCTTGTTGCATATCTAGACGAATAAAAAATGTACCCTGAACCGCTGCACTTACTTACACATAAATTTACAACGAAAAAACACAATATTATGGAAAACATTAACAATGTAACCGAACACAAAACGATCCCAAGAATAGGCGAACCGGCTCCCGCATTCAAAGCGGTAACTACCCAGGGAGATATCAATTTCCCTGCCGATTACAAAGGAAAATGGGTTGTCCTGTTCAGTCATCCCGCCGATTTCACGCCTGTATGTACGTCTGAGTTCATGACCTTCGCTTCCATGGAAAAGGAATTTAATGAGTTGAATACCCAACTGGTAGGTTTATCCGTTGACGGTCTCTACAGCCATATTGCATGGCTGCGAACGATAAAAGAAAAGATACAGTACAAGGGGATGAAAAATATCGAAGTTAAATTTCCCCTGATTGAAGACATTACCATGGAAGTAGCCAACCTTTATGGAATGCTCCAACCTGGAGAAAGCAATACAAAAGCTGTCAGGGCTGTGTTCTTCATTGATCCAAAGGGAATTATCAGAACCATCATTTATTATCCTTTATCCCTTGGCCGTAATTTTGATGAGATCAAACGCGTTTTGATTGGACTGCAGACAGCCGACAAGTTTAACGTAGCTCTTCCTGCAGACTGGCGTCCCGGAGACGATGTAATTGTTCCTACGGCAGGTTCTTGCGGACAGGCGCAAAGCCGTTTGGAAGTGCCCGAAGAAGGGGTGACATGCTACGATTGGTTCTTTTGCACCAAAAAATTGGAGAAAGAGAAAGTGGAGAAGGCTTTATGGAACAAATAATAGTTTAGATTTTGATTTTGTAAAGCAAAAGAACAAACCGGCGCGCATTGGTATGCAATGCGCGCTTTTTTATTAATTTTGATAAAAATAAATTCTTATGGAAGAAGATTACCTGATCTGTTATTGCAACGAAGTTTACAAAAGTACGATCGTCAATGCCATTAAAGAAAAAGGGCTGAAAACCGTTGAACAGGTTGGCGAAGAAACAGGCGCCGGCCAGGTTTGCGGACAATGTCAACCGGACATCCAAAAGATTCTGGATGACTTAAACGGTAACTAAAAGATCCCTCTTGTCAGGAAGGCAGGAGGGATTTCATGTTTTTTGCTATCATCCGGCTGGCAAATCCGGGACTCAGACGATACAATATGTTCAACATTTTGGAATCTTTTCCAACAAAGATCCTCTCTTTGCCTTTTTCCATAGCGTCAATGATAATGTCAGCTGCTTTGCCGGGATCCATCGGGTTGAATTTCTTTTCCTGTTCGGGATCAGCTTCAGGCATTTCCAGACCCGAATTCGACATAATATTCGTTCTGATGGCTCCGGGAAAGACAATAGACACATCTACGTTCGTATCTGTCAGTTCTGAATTTAATCCTTCCGTAAGCAATTTCATGGCAGCTTTTGTAGCTCCGTAAACACTTTGGCCGGGTATGGGAATGAATCCGCCCATGCTGGCTACATTCACTATATGTGCAGAGGGACGTTCCAGCAAATGCGGCAGGAAGGCTTTTATCATGTACAATGCTCCAAAGAAATTGACATGACACAGCCGTTCAATAACAGACAGGTCCAAATCGTTTATCTTCACGAAAGGCTGAACGATCCCGGCATTGTTGATAATACCGTCCACACTGCCATGGGCATCTGTTATCTGTCCGGGCAGTTTGTCAATAAGATTTTTGTTCCCGATGTCTATAAGATGCAGGGACAAACGTTCCCGATTCTCGGGGCCGGCTAATTCTTTCGTTTGATTCAAGGCATCTTCGTTAATGTCCATGGCAGCAACCCGGCTCCCTCTGCGCAACAGAGAGAGGACTAGTTCCCTGCCGATGCCGTTTCCGCCGCCTGTTACTACGATTACTTTGTTTTTTACTTTCATGACAGTTGTGTTAAAAATGTTGTAAAATATTGAGTATCAATAATTGTTCCATGCTATGATTCCCGCTATAATCATGACAAAATTGTCATAAAACAAAAATAGAAAAAAACGCTCAAATGAACATAGGTTCATTTTATTTATTATATTTGCAATGTCAAACCAATAAAAAGATTGAATTATGCCAAGAGGAGATCGTACCGGACCAATGGGACAAGGTCCTGTTACCGGAAGAGGTTTAGGTTACTGTAGTGGAATGGATCGCATCCCGGTCCGCGGCCGCGGTTATGGCCGGGGAATGGGTTATGACCGTTGTTATGGATTTGGCCCGTGGCCTTCTTACAGTAAAGAAAATGAGGTTCAGGCCCTGAAAAATCAGGCAGAATCTTTAAAACGAGCTCAGCATGATATTGAGAAACGTCTGAGTGAACTGGAAAAAGAGTAACACTTGAATTGCAGCCGGAAATCCAAGAATAGTTATCTTTGCTGCATGAAACGTTCTATTGTTTATTTCTGTTTATTATGGATCTCCTGTATGGCCATGGCACATCCGGGAGGTCTGTTACCGGGTCAGGTTAGATATACTCCTGAAGATCAGCAAGTTTACGAAAAAGTTAGAGGTGTGTTGTTGCCTTTGCGCAGTGAATCCATGCCCGTACTGATCATGAAAGCGGCAGAAACCATGCTGGAAACCCCTTATGTGGGTGGAACATTGGAGCAGACACCTGAAATGCTGACCGTTTCCCTGGCCCGTACCGACTGTATTTTGCTGGTAGAAGCCTGTGTTTGTATGGCTCTGACCGCAAAGCAGGATAATAACAGTTTTGAGGCCTTTTGTGAGAATCTGAGAAAATTCCGATATCGCGGCGGAGTAACTGAAGGCTATGACAGCCGCATCCATTATACCAGCGAGTGGATCCGGCAGGCAGAAGATCGTGATCTGGCCAGGGAGATGAGCCGGAACATATCAGGGACCCGTCTGGACCAGTCTTTTTCCTATATGTCTCGTCATGCGGATAAGTACCAATCACTGGCCGGGAACTCGCAACTTACCGAACGCATTGCCACACTGGAAAAAGAACTAACAGGAGAAAAATATTATTACATACCCAAAGCAAAACTGGAAGAAAACCTGGATAAAATTCAACACGGTGATATGATCTGTTTTGTGAGCGGCACAGAAGGTCTAGATATTTCCCACGTGGCTTTTGCATATGAATCCTATATCTGTGAACACGATTGTTGTCCCGACGGACGTGGATGTCCAAACGGGCAAAGAAGACTGGGTTTCATACATGCCTCATCAAAAGAGGAGAAAGTAGTCGTGGATGATATGACCCTGGCCGGTTATGTCAACAGCACCCCGTCTTGTAAGGGAATCAGGATCGTTCGCTTTCTGTGATCCAGTCAATGATCATCTGTATGAAACGCGGAACGGGTATTTCCGGATTGCTTGCGAAAGACATGATATCTCCTTCCATTTCACCCCATTCTTTTTTCAATTCATCTGCATAGGTGTTTGTGGAATAGAACAACTGAACCCCCCGTTCTCCGTATGCCAACAACTTTTCATTGATGGCTTCCTCATCGGCCCTTCTGTCTGCAAAATGCGTACTGTGTTTGTCAAACGCTATGGCGATCGAAAGATCAAAAGCCAATGCCAATTCAACAAAATCCGGCATGCATGTTTTATTGCCTACGTCCAGAATGGTAACACCCAGCATGTCGAAATCCAGATCCAGTCTCTTTTCGTAATCCAGTAAGATTTTTTTCTGATAATCTGATTCTATCAGGATAGCTTTCTTACTAAAAAATATTTCGTTAAGATCAGTCGATACGATATTTCTGAATTTGTTCTTCAAGGATTCAACGGAGGAACAATCAGGGGCTTTTATTTTTGTTCCGCCTCCTTCATTGGTAACGATACGGACCGAGTCAAAATCCGGCAGTGTAACAAAATTGGTGGAATGGGTGATGTAGATCACCTGGTTCTTTTCGCTCAGGTTTTTCAATACCTTGTAAAGATTGCGTTTCATCCTGGGGTAGAGATACATTTCCGGCTCTTCAATCATCAGGATGAATCCCTGGCTTTTATGCCGGTTGTAGGCATCCAGGATGGATAATATAATGGCATTCTGTACGCCTTCCCCAAGTGCCCGAAGGGGGGTTGCCCGGTCTTCTTCGTATAGGCACATTTCCAGGGATTGGTAAAAATCTTTTGAGGTGATGGGCTTGAAAAATATATCCCACGACGTGTCGTTCAAGTCTATATCGTACCCCAGGTAATCCAGCATGGATTGCCGGAGGGTATCCTTCAAACGTGAAAAAGCTTCGGTCCGCAAAGTGATCATAGCCTCTTCTATACACTGGTCAAACCATTGTTTACGGGGTATTTGTGTTTCAGTACCGTCTGTGTTCATCATGGAGATGGTGTTGTCTTCCCTTAGAAAATCCCGGTTGATCTCGGCCAGCAGGCTGTTTAGCAAAGTTTGCCGGATATCGGAACGGGATTGTGTGGTGATCCGGTCGGTACGGATATACACAACAGGCGTTTTTTCGCGGATCTTGTCCAGCGGACAGTCCAGGGTATTGAACATCCTTACGCCTGCTGTTCCCGGATTATCTGCAATGACCTGTACTGTGCGGTTTTCTTTTGTCAGGCAATACTTTTCCAGGTAACGCCGGCCCTTTAACGGTCCTTCTTTATGGCGTTTATAAATACAACGGATCTTGTCTACCCGGGCAGGGTCTGCTCCGGGGAAGGGAACGTGGAGGTACGGTTCATCAAACTCGATCTCTACATCGATATCCCGGGCAGGGTCCTGCCGGTACACGTCTTTTTCGGTAAATATTTCATCCACAGGACATTCCTGGCTTAGTATCTTATTGATACACCAGAGGATGTTGCTTTTCCCCGAATTGTTGGGACCTATAAAGACAGTTAACTGTGAGAGATCAATTTCGACCGTGTCCTTGATGGAGCGGTAATTGGAAATACGGACTTTTTTAAGTTTCATGCATTAAAGGTATAAAAAAAAAGATCCCGCCATTATGTGACGGGATCATAAACGTAGAAAATGTATTAAAAAGTGTGAATTGCAAGCCCGCTGCGTAGTTTGGGCTCAAACCAGGTTGTTTTGGGAGGCATGATGTTCCCGGTATCGGCAATGTCTATCAATTGCTGCATGGTTACCGGGTAAAGGGCAAAAGCTGCTGCCATTTCACCAGAATCCACACGACGTTTCAATTCTCCAAGTCCTCTTATCCCACCAACAAAATCAATGCGCTTGCTGGTCCTCAAATCCTTAATATCCAGCAATTTATCAAGAACAAGATTGGAAAGGACCGTTACGTCCAGCGTTCCAATGGGATCGTTGTCATTGTATGTTCCCGGGCGTGCCGTCAGGGAATACCAGCAACCGTTCGTGTACATGGAAAAATTGTGCAGTCCTGAAGGAGTATAGGGTTCATCCCTGTCGCAGAAGCATTCCACCAGGAAATCCCGGGATAATGCCTGCAAAAAAGTCTCAGGAGCCATTCCGTTGAGGTCTTTGACCACACGGTTGTAATCGATTATCTTCAGATGACTTTGGGGGAAAACCACCGCCATGAAATAATTGTATTCTTCATTTCCGGTATGAGAGGGATTCATGGCCTTACGCTCTGCTCCCACCAGAGCGGCCGCGGCTGTCCGGTGGTGACCATCGGCTACATAGAAAGCAGGAACGGTGGCAAAAACCTCTGTGATGCGACTGATATCTTCGGGACTTGATATGGCCCAGAAATGATGTCCAAATCCATCGGGTGCGACAAAATCGTATTCGGCAGGTGCTGCGACCACACGTTCCACGATCTTATTGATCCGGGGAACATCAGGGTAAGCAAAGAAGACTGGTTCTATGTTGGCACTTTGGATCCGGACATGGACCATCCGGTCTTCTTCCTTGTCTTTGCGGGTCAGTTCATGTTTTTTGATCTTGCCGGACAAATAATCATCTATGTGTGCACAAACCACCAGGCCGTATTGTGTCCGCCCTTCCATGGTTTGGGCATATACGTAATACATTTCCTGCGGGTCCCGGGCCAGCCATCCGCGTTCCTGCCACAAATGGAAATTGGCTACGGCTTTGTCGTAGGCCTGCCCGGAGTGTTCATCAATAATGGGATCAAAGTCTATCTCGGGTTTGGTTATATGGAGCAGGGATTTTTCTCCTGCCTCGGCTTTTGCCTCGGCAGAGTTCAATACATCGTAAGGCCGTGCAGCGACTTCTTCCACCAATGGCACAGGCGGACGAAGGGCTGCGAAAGGTTTGATCTTTACCATAGCTATTTGTTCAATTGGAATTTTCTGTCCCCGTTTTTCAGGAATGCCACTATCTGGCGTGCTGCCGCCAGACCTGCATTGACGTTGGCTTCCTGTGTCTGGGCACCCATCTTTTTAGGTGTTGCAAAAACACGGGTGTCAAACTGGGCGCGTAAAGCATCCATATTGCCCGGGGACACGTCTGTAGCGTATTTCAGATCAGTACGTTCCGCCAGTACGGCTTCCAGTTCTTCTTCATTCATTACTTCTTTCCTGGCCGTATTGATCAGGCAGGCTCCTTTGGGCATCAGGGAGAGCAATGATCTGCCTATTGACCCCTTTGTGGCATCGTTGGCCGGGATGTGAAGCGAGAGGTAGTCGCTGCGGCTGTACAAATCTTCCAGTGTATTGGCTACGTGTACCCCGTCGGTCTGCATTACAGAGGCCGGAACAAAAGGGTCGTAGGCATAGATTTCCATACCAAAGCCCTTGGCCAACCCGGCGACCAGGCGACCTACGTTCCCGTAAGCATGGACACCTAACGTTTTACCCCTTAACTCAGTACCTGTGCCGGGTTGGAATTGTTTGCGGGCCATATAGATCATCATGCCAATAGCCAATTCGGCAACAGCATTGGAATTTTGTCCGGGGGTATTCATGGCAACAACGTTTTGACTGCTGCAAGCGTCCAGGTCCAGGTTGTCGTACCCGGCTCCTGCGCGAACCACTATCTTCAAATTCGGGGCTGCCTGTATCACTTCACGGGTGATTTTGTCTGAACGGACAATAAGGGCTTCTGCTTTTGCAACGGCCTCTATCAATTGTGCCTGTTCCGTATAATTTTCCAGGAGTGACAATGTCATTCCTGCCTGTTCCACAATGGTCCGGATGCCGTCAACTGCTTTTTTTGCAAAAGGTTTATCGGTAGCTATTAAAACGTTCATGGCTTAATTATTTATGAAATTTTTCAAATTCCTGCATGCAGCTGATCAGGGCCTGCACGTTTTCTTTAGGACAGGCGTTATAAATGGAAGCCCTGAACCCTCCCACGGAGCGGTGGCCTTTAATGCCTGCCATGCCCCGGGATTTGGCAAATTCCAGGAATTCAGCTTCCAGGGATTCGTTTCCTTCAGACATAACAAAACATACGTTCATTATGGAACGGTCTTCCCGGGCTGCCGTTCCCTTGAAGAGCAGGTTGCGGTCAATTTCTCTGTACAGAAGGTCTGCTTTTTCACGATTTATCTTGTTGATGGCTTCCACACCGCCCAGGTTTTTGAGCCATTTTAGTGTTTGTGTCATAATATAGATGGGAAATACCGGCGGGGTGTTGAACATGGAATCTCCGTCAATATGGGTCTGGTAATTCAACATGGAAGGAATGTGCCTGGTTACTTTTCCCAGGATGTCTTTACGTATGATTACGAATGTAACACCGGCAGGTCCCACGTTTTTCTGAGCCCCTCCGTAGATCAGGGCATATTTGGAGACATCAACCGGACGACTCATAATATCTGAGGACATATCTGCTACCAGGGGAACGGGAGCGTCCATATCCGTCCGGATCTCGGTCCCGTAGATGGTATTATTGGTGGTAATATGGAAATAATCCGCATCGGAGGGAACGGAGTATTCTTTGGGGATGTAATTGAAGGTGGTGTCTGCTGAAGACGCTACGGTAACGACTTCTCCGAAACCTTTGGCTTCTTTGATGGCTTTTTTTGCCCAAACTCCCGTTTCCAGGTAGGCTGCTTTCTTTTCCATCAGGTTCATTGGAACCATGCAAAATTGCAGACTGGCCCCGCCTCCCAGGAAAAGGACTTCATAATTATCGGGAATATGCAACAGCTCTATCCACAGAGCCTTGCATTCGTTCATTACGGCTTCCCATTCTTTGGAGCGGTGTGAAACTTCAATAACGGACATTCCGGTCTGACTAAAATCCTGTAAAGCTTCTATCCCTGCCTGTACTGCTTCCCGGGGAAGGATGCAGGGGCCTGCGTTGAAATTGTAAGTGGTTTTCATATTGTTGTGTTTTTATTACGATTTTTCTGTGAATACAAATATATGCTAAAAATATACAATCAAAAAACTAATTATTGCTAATGATCTGTAAGTTTTTTTGTCCCGTTTCTTTTTCGCAGTAATGGCATTTAAGAACAAGGCCTCCCGGAGTCATCCGTGTTGTAAAACGGGTTTTGACCGGTTCGTGGTTGGTAATGCACCTGGGATTGAGACAGCGAACCAATCCAAATATTTCTGAGGGGATTACTACCGGTCTTTTTTCAACTACCTGGTAATTTTTTATGATGTTGAGGATGGCATCCGGTGCAACCAAAGCGATCCGGTTGACATCGTCTTCTTCAAAAAATTTGTCGGAAATCTTAATAATTGATTTTAAACCAAGAACCTTACTTTCCAGGTTTGTCCCGAAAGTCATTTGAAAATCCCCTTTTGCAAGGCCCAGGATCTCAATGACATGAAATAATTGCCCGGCCGGTATCCTGTCAATGACAGTCCCGTTATTAATTGCACTGACTTTTAGTTTTTTCTTTGTTTCCATGTCTTACATCTGGTTCATTAAGTACGTAATGATCCCCATACGGGTGTATACTCCGTTACGAGCTTGTTCAAAATAATAGGCTTCAGGACGGTCATCCACATTTGTGGAAATTTCCTTAACCCTGGGTAACGGATGAAGGATCCTCAAATTGGGTTTGGTGTTTGTCAGCATGGATACATCCAGTCTCATCAGGTTTTTAACACGTTCGTATTCCATAGGGTCCTGAAAACGCTCCTGCTGTATCCGGGTCATATAAAGAATGTCGGTGTCATCTATCTGGCCTTCCAGCATATTATGTTGTGAATAAGGAATATCCCTTGCATCCAGGAAATCTGTGTATTCCTTAGGGATTGCCAGTTCAGGACAGGAAACAAACCGGAACCGGGGTTTGAAATGGCTCATAGCCTGCAACAGAGAATGGACGGTCCTTCCGTATTTCAGATCCCCCACCATCGTTATGGACAAGTTATCCAGCGAACCTTGTGTCTTGCGTATGGAATACATGTCCAACAGCGTCTGGGTAGGGTGCTGGTTGGTTCCGTCCCCTGCATTGATCACGGGGCATCCGGCTATTTCAGAAGCATACCGGGCAGCTCCGTCCAGCGGGTGACGCATTACAATCATGTCTGAGTAATTGGAAACCATCTTAATGGTATCTTTCAGGCTTTCTCCTTTTGAAACGCTGGTGGCATCGAGTGAAGAAAAACCGATGACACGGGCACCCAGGCGGTTGGCTGCCGTTTCAAAACTCAAACGTGTACGGGTGGACGGTTCAAAAAATATGCAGGCGATGACTTTTCCGGTATACAACTGACGGTTTGTGTCGGCTTCGTATTCCAGGGCAAGGTCAAGTACCTGCAACATTTCTTCTTTGTTGAAGTCGTTTATTGATATGAGAGATTTCATAAATGAAATATTACAATGACTATGTTGGTTCAAGGGACGATAAAAGGGCTTTGGTGCGGGAGGGCAGTACTTTTACTTTAATACGGCAGGGCAGGGAACTGTTCCGGTAATCCTGTTCTATTATAACGGCTTCCGTATCTCGTATGGCTTTCATTACTTTATCCGTCCGGTCGTAATCAAATTGCAGCTCTACGTTCTGGAGGACTTTCTTTTCCGTTATCTCGGCATTTTCCAGTGCATAAGCGGCAGCCGTTCTGTAAGCGTTTATGAGGCCTCCAGTTCCCAGCTTAATACCTCCGAAATAGCGTACCACGGCCATCAAAACATCGGATACGTCAATGGAGATCAATTGTCCCAGGATGGGTTTCCCGGCAGTGGAAGAAGGTTCTCCGTTATCATTAGCCCGCCAGGGCTCTCCTTCAGGTCCCAAACGGTACGCATAACAGATATGACGGGCATCATAGTATTTCTTTTTCAGGTTTTCAAGCAGTCCCCTGATCTCTTCCTCGTCTGAAACGGGAAACCCGAAG
Source organism: uncultured Muribaculaceae bacterium (assembly GCA_964542305.1). Lineage (GTDB taxonomy): Bacteria > Bacteroidota > Bacteroidia > Bacteroidales > UBA932 > DMER64. Next base: position 51,270 of record CAZITX010000013.1, on the reverse strand, counting down.
GACAGGAATCGACTTCCCTTTTCCTTATAAAGGCCCTCGCAGGGAGCTTTCAGGGTTTTATATATCTCACCGGGGCACATCATGCGAAAATACGTCTTTTACGTATCTTTGCAAAATCGAGGTAGAAAAATATGGGGTTTGCAGAAAAATTTATTGAACAGGCAACCGCCGCTCTTTCCCGGTGTGATGACCTGCTGATCGCAAAAGCCGGGGAAGCCAATCCCTGGTTTTGTTCCGTATTTGTGAAACACCGTCTCAACACGTTGAAAAAAAGCCTGGAAGAGGAAAAAAACCTGTTGGTTGAACTGCTGGATTTTAAAGTCCTTCCTTCTGCGCCATGTTTGATAACCGTTGTTGCAGCAGGCAATATCCCATTGGTTTGCTGGCATGATTTTGTGTGTGCTTTGGCTTATTCCGTGGCACATCCGGAAGAAGTCACCTTGGAAATAAAGCTGTCTTCCAAAGATGATGTTTTACTTCCGGCCCTGGTTGATCAGCTTTACCGTATGGAAAATTCCTGCCTTGAAGGAGTGCGGGTGCGTTTTGTGCCTCAGGCGGATCCCGGAACCCGTGCGATCCTTTTTACGGGAGGCACCCAGGCCGAGGCTTATTACCGGCAGTCTTTTTCCGGTATTCCTTTGCTCATGCGCACCGGCAGAAGTTCCATCGCTGTGCTGGAGGGGTCCGAGTCGGATCAGCAGCTGGAAGGTCTTGCCCGGGATTGTTTCCTTTACTTTGGACTTGGATGCCGTAACGTCTCATTATTATTGGTTCCTGAGGAATACGATTTCCGTCCGTTTGTGCAAAAGGTCAGATCCGTGATGGGACCGGTATTGCGAGAACACAAAAATTATATGAACGCACTGCGTCATGCAAGGGCCTGTACCCTGATGTTAAGCGAAGAGCACAAAGAGCTCCCTGCGGATCTTTTTGTCCTTGAAGAAAGAGATGATCTGAATCCCCCGGTGGCGGTAGTGAACTTCATAAAATGCAAAAAACAGGAAGATGTCTCGCGTTTTCGGGAAATGAAACGCGATCTGATACAATGCGTTGCGGGAACCGCGGATCTCCCGTTTGGGGAAACCCAGTTTCCCGCTTTTACAGATTATGCTGACGGACTGAATACTCTGGAATGGCTACAAAAATTATAATATTGATGGGACCCACCTGTGTGGGAAAAACCGCACAAAGCCTTACGATTGCCCGTTTGCTGCAATCGCCTGTTATCAATTGCGACAGCCGGCAGATATACAAAGAACTGAAAATCGGTGTGGCACGTCCTACGGAAAACGAATTATCACAGGCGAAACATTATTTTATTGCCAGCCACACCATACATCAGACGTATTCTGCGGGTGATTATGAACGTGAAGCCTGGGAATTGGTCATGCGGCTTGCCCCTTCTCACGAATACCTGCTAATGGTCGGCGGATCGGGGTTTTACATTGATGCATTTGTAGGGGGTATTGACCATATGCCGCCATCTGATCCCGGATTAAGGGAAGAGCTGGCCCGGAGGGCAGAACAACCCGAAGGATATGAAAGCTTGCAAAATCAATTGAAAGAAATGGATCCTGTCACCTGGGCCCGTATAGATCTGGCCAATAAACGCAGGGTACTACGTGCCGTTGAAGTGTGTTTGTCATCAGGCAAACCCTATCATTATTTCTTAACAAACACACAAAAAAAACGGCCTTACGAAATTGAAAAAATCATGATGGACAGGCCTCGTGAAGTATTGTATGAACGTATTGACAGGAGGGTGGAACGAATGATGGATGAAGGATTGATGGAAGAAGCACGCCGTTTGTATCCGTATAAAGAACTCCCTGCACTCCAAACGGTGGGGTACAGGGAGCTGTTCGCTCATTTTGACGGGGAATATTCTTACAGCGAAGCGTTACGCCTTATAAAACGCAATACACGCAGGTATGCCAAACGTCAACTGACATACTGGCGGGATGTGCCTAGAAGGGAAGATCATCCTCTCCTTCGTCCGGTTCCGTCATTATAGGACCGGGAGCCGGATAATCCGGAGTGGCGGTAACTTCCTGCCCCTTTTCCAGACGCCAGGCGCGTACATCGGTGTACCAGCGTCCGTTGTATTCCCTGGATTCAATATTGACAGAAGCTTTAACGGCTTCTCCGATCTTGAACGCATCCAGTTCCTTTACCCGGTCTTCCCCAAATAATGAAAGGCAGACCTTGCGCGGGTATCCCGATTCCCGTGTTTCCAGGATAAATTCCTGTTTTACCCAATCTCCACGGGCCCCGGTTCCTTTAAATACCGGACGTTTTTCAATCAAAGTTCCCTGGAGTTCCACTTATGTTATCAGTTTGTGGCCGGAAAGACCTTGTTCATTTCCACTTCAAAGATCAACGTGCTGTTGGGCCCGATGGCATTGCCGGCTCCGTTGGCTCCGTACCCGAGTTCGGAAGGAACGTACAAAATGATCTTGCCGCCTTCGCCTACAAGCTGCATCCCTTCTGTCCATGCAGGAATAACCCTGTCCAGGGGGAATTTTGCCATTTCATTGCGGGAATAGGAAGAATCAAATTCAGTGCCGTCTATCAGAGTGCCCACATAATGAACTTCTACCGTATCGGTTGCGGAGGCACGAACCTCGTTGCCTTCACGGATGATCTTGTACTGCAGACCGCTGGGTAATACTATAACGCCTTCTTTTGTTTTGTTTTCTTCCAGGAACGCTTCTCCTTCCTGTATATTGCGTTCTCCTTCAACAACTTTCTTTTTTTGCATGAAAGCCGTAATGTCTTCGTTCCAGGACATCATTTCTTCCTGTGTGGGATCATCTTCTCTGCCCATAAGTTCTTTGTAAGCCTTGATGACCACGTCGTTATTCAATTCACCGAAATTGGATTGTCTGACCATGGATGCCAGGGAATACCCTACGGCACGACTCAGTGAATCAACGGCTCCCTTTGAAAAATCGGCGTTTGTATCCGATGTGTTGCTGTTACAGGATGCAACAAGCATTCCGCCCATAAGGACGATCGATAGAATCTTTAATGTTCTCATTGTTAAAAATATTGTTTTGAATTATGATCGGGTTTTGTGGCAAACAACAAATGTAAGGTTTATTTCTTGTTATTTAAATAGGAATAACAGCAAATTTTGTGCAAAATACGTGCTCCCACAATGGCATCCCAGGGATCGTTCTCGCCGGGGGCCACTTCACACACGTCAAACCCTATGATCTTCACCGGTGATGAGGCCAGCAAATACAACAGGTAATCCACCTGCTGAAAGCTTAGTCCCCCGGGAACAGGTGTTCCTGTATGGGGACACAAATCCGGCGAAAGGCCGTCAATATCAAGACTTATGTATACCTGCTCGGGAAGGCTCTCCATAATACGGTGGCACTGTTCCCTCCAGGTAAGGCCTTCGTACAGATCTTCATTCAGGGATTCATCCGGGAAAAAAGCAATCCGGGGGTCACTCCGTATAATCAGATGCTCTTCCCGGCAGTAATCCCGTACACCCACCTGGGTCAGGGCAGTGACGGCAGGTATGGATCTAAGGGCATTATACATTATGGAAGCATGTGAAAACGTGAATCCTTCGTAAGCTTCACGCAGATCGGCATGAGCATCTATGTGCAGGATCCCGAAAGACCCGTAATGTTCTCCCAGAGCCTGCAGGTGCCCATATGGTACGGAATGTTCCCCGCCTACCAGTCCTACCAATTTTCCGGCCCGCAATTGTTCGGAACATTGCAGGTAAACGATCCGGTTCATCCGGGCACAGGCCAAATTGACTTCATCCAAAACCTCGCTCAGTCCGTTCTCCCTTGGGTCGATACCGTCTTCCCAGCTTTGAATGATCTTCTGTGCCAGGTTACGGGCTGTCCGGTTAAGGATCGGCAATTCTTCGTGTTCTTCCAATGTGGCGATGGGAATGTTCCAGGCTTCGTCTACGCGGGTGTTGAAAAGATCTATCTGAGCAGAAGCATCAATAATGGCTTCCGGTCCCATACGCGTTCCGTCGTGATAGGATGTGGTAACGTCCCAGGGCACAGATATCAGTACAATTTCCGCTTCTTCCCGGCTGAAAGGCAGGGCAAAGTACCTGCCGTTAGGTACTCCCGGCAGGTTGGGATCAAATGTATTCATACTATACCTTCTCTTATTATATCGTGTATATGGACCATACCCGCATAGCGGTTCTCTCTCAGTACGATCAATTGCGTGATCTTATTGGACTGCATCATTTCATAGGCATGAACTGCCAATTGATCATAAAGTACGGTCTTGGGTTCCCCGGTCATAACATCAGAGGCACATAAATTTTCAAAACGGTTGTTTTTTTCAACCATCCGCCGCACGTCCCCGTCTGTTATTATGCCCTGCAATTTTCCGCTTTGATCCAGTACAGCTGTTGCCCCCAGTCGATTTCTGGAAATTTCAAAAATTGTATCCCGGATGGATTCGCCGGGTAATACTTTGGGAAGAAGGTTATGATCTATGATGTCACATACCCGCAAATACAATTTTTTCCCCAAAGAACCTCCGGGGTGAAAACGCGCAAAATCTTCCTGCGAAAATCCCCTTAACTGCAACAGGCATACTGCCAGTGCATCGCCCAAAACCATCTGTACTGTGGTGCTTGCCGTGGGAGCCAGGTCGTTGGGACAGGCTTCGTGAGGAGCCGAAGCAACCAGTACATAATCTGCAGACCGTCCCAAATAAGATTCCCGGTTACCTACCATGCCGATTAACAGGTTTCCCATTTTGCGGATAAGCGGCACCAGGACTTTGATCTCTGCCGTGTCTCCGCTTTTAGAAAGGCACATGACAGTATCTCCGGGTTGCACAATTCCCAGGTCTCCGTGTATGGCATCGGCAGCATGCATGAAAATGGCAGGAGTTCCTGTAGAATTAAGGGTGGCCACGATTTTTTGACCTATCAGGGCACTCTTTCCAATGCCTGTAACAATCAGACGACCTTTGGAAGTGTAAAGAATTTCGACTATTTTCAGGAATGATCCGTCAATGGACTGACGCAATGCTGTAACTGCAAGTAGTTCTTTTTCAATAACTTCAAGTGCTGTCTTTTGAATATCCGCTTTGGTAGTGCTCATAAAATTTTGAAAGAACAAAACAAACGTATAACTTAGTGCACAAAGGTAGTAAAATATGTGTACTTCATCTGAATTGCACTTTCAGCTGAAAAAGCATTTTGGTTTTAACTCATTCAAAGGACAGCAAGAAGAGATCATAACCCATTTGATGAACGGGGGAGATGCTTTTGTGCTGATGCCGACAGGAGGAGGGAAGTCCTTATGCTACCAGTTACCGGCCATATTAATGGAAGGCACAGCCGTGGTTATTTCACCCCTGATAGCCCTTATGAAAAACCAGGTAGATGCTATTCGGGGCTTTTCAACCGACAATTACGGCGTGGCCCATTTTCTGAATTCATCTCTGAGTAAAACCCAGGTGGTGGAAGTCAGGGAATCCCTGCTTTCCGGGAATACAAAATTGCTTTATGTGGCCCCCGAGTCACTTACCAAAACGGAAAACATTCAACTTCTTAAGCAGATCAATATTTCCTTATATGCCATTGACGAAGCGCACTGTATTTCGGAATGGGGTCATGATTTCCGTCCGGAATACCGCAGGATACGTCCTTTGGTAAAAGAGATAGGGAAAGCTCCCATCATTGCGCTTACTGCCACCGCAACCCCTAAGGTGCAGCAAGATATACAGAAGAATCTGGGCATGATGGAAGCACGTGTTTTTAAAACATCTTTCAATCGGGAAAACCTGTATTACGAAGTAAGGCCCAAGGTGAACGTAAATAAAGAGCTGGTTAAGTTTATCCGGCAGAATTCCGGGAAAAGCGGTATTGTATACTGCCTGAGTCGCAAAAAAGTGGAAGAGATCGCCTCTTTTTTACAGGTAAACGGGATCCGTGCACTTCCGTACCATGCCGGAATGGATGCGGCAATTCGCTCAAAAACCCAGGATCAGTTCCTGATGGAAGATATTGATGTCATTGTGGCAACCATTGCTTTCGGGATGGGGATTGACAAGCCGGACGTCAGGTTTGTCATTCATTATGATATACCCAAATCTCTGGAAGGGTACTACCAGGAGACCGGAAGGGCCGGGCGCGACGGAGGAGAAGGCAAATGCATTGCTTTTTACAGTTACAAAGACATTCAGAAACTGGAAAAGTTCAAACAGGGCAAACCTATAGCGGAGCAAGAAGTGAGCAAGCAGCTGCTGATGGAAACGGTGGCTTATGCAGAGACAAATGTTTGCCGCCGGAAGATTTTGCTGAATTATTTCGGAGAAGATTACCATCGGGAGAATTGTACGAATTGTGACAATTGCCTGCATCCCAAGAAACAGTTTGACGGGCAGGAAGAAATGTGCCTGGCCCTGGAAGCGGTGCAAAAATCCCTGGAACAGTTCAATGCTGAACACGTGGCCAACATTATTGCCGGCGTAACCAATTCCATGATCAAATCCTACCAGCATCACAAACTGGATGTTTACGGTATGGGAAAGGACAGATCCGCCCATTTCTGGAATGCGGTCCTGCGGCAGGGGCTGATTCACCATTTTCTGGAAAAAGACATAGAAAAATACGGGGCCTTGTCCGTTACTCCGGCGGGAAAAGAATTCCTGGAAAACCCGTCTCCCCTGATGCTTTTTGAGGACAGGGAGATGGAAGAGGAGACGAACACTTCAGATACACCCTCCAAAGCCGGCGGAGGAGGGGGAGATACCACTTTGCTGGCCCTGCTCAAGGACCTTCGCAGGGATATGGCTCACAAGTTAAAACTCGCGCCTTTTGTCATATTTCAGGACATCAGCCTGGAAGACATGTCCATCCTTTATCCGGTAACGATTGAAGAATTGGTACATTGCCAGGGAGTGGGAGAAGGCAAGGCCAGGAAATTCGGGAGGCCGTTTGTTGAATTGATCAATAAATACGTTGAGGAGAATGAAATTATCCGACCACAGGATATGGTCGTCAAATCTGTTATCAATAAATCTGTAAATAAGGTCTATATCATTCAGAGTATAGACCGGAAAATGGATTTTGAAGATATTGCCGATGCCAAAGGACTTTCCCTGGATGAATTGCTGGAAGAGATTGAAGTTATTGTTAATTCGGGCACTAAGCTGGATATTGATTATTATTTGCAGCAGGTCATTGACGATGATAAACTGGAAAATATATTCGATTATTTTCGTTACGAAGCACAATCCGAATCTTTGGCGGAAGCCGTGAAAGAGCTGGGATCAGAGTATACTGAAGAAGAAGTGAGGCTTGTAAGGATAAAATTTTTAGTTGAGGTTGCCAACTGATGTTTTATCTTTGTCATTTATGCGAAAACGTACCATCATATTTTTAAGCCTGTTGTCTCTTTTTTTGGCCGGGGCTTCCGTCTTCGGATATTTGATGCTTTTCAGGAAGCCTTATAACCATAATGTCCGGAATGACACATACCGTGCTGTTCCCCTGGATGCAGTTCTGGTACAGCATTTCAATCAAGTGAACACCTTGACCGGCAATATTCTTGTACCGGGTGGTTACCTGGAGCGTTTTTTTCATCCGGAAGATGGATTAGGCCGTTTATTGAAAACCATTAATGAAACTACTGTTCCGGAATATCCCGGAATGAGGAAAGCCGAGGCATTGTGTTCGTTGCATCCTTCGGCAAAAAACACGTTGAGCACTCTTTTTTGCTTATCCGGGGCTGATGCCACCGATCCTCAATGGTGGTACTCATTTATTGATTCAACCGGGATCCCTTACAAAACAAGATCTTATGACGGGCAGACCATATATACATTTTTTGGAGAAAATGAAGATCAAAACGTTTACGCTGCTTATGTGCCTGATATTTTAATGATGTCATCATCCCTTGTGGTTCTGGAATCGTCGCTGCGTCATTTAAAAAACGGAACTTCCTTGATGGACGATCCGGAATTTGCCCGGCTGGTTGAAGAAACCTCTGTTTCAAAACCTGTCAGAACATTTGTTCCACATGCGCGTATTCCGGCACTTTTTGCTGCATATCTGGGTGTGCCGCTACAGAAATACGCTTCTTTTTTGAGCACTACTGCGGGTTGGACCGTGCTGGATGGATTTATTGAGAACAACCAGGTCAGAATGGACGGGTACTCCATGCTATCAGGTGGACAGGAACATTATTTTGCCACGTTCACAGGTCAGCAAACGCAATCGTTAATGGCTACAGAGGTATTGCCTGCTGCCACTCTGGCAGGTTTATTCCTGGGGTTTTCTGACTTTCAGATGTACCTGGATAGATACAACAGGTACCTTGAATTGCATAAAAAAAGCCGAAAGAATCCGGATAGCGAAACACTGGAATGGTTCAACCTGTTATATCCCAGTGAAATATCTATGGCTTGCATACCTTTCAGGAACAGTGCTCAATGGATAACCGTGATTCATTCCCGGTATATACATCAGGCCAAAATTCAATTTGCCTTGTTGGGAAAACAGGAAGAAGACAAGGTGATGGTAAACCCAAGACCCGGACTTCTTAAAGACATTTTCGGACCGGTTTTCGGTTTGTGTAAGGCGGATTATTATTGTTACATGGGATCTTCCATTTTGCTGGGACCACAGGACCTTCTAAATGATATACTCGGCAAACACCGGAGCGGAAATTATCATTCACTGGCAGATGCCGTCGGCAGGACAAAAATCTCGGCAAGTTTTATGAATGCCTCCAATTTGAGTTTGTTCCTGCAGCCTTCAGTTGGTCTGGATCTACTGGAACCTGTTGTGGATAAAAGGTATGCACAAAGACTCCGTGAATGGAGTTCATACAATGCCCAATTCGTTTTTTTGCAGTTTTCTGCCTTGGAAGATCGTATGTATACGCACCTTTCTGTTTACGGAGACTCCCTTGAAACGTCTCCGCTCATTCCACGTCAGCAGACTATTCGAATAAGGAAGGGCTCGGTTCAGGATTCACTGGTACGGGAGAGCCCACCATATACCGTATTTAATCATTTCACACGAAAAGAGAACCAGCTGTACCAGACACCGTGGCCCGAATGCCGGCTTATTCTGAGGGATCATTTAGGAAAAACATTGTGGGAAAAAACAATGGAAGGAACCATACAGGACAGGGTGGAACAGATAGATTTTTTAAAAAACAACAAATTACAAATGTTGTTTACCATAGGCAACAGGTTGTATTTGCTGGACAGGTTGGGACGTAATGTGTCGCCGTATCCCCGGGCGTATACAACAAGTATCCTTTATGGTCCCTATGTTTTTGATCCCCGCGGGAACAAAGATTACCTGATCCTGCTGGTTCACCAGGATAATGTATTGCGTTGTTATAACAGGTTCGGTACCGGGGTCACGGAGTGGAATGATTTTTTGATCCCTGACTACCTGACTGGAAAACCGCGCTACATCCGTTACGGGGAAACAGGATCATGGGTAATATACACTAACAGTCAGACAGTTGTGTTGTCTCAAGAAGGACAAATCCGTGCTATGGTTACACAGAAAGATTGCCTGGATCCGCTTGCTGAAATTGAAATTTCCGGTCCTTATGAACTGCGCGGCACAACTATTGAGGGAAAACCTCTTACCATAATGCTCAATTAAAATGACATTTTTTACAATTCTTTTCATAATTATGCTGGGAGGATTCCTGTTAATACGCCTGATTCCCTGGCTTTTAGCCATGAAAATCCGTCAGATGCAAAGGCGAGGACAAAATCCACAAGATCCCCAAAACCCACAAACCCAACAAAAAAGCAACATTAAAAGAACCCGCAAAAAACGTATAGATAAAAATACGGGAGATTACGTTGATTACGAAGAAATTAAAGATTAATGAAATCCTTCCTGCGTATACTGGCATACGGGAAACCGTACGGAAAATACTGGCCTGCCTACCTGGTGCTATCCGTTTTTAGCGTTCTCTTTGGGATTGCCAATTATGCGCTTATAGCTCCGTTGCTGACCGTATTGTTTGAACCTGATACCCTGACCGGTGAAATAATCCGGCCCGAATACAGCTTTTCTCTTTCATATATAGTGGATATTTTCCGTTATTATTTACTAAAGATAAAGACACAAGACGGGCTTATGATGGCCCTTGTCTATGTGTCGGTGTCGCTGCTCGCTGCTTCATTGTTATCCAATATAACTCATTATCTTTCCCAGAGGGTATTGGTAAGCGTGCGGACACGTCTTATGAAAAATGTCCGGGACGATCTGTTCCGCAAGATCAGCCGGTTGCATATAGGGTATTTTCACAAGCAAAGGAAGGGGGACTTGCTTTCTTCCATATCAAATGATGTGAACGAGGTGCAAAACTCCGTAGCAAGTTCATTTCATGTGATCTTTCGCGATCCCTTGCTTGTTCTGGGATTTCTTTCCATGCTTTTTTATATGAGTCCCAAGCTTACATTGGTTACACTGATTACATTGCCGGTGTCTGCCTTGCTTATAGGAAGAATAACCCGGGCATTACGTTCCGGGGCCGAGGTATCTCAAAGCCTCCTGGGAAAATTGCTGAGTCATTTTGAGGAAGCCATTTCCGGTAGCCGGATCGTTAAGGCATTCAATGCACAACAATATGTCAGGGATCGTTTTGGAACCATTAACGATCAGCACAGGCAAGCCACAAAACAGTTGTATAACCGCCAGGAACTGGCCTCTCCTCTGAGTGAATTCCTGGGTATAGCCGTAGCGGCGGCTATCTTGTTTTACGGAGGTTGGCTTCAGGTCCACGGAGAATTGGGTATGAGCTGGCCCGAGTTTGTGGTTTATATTGGTTTTTACTGGAGGGTGCTGGAACCGGCAAAATCCATTACAAAAGCATATGCCATGATCCGGAAAGGAATGGTGTCAGCACACCGTATTTTTGATATTATGGATGTTCCGGTTGAGATTAAAAAGGACCCGAAAGCCCTTCCTGTAAAAGAATTCAGTGAATCCCTGGAGTACAGGAATGTAAGTTTCCGCTACAATGTTAACGATCCTTACGTGTTGCGGGATATCAACCTGGTTATTCCCAAAGGGAAGATCATTGCCCTGGTTGGACCTTCGGGTGCCGGTAAAACCACTTTGGCAGACCTGTTGCCCCGTTTCTACGATGTTGAGGAAGGAGAAGTGCTGCTGGACGGAGTTAATATTAAACGGTATCAACCCAAAGACCTGATAGGTTTGATGGGCATTGTAACACAGGAAGCCATCCTGTTCAACGATACTGTTGCAAATAATATTACCTTTGGATTGGAAAATGCTCCTTTGGAAGCGGTCCGGCGTGCTGCTGAAATCGCCAACGCCCATGATTTTATTATGGAAATGGAGCATGGTTACGATACCAATATTGGAGACCGGGGAGGTAAGTTATCGGGTGGTCAGCGGCAACGCATTGCTATTGCCCGGGCAGTACTTAAGAATCCGCCCATTTTGATCCTGGACGAGGCAACTTCGGCACTGGATACTGAAAGCGAGAAAATGGTGCAGGAAGCTTTAACCAAACTAATGAAAAACCGGACGACGGTAATCATTGCCCACCGGCTTTCTACAATAAGAAATGCGCATGAGATTGTTGTGATGAACAAGGGAATGATCGTGGAAAGAGGGACCCACGAGGCGTTGTTGGCGAATGAGGGTATGTACCGTCATTTATGTGATTTACAAGTTTTTGGATAACCTTCAAATAAAATAATATGAATCAGGACATTTTTAACACTAAATCCCTGAACGAACTTTTTGAAAAAAGTTTTCAAAAATATTGGGATTTCAAAGCTCTGACGGATTTTCACGGGGAAATACTCTATTACAGGGATCTGGTTCGCCGTATAAGGATGATCCATATAGGTTTTGAAAAATGCGGACTAAAGAAGGGTGACAAAGTGGCATTATGCGGCAGGAACCAGGCTAATTGGGCCGTGGCGTTTCTGGCTACTGTTACATACGGGGCTGTGGTAGTTCCCATTTTGCATGAGTTTAAACCCGGGAACATACAGCACCTTGTAAATCATTCAGATGCACGGATATTCTTTGTGGGAGAGCAGGTATGGGAAGGGTTGAGCGAATTGGAGATGCCGAATCTGGAAGCTATTGTGGGATTAAATGATTTTGCTATTCTTTATACACCGGATCAGGAAATAGTCAGTATCAGGAAGAACATCAATGCCATCTACAAAAAGATATACCCGGACGGCATGAAACCGGAAGATGTGCGTTTCCATAAAGACAATCCCGAAGAATTGGCTTTGATCAATTATACCAGCGGAACCACCGGTTTTTCAAAAGGTGTAATGCTGCCATACCGTTCACTGCTGTCGAACATACTTTTTGGATGGGAAGTTTTACCCCAGGTCAGTAACGGTGCCAAGGTAGTATCCATGCTGCCCTCTGCTCATATGTACGGACTGATGTTTGAATTGCTTTTTGAACTTAGCAGCGGTTGCCATGTGCATTTTCTTACCAGGACCCCTTCGCCCAAAGTTATTGCGGAAGCATTTCAAAACGTCAAACCCAAAGTGATCATAGCCGTTCCCATGATCATAGAAAAAATATACAAACAAAAATTGCTGCCATTACTCAAGCGTCCATCCATTAAAGTAATGTTGCGGATGCCTTTTATTGATCAGAAGATAAAAAGACGTATTCATGATGAACTTGTAAAAGCTTTCGGAGGCGAGTTTGTGGAAATTATCATAGGAGGGGCTCCGTTGAATCATGAAGTGGAACCGTTCCTCAAGAGCATAAACCTGGCTTTTACCGTAGGATACGGACTTACCGAATGTGGCCCCATAGTATCCTATGCCGCGTGGGATAAAAGGCCGTTGTATTCCTGTGGAAAAGCAGCTCCCAGAATGACCATACGCATTGATTCACAGGACCCGTTATCGGTTCCCGGAGAGATCCAGCTTCACGGGGACAATGTTATGCTGGGATATTATAAAAATCCCGAAGCCACTGAAGAGATCTTTACTCCGGACGGGTGGCTGAAAACGGGGGATATGGGAACCATGGATAAGGACGGCTATCTGTTTATTAAGGGCCGTTCCAAAACCATGATCCTGGGACCTAACGGACAGAATATTTATCCTGAAGAAATTGAAAGCTCCATAAACAATATGTCATACGTAAGCGAATGTCTGGTAATAATGGAAGACGGGAAACTGGTAGCCCTGGTATATCCCGATTTTGAAAAAGCAGCAGCAGACGGGCTCCCTGACACGGCTATGGATACTACCATGGAAGCCATGCGGGCGCAGATCAACCTGGAATTGCCAAAATATTGCCAGATATCCAAAGTACGTATAGTCCCGGAGGAATTCGAAAAAACTCCTAAAAGAAGTATTAAACGTTTCTTATACAATGGATAAACAGACCCAGTTCGATCTTCATTACCTGGAAATGGCACAAATATGGGCTCAGAATTCTTATTGTGAACGCAGAAAGGTGGGGGCCCTTATGGTTAAGGACCGGATGATCATTTCTGACGGTTATAACGGGACCCCGCGTGGTTTTGAAAATGTTTGCGAAAATGAGGATGGCAGCACCAAATCTTATGTATTGCATGCAGAAGCAAATGCCATAACCAAAGTAGCAAGGAGTAACAACAGCAGTGACGGAGCTACTATATATATTACGGCCTCTCCATGTATTGAATGTGCCAAGCTGATTATTCAGGCAGGTATTGTACGCGTAGTTTACCGTGACGATTACCGTTCAGAGGAAGGTCTTGAGCTGTTGAGACGTGCGGGTGTTCGTGTAGAAAAAATGTAAAAATGGAAGAACAAAGAAAAACAAGAAGGACAGGAGCCATTGTCCTTATCATATTGATTGCCGTGGGGATAGCAGGAATCCTCAGATGGCAGGTGTACAGAGATCAGGCAGGAACCGCCAATGGCAAACTGGGAAGGGAATGGTCCAAACTGGAATTGATACTGAAACAGATAGAAAGCAATTATGTAGATTCGGTAGATGTGGAAGATTTTATAGAAAAAACACTTCCCTATATCATGGAAGAACTGGACCCGCATTCCATATACCTGTCTCCTGATGAATTGCGTTCGGCCGATGAGGAACTCAGAGGCAATATTGAAGGTATCGGCATAGTGTTTAATGTCCCCCAGGACACAGCCACGGTGATCAATGTGGTTGTGGGAGGCCCTTCTGAAAGAATGGGATTGCAGCCCGGAGACAAGATCATAAAAGTGGATACACAAACCATAGCCGGAGTGGGGTTGCCTCAGGATTCCATAGTCAGTCTTTTAAAAGGACCCAAAGGGTCAACAGTTGACGTTTGGGTAAAACGTTACGGAGAAAAGGAGCCTATCTGTTTTTCCATTATCAGGGACAAGATCCCGGTTCATAGTGTGGATGTGGCCTATATGGCCGATTCTGTTACCGGATATATCAAATTATCCCGGTTTTCCATGACGAGCTACGCCGAAGTGCTTGGAGCCATTGCCGATCTTATGAAAGAGGGCATGAAACAGGTAATATTCGATTTGCGTGACAATACAGGAGGATACCTGGACCAGGCACTAAAAATTACAGGAGAATTTCTGGATGAAAACAAACTGATTGTATATACGGAAGGCACTCACCGTGACCGACAGGATTTTTATACAAAAAAGCGCGGTTTTTGTTACGATATGCCATTGGCGGTTCTGGTAAACGAAGCCTCAGCTTCCTCTTCCGAAATCATGGCCGGAGCATTGCAGGATAACGACAGGGGGACAATAGTGGGGAGACGCTCCTACGGGAAAGGATTGGTCCAGGAACCGGTTTATTTTTCGGACAATTCAGGGTTGCGTTTGACGGTTGCCCGTTTTTACACTCCTTTGGGAAGGTCCATTCAGAAACCATACGGAAATAACACCAGGGAATACGCTTACGATCTGATTGATCGTTACAGGAACGGAGAATTGATGCAGGAGGATTCCATCCCCAAAAACGATTCTTTGCGTTACGTGACTGCTGCGGGAAAAGTGCTTTATGGCGGCGGTGGTATCATCCCGGATGTATTTGTTCCCCTGGATACGGCAGGAGTGAATGATCTGTACTTGAGGATCTCCAGGCAGAATCTGCCAATTCGTTTCAGTATGGATTACGCCGACCGTCACCGGAAAGAGCTGCAGTCAATAAATAACCTGGCGGAGCTGGAAGCCTTTTTTGCCCAAACATCTCTCAGACAGGATTTTTTGGCTTACCTGCGTAAACAGGGAATTAACCCGGTCTCTCATCAATGGGATGAATGCGGGGATATACTAATGACCCAGATCAAAGCTTATATAGGAAGGAATACGCGCCTGGAAGACAAGGGCTTTTACCCGTACCTTGGAAAGATTGATAACGTTCTTCAAAAAGCGTTGGAAGTTCTGTATGCTCCCTTAGTAACCGAACTGCCTGAGTCTGGTCTTGTTCTCGCGCCAATCGGGAACGACTTTGACGAATAATTCCAGGAATACTTTTTTCTCAAAAAAATCTTCCATATCAAGGCGTGCCTGCGTACCAACGCGCTTAAGGGCACTGCCTTGTTTTCCAATTAATATCCCTTTCTGTGAATCACGCATTACATTGATAACGGCACGGATGCTATACCGTTGGTCGTTTTCAATAAATTCCTCTATTGTTACTTCTACACTATAGGGAATTTCCTGTGAGTAGTTTAGAAAGATCTTTTCCCGGATGATCTCGGAAGCAAAAAAACGCAGACTCTTATCTGTAAACCGGTCTTTTTCAAACCAGGGGGGAGACTCGGGCAACAATTCCAGGATGCGGGTAAAGAGAGCTTCCAGGTTAAAGCGTTCCAGCGCACTAACGGGAAACAACTCGGCTTTGGGTACCAAAGAATGCCATTGTTCCATTAATGCCTTTACTTCTTCCTGGGAGCTTTTATCTATTTTATTCAGGACTATTAATACAGGGATGGCAATACGACTGAGCTTTTGGATGTATTCGGGATTCTTGGTAACCGTTTCCACTACATCTGTTACGTAAAGAATAATATCGGCATCTCCCAGGGCGGTATCTACAAATTGCATCATATTTTCCTGCAGCCTGTAATTGGGCTTGAGAATGCCGGGAGTGTCCGAATAAATGATCTGGTAATCCGGTTCGTTCACGATCCCCATAATACGATGACGTGTCGTTTGTGCCTTGGAAGTGATAATGGATAATTTTTCACCAACCAGGGCATTCATCAGGGTTGACTTCCCGACATTGGGATTGCCGATTATATTTACAAAACCTGCTTTGTGTGTCATGAATACGTTATTCGTAGAACCCCGTTTTCAGCATATTGATCTCTTCCTGGGAAAGAAAACGCCATTGCCCCCGCTTGAGATTCTTTTTGGTCAGGCCGGCAAAATACACTCGGTCCAGTTTTTTTACCTTGTAACCCAGCGCTTCAAACAAACGACGTACTACCCGGTTTTTACCGGAATGGATCTCAAGCCCTATTTCTTTTTCGTCATTATCTATGTATGAGATCATATCTACGTTCATAGGTCCGTCTTCCAGTTCAACTCCCTGTACCAGCTGATCCATATCTGATTTTTTCAGATTTTTATCCAGCCGGGCCTGGTATATTTTCTTACGGTTGTATGACGGATGTGTCAGTTTTTCTGTAAGCTCCCCGTCGTTGGTGAACAGAAGAACACCCATGGTGGATTTATCCAGTCTTCCCACAGGGTACACGCGTTGTTCACATTGCCCTGCGATCAGGTCCATGACCGATTTTTCAGCATGGTCATCATGCATGGTGGTCACAAATCCCCTGGGCTTGTTCATTATAATGTATGTTTTGGGTTCGCCTTTGATGCGTTCTCCGTTTACCCTTACATCATCTTCGGGTTTAATCTTCATGCCGAGTTGATTTGCCACTTCTCCATTGACAGTCACCAGCCCTGTAGTGATAAACGTATCGGCTTCCCGGCGTGAACAAAGACCCGAGTTGGCAATAAATTTGTTGAGTCTGACTTCTCCGGGGACTTTCGGTTGCTTAGCCTGCGGAGCTGACGGCTCTTTTTTAAAAGGTTTTCTAAAATTCTGTTTGCGCGGTCTGTCGGATTGATACCCGCCTTCGCGGCGCGGTCTGTCAGATTGATACCCGCCTTCGCGGCGCGGTCTGTCGGATGAGTACCCGCCTTCACGGCGTGGTTTGTCAGACCGGTATCCGCCTTCACGACGCGGTCTGTCGGATGAGTACCCGCCTTCACGGCGTGGTCTGTCGGATGAGTACCCGCCTTCACGACGTGGTCTGTCGGATTGGTACCCGCCTTCACGGCGTGGTCTGTCGGATTGGTACCCGCCTTCACGGCGCGGTCTGTCAGACCGGTACCCGCCTTCACGACGTGGTCTGTCGGATTGGTACCCGCCTTCACGGCGTGGTCTGTCGGATTGGTACCCGCCTTCACGGCGTGGTCTGTCAGACCGGTATCCGCCTTCACGGCGCGGTCTGTCATTGCCGTAACCGCCCTCACGGCGGGGCCTTTCAGGGGATCTTTCCCCTTCAGTACGGCTGCTGATACGTTCTCTTTTGGAACGTTGATTCTCTCCCCTCTCGGGAGAACTGTCTTTAGTTTGCATTATTTTTATGATTTGAGCCGCAAATGTACGTGAAAATTCTTAATATTGCATTATGAAGTATCCGGCCTTTCTGCGTTTCTCCCCATTACTCCGGGAAAATTTAAGTGTTTCTCTGACAGCGGTTAAGACAAATAAGCTCCGCTCCATACTGACCATTATGATGATAGCTGTGGGAATTATGGCCCTGGTTGGTATTCTTACGGCCATAGATGCCATCAAAGGATCGGTAACGGATAGTTTCAACCGGATGGGAGCCAGTACCATTACTATTCGCTCACAATCTTTGGTAGGTCAGTCTTCCGAAGTGCGGCGCCGTATCAGAAACAAACCTGCTATAACTTATCAGCAGGCGATGGCTTTTGCCGAGTCCTACAGGGTCCCTTCGCGCATTGCGGTATACGCTACAGCAGCGGGCATGATGGAAGTTAGTTACGGATCGGAAAAAACAAATCCGGACATCACCATAATTGGAGCCAATCCCGACTATTTTCCTGTAAATGCCCTGGAGTTGTCCGAAGGAAGGCTTTTCTCAACATTTGAAATGAGTTCTTCCGGTTTTGTAACAGTAATAGGTTACGGTCTGATGTCCCTGTTCGGGGAACAGGATCCCATAGGAGAATTTTTGAACGTGGACGGAAGGCGTTACCAGGTTATAGGTGTCTTGAGATCAAAGGGTGCGGCATTTGGAGGAGGCGCAGACAAACAGATATTCATTCCTTTAGGCAATGCCAGAAGCGTATACGGAGGTGACGATATGAACTTCCAGATAAAGATCCAGCCCCTGGAAGGTCAGAATAGTCAAGATGCTTATGAAGAAGCAGAGATCCTATTCCGTACCGTAAGACGGCTTTCTCCTACCGATGAAACCGATTTCCGCGTAGACAGAAGTGAAGATATGCTGGAACGGTCAATGGAAACCATGCGGATCGTAACCATCGTAGCTGTTATCATAGGTCTGATCACATTATTGGGAGCAGCCGTGGGCCTGATGAATATCATGTTGGTTTCAGTCAATGAACGTACCCGGGAGATCGGGACGCGAAAAGCCATGGGTGCTACTTCCAGGATAATAAAACAACAATTCCTGTTTGAAGCCATCGTAATAGGGCAGCTGGGAGGAGCCGGCGGTATTGTTCTGGGGATCCTGGCCGGAAATCTGACTTCACTGGGAATGAAAATGCCTTTTGTCATTCCCTGGTTATGGATGCTGCTTGGAGTGGGTGTCTGTTTGGTTGTCAGTATATTATCCGGATATATACCTGCCGTTCGTGCCAGCAAACTGGATCCTATTGAAGCACTTCGCTACGAATAGGTTTTATTTCAAAGTGAAGATATACGTAATCTTTCCTTCCTGGATTGCAGGAGCTGTGCCGCTTACATTGAAACGTGCTTCCATCGCGGCCTTTCGGGCCGCTTCCCAAAGAATTTTGTTCTGAACGGTAGTGCCTTCAATTCCGGGGATTGCTGAAGTAACTTTTCCGTAAGTATCCACACGAATTTTCACGATAACTTTACCGGACAGATTTTCGGCATATTCCGGTAACGGCAGTTTCCCAATAACCGTCCTTCCGGCAAGTTGGGCCGTAGGTTGACCGGCCGGATTTCCGGTTTGTGTATTCCCTGCCGAGTGTCCAGCCTGGCGTTCAGAATCTGTACGCATCCCGGTTTGTTCACCGGCAAGGGTGTCAATGTCCCGGCTTCTGTAAAGGGCTCTTTCGTTGATAACGGGAGGCTCGGGTTCCTGTATTTCTACATCACCTGTTTCTCCCACGGTACTTTCCTGTGTTCGTTGCTCTCCATCAATTTCTTCAGGTACGACAGCCTGTTGTACCAATTCGGGTTCTTTTTCAGGGACGGGTTCGGGAGAACGCGGTTGTGATCCCTGTTCGGCTATGATCCGTAAAGGTTCCGGGGGACGCTCATCTTCCAGTTCAATTTCTATGCTCAGCTGATTGTCCTTTTCCGGAGGAGCATACCTTAGTCCGGCGACCAACAGCACAACTCCCAACAACAGATGGAAACCTGCTGTCAGTAGAAATCCTGTTTTATTTCCCCGGTATTCTTTCATAAACTGGATGAGTTGGTTCTATTCAGGTGAAGTGGCCAGAATTACCTTATACTGATTTCGTTTGGCAATATTCATCACTTGTACTACCTGTTCCATGGGTACGGATTTGTCTACGTACAGAGAAACAGTGGGGTCATCACTGTTCTGAAGAAATTCCTGTAATTGCGGTTCGATCTCGCTGAAAGAAACTGCCTGGTTGTTGCCGTTGATATGGTATGAATAAGTACCTGCCTGGGGATAATGTTTAATAGAAACACTCACCTGGGCTTTTGCCGAAATCTGGTTGGTACTTTTAGGGAGCAACAGTTTCAGTGCATTAGGATTGATCAGGGTTGAAGTTACAAGGAAAAAGATCAATAACAGGAATACAATGTCAGTCATGGAGGACATTGTAAAAGACGGTTCAACTTTGGTATTTCTTCTAATAGCCATATATTGATCTTATTTAAGCGGTTCCTGCAGCAGGTCCAGAAAGTCAAGGGTGTGTTTTTCCATATTGTTAACAATGGACCCTATGCGTGAAGACAGGTAATTGTAAGCAAAATAGGCGGGGATCCCTATTATAAGTCCGGCAACGGTTGTAACCATGGCAATATATATCCCTTCTGAAAGCAACGTAATATCAATATTGTTGCCGGCCATGGACATATTATAGAAAGCCTTGATCATCCCTATTACGGTTCCCAGAAATCCGACCATAGGTGCTCCGCCGGCGACAGACGCCAAAACGGGCAATCCCTTTTCCAGCCTGGCCACTTCAATGCTTCCCACGTTTTCAATCGCTGATTTTATATCTGTCAGAGGACGTCCGATATTATGCAGCCCTTTGGCAATAAGACGGGCTGTAATGGTATTCTGACTTTCACATAAATGTATGGCGGACTGAACCTTTCCGTCGTATATGTATTCCTTGATGTTGTTCATGAAGTTCTGATCAACCTTTGCGGCTTTGCGCAAGACCACAAGACGTTCTCCGAAAATGTAAACAGCTACTACCGACAAAGCCAAAAGAACGATCATAAGCCACCCGCCTTTGGCGGCCATGGACAATAAGGAAATTGAGGACGAGGCTTCAGCAACGGCCTCTGTTTGAAGTACGATTTGCAACATATTAATTTACAGTTTTAAGTTTGTCATAATTTACTTTCCAAAGGAACAATCCTTCAGGCGGAACGGAATGGCCTGCAAGAGAACGGTTTTTTTCTTCCAACAATTGCAAAATCCATTCCACGGGTTTTTTACCTTTACCTACTTCTAATAATGACCCTACGATACATCGAACCATATTCCTGAGAAAACGGTCTGCCGTAATCTGAAATACCCAAACGGGAGAAGTCCCCATTTCCAAATCCATGCTGAACCAGTATGCTTCGGTAACTGTGCATATGTTGGTACGTGTCTGGGAGTGTAATTTGGAAAAACTTGTAAAATCATGGGTTCCCAGCAACAATTCTGCGGCTTTGTTCATCAGATCAATATCCGGCAGGAGGGGTGAATAGGTTCCCGGCGCCGCAGTCAGGGATTCTATGAACGGATCTTTGTTCCTGCGGATAAAATAACGGTAAGTCCTGCTTATGGCATGAAAGCGTGCGTGAAGGTTCTCCGGAACGGGTAAAATGTCATACACATAAATATCACCGGGCAATATGGCATTAACTTTGTAGGCTAAACCTTCACACCGGATTGGATTCCCGGTGTAATTAAAATGAGCCCAGAAATCCCTTGCGTGAACGCCGGTGTCGGTGCGGCCGCATCCGGTTACCGTAACGGATTCTCTTAAAAGACGGCTCAAAGCATCTTCCAGAGAGGCTTGCACTGAAGGTGCGTTTTTTTGAATTTGCCAGCCGTGGTAATGCGTACCGTTAAAAGATAAATGGACAAAATACCGCATAAAGGATGTATCTTTGACAAATATAAATGAAAAAACCATAACCGTATTGAAAATATCTTTGTATGGAAACCGTAAACATTAAAGAGTTGAACGAGCGAATCCAGAGGGAAAGTGCTTTTGTGGATATACTTACCCTTGAGATGGGAAAAGTGATCGTGGGACAAAAACAACTTGTAGAGAACCTTCTGATAGGACTTTTGGCTAACGGGCACATATTGTTGGAAGGTGTTCCGGGTTTGGCAAAAACACTGGCTATAAGAACACTGGCAAGTGTAGTTGACGCCAAATTCAGCCGTATTCAATTCACTCCGGACTTATTGCCTGCCGATTTGATAGGTACGTTGATCTATAGTCAGCGCACAGAAGAATTCCAGGTTAAAAAAGGCCCCGTTTTCGCAAATTTCATTTTAGCGGACGAGATCAACCGGTCCCCGGCCAAAGTACAATCCGCCCTTCTGGAAGCTATGCAGGAAAGACAGGTTACCATTGGAGAACACACATTTCCATTACCGGAACCTTTTTTGGTTCTGGCCACTCAGAATCCAATAGAACAGGAAGGAACCTACCCCTTGCCTGAAGCTCAGGTAGACCGTTTTATGTTGAAAGTCCTGGTGGATTATCCCGCCAAAGAAGAAGAAAAACTCATAATTCGCATGAACAATACGGGAGAGTTTCCCACGGCTTCCCAAGTCATTAAACCTGCAGATATCCGGAAAGCCCGGGATGTTGTGCGGGAGGTTTATATGGATGAGAAAATTGAACGTTATGTGGTTGACCTGGTCTTTGCAACAAGAAAACCCGATCAATACAACCTGAAAGAACTCTCCCCGCTGATCTCATACGGGGCATCTCCCCGTGCCAGTATTTCCCTGGCAATAGCTGCAAAAGCCTATGCTTTTATCCGCAGAAGGGGTTATGTAATACCTGAAGACATACGGGCCGTAGCCTATGAGGTATTACGCCACAGGATCGGACTCACTTACGAAGCTGAAGCCGAGAACATTGTCTCTGAAAATATAATCACATCCATAATCAATGCCGTTGAAGTTCCTTAATAGCTGGCCATGTCAAACGATTTGCTAAAAAATGTAAGGAAGATCGAGATCAAAACAAGGGGTCTTTCCCGACAGATCTTTGCAGGAGAGTACCACTCGGCATTCAAAGGTCGGGGAATGGCTTTCAGCGAAGTGCGTGAATACGGGTACGGGGACGATGTCAGGAATATGGACTGGAATGTCACTGCCCGCATGAATGCCCCGTATATCAAAGTTTTTGAAGAAGAACGCGAGTTGACCGTTGTGCTGCTGGTGGATGTGAGCGGATCGCGCTGTTTCGGTACCCGGAAGAAACTCAAAAAAGATCTTTTGGCCGAGGTGGCGGCGGTACTGAGTTTCTCGGCATCCATAAATAATGACAAAGTAGGGGCCTTGTTCTTCAGTGACAAGGTCGAAAAATTCATTCCTCCCAAAAAAGGCCGCTCCCATTTATTGCATATTATTCGTGAAATGCTGGAATACGAACCGCTCAGCAGGCAAACAAACATTTCGGAAGCCCTCCGTTTTTTGACCAATGCCATAAAGAAACGATGTACGGCATTTCTTCTTTCGGACATGATGGATCTGGACAGTATGCAAAAACCGCGTTTTGAGGAGGCCTTGAAGATTGCTGTCAATAAACACGATCTGGCAGCTATACAGATTTACGACCCCCGGGAAACATCATTGCCCGATGTGGGTCTTGTAAGAATGGCCGATGCCGAGACAGGGCGTGAACAATGGATAGACACATCCGGAAAAAAGGTAAGGGAAAATTATGCCCAATGGTACAATAACAGCCAGGACAACCTTAAGTCCGTCCTGAATAAGTATCATGTAGATCACGTAAAAATTGCAACGGATCAGGATTATGTACAACCGTTGATCCGTTTATTTAAAAGCAGGGCCTGATTATGCATAGAATAGTTTTCAGAAAAGTCGTCGTTCTGGGATTGGTTCTCGTGCAATTGCCCTGGGTGTTGTCCGGTCAACAAATACCGGGAATCCCTGAAAACGGGAAAGCACAGGTCAGAGAATCCGTTCTGGATAAAGACAGTATCTTGATAGGAGACCAGGTATGGTGGACCATGATCCTGCCCGGGAACACCGGTGATATTGCCGGGATAGAAACTATGGATTTTCAGGAATTGCCGCATTTGATCACAGAAGGTGTGGAGGCGTTGTCACCGGTACTTCTGGATTCGGTGTACAGAAAAAAACACCTGGAGTCTTTAAAGGCACGTATCCTGCTCACATCGTTTGACAGCGGATCCTACCGGATCCCTGACATGCCCCTGTATTTACGAAAACCAGACGGCACAGTAGATACCTTATGGTATGAAGGTCCCCGGCTGTATGTCAATACCATACAGGTTGACACTACTTCTTTTCAGGCATTTGGGCTCAAACCCCAGATGCGTTATCCCGTGACATGGGAAGAGATCCTTATGGTAGTCGCCCTGTTGGTCGCTCTTGCCGGAATCATATGGCTAATAGTCTGGATCGTCAAAAGACGCAGGAAGAATCTGCCCGTTTTTGGATTGTCCCGGCCCAAGGACCCGCCGCATATTGCTGCCCTGAAAGCCCTGGAATCTATAAGAAAACAAGAATTATGGAAAAAGCAGACCGTAAAACAATATTATACGGTGCTGACAGATACGGTGCGCATATACCTGCGCGACAGATGGGGTATTCAGGCAATGGAACAGACATCGGCGGAAATGATAGGATCATTGCATAATAAAAAAGCCGGGGATCCTGTTTTGACTGATGAAACGATCGGGACTCTGGATATTATGTTACGTACCGGTGATCTTGCCAAATTTGCAAAATATACACCCTCTGATACGGAAAACGAAACCTCCCTTAACCAGGCGGTGGAATTTGTTACCCAAACGGCTTTTATTGAAGAGGAAAAAGAAGAATAAAGTATCACTATGTTTTTTGAATATCCGAAAATACTATACCTGCTCATCCTGCTGATTCCATTTGCAGGTTGGTACGTGTTCAGGGAACTGAAAGGAAAGAGTACCCCATCCCTGCAGGTTTCATCCCTGCAGCCTTTCCGGGATGATAAAAGTTCCTGGAGAAAAGCCCTCAGGCATATTCCGTTTGTATTGCGGCTGGTAGCCTTGGCAGCTCTGATTCTGGCAATGGCACGTCCCCGTTCATCCTCTGATTTTGAAACCACTTCAACGGAAGGAATCGATATTGTACTGGCAATGGATGTTTCCACTTCCATGCTGGCCAGGGATTTTCAACCGGACAGGATCGCAGCAGCCAAAGACATTGCCATCCAGTTCATAGCCGAACGCCCCACGGACCGCATAGGGATTGTCGTTTTTGCCGGAGAATCCTATACCCAGTGTCCCCTGACTACAGATAGGATCACTCTGATCAATATGATGAAAGAGATCCAGACAGGGCTGATAGAAGACGGGACGGCAATTGGTAACGGTCTGGCAACTGCCGTGGCCCGGCTGAAGGATTCGGAAGCCCTCAGCCGTGTTGTGATCCTGCTCACCGACGGTGTAAATAACAGGGGAGAGGTAACCCCGCTTACTGCTGCAGAAATAGCCCGGACTTACGGAGTGCGTGTTTACACCATAGGTGTGGGCGCACACGGTATGGCTCCTTATCCGGTTATGACTCCTTTTGGGGTTCAGATTCAGCAGGTGAAAGTGGAAATTGATGAAGAATTATTGGAGACAATAGCGAAAACAACGGATGGTCAATATTTCCGGGCTACCGATAACACCAAGTTGTTGTCCATATACAACCAGATCAACCAAATGGAAAAAAGCAAGACTATGGTTGATTCATTTCCTGTTTACAGGGAACTGTTTATGAATTATGCCCTGATTGCCCTGCTGGCAATGGCTCTGGAATTTTTATTACGTTGGATCGTTTTAAGAAGAATACCATAAAGAAATATGATACAACTGGCACAGGTACAATATTTATGGATTATAGCAGCAATTCCCTTGTTACTTCTGCTGTACGGTCTGTACAGGCGTCGCAGCAAAAGAATGATAAAACGTTTTGGGGATCCCCAATTAATAAAAACCCTGACCCCCGGGGTGTCTTCCCGCAGGGGATGGCTTAAGATCAGTCTTTTCTGCCTGGCGCTGTTCTTCTTTGCCCTGGGATTATCCAGGCCCCGTACGGGTGCCCGTGTCAAAGAAATGAAACGGACCGGAGTGGAGATCATGATTGCGCTGGATGTTTCCAATTCCATGCTTGCGCAGGATTACACACCCAATCGCCTGGAACGAGCGAAACTTGCCGTATCCCGTTTGGTTGACAACCTGGACAGGGATCGAATAGGACTTATTGTTTTTGCCGGAGATGCTTTTGTTCAGCTGCCTGTCACTACAGACTACGTGAGTGCCAAAGTGTTTCTTAATTCCATAAATACAGGATCCGTTCCCCGCCAGGGGACGGCACTCGGACAGGCTATCCTTACCGGGATCAGGAGTTTCAGCCTGGATACACCGGAAAGTCGCGCCTTGATTCTGATCACCGACGGAGAAAACCACGAAGATGATGCCGTTGCCGCTGCAAGGGAAGCAGCCAACCAGGGAATACAGGTTCACTGCATAGGCATCGGCTCGGAATTCGGCAAACCAATACCAATGCCGGACGGATCCCTGTTGAAAGACGAAGAAGGGAATACGGTTGTAACCAAGCTGGATGAAAAAACCCTGACAGAAGTGGCGCAGGCCGGTGAAGGCACTTATATTCGAGCCGGAAATTCCGATTTTGGCCTTCAGGGGATCATAGATGATATACGGGAATTGGATGAGCAGGAATTTCAATCGGTAGTATTTGAGGATTTTAACGAACAGTATATGTACTTTTTTGCCATTGCCGTTCTCTTCCTTTTCCTGGAAATTCTTATTGGTGAAAGGAAGGGAAGGCGTTTTAAAAGTTTTGATATCTTTACAAAAGCGGCTGTTTTTGTCCTGTTTACAGGTTTGTCTCTGACGGCTACTGCACAAGCAGATAAAAAAGACATACGATCCGGGAACAGGGCCTTTCGCAAAGGGGATATGGAAAAAGCATTGCTGGACTATCACAGGGCAGTGGCCAAAGATTCTTCATCCCTGAAAGCAAAATACAACTTGGCCAATACCATGCAAATGATGGATGATCATCAACAGGCTGTGAGTACTATGACCAATGTCCCGGATTCACTGTCCGATTCACGCGAAAAAGCGTTTGCCTGGCATAATTTCGGGAATATGCATCTTTCACAAAAAGAGTATGCCAAAAGCATAGAAGCGTATAAACAGGCATTGCGGAACAGGCCGGATGATATGGAAACAAAAACCAACCTGGCTTATGCCCAAAAGATGTTGCAGGAACAAGAGGATCAGCAGCAGAACCAGGACCAAAACCAGGACCAGGACCAGGACCAGGACCAAAACCAGGACCAAAACCAAGACCAGGATCAAAACCAGGACCAGAATCAGGATCAGGACCAAAAACAAAACCAGGAACCGCCTCCTGCCATAACACCACAGGCTGCCCAACAAATGCTGGAAGCCGTACAACAAAAAGAACGTGAAACCCAGGAAAAAGTGCAGAAAGAAAAGGCAAAAGCGGCTGTTCCTGTCAGATCCGGGAAGAATTGGTAAATGCGTAACAAGAATATGAAAAGAATTATTCTGTTAATATGGACTTTATTGAGCCTTGTACAGGCGAATGCACAAGGCCAGTTTACCGTTGAAGCACCAAATGTGGTAGCCACCGGAGAAAGATTCCGCCTGGTATTCACAGCCACAAACCTGGAACCGGAAACTTTCAATGCCCCTGAAATGGAAAATTTCATGGTATTGGCCGGGCCTACCACTTCTACCATGAACCGACTGGAGTACATAAACGGGCGGAGGACTCAAAGCCGGTCGGTAAGTTATACGTATATCCTGGAAGCCGGTACTACAGGAAAATTTATGATTGGGGAAGCCTCGGTGGTAGCCGATAAAGTAACATACCGGACGCAACCTGTCACCATTGAAGTTATCCAGGGGTCTTCTTCCCCGGCAGGTACCGTTCGCGAACAGGATCCTGTCACCGGGACTGAAATTTCCGATCAGGATGTTTTCCTGAGACTGGATGTCAGCAAACGGCGTGTAGTGAAAGGAGAGCCCCTGACGGCCACGTTAAAACTATATACACGGGTAAACGTGTCCGGAGCTGAAGATATTCGTTTTCCGACATTCAACGGTTTCTGGAGCCAGGAAGTGTATGCGCCCCAACAGATAGATTGGCAGCGTGAAAATGTAAACGGGGAAATATACCAGGTGGCCACACTCAGACGCTATGTGTTGCTTCCTCAGCAATCCGGCTCCATAAAGATAGATCCGTCGGAGATCGTCTGTGTGATCCAGGTACGCAATACAAGACGTGGTCAATCGCTGCTGGACGAATTTTTCGATTCTTATCAGACCGTTCGCAAACGGGTACTTGCCCCTGCCGTTACCGTCAATGTCAGCGAATTGCCCGCCGGCGCTCCCGCTACGTTTAAGGGCGCTGTCGGAAAATTTTCGATAAGTGCCGGTATAGGGAAAGAATCCGTTAAGGCACACGATGCAGTTTCTGTGTTTATAACCATTACAGGTGAGGGTAACATCAATCTTCTGGAAGCTCCCCGGGTAACGTTTCCTGTCGATTTTGAAGTTTACGATGCAAAGATCACAGACAATTCCCGCAGCACCGGAGGAACATTTTCCGGCTCCAAAACTTTTGAATATCCGGTAATTCCAAGAAGTCACGGGGATTTTACCATAGATCCTGTTGAATTTTCATATTACGACATCAACAGCAAGCGATACATAACCATTCGTTCCGAGCCCCTGCAACTGAAAGTGGAAAGAAGTACAGATCTGACCGCACCGGGTGCTTCCTATACTCCGGGAACACACAGACGTGCCGTGGAGAGCCTGGGTCGGGATATACGTTATATAAGGACGACGGTTCCTGCCTGGCGCAGCAAAGGGAAATACCTGACAGGAAGTTATTTGTATTTTGTTGTTTTGATTTTGATCCTGGCAGTGACCTGGATAGTATACGTGGTATTGAACAAGAGACGTGAACATATGAGCGATGTGATTCGCGTTAGAAACAGCAAAGCCAATAAAATTGCGCGAATACGGCTAAAAACGGCCGGTGTATTACTGAAACAACAGCTTTTTGAAGCCTATTATGAAGAATTGCATCGCGCTTTATGGGGATATATTGCCGATAAATTAGGCCTGTCCCAGGCTGATTGTTCTCGTGAAAGGATTACAGAAATGTTGAGGGAACGTAATGTGGAGACGGATCTGATCCAAAATTACACGGATCTTATTGAATCCTGTGAATATGCCCGCTATGCACCGGATCCCGGACAAATGGAAAAAGAAAGAATTTTTGATATGGCGGTTAAGGCTATAAGTAAAATGGAGCAAGCCCTAAAATAGACCAGTGGTATGAAAAAGTTGTTATTTCTCATTGTTTTTGGCCTGGTTTCATCACTTACGGCAGCAGCCGGAGAAATCCCTGACAGCCTGTGGAATGAAGCCAATGCGTATTATGCCGGTGAGCAATACCAGGACGCCCTGGACCATTATTTGGAAATTGAAAATTCCGGGGTGGAATCGGCCGATCTGTATTACAATATCGGGAATACGTATTTTAAAATGCGTTATTTGGCATACGCTGTCCTGTATTATGAAAAGGCACTGCGTCTGGCTCCCAATGATCCCGATATTACCTATAATCTGGAAATTGCACGGGAACAATGTATAGACAGGATAGAACCTGTCCCTACATTTTTTGTGGCAGACTGGATCCGGAAAAGCCACCAGATCATGTCTTCAGACATGTGGGGAGTCGTATCAATAGGTGTACTGGTATTGGCCATCCTGTTTTTTTTACTCTTCCTGTTTGCCCGCGGTGTCAGGTTTCGTAAAGCAGCTTTCATTCTGTCCATTATAATTTTTCTTTTTGCCGTAATGACTACCATTTTTGCCTGGCAATCCAAAAAACAGGCAACCAGAAAAGATATTGCGATTGTGTTGGCAGCGGTAAGTCCTGTGAAAGCGGCTCCCGACACACAGGGAAAAGATCTTTTGGTGATCCACGAAGGCACACGCGTACGTATTCTTGAGCAAATGGGCACCTGGGCCCGTATTGAACTGGAAGACGGCCGGCAGGGGTGGGTGGCTCTGAATGAGATTGTTTTTGTATATTAGTGGCCTGAAATAAAATATCCTATGGATTATAACACACAGAGAGAGAAGCTGATACTGCCTGAATACGGGCGTTACATACAAGAAATGGTCCGCGAAGCCAAAACAATTACGGACAAAGAAGCACGTACCCGGCAGGTAAAAGCAATTGTCAATGCTATGAGTGCATTGAATCCCCAATTGCGCGAAATGAGTGATTTTTATCATAAATTATGGGTCCATGTCCAGATCATTGCCGACTATGAACTGGATGTTGAAGCCCCGTTTCCACCTCCGGTTAAGGAAACTTTCGTGAGGAAACCACATTCCATAGATGCAAACAGGGACCCCGTTAAAGTGATGCATTACGGCCGGAACATTCAGAATATGGTTATGGCTATTGCAGCCAAACCTGCCGGGGAAGAACGCGATGCCATGACCATGGCCCTGGCCTCTTATATGCGTAAACAATACCTGATCTGGAATAAAGACACAGTTTCTGACCAGACCATATTCAATGATATCAGAACGCTTTCCAATGGAACGCTTACTGTTCCCGAAGGCGCCAAACTATCTGAAATACAGGGTGAATTCAGACAACCCAATGCCCCCGGGATACGCTCACAGCGCCAGGGACAATGGCATAAGAACAAAAAGAAGAAAAGGTCGGCATCCAATGGCCAGTGACAAAAAACAACGTATCCGTGATAATTTCAGACTGATAGCAGGATGGTTATTCCTGGCTGTCGGTCTATACCTGTTGGTAGCTTTTGTCTCCTACCTGTTTACCTGGACTGTAGATCAGAGTCTTTTATCAGAAGGGGGAATGTCTGATCCGCAGGCAGAGGCGGCCAATAGTGCCGGATTGATTGGCAATTACTGGTCTAACCTGTTTATTGGCGAACTCTTTGGAATTAGCGCGTTTATAATCCCTTTTTTCCTGGCGGCATTGGCCATTTTTTTATTAAGGATAAAAAAGGTTCGTATTATTCCCTTGTTTTTCATTACCGCTTTTATCTGCATTATTCTTTCCGTTTCACTGGGCTATATTTTCAGCTTCACTTCACTTGAATACATTTTCGGTGCCGGGGTGGGGGGAACATACGGCTACCGTGTAAACGAATGGCTTATTAGTATGCTGGGAACGGTAGGAACGGGTGTGGTACTGTTTTTCGTATTGACTGCTTTCCTTGTGCCCTTTGTCTATCGATGGGTTCGTAAAAGAAAGATTAAAGCCGGAGCAACAGAAGAAACTGAACCCGTGGTCGTTCCGGAAACTTCAATACATGAACCTGAAAGTATAACAGAGAGAGAAATCAAAACCACAGAACCGGTCCGGCAGCGTGAGTCAAAGGAAAACGAAAGCCCGGAGCAACCCGTGTTTGAAGTGGAAAAAATTGAAGAAGAATCCACCGCCGGAGATATGTTGTTTTACGATCCCAAACAAGATCTGTCCCGTTACAGGAAACCCCCTTTGAGTTTGCTGGAGGATTACCGAAATCAGTTACGCGAAGTTTCCCAGGAAGAACTGGAACGGAACAACCAGAAGATCGTTGAGTGTCTGAGAACATTTGATATACAGATAGAAAAGATCGTGGCCACTCCGGGACCCACTGTTACATTATACAAGATCGTACTGTCTCCCGGGATCAGGATATCCCAGTTTACCAGGCTGGAAGATGACATTATGCTGTCATTGGCTGCCCGGGGGATGAGGGTTATTGCTCCTATTCCCGGGACAAATATGGTGGGTATAGAAGTTGCCAACGACAAACCTTCGCTGGTACCCATGAAGAGCGTATTGGATTCTGCCAAATTCAAGGAGTCCCGCTACGATCTGCCCATTGTTATGGGGAAAAGCATTTCCAATGAAATCGTGATGCTGGACCTGGCACGATTGCCACACCTTCTGGTGGCCGGAGCCACAGGCCAGGGGAAATCGGTTGCTTTAAATGCCATACTGGCTTCCCTCTTGTACAAAATGCATCCGGCGTATTTAAAATTGGTGCTGGTGGATCCCAAACGGGTAGAACTGAATTTGTATTCAAAACTTGAAAACCATTTTCTGGCCAAACTTCCCGATGCCGAGAATCCAATCATCATAGATACCAAAAAAGTCGTTTATACGCTCAATTCCTTGTGCATAGAGATGGATGCGAGACTGGAGCTGTACAACAAGGCCGGGGTCCGCAATATTAAGGAATACAACAAAAAATTCCTGGAAAGGGTTTTGAGTCCCTTGAAAGGACACCGGTTCATGCCCTTTATTGTTGTGATCATTGACGAGTTTGCGGATTTGATCATGACGGCCGGAAGGGATGTGGAAGGTCCGCTTACGCGTTTGGCCCAAATGGGAAGGGCGTGCGGGATCCATTTGGTGATAGCCACACAGCGACCTACCACAAACATCATTACCGGGACCATTAAAGCCAACTTCCCGGCGCGGATCGCATTCCGGGTGGCATCCAAGATAGATTCCAGGACTATAATTGATGTGTCCGAGGCAAACCAGTTGGTGGGACGGGGCGATATGCTCATATCTGCCGGAAGCGATTTGTTACGGGTTCAATGTGCATTTATTGATACCCCGGAAGTGGAACGAATGGTGGAATATATAGCAAACCAGCAGGGGTATCCGGGTGCTTTTGAATTACCGGAATATTCGGAAACCGACAGACAGGATGTAGTTTCCGCAACAGGCGGCCAGCGCGACGAATTGTTTGAAGAAGCCGCCAGGTTGATCATACAGAACGGGGAAGGCTCCACTTCTTTATTGCAGCGCAGATTCCATCTGGGATACAACCGGGCAGGCAGGATTATGGACCAATTGGAGGAAGCCGGAATTGTGGGCCCGCCGCGTGGAAGCAGTCCAAGGGAATTATTGATAAACAGCCAGGAAATGCTGGATGATTTTTTAAGTAAATGAAAATCAAAGGTCTTATAACTGGCATATTCACTCTGTTTGCAGTACTCACAATCCAGGCACAAACTACTGCCGGTTTGATGGAAAAATTTGCAGAAAAGATTCGTCAGGCACCGGCCGTTGAAACCAATTTTCTTTGGAACGGATCGGTTTCCGGGACCATGATTCTCCAGGGAGATATGTTTTACATACACATGGATGAATTTTATGTGTACTGCGACGGTGAAATAAAATACTATTACAATGAAGGAACGGATGAGTGGCAGGAACTCTCATACGATAGTACTTCTCCCGATATCCTGGAAAATCCTTCTGCATTCTTCAACCGGCTGGACAAGGATTTTTACTATCCGGACACTCCTGTACGCAAAGAAAATCCCGGTGAAGAGACGGTCTGGGAAGTCACCATGGTCCCTCACTCGGTGAAATCTCTATTTGCCTTTATAATAATTTCAATGACCGTTAATGATCTTACTCCGCTGGATATCCGGTATGCTTTATCTGACGGATCCGAATATTCAATCGTTTTAACATCATTTGATATTGTTCCGGAACGGCCGGCCAAGTTCTTTGCGCCGGATACTTCACTTTAATCCCTGAAACAGGTGTTTTCTCAGAAAACCGGTCGCCTTCTCAAAAGCATCTTCTGACCGGAGCGAACGTTTAAGCATAAAACAATGAAGGCCATCGGGGTAATCCAGTAATTGGGCATCTACTCCGCACTCTATCAGTTTATTGTAGTAGTAGACACCTTCATCGTGGAGGGAATCCCTGCCACCGACAATAATCAATGCCGGGGGAAGTCCTTTCAGATCCTCTGCAGAGGCATATACCGGAGAAATATAAGGATGATGCCCGTCCGCCCCGTTAACGTAGCAATAATCAAAGATAAAAGACATTTTCCTGGGGATACTTCCTTTTGGATGCGGTTTCTCAAGGGCAGTTGTAGCCAGGTCCAGGGGCGGGCAATTTAAAAACTGGCAGACAAAATTCATTTTCCCGGACCTTTTCGCCTTCATACAAGATACCGTAGCCAGGTTCGCTCCGGCACTATGTCCGCCTATAGCTACCCTTTGGGTATCTATTCCGTATTCCGCAGCGTGATCGAAAATATGTTCAATAACATCGTAAATCCTGTCTACCGCAACAGGAAAAGGATGGTCAGGAGCTTTGGGATAATCAATGCTGACGATCCGGAATCCCGGATCGAGGCTCCAGGCAACATTCATTTTCTCATCCATTTCAGGGCTGCCTAAAATAAAACCGCCTCCGTGCAGGTCAATGAGAAGAGGCGATGGAGCGGGATTGTTCAACCCGTACCAGACCGTACGAATGGTTCCAATGGCTGTTTCAACAAACACTTCTTTACGTAATGCGGCATTCTTTTTTTTCATACGGGCATACATGGGCCCGGAGAAGAATTTCTCTATTTTGTGAAAACGTCTCCCTTTTTTTCGGTATTGTTCCGGAGTCAGGATTTTCATCTTTTTCATAACCGTTATGTTTAGTCTGTTTTGATTATTCGTTCTGCAGGCATAAGTATCCTGCGGGACATCGGATGCAGGTTGTTGGAACGGGATCCCAGGTTCTTGACAAAACCCAGGGGCATGTTATCGTAAGTTATCAAAACAAATCCTTTTTCCTTGCCGGCGGGCAATACAAGTGAGTCCCTGCGTAAAAAAGAGATAGCCCCGGCCAGATCAACACTGTATTGTTCAAAAGCGCTTTTCTCCAGATCAACGGACAGCGCCAGGTCCGCTTCCGGGACCCAATCGTTTCCTTTTTTCCGGGCCACGGCAACTCCCGAATGAACTACATTCAGGATTTGTTCCAGGGTTGTCATGTCTGCCTGCCACGATGCAGGGAATGCTTTTAGCAAAGGTCCTTTCATTGAATACGCAAAACCTTCTTTTAAAAAACCGGGAATCCCTTTCTTCTGCGACAGGCCCTGGACCTTCTTTTTTCCAGGAGTGGCAGGATCGCCCTCCTTTTGGAGCAGTGCCATAAAAAATCCTTCTCCCCGGATGCGATGGGGAAAATATTTTTCCGGGCCGAGTAAGACGCGTGCGCCCAGATGGCGGACCATCCATTCCACCTGATCTTCATCTTCTTTCCTGTTAAAGGTACAGGTGCTGTAAAACAGCAGGCCCCCTTCCTTCAGCGACGGCCACAAATCTGTCAGGATCCTTTTTTGCCGCGAGGCACAATGATCCACACCGGCCAAAGACCAGTTGTTTCTGGATAGCGGTTCTTTGCGGAACAAACCTTCCCCTGAACAGGGAACATCTGTGACAATGACGTCAAAATACCCCTTCAACCTGGAAAATGCTTCCGGATCATTTTGTGTGACCACAACGTTGGCGTAACCCCACCGTGCCGTGTTCTGAGTCAGGACAGGCACCCGGGAGCGAATGGCCTCATTGCTGACAAGCAATCCGTCATCGGGCATAATGTCCAGCAGCAGGGTGCTTTTACCACCCGGAGCCGCACAGGCATCCAGTACACGGGGTGCATTCATGGATTGTAAGTAGGTTTTCAATTTCCAAAGAGACATTCCGGATGCTTCCTGAACGTAATAGGCTCCCGAATGAAAGCGTGGATCAAGAGTAAAAACCGGCCGTTCTTTCAGGTACCTGCCTGCCGGGCACCACGGTACGGACTCTGTACCGGGAAACAGTTCCTTATCTGTTTTCCGGATGTGCTGTCTTATGCTGACGGGCGGGGAAGTATCCAGTGAAGCCAGTAAAAGCTCAATTTCTCCGGGGGGCATGGACTCTTCCAGTATGCGTCTGAAGTCCTTTATCATAAGACCCGGTTTTCTGACACTTACCGGTTCAAGCCTTCGGCCAGCTGTGTTGTAAATTGATCAACAAAATCTTTCAGCTTTCCTCCCAGCATCATTTTAATCATCATACTGAGTTCGGCATCCAGTTCCAGTTGCAATTCGCAACCTTCTTCCAGGGGATGAATGTGCAGGTTCAGATTGAAGGCAAACGGAACGTTCCCGTATTGCTCCATAACTATCAATGTAGGGGCCTCCCTTCTTGTAACCTTAACGCCCATTTGCATGCCCTGGGCATTGGCCAGTATAGTGTCTTCGGTTATAGTTACTTTGTCTTTTTTGTCTTCAGGTAAGCGGTCTGCGAATTTTGAAAAGTCCGAAAACAATTCAAAAACGGTTTCGGCGGTTTTGTTGACGTGACGTACGTCACCGGTAACATGTGTATTTGCCATAATTATCTTCCCCAGGTATTAGGAGTCAGACGCCATATTTTCAAGGTGTCCAGCTGCTCTTTATTTATGTAATTGTTATCGGCAGCTTCCCGGATAAGTGTGTCGTAATTTGTTAATGTATGTAATTCGCAGTTGCTTTTTTCAAAAGCCCTGCGTGCAATATCAAAATTGTATGAAAAAATGGCCACCATGCCCAGCACATTGGCACATGATTTCTTCAGGCAATCAGAGGCTGAAAGAGCCGAATGCCCTGTGGAAATAAGGTCTTCAACCACCACCACTTTGGATTCCGGTTCAAACGATCCTTCTATCTGCGCGCCCGTGCCATGGTCTTTTCTCCTGGGACGTACGTATATAAAAGGTTTTTCCAATTTGTCTGCTACCAGGGCCCCCATGGCAATGGCTCCCGTGGCCACTCCGGCAATGACTTCTACGGAAGGATAGTTGTGCATGATCAGTTTGCAGAGGGTGTCGCGGATAAAGTTTCTCACTTCGGGAACCGATAAAATTTTCCGGTTATCACAATATATGGGGGACAACCATCCCGAAGCCCAAACAAACGGTTTTTCAATATTGAGCTGTACGGCCTGAATTTCCAACAGCTTTTGTGCCACGATTTTTTCCGCAGATTCCATAATAATCACATATCTTTGTACAAATGTACAGTATTTTCTTCAATAATAGGCGCCTTCAGTTATGCCGTCCGGACAGTCCCGTATGTTTGCTTCCTTCGGTAACTCTTGCACCTGCAGACAGTACCGTTTCCTGGGAAGATCTGATAGTCGGTTTTGAATGCAATTCGAATATCAATCACCTGGTAGTCCCGGTAGAAAATCCTTCCGCATCTTTTATACAACTGTGTTCGCGTTTTGTTCTTTTTCACGCTGCCGGAGGTGTGGTAACCAATCAAAAAGGTGATGTACTGATGATCTATCGCTACGGAAGATGGGATTTGCCCAAAGGGAAACAAGACCCCGGTGAAACACTAAGGGAAACGGCTCTAAGGGAAGTGGCCGAGGAGACAGGAGCCCGGGGTCTGCAAATTACCGGGGATCAGTTCGCCACCACATACCATACATACCGTTTCCAGGGAAATAATGTATTGAAAATGACAGCCTGGTTCCGCATGACTGCAGAAGAAGGGAGCTTGTTGAAACCTCAGACAGAAGAAGGAATAGAAAAAACGGAATGGGTTTCCCTGCAGGATATGGACAAATACCTGGAAGCGACTTATGCCTCCATTGGATTGTTGATCCGCAGCAAAATACTACTCAATAGTGAAGATGTTGGTAAAGCCGGTCAGATCAAAGATGTCTTTGATCTCCGCTCTTAGGTTACGGACTTTTAAAGAGCCGTTTTTTTCCTTAATGTTTTTTTGCAGCACAAGAAACTGACGCAGTCCGGAACTGCTTATGTATTCCAGGTCTGAACCGTCAATGATCATGTTTTTTGTGGGGCTTTTCAGGAGAGGGGCTATGGCTTCTTCAAAAATTACCGTGTTGCCTGTATCCATCCTTCCGTTTATAGATATTACGGGTACGGGATCGTTGCTTATTTTTACTTCCATATTCTGTTGTTTTTCTTAATCGGATTGATAGTACACAAAGGTAAACAAAAAAAACCTCAACCTCCAAAGTCATCAAAGAGAATGTGATCTTCAGGAACCCCCAGGTTGTCCAGCATCCGGATAACGGCATCTGTCATAAGCGGGGGACCGCAAAGGTAATATTCGTTTTCTTCCGGTTCCGGATGATCTTTCAGGTAATGATCCAGGATCACCTGGTGTATGAACCCGGTATATCCCTGCCAATTGTCTTCCGGTTTTGGCTCGGAAAGCGCAATGTGAAACGAAAAATTGGAAAATTCTTTTTCAATTTCCCTGAAATCTTCTTCATAGAATAATTCCCGCAGGGATCTTGCCCCGTACCAGAATGACACTTTGTCCGTAGTTTTCAGGGTGTGGAACAGGTGAAAGAGATGGGAACGCATAGGGGCCATGCCGGCTCCGCCTCCTATGAATACCTTTTCTGCGTGGGTGTCTTTCAGGAAAAATTCCCCGAACGGGCCTGAAATCTTCACTTTATCGCCCGGTTTTCGTGAAAAAATATAAGAAGAGCAAATGCCCGGGTTTACTTTCATAAAACTACCGCGGGCGCGGTCCCAGGGCGGGGTGGCAATACGGACGTTCAGGATGATACGGTTCCCTTCTGCAGGATGGTTGGCCATGGAATAGGCCCTGAACCCATATTCCCGGTTTACCATTTTCAGGTTCCAAAGTCCCAGCGCGTCCCACTCGGCAAGGTATTTCTTATCAATGGCGACGTCTTTGGCAAAGTCCACGGTAACTGGCGGCACATCAATTTGTATATACCCTCCCGAACGGAAATCCAGATTTTCTCCTTCCGGCAGCCTGATGACAAATTCTTTAATAAATGAAGCAACATTCCGGTTACTGATAACTTCACATTCCCATTTTTTAACGCCCAGTATTTCGTCCGGGATCTCTATTTGCATGTCTTCCTTAACCTTCACCTGGCAGGCAAGCCGCCATTTGCTTTGTTGTTCCCTTCTTGTGAAGAAACCGGTTTCGGTAGAGAGAATGGAGCCTCCTCCTGAGACAACGCGGCATTTGCATAGTCCGCAGGTTCCGGATCCGCCACACGCTGAGGGGAGGTATATCTCGTTGGCAGACAGTGTGCTGAGCAGGGTTACTCCCGGTTCGACATCCAGGCTTTTTTCGCTGTTTATGGTTAATTTCACCTTTCCCGAGGGCATTAGCCGGATTTTTGCATAGACCAGCAAAAGCACCAGGACCAGGGTGACGATCAGGATCGCGGAAACTGCCAGTAACAGGTATTGGATCATTGTCATGATTAACACTTAAAATTGTATACCCATAAAACTCATAAACGCGATTCCCATCAATCCCGTAATAATAAACGCAATGCCAAGGCCTCGCATGGGAGCGGGAATGTTCGAATAACTGAGTTTTTCCCGGATGGCTGCTATGGAGACTATGGCCAGGTACCATCCGAATCCCGACCCCAGGGCAAAAGAAAGTACCTGCCAAATGTTTTCATAGGCTCTTTCCTGCATGAAAAGCGATCCGCCAAGAATGGCACAATTGACGGCAATCAGGGGCAGGAATATTCCCAGGTTGTTGTATAGGGCGGGAGCAAATTTTTCTACGACCATTTCTACCAGCTGCACCATGGCAGCAATAACGGCTATAAACAAGATATAACTCAGAAAACCAAGATCAACCGCAGCCCATTCCGGGTTGATCCGGGCCAATGCGCCGGGGGACAGCACGT
The DNA here is from genome assembly GCA_964542305.1 of uncultured Muribaculaceae bacterium. Lineage (GTDB taxonomy): Bacteria > Bacteroidota > Bacteroidia > Bacteroidales > UBA932 > DMER64. The sequence goes on along the minus strand of CAZITX010000013.1, from coordinate 11,990 downwards.
AGCGATCCAGCAGGTAATTTACGGGCAGGGTGATCAATAACACAAAAATGACAGCCAGTCCCAATCCGGATGCCGTTTTCACTGTTTTTGAAACTGCCAGGTAAGAACACATGCCCAGGAAATAGGCGAAGATCATATTCTCTACAAAGACCGATCTTACGAATATGTCAATTATTTGTTCCATGCTTTTTTGTCTTTTTTGGCATTCCGTGCATTAAAAACCCAAACAATCAGTCCCACAACTATAAGAGCCATGGGGGGCAGTATGAACAAACCGTTGTTTTCGTAAAAACCGCCTGCGGACACATACCACTTTTCAGGAATAAGGGAGTACCCCATCAATGTCCCGGAGCCGAAAAGTTCCCTGAAAAAAGAAACGGCCACCAGGATGATCCCGTAACCCAGCCCGTTGGCTATTCCGTCTACAAAGGCGTGGAATGGTTTGTTGTGCAGGGCAAAAGCCTCAATACGTCCCATAATGATGCAATTGGTTATGATCAGGCCTACAAAAACAGACAGTTGTTTGCTGATGGGGTATGCAAAGGCTTTCAATACCTGGTCTACAAGGATTACCAGGGTTGCGATCACGATCAGTTGAACTATGATCCGGATACGATCTGGGATGGTATTGCGCAGCATGGACAGGATCAGTCCCGAGAACCCGGTTACCAAAGTCACCGAAAGGGCCATAACCAGTGCAGGTTCCATTTTTACGGTCACCGCAAGGGCCGAACAGATCCCCAATGCCAGTACGGAAACGGGGTTGTTTTTAAAGAGCGGGTCCAGGAAGATGCGTTTATTCATAGTGTTTCAAAAAAGGAATATAAGGTTCAAGGGATTCGCGTATCATGTTTTCAACTCCGCGGCTGGTAAGGGTTCCCCCGGAAATGCCGTCAACCGCATTGGGATTGCCTGCCGACTTTCCCGGTTTTACTACCGCCAGGGAGACAAATTCTTCGCCCCGGTAAAGAGATTTGCCCCGGAAGGGATCACTGAAAAACGGGGTAGAAATTTCTGCTCCCAGTCCGGGAGTCTCGGCTTCATGGTCAAACACGGCTCCGTAAACCGTACGAAAATCATCGTTCAGGGCCAGGTATCCGTTAATTGAACCCCAGAGGCCTTTTCCTTCCATAGGTATGATGTATTTCCGGGTGCCGTCATCCAGGGTACATATGAACAAAGGCAGGTGTTCCGGGCCAGCTGCGGTGTCTTTTATGTATTTTTCGTAGGATTGTCCTTCCAGGTGTACCGACCGCAGAATGGTCCGCCGGGTTTCCTGCCGGATATTGGTATCCTGGCGCGGCTTAAGGATCTGTGATACAAAAGCCAGCACTACTGCCACTATGATCACCATAGCAGCTGCATAAAGAATCGTATAAAGATTTCCGTTCTTTTTTCTCTTATCCATTGGCAGCAATTCTTTTCATTTTCCGTTTCACGTGTACGGCTACCACATAATGATCTATCAGAGGAGCAAATGTATTCATTAGCAAAATGGCCAGCATCATGCCTTCCGGGTACCCGGGATTGAACAGGCGTATTATAACGGTAAGGATACCTATGAGTGCTCCGTAGAACCATTTTCCTGCTTCTGTCTGGGGACTGGTAACCGGATCGGTAGCCATAAAAACACACCCAAAGGCAAAACCACCCATAACCAGGTGGTAATGCACCGGAATACCTCCCAACAAACCGGTCAGGGAAGCCCCGGCCAGGCAGGAAACCATTATCTTCCAGCTGGCAACTCCCGTATAAATGAGAATGGCTGCTCCCAGCATAATGCACACCACAGAGGTTTCTCCCACGGAGCCGGGAATAAATCCCAGGAACATGTCCCTCCAGGAGGGCATGGTTTGAGCTGCGCCCGCCTGTTCTGTCCACAAAGCCAGGGGTGTAGCCCCGCTGAAACCGTCTATCCAGACCTTGTCTCCGGTCATATATCCCGGGTAAGAAAAGAACAGGAAAGCGCGGGCCAGCAAAGCGGGGTTCCAGATGTTCATTCCTGTACCTCCAAAGATCTCTTTCCCAATAAGTACGGAAAAAGCCACGGCTGTTGCCAGCATCCATAAGGGAATGGTAACGGGAACTATCAGGGGAATGAGCATACCTGTGACCAGGTAACCCTCATTGACTTCGTGGCCTCTTACCTGGGCTACCGTGAATTCTATTCCCAGACCGACCACATAAGAAACAATGACGAGCGGAATGACCCGCAGGAACCCGTACCAGAAGATCTGAAAAAACCCGGGTAGCTCCGCCCCCGGCCCCATGGCCAGGTAATGCTGCAACCCGGTGTTGTACATACCAAAAAGCAGGCACGGAACCAGGGCTATGACCACTACGATCATTACCCTTTTCAGGTCGTTGCAGTCGCGGATATGGGAACCCTTCCCGGTAACGGTGGCAGGAACCAGCAAAAACGATTCAAATGCATCAAAAGTTGAATGCAAAAACCCCAGCTTTCCCCCTTTGCTGAAGACGGGTTTGATCCTGTTGACTATTTTTTCTATTCCTTTCATTGCATTTCCTTTATCATCAGGTCTATGCCCTGTTGAAGAATATCCTGTATCTCTATTTTGGAGGGACAGATGAATTCGCATAGAGCCAGGTCTTCCGGGATCATTTCATAGATACCGAACTGTTCCATTTTATCGATGTCTTTGGCCAGAACCGCTTTGATCAGGAACGACACGAAAATGTCTGCGGGCAATACTTTTTGGTATCCTTCAGTCAGGACAAACGCCCTGGCGCCGCCGTTGGTGTTGGTATTGAGCGAAAAACGTCCGGTTTTGCCGAGTAAAGGAGCCAGGTAAGAAACATAGGTCCGTGCTGCGCTGAATTTATGCAGGCGCAGAGGCCGTGCCCATCCCAGCAGTTCGCGCGAATGTCCTTCCGGTAAAAAAGTGATCTGACCGTGGTGGAATCCCAGGAACCCATCTTTTCCCACATTGTCTCCGGTCAGGGGATTCCCGCTGATAATACGTACTTCCCCGTCTTTGTCGTAGGGGAATGCTTCCAGTGCCTTCATATGAAGGCCCGGGCGGCAACGGATATACCCGGTCCGGTGCAGGGAAGGGCCTGTTACGGCAACTGTTCTTGTTGTATCGTATATGCCTTTCAGGAAAAGTTCTCCTATAACAGAGAGTCCCAGGGGAGTAAGAGTCCAGACCACCTGATCTTTTCCAATGGGGGAAACGTGGTGGATCTGTATTCCCGTATTGCCTGCCGGGTGGGGACCGGAAAAAGTATGAACCACACCCTGCAGGCGCCGGAAAACACTGTGTGGGGATGTTTTGTCCGATAGCCCCAGGTGAATTTTTCCCTGGCATAGCCTTTCCATTACCCGGAGTCCCATTTTAAGTGCTTCTTCCCTGTCGGCGAACGCATAATCCAGGTCCGGGGCCAGGGGAGCGGAATCAAAACAGCTGATAAACACAGCTTTTGGCGTTTCTCCGGGATGAGCGGTGATGCCGTACGGTCTTCGTATAATGAAAGGCCAGCAACCGCTTTCCAGCAATAGTTCTCTGATTTTCTGTGCAGACATCGTTTCCGGAGCTTCAGCCGGGAATTGCAGGAATTCGTTTTTACCGTCATCAAGTATCTCAATGGCTTCCAGCCTCCTTTTTTCTCCTCTGACTATAGATTGAACGGTCCCGCTTACGGGTGAAGTGAAACGTACCTCCGGCCGGTTTTTGTCGCAATACACCGGGCTTCCGGCTTTAACGGCATCGCCTTCCCTGACCAGAAGTTTTGGAACAATGTGTTTAAAATCAGTGGGTTTAAGCGCGTAGAGTGCAGAAACAACGGGGGGATCCGTGATCATGTCGGCCTTGCCTTTCAAGGGGATATTCAATCCTCTACGCAATTTGTAATGGGCGCACATATACTTTTTTTAGCAGATACAAAGATAAAATTTTCACCGGCTTTTCCCTATATTTGTCGCTATGAAGGAGAACTATTTGCAGGAGTTGAACCAGGCCCAGAGACAGGCAGTAGAAGATATCGCAGGGCCTTCACTTATCATCGCGGGAGCGGGAAGCGGAAAAACCAAAGTATTAACATGCCGGATTGCCAATATGCTGGACCGGGGAATCCCGGCCCCGGAAATATTGGCGCTCACCTTTACCAATAAGGCGGCCAAGGAAATGAAAGAACGCGTTTCTTCCCTGGCCGGGCCGGACAAAGTGCGTTATTTGTGGATGGGAACGTTCCACTCGGTGTTTGCGCGTATCCTGCGCAAGGAAGCACAGGTGCTGGGATTCCCGGAAACGTTCACGATCTATGATAAATCGGACAGCAAATCGGCCATTAAAAGTTGTATAAAAGATCTGAAACTGGACGACAAGACATATCCTCCGGCGGAAGTGATGTCACGCATATCCAAAGCCAAGAACAGCCTGATGACATCTTCCGCCTATGCTGCCAATGACGAGTTGATGCAGGCCGACCAGGCATCCCGTAAACCACGGATAGCTGATATTTACGCCCTTTATGCTAAAAAATGCAAGGTGGCCGGGGCTATGGATTTTGATGATCTGTTGCTTTATACCAACATCCTTTTTCAGCAAAACCCGGACGTTTTGGCTAAATACCGGGCTAAATTCCGGTACATACTGGTAGACGAATACCAGGACACCAACCTGGCCCAATACCTGATCATTAAGAACCTGGCACTGAACCATCGCAACATTGCCGTGGTCGGGGATGACGCGCAGAGTATCTATGCGTTCCGGGGAGCCCGTATAGAAAACATCCTGAATTTCACGAAGGATTTCCCGGAAGCCAAAGAATACCGGCTGGAACAGAACTACCGTTCCACACAGACCGTGGTAAAGGCCGCCAACAGCTTGATCAGGCACAATACACGCAGGATGCGTAAAGAATGTTTTGCGCAGTCGGAACCGGGAGAAAAAATTGAATTGCTCAATGCCTATACAGATGCCGAAGAAGCGTTCCTGGTCGTATCTGCCATACTGGGAAAAGTGTATGGTACAGGGGCCGGGTACGGCGATTTTGCCATTCTTTACCGTACCAACGCACAGTCCAGGATCCTGGAGGAGGCCCTTCGCAAAAGAAATATTCCTTACAAGGTATACGGAGGCTTTTCCTTTTATGAGCGGGCCGAGGTGAAAGACCTGATGGCGTATCTGCGTCTGGTGGTCAACCCGAACGACGAGGAAGCCTTTCGCAGGGCGGTCAATGTTCCTGCCAGGGGGATCGGGGCAGTCACCCTTGAAAGACTCGGCTCGGCAGCCATGTTTAACGGTATGTCACCCTTTGCCTACATACTCCGGGGCGATGCGGAAGCCGCGGGCCTGAGGGGAAACACCGTCCAGAAATTAAAAGCTTTTGCCGAGATCATTCAGAGTGCACAGGGTATGCAGGAAGAAGGGGGCAATGCCTTTGAAGTGGCACTGGCAGTGGCAACCATGTCCGGCTACCTTCCTATGCTCCGCCAGGATAAATCCATAGAAGGCATGTCAAAACTGGATAACGTGGAGGAATTGCTCAACAGTATCCAGGCTTTTTGCGGGGTAGCGGGAGAAGATGTGGAATTGGAAACGGAGGTGACTGTCCCTGAAGAGGGAGAAGGCAGTCCCACCCTGGAACGGTTCCTGGTAAACGTGACTTTGCTTACACAGATGGATGAACAAGACGCACCGGACCAGGAAAGGGTCAGTTTGATGACGGTCCACTCGGCAAAAGGATTGGAATTTTCCCATGTTTTTGTGGTAGGCCTGGAAGAAAAGCTTTTCCCGTCGTTATTGTCCAGCAATACGATCACGGAACTGGAAGAAGAAAGGCGGCTCTTCTATGTGGCCATGACCCGAGCCAGGAAATCCCTGACCTTGTCTCACGCACAAAAGCGTATGCGCTGGGGCTCTATGGAGTCCAATCCGCCCAGCCGGTTTTTACGGGAAATTGATCCTGCCTTTTTGAACCGCCCCCTCCCGGAAAGCACAGGCTCTGCGGGTTCCGGGGATCAGGCCGCCGGGCAATGGGACAACACGTCATGGGGGTCCCGCAGGAACTCGTATTATTCACGGCAGTTCGCTGGCGGCAGGAACAGTTCTGCGGAAAAAGAAATTACCGCCTCGGCAAAAATCCCCGAAGGCTTCCGGAGCGTGAGATCTGCCACCGGGGCACCCGGATCTGCACCCGCCACGTCTTCCGGTAAGGATTTTCAGGCGGCGGATCCCTCCGCTCTGGCTGTGGGAATGAAGGTTGAACACGACCGTTTTGGCCGCGGACGCATCCTCTCTCTTGAAGGTGAAATGCCTAATGCCAAGGCCGTTATAGAATTCGAATTCGGCGGTGCCAAAACACTGCTGCTCAAATTTGCTAAATTGCGGCAACTATAGTGCAACGCACCAATTGTTCTTTTGCTAGATAATCAGCAACTTATGAATTTCAAGCCCCCGGGGGTCGATTTCGTTAACTGTCTGTGGATCTGAGAAAAGAACGAAGTGTGCGTTGCACCCTTTGCGGCTTTTCCAGAAGGTGGGAGTGAGAGGCTCCCTTAAAAACGTGCATTTGGGAATTAGGAATAAGTTCCCTGAATAGTGCGACGGTTTCCGGGCGGGCCTCGTCAAATTGGCCGCAGGTAAGCAGGACAGGCAGGTCCAGCAGGTGAAGCTGAGGGGTCAGGTCGGCTTCCTTAAGGGTTCCGGTCATGGTGAATTCACTCGGCCCCCACATATATTGATAGACATCCATTCCCATACCTTCCATGGATTCCATGAGTTCGGAAGGCCACGGATCCATGCGGCAAAGGTGGCGTTGGTAGAATTCCATAACGGCATCCTGGTAGGCCGGATTGTTGAAGTCTGCTTTGGTTTCACAAACCAGGATGGTCTGCCTGGTCTTTTTGGGAAGCTGGTTTATCCAGTAACGTTGGTCTTTGGCCCAGAGGGGACTGCTAAGGTAAGGGCCTGACAAAATGAGCGACCGGATACCGGAGGGCTTTTTGCGAAGCATATATTCTACGGCCAGCATGCTGCCCCAGGATTGGCCCAAAAGGTGCACTTCTTCCAGGTTGAGCGTGTGACGCAAAATGTCGAGTTCCTCTGTAAAACGTTCCACTGTCCATAAACTCCTGTCTTCGGGCCTGTCCGACCGGCCGCAACCCAATTGGTCGTAAAAGATTACCGGCCGTTGATTTGCCAGTTCCTGCAAAGGTTTTAGGTATTGATGGGGCGCCCCGGGCCCTCCGTGAACGGTCAGCAGGGGAATGCCTTTTGTCCCGGCTCCGACGATCCTGTACCAGATGTTTCCGCCGGGGACCTTTACGGTGCCTTCATTAATCGTGTGGAGTTTGTGTGCAGGAGCCATTATTTATCTGTATTTTAAGAGTGTATGGTCGTCTTTTTGCAAATCGTCTATGGTTTGTCCGCCGTTTAGACGGATTTCCTGTAAACCCGGGTTGTTTAATGAATAAAGTTGGTTTAAGACGTTGTTAAAGGACACATCCAGCGTAACCAGGTTGTTCTCCCTGCATACCAGTGATGTCAGGCTGGGAACTCCACTAAGGTCAATGTAGCTCAGATGGTTTCGGGAACAATCCAGGGACATTAACGAAAGTGCACCGTTAACTTGGAGCGATGTGATCAGGTTATTTACACATTCAAGGCGCAATAAGTTTTGATTGTTGCTTATATCCAATGAGATTAACTGGTTACAGTCACAAATGACCCAAAGCAATTCACTGTTTTGGTCCAGATCCAATACGCTTAGCTGGTTGTACCCGCAAAAGAGGGTTTGCAGGGCGATGTTAGCGGATACATCCAGGGTTTTGAGCTGGTTCCCTGTGCAATTCAGATCGTGCAGGGCCGTGTTATCGCCAATGTTAATTTGGGACAAGCGGTTGTTGCTGCAATTCAGGTAGACCAGTTCTGTGTTATGACTTACATCCAATGTTATCAGGTCGTTATCGCAGCAGGCCAGGTTTTTTAAGGAAGTGAAGTGTTCAATACCCTGCAAGGATTTGATGTTGTAGAAAGGACATTTTATCTCGGTTACAACGGCTGCTTCCTCCCCGGAAATTTGACGGTCCCCGTTTGTGTCAAACCATTGCAGGCAATAACTTCTGAATCCTTCGTCCGGGATGGGCACAATTTCTTCCGGGTCCCGCCTAGGTTTCAATTCGGTTTCGGGCACAGTTTCAAAGGCAGGGTCCGGTTGGGGTTCCGGTTCCGGCTCGGGAGTGGTAAAAGAGATTTGTTGCCCGTATGCAAATCCTTCTGAATTAACGGCATAGGCTCTGATGTAATAAGTGGTGCCCGGATTCAGTCCCTGTAGCCGGGTAGTAAACGCTCCGGTCCCGTGCCCGTCGATGGTCACCTTTCCTGCTATGGTGGGATTTTGGGAAGTGCTCCAGCAAACCCCTCGTGCAAAAACCGTCAGCTTGAAGAGGGATACCACCCGGTTGGTAATATTTGCCGAGTTGGAGGTGATGCCCGTTACCTCCAGTGTCCTCACCAGCGGTGTGATGCGGATCTCATAAGATGGGGAAGTGTCCTGTAACGGGGAAGGATCCGATGCGGCAATGCGATCAGGACTGGCAGAAAGGGCAGTTGAATCGGCCTGACAGGGCGCAGTGATAAGGGCAGTTGAATCTGTGTTTCCGGGCGCAGCAGAAATGCGGGTTGAATCCGCCTGACCAAATGCTATCGGACGGCTGGTAGATACGGTAATGGTAGAATCGGGGACTGTCTGCGATTGCAGCATTAATGGCACAGCGGTTATCAATGCCGTTATCAGTGCTGTAATCAGCTTTTTATAGAATATGCCTTTCATAGATGTTGGCTTTTCCGGCATGCTAAGATAAAGAAAAAAAGGGTGCGTTGCACACATTGTTCGTTTGGCTGGAAATCAACACTTTAGCAAAATCGACCCCCGGGGGTCGATTTGCGTATTTACCTGATAATCAATGAAACGAACAATGTGTACAACGCACCCTTTTTTCGCTAAATAACTTCAACAATACATTGTGTGACACATTCTATACCCTGATAACTTGCCCTTACGAAAATAACCGCCTCACCGGGTCCAATGGCTATTACATCACCATCAAAAACCAGTGCCACCGATGTGTTGTTGCTTGACCAATAGAATGTCACATTGTCTGTTAGACTTGCCGGTGTTACTGTAGCATTCAGTGTTGTCTCACCGTCAACTGCAAGAGTAAGGCTCTCCTTGTCAAGGAATACTCCGGTTAACACATTTTCGGGATCATCCTCCAGAACCGTAACATCACAAGAGGCCCCATATTGTATACCCATGTATGTAGCTGTGACAGATATGGTAGTTTCTCCATAATCAAGAGCGGTTAACTGTCCGTTTTCATTAACGGACACAATCGAAGTATTTGAGCTTTCCCAGAAAATCTGAGCCAGACCGGATAATTCAGTGGGTGTGATCGAAAGCTGAAGGTTGGCTGTTTCATCAAGATGGAGCGTTAAAATTTCCAGATCCAAAGAAACACCGGACAATACCATAGGCACATTTACCAGGCAACTGGCACTGAAGCTGTTTTCCCTGTAAGTTGCAGTAACAGTGATAGTCGCTTCTCCATAGCCTCCGGCTGTCAACAGACCGTTACTATTTACAGATACTGCAGACGTATTGTTGCTTTCCCACGACAAGGACACATCATCGGAGTATCGGGTAGGTGTAACGTTTACGGGTAACTGAACACTTTCTCCCAAATTAAGAGATAAGGCCTCGGAATCAAAATATACTCCGGAAAAGCGGTTTATGGCATCATAGGGTGTACAGGAAAGTAGCAGGAGCATTGCCAGCAGGGAAAGAAGGGAATTTTTCATTATTCAATTTTTAATAAAAATAGTCAAATTCTTTAAAAAGTACCGGCTATTATTAGATTATATATGTTCTCGATATCAGGAACAAACTGGCCGTGAGCATGGCCGAACAAAAAGGGTGCGTTGCACACATTGTTCGTTTGGCTGAAAATCAACGCTTTAGAAAAATCGACCCCCCGGGGGTCGATTTTCGTATTTGCCTGATAATCAATGAGACGAACAATGTGTGCAACGCACCCTTTTTTTGGTAGTAAAAAAAATCACTATCAGGAGTTCCGCCAAATATTTATTTCTATATATTTGGAAAAGAATTTTCTACCCAATAATGTTCCCGATACAACGAATTCAGATTTGTTGTGCTCCAAATTCAAAATACCACTCAATATTTTTCCGTAAATAATACATCAATTATTATTCGGATAATAATTAATTATGCATCTAAGTCATAACCTTTAGCAATGAAGAAGATTATCTTTTTAATCATTACAGGATTATTGCTGGTCTCATGCGATCCCCAGGAGAATCCTGATCCGGATGAGGTGGTTGTTAGCGAGAGCGCTCAGATCATTGAAGATCAGATGTGGGATGAGAACATCCTGCTGATTGATTCTACCGACTATACGCTTACTTTCAGGGAGGATCTGATTGCTGTACAACCGCTGGAAGTAGGCGATGTATTGGTTTCCACTGTTGGGAACGGTTTATTAAGAAAGATATCCGGGATTACTACCACAAAAGGTGGCGGTGAAATTGTGGTGGAGACGGAGTTTGCTTCACTAGCCGATGTGATTGAACAAGGATCCATCCAGGCCGAGTTGGTTTTGACTCCGGATGACATTCAGGATGTTGTGTTCCATTATGAAGGGATAACCCAGGAGCCGGCTAATGTAAAGGGATCTGTAACTCATGTTACCAATTGGAATATTAATACGGAATTGTACAGCGGGATCAGGCTAACCGGGAAGTTTGTCAGTGATATGACTTTTATCCTGGATATAAACATGGACGGATCGTCATTGAACTCGGCAAAAAGCGGAATAATTACGACCGAGACGCTGACTTTGCAACTTTCTGCGGCTTTGAAGCGGGAGTTTGAAAAGGATATTACCATCGCTACCATCACTTTTGCGCCCATCATTATTCCTATTGTGGGGCCTTTGGCTCTTGTGGTAGTGCCTGAGGTGGAAGTGAAGTTGGGTCTGGAAGGGTATGTCAGCGGTACCGCAACGTGTTCTGCTACACAACAAATATATATTGATGCGGGAATACAGTATGCGAAAACCGGCGGTTGGTCGGCTTATAAGACATTTACCAACGAATTTTCCAATACTAAGCCGGTCTTGGAAAAAGCCAATGCAGAAGCATCTATATATATACAACCGGAGCTTTCAACAAAATTATATAATGTTGCCGGTCCTTATATAAACACGAAAATTTATGGCAAGTTGGAAGTTGATGCAAATGAAGAAACGGTTGAAAAAGAAGAACCCTGGTGGAAATTGTCTGTCGGGATCAACCTGAATGCGGGAATGAATGTCGAAATTTTTGATTTGGCAACACTGAATTATGAGAAAAGCGATATCATCGGTTATGAATGGCTGATCGCACAATCTCCTACCAAACCTAAGGTAACCACGGGAGACATAACCATTATACAAACCACAACCGCATCGTGCTCCGGCGAAGTAACTAAAGATGGTAACGCGGCTGTTACTGCCCGGGGAATCTGCTGGAGCACCTCGCAAAACCCCACTATCGAAAATTCCAAAACCTCCAACGGAACGGGGACCGGAACCTTTACAGGTGATTTGACCGGCCTGGCTGCAAACACGTCTTACTACGTCAGGGCCTATGCCACAAATTCTGAAGGAACCGCTTACGGTGCAGAGAAGGCGTTCACAACGCTCACGGAAGGGGCTGCTGTTTTCGTTATTACAGGAACACCGTTTGATGTCACTGATACAACAGCAACATGTTACGGGAATGTAGCTGCTTCTGCTGGAATAGTAATTAGTGCGCGTGGTATTTGCTGGAGCACCAATGAGAATCCTACCATTGGAGATTCAAAAACATCAAATGGGACAGGTACAGGAGTGTTTACTGGTTATATTACAGGCCTTTCTCCTGACAGCACGTACTATGTAAGAGCTTATGCCATATGTTCACTAG
>CAZITX010000012.1:17111-79847 GCA_964542305.1 uncultured Muribaculaceae bacterium | reverse complement strand
GGTTTTGTAAGTAATTGATTATTATTTAAATATTAAAATTTTAACGAACCATTGTAAAATAAACCATCATTTTATCCTCCTTTTTGTCATAAACCGTTTGAGGTGCCCACGAACAGTCAATGTCTCCTAATTCCGGAAATGCTTTATCAACACGGAAATCAGAATGCGTCCAGTGAATCAGATCGTAAGATTTCATCATTACAATGGCCCGGTTGTTTCCCCATCCGTATTTTTCAATAGGGCGTTGCCAATCTGTATCGCGATAACCGGCACGTTTACCAAAAATGTGAAGATCTGTCATAACCAGATAAAAAGCGCCATCAGGTCCACGGGAGATATGGGGGTCGCGAACCCCTTTTTGTTCTGCCAGCTCTTCACCCCTGAAAACAGGTTGACCATCATTTACATCGGTAAATGTGTAACCATCGCGACTGATGGCAAAATATGCAGATTGGGTTTGATCTTTGAAATATACCAAAAGGTAACCTCCAAAGTCTTTCTCATCTAATTTTTGTTGTTTTTTTGGCTTCGTAAGTTCTGATACAATGTCAGTACCGGTAGGCCTTATTGCATCCTGTTCGCGATTTATTCGTGTTTGTCCGGCAACTGTAACAACACTTAAAGCATAAATCAGATTGAATAATATTAATAATTTGTACTTCATGATTATGGGTTTGAACTAAATTTTAAATATTGGTCATCATATTATTAAGCAGAACGGTTACATGTATGAAATGTTTGCGGTTTGCGGGCTCGTCTCTGTCAACCATTACAAAAGCTGATGCGGGGCAGAATGTTTCTAGTAAGCACTAAACCCCCATTTTTTATACATGATGTTGTGCACTGGCATTGTTATATTCTTACAAATTCTCTAAAATTTTTCCTATCAATTACATAACCCTTAGCTTTGTATGTTTCTATAAAACTCTGAGGAAATTTTGCTTTTTTGTTATTCCATTTGAATTCAAATCCAGTTATTTGCCCATTATTTTCTTCTACAAAATCAATTTCTTGTTGTTGTTTTGTTCTCCAAAAGTACATTTTTGCAAAAGTGTCTTTATATAGATTTTGTTTTCTCCTTTCCGATACCAAAAAGTTCTCCCATAAAGCTCCTTTATCAACTCTTAAATCCAATTGGTTGAAATTGCTAATAATCATATTTCTGATACCATTATCATAAAAGTAGATTTTCCGATTCTGTTTTATTTCGTTTCGAATATTCCGGCTAAAACTATGCAATCTAAATACGATGTATCCTTTTTCTAAAACTTCTATATACTTTTGAACTGTAATTTTGTTTATTCCAATGAGTTGTGAAATCTCATTGTAATTAATCTCACTCCCTATTTGTAAAGCCAATGCTTGGAGTAATTTTTCTAGAACTTCAGGTTTTCTTATGTCTGAAAATGCTAAAATATCACGATACAAATAACTGTTTACAAGGTTCTTTAAAGTTTCTCGTTCTTTTCCTTGATTATTAATGACTTCAGGATAAAGTCCATAAAGTAATCTGTTTTCTATTTGCTGTTCAGATTTTATAACTCCAATTTTATTTTCATATTCTTCCCAAGAAATAGGGAACAATTCATATTCCCATTTTCTTCCAGTTAATGGTTCATTCAATTCGTTTCCTAAATCAAATGATGATGAGCCACTAACAAACAACTGAACGTTTTTGAATTGGTCTGTAATGATTTTCAAAGTCAAACCGATTCCTGGTATTCTTTGAACTTCGTCAAGGAAAATATATTTGTAATCGCCAATAAATGTTCTAATCTGTTCTGTTGTTGGACTTTGTAAAAGATTTCGTGTTGCCGGATCATCAGCATCAAGGAATAAATAGTCTTTGTCTTTAAGAATTTCATTTAGCAACGTTGTTTTTCCAACTTGTCGTGCTCCAACTACAACAATGGCTTTTCCTCCATTAATCTTTTCTTTAATAGTATTTTCTATTGTTCTGTCAAACATTTTTTTATTTAAAGGTATAAATAAATATTGTAATGACCAATAGTTATACTTATATGATATTTAAATGTCGCGATGTGGCTCCTTTTGCTTGCTGCGGAAAATTGTATGAGTAGTGGCAGATGGTGCGGTAGTTTCCTGTCAAACCGCTATGCAGTTTGGGCGGTCAACGAACCTTGAATTTACCACATCGTCTTCCATTACTTATACAAAATGTAAAAGGCTGGCTTTAATCTTTTGAATTTAATACTGTCTGTCTTCATATGCTTGTGTATTACTATTTTTTAGTTTATCATCTTTTTCACAAGTTATACTTTAAGAGAAATTGTGTTGATTTTATTATAAGTGGAAAAAACTAGTCAATCTTAAATGAGCGGATTAATTGGCATTATGAATCCTTACTGTTAAGAACTTCCCATTTTTTCTTATTGAAATACCAAAAAATCAATGAGATAATTAATACAAAAGAACAAAAGATTGGAACTTTAAACGATTCCATCAAACCACTCATCACTAATTGAGGGGAAATGTCAGTTGCTTTAACCATTGTTTCAAGTGCTTCAATCATTCCTCCAATTTGATTAAGAATTCCTGAGATAAACACAATAACTCCCAAAACTAACATAGCATCAACATTGCTTTTTTTGATGTTTTTCTTTTTCTTTAGATAAAGTTGAAAACTTAAAAGTGGTCCGTAAATGAGCACTCCCAAAACGGATAATCCGATTAATAATAAGGTAAAACCGGCAAGCGTAGTAAATAAATACTCAAACATTGACATAATTGATAAATTTTTAGTTAAACATTAATTTGTATCAAATCTATGTCAAAAATTAACCTTACAATTTATATTTATCTGTTTATCCATTTTGCCTTTACAATTAGCAATCTAAATACTGTCAATGACAAATAACCGATTTAGTCAGCTAATTATATTATTAAAAATGCATTATAGCTAAGTTAATACCATTATAATGCAATTATACCGATATTTGTTTTGAAACAATGAATCTATCAGTTAAAAATATAGCCCGTATATCGGTGCATATTATCTTTTGGTTTTGTGCATGGTTTTTTTTCTTTTTTTACTACAAAAGATATAGTGAAATAAACAGCTATACAATTGGCGCATCACTAATAAACTTGATAGTTGCCATCATTACTGTATATACGTTTAATTATCATTTAATCCCAAACATTTTACTAAAAAACAAAAAAAGAAAGTTCTTCGCATTTGCTTTTGTAACCATTGTAATGTTTTTCTATATCCAGTTGTTACTTACATTGCTTTTAGTTGTGAAACAATTATCAGACGGACACCATTTGTTTCCTGAAATGCTTGATATAGTGATGCTCTTTTTTAACCTGTTTTTTGTGGTTTTCATTGCTATTGCCATAAAGTTTTACAAAAGATGGAACGAGAAAGATTTTCAAGAGCAAAAAGTGCAAAAAGAAAAAGTTGAAGCAGAACTTCAAATGCTGAAAACACAAATCAATCCACATTTTTTGTTCAACACACTCAATAGTATCTACGTGTTAGCGATGAAACAATCGGAACAAACAGCAAATACGGTAATGAAACTTTCAGATATTCTGGATTATATTCTTTACCGGATTGATACACCTAAAATTGCGATATCAAACGAAATAAAAATCATAGAGAACTATATCGAGCTTGAAAAAATACGATTCTCTAATCGCGTTGACATTAATTTTACCACTGATTTAAAATCACAGGGTATTCAAATACCTCCTATGTTGATTATCCCATTCATTGAAAATGCATTCAAACACGGAGTTGCAAAGTCCATAGAAAAATCGTGGATAAAAATTTCTATAAAAGAAACTGACGGGGCCTTAAATATTCTTGTTGCAAACAGCAAAACACAAAGTAAAGTAGAAGACAAAACAGGAGGAATAGGATTGATGAATGTCAAAAAACGCCTGAGCCTGCTTTATAAAGAAAAATATGAACTCAATATTTTTGAAAAACAGATGCAATATACAGTATCTTTGTCTATACCAATAAATTAATTTATGATTAAATGTCTTGTAGTTGACGATGAACATTTGGCTCGTGAAGCTGTAAAAGCTTACATAGAAAAGATACCCGAGCTGGCATTTGTTGGTGAATGTGAAAATGCATTACAGGCTATGGCTTTCTTACGTGAAGAAAATGTAGACCTGATTTTTCTTGATATTGAAATGCCTGAGATTGATGGAATATCATTTCTGAAGAACGTTAAAAATAACCCAGGTGTTATTTTTACTACTGCTTATCGCAATTATGCCGTAGAAGCATTTGATTTAGATGTCATTGATTATTTGTTAAAGCCAATTTCGTTCGACCGCTTTGTTATGGCGATTAGTAAATTCTACGAAAGGAAGAATAGTAATGTTAGTCATAATGAAACAAAAAAAGCCAATCGAAATTTCATAAATATTAAAGCCGACCGAAAAATCTATAAAATTGATATTGCAAAGATTGACTACATCGAGAGTTTGAAAGATTATGTGAAAATTATCTGTTCTGATGAATCAATTATAACACACGACTCTTTATCAAATCTTGAAAACACTTTAACGGAATTCGGTTTTATCAGAACTCACAATTCATTTTTGGTTGCAATAGATAAAATTAAATCATTCAATTCAGAATCAGTATTTCTTGAGGATAAAGAACTTCCAATTTCAAGAACATATAAAAAATATGTTTTATCCCAATTATGAAAACTCAATTGTCATTTACACAAAATTTTGGACAGTGCCATTTATTGGATCCTGCCATTTTTCAATTCGTAATTTGTGCTTCTTCCACCGCTTGATTCTTTTTGTAAAATATCCTTCTTCATTAAATCTTGAATATCTCGAAGTGCAGTATCCTGTGAGCACTTGTTAATTTTCGCCCATTTCGATGTCGTTAACTTTCCATCAAATCCATCAAGCAGTTTGTTTATTATTTTTTGCTGTCTATCATTGAGAATTGTGGTAGAATGGTTTTTCCAAAATTCTGCTTTGTGAAGTATTTTCGATAAAATTTCTTCGGTGGAGTCAATAGCATTTATTAAACATTGCAAAAACCACAAAATCCATTCTGTAATGTCTGAATTTCCTTTTTGTGTTTTTTCAAGTTTTTCATAATACTGTTTCCTTTCAACTCTAATTTGTGCAGACATACTGTAGAATCGCCTGACACTTTTGTCAGAACGTGCCAATGTCATATCTGTGATTCCTCTTGTAATTCGTCCGTTCCCATCGTCGAATGGATGAATTGTCACGAACCATAAATGAGCAATAGCTGCCTTAAGAACCAAATCAATTTCATGCTCGTTTTCAAACCAGTCCAAGAATCTGTTCATTTCTGGTTCTATCCTGTCTGAACTTGGAGCTTGATAGTGAACTTTTTCTTTTCCCATTGGACCTGACACAACTTGCATAGGACCAGTCGTATCTTTTCTCCAGTCGGCAACAGTGATTTTATATAGATTGCTCCATCCTGAAGGGAATAGTGCTGCATGCCAACCAAATAATCTGTCTTTGCTCAAAGGCGCATCATATCTTTGAGTTGCGTCAAGCATCATTTCAACTATTCCGTCAATGTGACGTTCCGATTCCACTGCTCCTGCAATGTCAATTCCTAACCGACGTGCAATTGAAGAACGCACTTGTTCAATATCTAAAAATTCACCTTCAATTTCTGATGACTTAATAACATCCAAAGTAAGGGTGTTTAATACCGCTTCATTTTGTAAATCGAAACCAAGCGACTCCATTTTACCCAATAGTCTTCCTTGTAGATTTCTAACTTCACCAAGTTTTATCATCACTTTTTTATTGTCCCAAGTGAAGTCAGTCCAGTTATCTTTCTCGTGTATATAAATTTTCATTCTCCGCATATTATGCGACAAATATACTGTTTATTCTCCGCAAAAGAAATTTTCTCCGCAAATATTGCATAGATTACGAGGGTTAATCTCCGCACTGTCGTTTTGTATGTCAGCCGGCCTGTTGGCCTGGTTGGCAATACCACTGAACGGTTATTCTCCGTTTTTTGGCGCCAACGGTCACGTGTATGAGTAGTGGCGGATTGCGGGTTGCTTTCCTGTCGAAAAGCACCGAGGCCGATGCGGGCTGTAAGCCCTGATTATCAGCACCGAAACCGCACTTAATTATATACGCCGTTATCGGCTGGCATTCAATTCTGCTTTATTTCTTTTCTGTAATCGCCATCCGCTTTTTTCTTAAACCCATTACTCAACAATGCTTTCACAGAGAAAATATTTTCTTCGGAGGGGTCTGCTGATATTTCTTTTCCTCTTAGTGCCGTAACTATTTCTTCTAACTTATGAATAACCATTTTACTGATACCCTTATTCAGATATTCTTCTTCGCCAATCAAATAGCCAATTTCGTAAGTATGATTCTTTTCTGCTACATCACCGTATAAACCCTCAAAGTCGTGTCCTTTTTCCTCTATATTTTTCAGAAAAAAACAGTCGGCGTGAAGACAGTATCCGATTTTTTGGTTGTTATGATAGACGATAAAATGCGTCAAGAAACCGTATTTGCCATCTTTGTTGATTATTTCATCCAACCAAGCTTTGCGTTGTTCTTCCCCATCGGGACACAGCCGTTTGTAGATATATTCTTTGTCGAGCCATTTCTCGAATAAGGGTATATCTTCGGATTGGAACGGTTTTAATACAATTTCGCTTATGTTTATCGTCATATTATTCTTTTATTGCATCTTTATATTTATCAAGTAACGGTAAATTGTATGAGTAGTGGCAGATTGCGTGGCACTTACCTTTCAAACCGCTATGCAGTTTAAGCGGGCGACCAATTTTGATATATAGCACTTAGCCTGCCATTACTTATACAAAATGTTAGGCACTGGCGTTCTGTCCTCTATGATAATTTTGCAGCTAAATATACTAAATAATCAAGCTTGAGGGAAGGACAAAAAGGCTCTTTGGCAAAATTTGGATGTGGAGTTAGCCCTGTAGGTTTTGCTAAAGTGCCTTTTTGTGAAGGGATGGCTTTATTTTACTTCTTCAACTTCACGCCATATAAAGTTCGACTTTCGATAATCAATCAACCACTTATCCTCTTTTTTTACCAACGAATCGTTATAGATTGTATAAAGTGTTGTTTTTATTTGCTTGCCATCTTGTTCTCCTATCAAAATTACTTGGCAGTACGAAGTTGTTTTCGCTGTATTTTCAGTTAGCTCATCAATCGTTTGTTGTCCGTTTTGATGGTAAACAATTTCAAAACCTGAAAGAAAACCGGTGAAAGCCTGCTTCAGTTGTTCTCGCCCTTTTAGCACATTACTTTGTCCATTTGTAATGGACTCTACAATTCCGTCTTCCGAAAATAATAATACCTGTTTGTCAATCTCTTTTGTATCTGCCAAGTTTGAAAATACATCAATGACTTCTTTAATAGCCATTTTATTTTCAATAGTAGCAATTCTCTGTTCCAGTTCTTTTGATGCCATATTTTGTGCATTAGATATACCTACAATTGTAAGTAAGATTATTGTTATTAATAAATTTTTCATATTTCTTGATTTAAATTATTTTTTGTCTGGCAAGGTTGAAATTGGGTTGCGGATTGAGTGTATATCCAAAAACCGAAACGAAAAGTTCCCTTAAAAATCCCTCTTGAAATTGTTCCTCCTTTGAATTTCTGATATTTTCCTGAATCGAATAATTTCCAAAATAGTCTTGAAACTCCTTGTATTTCTTGTCAATCAGAACGGAATCTAATTCGTTTAAATATTTTTTCTCTACCGATTTTTGAAACAAACTCATGTTATCCTTTTATTCTCATTTTTAATCCTGTTATATGTCTGCAAAATACAATTTTATTGTCAGTTTATAATCTGAACGATGATGCTAATCCGTGTGCGTTGGCAAAAAAAGCATGTGTTTGGCAGCGAAGGGACGGTTGCAGGGATGGGCTGCCAAACTCTTGCTTTTGTGGGTTGGCATTTTCCATTTTTTCTCTTTTCAAATCTGCAATCATGTTACTGCTGTGTCGTTTTTTCGGCTTGCGTACAACGGTTGGCGGTATGAAATCGTTGGGGATTACGGAGCACTTCACTATCAAGATACAACCAACTTTGATGTGAGAGATGCTGTTAATACAACCACTTAAACCCCAATGTTTTATACCGCGTGTTACCGGTTCGTGCTTTATTTTGTCATTACTTTTCAATTTTATTCTGTCTTGGTGCGTTGGCTTGGTAGCTCTTTTGATGTTTTTTGCTTGGCTTAGTGCGTTTGGAAAAACAGCAAATGTGCTACCAAATGCGTTGGCATTATTACCTAACTATTAAATAAACAAGAATGCTTATTGCAATCACAAATCCTACTATTTGAAATATTCTGTTTGACTTTATTTCTTTTTTCAGTAAAACATTTTGGTCTGATATAGATTTTATTTTACTCTCTAACAATTCCATATTTTTAGTTGCTTGCTTTTCTATGTCGGTTAAATGTTTTTCGGTTGTTTCGCTGAAATTGTTTAAGAGTTGTTTGGCTTCTTTGTGATTTGTGTCAAGAGTAGTTTGAATATTGCCTAATGTTTGAACAATTCCTGTCAGCGTTTGGACGATGTTTGTAAGTGTGCCATTGATAGAGTTGATAGCCCCAAATATTTCAGCAAGTGTTTTTTGAAGTTTGTCGAAATGCTTTTCTAAATCAACTTTCTCTAGACGTTCTAACTGCTTTTCCAGTTCTTCATTTCTCTTTGAAAGTTCCTTTAAGTTTTCAGAAAACAAATTATTGCTGACATCTATGTAATTTTTTGTTGCTTTTCCTAAGCTTTCAACAAATGACACCGAAAGGATCTTAACTTTTTCAAATGCATCAATAAATTCTTTCGGAAGAGAATCAACTCCTTTCCGGGTTACTTCAATTTCTTTCCTAATCTCTTCCAAACGACCTACTTCCTTTTTCAGTTTTTCAAGTTCTGAAAGACTAGCATCAATTAATTTTAATTGCTGTTCTATTAAACTCATATAGCTTGTAATTTTTTATTTAATTCATTAGTGTATTCTATGTTTACCAATAGCATAATATGTTGTTTTGCAGATTCTAAAAAGGGAATAAACTCATGATTATTAGTACTATCCTTAATTAACTCTTCAAAGCTTACAAGTTTACTTTTTAAACTTTCATAATTTTTAGAAGTTTTATAGAAATTGTAAAACCCATTAACCAGGTTTTCTTGTGCTTCATCATAATAGAATTTATTATTTAATCCGAATGTAGAAAAAGCATAAAGAACTTTTAGTACAAACTCACTTTCATAATCAACTTTACTTAATGTACGCCATATTCTTTTGCATGATCCTCTCATCATTTTGCATTCTGAAATAAACCTGTTTTGTTTATTAAGGACATTGGCATATTTTTCAAAATCATTCCATTTTGAAATTCTACCTTGTGCCGTGTCATCTGTTAATGAAAAAGGTTCTCCATTAATTTTAAATCCTTTTCTGGCATATTTTGCATTAAAGTAATAGTACAACTCATCTTTAAAAAGATGATTAAACCAATAACTATTAAAATTTGTTGAGTTTACTTTTGATTCTGCCTGGGTTTTTGAATCTATAATAAATTTGAAAAGATCGTCAATTGCCTCCTTTCTTTTTGCTACAATATCATTATAAGTAAACTCCAATACTCGTTTAACACACTTTTGAATTGTTTTAAAAGTATCAAATTCCCTGGTTTCTTCTTTGAGTTCTTTAATTATTTCTAATGTTTTTGATCTTGACAAGTACTTAAGCATATGCTGCTGAGTACTTCTAATATAATCTTCTTTTTTTTTCTTTAACAAAGTAAAGGTAATAAGGCCAAGATTGTAGTCAATAGTATAATCCTCAATTAATCCGACTGAATAAAGACGATAAATAATTCTTTGAACATCTATTATTTTTATTTCAGAGTAATATAATTCTATATATTCTTTTTTATTTTTATTAAATGCTGGAGTTCCCTTTAGATTCATATTCCACTCTTCTTCAATCCTAAGTATGAAATCATCAAAATTATAGGAAGCTGCATTTAGGCATTCCAAATACCTTACTGTACTATGTGGAGCATGAATTGCTAAATTATTTAATCCGAAATCGTTTTCAATTTTTTCTTCTAATTTACATTCTTCAAAGATTGTCGGTACTGTAAAATCAAAAATATTCTTATTAGAATCATTAAAGAATTCTATTAAGGACTTACCTTCGTTCAATCCTTCTTTTATTTCTTCTTGCAGGAATTCACACAAAGTTGTAAACCCTGCACCAACTTCCTTCCATTCGGAAAGTAAATATTCTAAAATTTCATTTGTCTTTTCAATATTTGGGCTTTGTTTAGGTGGCAATCCATGAATAGTAGCGGTTGGTGAATTATTATTTGTAAAAATCTTACCAATGGCTTCTCCATTAGCATTATTTATCAACATATTCCCAATCCATTTACCATTAGTTGTTAGATTCAGGTTAATGTTATCTACATTTTCTGTATTGTATTTTTCAGTAACTAACTTTAAACGTGTAGTATTTATTCCTTCGTTGTAATTCATCAATCTATTTAATTGATAAACTTCAGTTTCAACACCCTTAAAACTATTATTATGAAAAAAGTCGTGTACAGATTTATCTTGGTTAAATACTAAAATATCTTTTTCGTTTATGCTAACTCCAAATTGACCATACTTACTGATAAGCTGATTTTCGCTCTCAAAATATTTTACTTGAATCCTATTTTGAAAACTACCATATTCTTCTATTAAACCTCTGGCTTTTCTTCTATCAGAAATGAGCTTGAATTGATTATTGTTAACGAAAAAGTCACTTTTTAAAGTAAAATAGTGATTACCGTCAAAATAAATATTGCAAACAGATTTAGCTTTGTCCCTACCTGCTCTTCCTGCTTCTTGAATATAACTTTCAGGGGAAGAAGAAAAATTAATGTGATTTATTGCTCTAATACTTTCAATATCTATACCCATGCCGAAAGCTTTAGTACAAACCATAGTGTGAATTTTTCCTTCAAGAAAATCAACAAAATACTTTTGTGCTTTTTCAATTACCTGTTTTGGTACTTTATCGTCTCCACCCATAAAAAAACCTTTATGGTCAATCGGCACAACTGTTAAGTTTTCAAAAACTTCTTTGACCTTAGGAAAGTTGTGTGCTTCTCTTGTTATTCCAAATGTCCCAGTAATATGCGGACAAAAGATAATGGAAATTGGATCAAAGTTACTTTTGTAGTCAAAGGATTTTGTTATTCTGCTAAATACTAATTCAATTAATTCTTGAATTTTTTCTTCATTTTCAATTATTTCAAAATCCCTGAAATGTTGTTCCAAGGCTCTACGAACTACGTTTTCATCGATTGAGTTTAAAACTTCTAATATATCTTCATAAAACTCATTTAACAATGCTTGCTTATCAAAGCCAATTAAATCTTTTAAACTTTGTTCTTTTATTGGAAAATTTGATGGTTTATTATTGCTTTCTACAAGATTAAAAAACAATTCAGGTCTAATCGTGTTATCAATTGAGATAATAGCATCAGCAGATTCCTCTGTGTCAATTTTCAACTCTCTTTCAATGTCGGTTAAAACATCAAACGATGCAGTAGCAGTTAAACCAATTAGATTTACGCCTCTAGAACTTCTTGATTTGGCGAATTTTTGAGCATTTTTACCAAGCATTAAATAAGTTGTTCTAAAATCATGTCCCCATTCAGAAACACAATGAACTTCATCTATCACACAGTAAGAAAATGCAAGCCCAAAATCTGATGAATCTATTCGTTGTATTAAGTTTCTGAATTCTTGAATTACTAATCTCTCAGGAGACACAAAAAGAATCATGGTTTCACCATACTTGAAATTTATAATTTTTTGTATTCTCTCATCCCTTTTTATGTTTGAATTAATAAAATCACAACCGTCAATCCAGTTTTGTTTCAAAACCCTTACTTGGTCTTCCATCAACGATTTTATTGGGTCAACAACTAAACACAATCCTGGTTGAAGAAATGCTGGTAATTGATAAGCTAATGATTTCCCTCCCCCTGTTGGTAGCAATCCGATAACTGGTTTTTGTTGCAATGCCCTTGAAATTAATGGAAGTTGCCCTTCCCAGAAACTGACTTTTCGGAAAATGTTTTGAATGAAAAAGTTGATACTATCTTTATATTCTTCCTTTGGTTCATAAGTGCCATCATCTTTTTTATCCACAAATGAAGGATAATATAAAAGGTCAGCACAGTACACTCTTCTTGATTTACCAAAGGAAGTATCATAATAATGCGAAGATCTAATTTTAATAGCATTGTCTGTTACATAATCACTTTCCTTGTAGATATTAGACCTTCTTAAAATTGAATGATCAATTATAATATCAAACTCATTTTGTTTAAAATGAGTTTCATCATGAATATTCGCATTTAAATGAATTTCTTTACTTAGCAGCCATTTGGGATTATCATAGATGGTTAATTCTATTTTGGGTAGGAAATATTTTTCTTCATCAAATAAGAGGTCATTGATATTGTTAAGAATCTCTTGAAAGGTTTCTATAGCAATTGCACCACATGGTAAATCCCTTTCGATTATAGCAAGTCTAATCCTTTCCCGTTTAAAAAAGTCAGGATCATTTTGCGTTTTATGAATTAATAACTCAATTAATGCCTTTTGTATTCGGGCTACTGCAAGAGGAATAAAAATCAAGTAGTATTCCGGAATTTTATCTTCAATTTTTCTATTATAGTTTTTCTCAAAAATCTTGTATTGTTTTTTGCATATTAGTTCATCAAATTTGATTTTGTCAGTTTTAATATCTGAAATATTAAACCTTAGAGTCGAAAAGTTTTCATCATCAGCCCAAGAATCTCTTTTTGCATCGTAGTATTTGTATTCAGATAATAAGTGATGTGGTCCATCTATTTCGAATATTCTGCTATAATTCTTATAGTTTTTAGTTTGTTCATCATAATGCAAGTATGGTGATGTAAAACAGAAATCAACCGATCTTTCGCCTTTTATCCCTCCATTAATTGTATCGAATTTTCTTTGAGGTTGGATTATTTGTTTAAGAAAAGGATGCTTCCCGATAAATTCCCATTCAAGATGACTATCTAATTTACCTAAGTAATTGTACTTGATAATATCTAGGCCTGGTTCGATAATATGAAGTAATTCAAACAAAAGATCATAGGAAATATTAGTATTGGAGTTGTTATAATTTATTATAGACTCGGAAATTGTTTCTTCTATTAAATTAATCTTTGCTAATAATTTTTCCAAACTAACAGGAGCTCTTGTTGGTAGTCCTCTTGTAATGATGTTGTTAATTACTGCTAAAACAGGGTTAAGCTCTTTAAAATTGGGATTATGCTCGTATGGAAAATCTACATCAAATGAACATACGTATTGAAGTAGCCCATTTATTTGGTCAATTTGTGTTCGGTCAGTTTGTTTAATTTTATCCAAATTAGCTTTAAAGTCGGTTATGACTTTTGCTATACTGTCAACTATGTAACCAGCTTTAAATTGCATTTTGTCTTGAAATAAGATTTATGAAATAGTCATTTGTCAACGCAGAAGGTTTTTTGTGAGGTTGGGGCAAAAGCAAATGTGCTGCAACTGTATCGGGTTGTGTGTCGGGTTGCAGCTCTTTTGATTTTGCAGAAGCGTTGGCATTTCTGTTCATTTTCTCTGTCGTTTTATTGTTGCATTGTCGTTTTTTAGCATGACCGGTAACGGTTTGCGTGTATGTGCAGTAGCGGATTTGAAGCACTTGCCTGTCCGTTTAGCACAAAGTTTCTTAGAAGCACAGACCTTCGATTTACCACTTCACCCGCTATTGCCACATACACGCTGTTAGGCAATCGTGCTTTCTTTCGGCCGTGCGTTGGCTTTGCAAACTCTTTGACAAAACTTTGGTTGGTGCAGAGGCTTGTGGGGTTTTGGCAATGTGCTTGCAAAATGGGTTGGCTATATGAAGTATCTAAAATCATGTGCTTTTGTCCCTAATTCTTCTAATTGTTTACCCATTACAGACAGTCGTTTGGAGAAGTCAATGGTTACAGGAAAAGTTTTATAAAGTTCTGCTCCATTCCAATTCATTTTTGTCAGTTTGAGAATGTCATTAGCAACAGTTTCTATCGGGTCAGTTCCCCTAAATCTCTTGATAAGTAAGGGTGATGGTATTCCTCTTTTTCCCTGAAAATACTTTCCGTTCAATTCTTGACTTTCAATTAATCCATGTGTCCACAACAAAAAAGTGAAATCATCCAGTTGGATTACCGTTCCTCTTTCAATCGGATAGCCATTAAATTCATGCTTACCCTTACTGTTTTTGATAAGTTTTATGGCTCGCCAACTACTGAATTGCTGAATCTGTAAGAGTTCGATATTATCAATTCCTTCTAACGCATTGCATATTCCTTCCATTTCAGCTCCAGTAAAATGTGTGGTTTTATGCAGTACCAATTTTTTCAATCCAATAACCGGGTCAATTTTATGGTAAGTATTTCGAATGTTGCTAACTAAACGAAAAGCATCTTCCTTACTCATGAAAGGATTCTTGTTATAAAATACTGGCTTATCTATTGGCTGCAATAAGAATTTAAGTCCGTTTCCATGACCATCAAATATTTGACTACTCCCAAGAACAACTTTATCACGGGCATTTTGTCTTACGGCATAACCTAATCCAACAAAGGCAGTTTCCGTATTGTCTGTCTTAACCTTCCATGGAGTTCCATTTGATTTAACATATAAACCTAACGATAGCCACCACCGAATTTTTGCCTGGTCTTTGTAGTTAATGGATTTGTCTTCTATGAACTGGATTCTCAAGCCCTTCTTTACACAGTACAATTTCAATGAATCATGCAAGTCATAATACGTGTTTTCATTCTTTAGCTCCCTGAATTTCTTCCATTGATTGGGAATGTAAATCACAACGCAATCTATGTCTGTGCTCTTCAAGGCCAACTTATCAATTTTGCTTTTCAGGTAATCATAAAATTGAATGGCAGAAAAACTGCTCACATCATTATCGGGGATTGTAATTACAAATTCACTTTGAACAGTGTTGGGAATGATGAGATGCTTTTTAAAAACATTGTCAAATCCCGGAAAATCCTTCAAATACTCCCTTTCCCATATTGGACTGACTGAATTCAGTAGTGAATCTAAATGGGCTTTAACTTTTTCAAATCCAAAGTCAGGGGAAATAATAGCTAAGTTGACTATTGCAGGGCCATTGTTACTTTGGTCAAAGCTTTCTTCTAACGGACTTAAAATTTTTAAGCCATTTATCGGATGAATTGATTGCTTTGCCTCATCCTGATAATGAAAATAAATTGACGGCTCATTAAGCTTTGTAAAGCCATTAAAGCAATAAAACTTATCGTTTACTTTTTTGGCTGCTGTTGAGTAATATTCAGATAGCTTTATTTCAAAATCACCGAGTTTAAAATTTAAGCCTTCATTTTTCTTCTTCAATTCATTAAACCACCGATGCATCTTTTGCCCATACTTATTATTGTAGCGATTTGAAATAATGGTGTTTGAAAGATATTGAACAACATTTCTGGGAGGTTCACCGCCTGCTGTTGTCTGTATATGAACAGTAGGACAAATTAGTAGATATAGTTCTTTGTTAACGAATTCAATTTTAAACTCAAATGCTTCAAAAACAGCTATGTTTTGGTGAATATTGAAATTACGGTTTCGATTTTTAATATCTGCAATTTCGCTATCACTTAATCGGTTTTCGGAAGAATAGAATTTTCTGATATTCCTACCTTTTGCGTAAACGGACAATCCAAAATCATTGATCAAAGCTTTTTCAACCAACTCATATAGCATCCCTAAATAAAAGGAATCGGAATGATAATAGATATGCTCCGGTATGTCAGCAATTTTTAAGTCATCCGTTATATGGCTTTTAAGAGTTTCCTTGATTTCCTGTTCAACACCAAAAATCATCAGAGTATCGTTTTTGGTAAATGACGCAACAATATTTGAACTGCCGATTACTTGCCGCAATCTTTTCCATTTTCCTACCCCTGTTAAAGTGGTTTTCGTAGTAAAAGCGGTTTTCGGAAAGCTCTTTGCCTTTATTGCATTTAAAAGAATTGGCAAGGTGGCAGAGGGATTCTGACTTAACCTAAATGCCTGTCTTTGTTCAAATCGTTCAGAGGCAATGGTATCAATTTGTGTATTTGATAATTCACAGGTTTTATAAATCTCATGTAGGAAATAGTCGAAGTTATCAATCTCTAAAAATCCTGAACGATTGTTTTGCTGATGAGCTTTTTCAATCAAAGCTTCTAAATCCTTTGATGGTTGCAGCCCCTTTGGGATACACCAAATTAAACCTTTTGGAAAAGCATTGGGTTTCTCTAATGCTTTTTCCAATGTAGTCATTACAGATTTATCACTGCCCGAATACCCGACAACTAATATGCCTTTTTGGGTTGAAGCGTCTAAGAATTTTGTATGTAAACTTGCTTCTAACTCCTGAAGTTCTTCATCAGTATTTTGGAGCGGATCATATCGGAAATCCCCATGAAGTTTTACAACTGTAGGAATATCCGAATTGAATTGTTGAACAGAGCTTGCGTTATCAGGGGAAACAATTTGGCAACTTTTATAATTCAGGGCTGTAATTGCCTTTTCAATCAAGTCGTCAAAATTTGTAGTCCAAACCACATTAAATTTTTGTCGCTCTACCAGTGCTGATAAACAGAGAAAGCCAATGGACGGTTTTTTATCACGAACCAAATCACTCAAAAACTCTTTTCTAACAAGTGAGTCGGGGTAGCATTCTTTGAAGTAGTGAGAATAGGGGTTTGTTATATTGCTGTCGCCTCTTTGGTCAAAATAATTTTGAATAATTTGTTTATTGGCTTCTATTTTAAGGTCAGTAAACTTCTTACCATTTATTATTTTCTTGCTGCTAAGTATCTCTCTCTTAAAATGCCAAACTAAGTCACCTCCTGACGGGATACCGGAATTGACAGAGGCGCCTGAACCTAAAAACAAATCGAATGATTGGTTTGAAAGCACCTTGAAACTTCTTAAAAATGTATCTCTGTCTATTTTTCTCATCTGTAAATAAAGTGTTAACTCCCTGCCATTCCGTTAATAAATGTTTCTACAAATCTTAAAATCTTATTCGTTACTCTTTCGGCTATTGTTGCTCGTTCTTTAAGTGCTGGCCTTTTGTTTAAAAGTCCGATTACATCATCTCTAAGCGGTTTTTTCTCTGTAAAAAGGTATTTACCAATTACATCCTGAAGTTTTTCCTTGTCAAGGCTTTCTTCTTCACTTAATTTCTTGAGGGCTTCTTTCCGTTCTTCATTCCAATAACTTTCAAACTCGTCTGGAATGTCGTCCGAATCTGAAATATGAGGTAAGTTCTCTTGGATGAACTTCTCTATCAATTCTCTCTTGCTTCTCAATTGTGCATCACCTGCCACAATTTCGATCAAAGCTTTTTTCTGCTTCTCTTGTTCCTCAGGCGTTGCATCTTTCAACTTGGCAAGCAACTTTAAAATGTAGGCTACATTGATTTCATCTCGGTGTATCAACTCCAATTCAAAGTCAATATCTCCTAAAATGCTGACCTTTTCTTTTTGGTTGTGACCTTTTGCTTTGTCGTACAAGTCAAGGTATTTGCTTTTGTAATCTTCAAAAGACTGCTCTGTCATGGACAAGTCGTCAAACTTGAATTCAGTGAATGTGGAAAGCACATTCTTCAAACGTATCAATTCACGAAAGGCTTGAATAAAAGCCAATTCTTCTTCTTCGCTTGGTAAATCGTTAACACTGTTTACCGTGGGCGCAATCTGTAATAAAGCAATAAATGCCTGGTTGAATTTCGCAACATACTCCTCATAGGGCTGCATGATGATTTCTTCAATGGCATTCTTGTTTGAAAATAGGGTAATGGCTTCATCCGTTGCTTCTTTCAAATTTCTAAAGCAAACTATGTTTCCTTGCGATTTGACTTCATTCAGAATTCGGTTTGTTCGGGAATAAGCTTGAATAAGTCCGTGATATTGCAAATTCTTATCAACATAAAGCGTGTTCAAATGCTTACTGTCAAAACCTGTCAAGAACATATTTACCACAACCAAAACATCAATTTGGCGGTGTTTTACGCGCTTGGCTATGTCATTGTAATAGTTGTAATATGATTGATTGTCTTTGCTGGTGTAGTTTGTTCCAAATTGCTTGTTATAGTGCTTGATGAAATCTTCTAATTCGTCCCTCGTATGCTGGGTATTATATTCCGCTTGTGGTTCTGCTGCCATTAAAAATTCTTCATCATCTACAAAGCCAACGGCATCCTTGTCTTCTTCATTGGCAGAATAAGAAAATATGGTTGCCAACCGAAGGTTGTGTTTTCCTTCTTCTTTTTTCTGCAAAAACAATTTATAGTACTCAATCAAAATGGGAACACTAGAAACACAGAAAATGGCTGTAAACTCTCGGCTATGGGTTTTTCGATTGTGATTAGCAATGATGTATTCCGTAATATTATCTAAGCGAACCGGTGCATCCATTACTTCCGCTTCGTCAATGGCTTCCACGTTAATGTCAAGAATATGGTCTTTCTTTTTAAAGGTTCTTATGTACTCCACTGAAAATTTGAGCACATTTCCATCTCGAATGGCGTCTGTAATTACATATTTATGCAAGCAATCTCCAAATAGCATTTTGGTGGTTCGTTTGCCATATTCATTTTTGCCTGCATTAGGTTCAAAAATGGGCGTGCCCGTAAAACCAAACATCTGGCACTTTTCAAAAAACCGCTTGATGTCTTCATGTGTTTTTCCAAACTGACTTCTGTGGCACTCGTCAAAAATGAATACAATACGTTCTTTTTTCAAGGCTTCCATTCTTCCCAGGTAACGGGTTTTGCTGATGGCCGTATTCAGCTTTTGAATGGTGGTAACAATGAGTTTGTGGTCTCCTGCAAGTTGTTTTACCAGTGTGTTGGTGTTGTTGGTTCCATCAATACTTCCTTTACTGAAAGCGTTAAATTCTTTGGTGGTTTGGTAATCCAAATCTTTTCGATCCACTACAAAAACTACTTTATGAACTTCCTTTAGATTGGTGAGAATTTGAGCGGCTTTAAACGAAGTCAGTGTTTTTCCCGAGCCTGTGGTATGCCAAATGTAGCCGTATTTGGTTGTGGTTTTTACCCGCTCAACGATATTTTCAACAGCATAAAATTGATAAGGCCGTAGCACCATCAGAATTTTTTGCGATTCGTTGAGAACGGTGTACTTGGTTATCATTTTAGAAATGTGGCAAGGCTCTAAAAACACTTCCGAAAATGCAGCTAACTGCGTAATCAAACGATTTTTTTCATCTGCCCAAAAGAAGGTTTGTTTGAATGAACGCGCTTTTAGGGGTGCGTTTGCGTAATACTTGGTATTGACGCCGTTGCTGATTACAAAAATCTGTACAAACTGAAACAATCCATGACCTGCCCCATACGAATGTCTTTCGTAGCGATTGGTTTGATTAAATGCCTCTTTAAGCTCTAAACCTCTTCGTTTTAATTCAATTTGAACCAAAGGCAAACCATTAATGAGAATAGTTACGTCATAGCGGTTTTTATGCGTGCCTTCCATTGCAATTTGCTGCGTAACCTGAAACTCATTTTGACACCAATGAATTTGATTGATTAGTTCTACTGTCTTTGTGTCGCCTTGTGCGTTGGTGTAGGGTACTCGATCTCGCAATATTTTAGCTCGTTCAAATACATTGCCCTTGTTGATATAGTTTAGTATTTGCTTGAAATCGTTATCGCTTAACTGAACCTTGTTATGTTTCTCTAATTGATTTTTGAGATTGGCTAAAAGTTCATTTTCATCACGTATTACAACCCTTTTATAGCCAAGCCTTTCAAGTTGGGTAACTAAATTGTTTTCTAATATTTGTTCGGGTTGTGATGTCATGCTTCTGCTTCTGGATTTTTTAAGTCATTGGCAAAAGCCATAATTCTATCTGTCAAACTTGGAACTATCGTTTTGAACTCTGACAATTTCGGTCTTTCGTTCATTGTTTTAGCAACATCGTCACGTAATGGTGGTTTTTCACTGAATAGATATTCATTAACCACTTCTTTTAATTCTTCACTTTTTAAATTTTCTGCCTCTGCAAATTCTTGAAGTGCTTGATTTCTAAACTCAGACCAAAAGGTTTCTTCATCAAAGTCAGAAACTAGTTTCTCTACCTGCTTTTCTTCTTGCTCCTCAACTGGAATAGCTACTGGTTGTTCTTGGGTTGCAGGGTCGATTGTTTCAATAGTTTCTTTTTCCTCAATTACTGCAACGGCTTCTTTATGTTCAATTTCATCTTCATCTTCTTCTTTAGATTTCAAATATTCATCTGAGTATCTACTTTCATATTCGTCATAATCATTTTCATAAAGAAGCTTACTATATCTAGCTTTTTTAATGGGAAAATCAACGCTTTCATCCAACCAATCATTATAAGCTTCCATTTGCTCCGAATTGTAATCTAAAATGCCGTCTTTATAATGGTCGATGCTGAAATAATGCTCTAAGATATACTCCAACATACTATCAGTCATATTGACAACTGTAGAAGCTAATTTAGAAGAACTGAAAATAAATTTTGGTGCCATTCTACCATGTGAGATATCGCTACGCTTATTTCTTATTTCGGCAATCACTTGAATTATAGC
Source organism: uncultured Muribaculaceae bacterium (assembly GCA_964542305.1). Taxonomy (GTDB): domain Bacteria; phylum Bacteroidota; class Bacteroidia; order Bacteroidales; family UBA932; genus DMER64. Next base: position 59,119 of record CAZITX010000012.1, on the reverse strand, counting down.
AGAAAAACGAGCGGCAAAATCACCTTCTAAATCCTCACATTCCTCTGATAACTTGCGCATTGCGTCTTTAAAAAGCTTAGGCAAGTCATCTTTATCAATGTTATCGGTAGTCTTTGTATTATCAAGATTAATTAAGATTGTTTTTGAAATACCTTCTACTAGGGCTTTACAGCTTTCAATACAGACATCTGGGTTAAGAAATGTATGCTCTTCGATTATCTCAATTATTTTAAAATACTCTTCAAATTGTGAGTGCTTTAATAAATTGGCAGATATTATTTCTCGAACTTTCTCCATTTAACTAAAATTCATTGCTTATCAATTCAATCTTTCTATCAATGGAATTAAGGAAAGAAGATATTTGATTCTGTTCAGGAATAGATGGTAGAAGTGTATCAATTTTCATCAATTGTACTTTAGATATATTGTACCTAGTACTACCTTGGCCTAGTCGCACAATTTTCCTTCTTAGTTCATCATTACGAAAAAGATATTGAGCAAAGTTTGGGTCTAGTATATCAAATGAATTTAGACGGTATCCAAAACAAAAGCTATTTAGATACATTTCACCAACCTCAGCTAATAGTACAGATGCAAACCCAACTTCTAATATTGTTTCAGAAGAAGTTGTAAAGAAAATATCGCCATATTGAACTCTGTTTTGATTCTCATCTTCTAGGATTTCAACAAATTCACATTTTGACGTATCTATATAACTCTTGTCAAAAATCTGTTTGTATTGTATGTAAGGTAAACCTTCACCAAAATTTTCTTTTGTTTTTCCTGTTAAACCATTGTAAGTAGTTCCGATATCTTGTAAAATATAATTTTGCCAATCAGGATGGTTTTCTCCATTTTCCGTTTGGAATCTTATTACTTGATTAAATAGGTCTCGTTGAACAGATTTTTTATATTCTAGTAAAAGGTTTCTATTTACGCTACTTGGAAATGGAATATTTAAATGTTGGCAACTATCTTGAATCCTTTGGTTTACTTCCTCTAATTCCTGAGCTATAGTATCAAGACTTTCTGAAAGCACGTTTAATGGCCTTAATGTTTCTTCCTCATAAGTATCAACATAACGTGGTATATTAAGATTATACTCGTTTTCAGCAATTTCCGCCAATGTGGCTACATAACTATACTTTTCAATGGTTTCACGGTTGCGATAAGTGTTTACGATACGATCTACATCTTCATTACGAAGTACGTTTTGATTGCCTTCTTTTTTGAAATAGTTATCTCCACTGGCATCAATAAAGACAATGTTATCATCTACCTCACGACATTTTTTCAACACCATGATACAAGTTGGAATAGAGGTTCCGTAGAAAATATCGGCCGGCAACCCAATCACGGCATCCAAGGCATTCATTTCTTTGATGATGTACTCCCTAATATGGCCTTCGGCGGCTCCTCTAAACAATACCCCATGCGGAAATACGCTTGCCATAATACCATGGTCTGCCAACTGGTAAAGCATGTGGGTCAGGAAAGCGTAATCGGCTTTCGTTCTGGGTGCCAATCGTCCGTACTGGCTGAAGCGTTCGTCTGTACTGAATAAGGGGTTGGCATCACTTTTCCAATGAGCAGAAAAAGGTGGATTGGCTACTACCGCTTCAAAACGTTTATCTAAATGTTGCGGGTTTTCTAAAGTATCTTCTTGCTCAATATTGAAATTGCGGTAATGAACATCGTGTAAAATCATGTTCATTCGGGCAAGGTTGTAAGTGGTTCGTCCTAATTCTTGTCCGTAAAACTCGCTTACATCTGCTTCTTTGGCTACTCGCAAGAGCAAAGACCCCGAACCACAAGTGGGGTCATACACTGATTTTAATTTTGATTTTCCGGTGGTAACAATCTTCGCTAGAATTTTTGAAACCTGTTGTGGGGTATAAAATTCGCCTGCTGTTTTTCCTGCACCTGCTGCAAATTTTGCAATCAAGTATTCGTAGGCATCACCCAATACATCCGATTCAATTTCTTCTAGTTTGAAATCAATCTTATCAAGGTAATTCAGGATTTTTACAATGATTTCATTTCTCGCACCAACGGTTCTACCAATTTTGGTGGAATTCAAATCCAGGTCTTCAAACAGTGCATTAAAGTCCTCTTCTGATTCTGTACCCATTGTGCTTTGCTCAATGTGGTTTAGGACTGCTTTCAGGTCTTCAAGAATGTAGTTGCTTTCGCTTTCCGTGTCTGCATTTCCTTTGGCTGCAATTACTGAAAAAAGCTGAGAAGGTTCTAGGAAGTATCCCAACTTTAGCAAAGACTCTTCTTTGATGGCATCTAATGTTTCTTTGTCTATTACTGTTTTGTAGTCTGTTACCGCTTCACCTACAAGCAGTTCATTGGCGTAAAGTGTTTGCTTCTCTGAAAGATACTTGTAAAAAATAAAGCCTAGAATGTAATCTCGGTAATCGTCTGGGCTGATTTTACCTCTGAGCAAATCTGCAATTGTCCATAGTTGGCTTTCAAGTAATTTCTTTTGGTCTTCTGACATTATTTATCTTTTAATTTTTGTGTTCAAATTTATATTTCTTTTGTCGAGCGTTGGCTAAATTCAAGCTCTTTTGGTTTTTCAGCGTTTGCCTGTGTGTCGGCAAAAACCAAATGTGCTTGAATGTGCGTTGGCTCTTTTAGCATGTTGCCTAACGATCTCGCGGTAAAATCCAGTTTTAATTGGATTTAACGCGTGTTATCCTGCGTTAATTCCTTGTATTTATCAAATTTACAATAACCTTTATCATTACATCCATCTCTTCCTGTTTGCTGACAGCTATCATCAATGTCAAAGCGACTAGGGTATTGTCCGCTATTCTTTTCCTACCATAACTGTCATATAAAATACCGTTTTTTGAAAGAAAGTAAAGAAACATAAATGCGGCTATTCTTTTATTACCGTCAGTGAATGAATGGTTTTTAGTAATAAAATATAGAAGATGAGCGGCCTTTTCTTCTATGCTAGGATATAGATCTTTACTGTCGAATGTCTGAAAGATAATAGAAATAGAGCTTTTAAACGATTCATCTTTTTCTCTGCCAAATAGTTCACTATTGCCATATGCTTTTCGCACAAGATTTATTTGATCTATTGCCTCGGTGTATGTTATTCTGTAAATCTCTTTTCCCGAAGTATTGGTTATAGATAGAGAATGATAATCATATTTGTCCAATATATCCAACGCATAAGAGTAGTCAGATATTATGCTCAACAAACCTTTACTCTCATCGGATGTCAGTTCCTTACTCTGTATGGCAGAACTTAATATCTTGATAGTTTTTTGAAGTTCTGATAACTGCTCGTTTTGTCTCTTTAATGCTCTTTCATTTATAGAGTAACCTTGAATAAGATAATCCTTTAAGATCTTGTTTGCCCATATTCTGAATTGAGTACCCCTTATGGAATTTACTCTGTAACCTACTGAAATTATTGCATCAAGATTATAATGTTTAATTTTTCTTCTTACATTTCGAGTGCCCTCTTTTTGAACTACCGAGTAATCCTCGGTAGTTGAAAATTCTTCAAGTTCACCGGTGCTATATATATTTTTTAAATGTAGACCTATGGTATCAGAGTCTTTATCAAACAACTCTGCTATCTGTTTTTGAGAAAGCCAAATAGTATCTTGATCAAGTTTTACCTCAATCTCTGTCGCTCCATTATCTAATCTGTAAATTTGAATAGCAGACTCTTTCATATAAATACATTTCTTTTCTGTTGATCAATTAATGCATGATAACGTTCCGCGTGTATGGTGTCGTTTGGCGATTCGAAGCACAAAACTGTCAAACCGCTATAAAGTTTATTAAATGCACTGTCCTTGAAACTTGCACTATCCGCCAAATGCACTATACACGCTGTTACCGCCTGGTGTTCTGTCTTCCAGTCTAGTAAACCATTGTCATTATTTAATTTCCGTGTCATTATCATTTTTCTTTTCAGTCGGCACGAGTGTCAGCGTTTTTTAGCTTTAAATTTTCTGCATTTCTTTTTTGGGCAATTCAATTCCAATTTTGAAAAATCTGTTATATTCTTTCTCTTCTTCAAGTTTGAAATTTTCGCCTTTAAAATCTTTCCTATTAGCATTTTGATTTGAATAAATGACAAGACAATCAATTATCTTGTCATCCTCAAAATTTAAAAAATTATATACCTTTTTAAGCCTTGCATAACCACTTATTTGTCTAATGTCTTCAATGTTTATCTTTCCATCCTGATATTGTGGCTTATATTTGGCATCGACAACCATTTTAGTTACGCCATCATTGGTTTTAACAATAAAATCAGGTTCTAAATAATTGAATGTTTTATGATAGGTAACTTCTTTGTGCTTCGTAAATCGTTCTTTTAGTTTAGAAAAAACATACAACTCAAACAGTTTACTCATATCAATCCAGAATGGTGGTGTATTAATAACTGTTGAATTAGCCGATGAAATATTATAACCATAGCGTTTCAATATATGCCTAGCAAATTTCAAAGCCTGTTCATATTCCTTGTAAAGTTTGTTGGGTTTTATACTCTTCAGTTCTTCAATATTTACTTCATTATCAACATTTACAAATGCAGGTTGTATGTAATTAACCAAACCGCTTAATGATGAAATATCAATTCCTCTAATGTTTTGCATTGCAGCAATTGAAAATGCTAATGCCTTTTTCAATATTTTATTTTCAATGCTATTTATACCAAACTCAGTGTATTGGCAGTAATTAAACAGCATTTTATTATTGAAATGATTTTTTTTTATGGTTTCGTTTATCAATATTTTGCCTTTTATTTTGGCATTCAAATTTTTGGTAACAGTATAATACGATTTTTTTAGCCCTTTTTGAATAATTTTTTTCAGGATATTTATGTATTGTATCAGGAGCAAAGGAGTTAATAAATCATGTTTTTGCTCAATGGCAATACTTGGCTTTTCAAAATTGATTTCACAGAGTTGGTCTAAGTGATGATAGTTTTCAGGTTCTTTTAAAATATCAAAAAGCATTTTTACATAATTCACCTCCGAAGTATCATCGTCCAGTTTTGGCTTTACATAAATGGGCAATTCATTTTCTACAATCCAATCAACTCCCACAAAATAAGAAGTTTCAAAACGGTACGAATTTATTTCATCCGCTGTATGGAGTATGTTAAAGCAATATGCTTTATTTTCACCACGCTGAATTGTTTTGCTGTAAGGCTGATTTTTTAATGCGGCAGCAAAGCGTTCAATATTTTCAATTGACTTTGGATTTTTATACCCATATTGTTCGCTAAGTACTATCATTTTTACAATGCGTTAATAATTGGTTCTGCACTTTGTTTGAGGATACCATCCTTTACATACTCTTTTAAAATTGGAACGATTTCATATTTCTTCCTAAGCGAAAAATCTCCTTCGCCTTTTATAAAGTAGCTATGCCCCAGCCAAACATCTTCTGGTCTGAACTCTTCTGACAAATGCTCAGAGAGTTTTAATTCAACGGTATTATCTCCAACATATTCATCAAAGTTTTGAATAAAAAGAGCTGAAACTTGCTTGAATAATTCTAATTCAAAGAAATCTCCTTCTAACACTTTTGGTAAAATTTCAATAAACGCAAATCTTCTACGAATGGCATAATCTATATGTCCTACACTGCGGTCGGACGTGTTCATTGTGCCAATAATATAAAGATTGGGAGGTAAAATTAATGTATTGCCTTCTTCAATTGTTGCATACATACTTTCTACTTTCTCTCCTCTGTATTCCAAGGCATAAATTAACTCACCCAAAACAGCAGGGAGATTGGCACGATTAATTTCATCAACAATAAGCACAAAAGATTTAAGGGCTTCATTTTGACTTTGAGTTTCAGTATAAACAAGGTTTTTGTCTTTCAGAAACTCTTTAAATAAATCTAATACTCTTATGTAATAGCTTGCGTGATGATGCGCCAGACCTGATAAATTTGTGTTCTTTTTTATGTCTTGTCTAGTTTTGTTTTCGTCAAAATATGCTTTTATAATATCTGAGAACAACATTCTGTTGCCATTTTTCACCCAACCTTCTTGCCCTTTATATCGGAATGCATCGGTATCTGTATCAAAAATTGAAACCTTTTTTGTCAATTCTATTTTTTCTTCCGATTCGAGTTTCTCTTCAATATCATCAACAAAAAGGGAAAACTGAGTTTCAATCCACTTTTCTTTTGAATACACTGTTGGAGCTTTGCTACTATTGATATAATTGGTGTATGCTGTCTTGGCAAATTCTGCAAGTATTTTATTCTTAGTTTTATATTCAATTGCCTCGCCTTTACTTTCAGCCACAATGCCTCGCACAAAGTCCTCATAGGAATATGCCGGATGAAATTGAATTAACTTAAATTGGTCAGTACTTTCAAGAAGATTCTTTTGTTGTTTTTTATCTTCTGATACTTTTGAAAAAAGCAACTGCTCTGCAATGTCTTTCGCAGTGAATGTTTTCCCTGTTCCCGGAGGGCCTTGCAAGACGATTTGACCTTTATGTATCAATGCATCAATTATATTTTGATTATTCATAGCCACCTTATTAAAGTTGTTTTTATTTGAAAAGATGATTTGGTATGGTTGAAATTGTTTTTTTAAATCTGATATAATGCTGTCAAAGACAATATCTTCAATAAAATAATCACCACCTTTATTCTCCACTCTTACACTTTTTCCAAAAAGTGTATATTGATTGTGCTGCGGATTTTTAAGCTGCTGAATATCCCCATAGACAAATCCATAATCTGGTAAAAGTTCTCTTATACTTTTTTCATTTTTTAGAAATCCAAACATATAAGGTTGCATGTATTCAACCGTGGACATATCATATTTAAATTGAACCGTTTGGGTATTGAAGCCTAAACCATATCTGATTTCTTCATCATCTTCATTAAAAGCAATGTGATATTGAACCTCTGTACCTCCACCTTCATTAATTGCCCAATCTCTCTTTTCATCCTCATATTTGAACAATATTCCTCTTTTAGGTACTTTACCTAAACCAGCAAGTTCTTTTCGCTTCAGACCAAATTCATTGCAGAACTCACCCAAGGAAGTATTTACCTGATTGACTAAATCGCCTATGTTTTTAAATTTCATATTTCTAATTTAAATTTTATACAACTCCTTGTACCAATTAATCCAGCTGTTCAAATCAGAATCATTTAGTTTTGCTGCTTTTTCAATTACTTCCTCTGAATCAAACACCGAAAACCTGCTATTGTGATTTATCAAATCTTTGTATTGTTCAATTGATTTGTCCAATGCTCTGTTTTCGGGGTGTTTTACAACGGAAAAATAGACATCCTTAAACACACCTTCCTTTTCAAGTGCAAACCCCAATAACTGATTGCGCCATAGTTGGTTCATACCTCCTTTGAAGGGACAGGAATTGTGTTTTGAGTGATTCACAAAGAATGATTTATTTTCATCCGTCAAATTCCAATATTCTCTGCCTTTGAAACTATGATGAAAGCAGTAATTTTTGTTTGAAAGAATTTCAGAAAAGTTTTTTTTGCACATGTGTTTTGTTTTATCCCTGTCTTTACTTTTGAAGCCACCACACTCGGTAAATTCTTTTTCGGTTAGTTTGTGTTCAATCAACCAAAGGCATAAATCATTGTTATGGTTGTAATACGCAATTGCAATGTCCGAATCGGTACCAGATAGTGAAGAATGGTCTTTTAATAAGCCTCTTTCTTCATTGGAATTTCCATCCCAAAATTCAATTCGAAATCCTTTGTATAATTTAGCAGTTGCCAAACTTTTAAAGTCAGATTTTAATAAGCTAAAAATATCGTTTGCTTTTGGATGGATAAGTATGGGTAAAAACAAATTAGCATTGGCAGCTTGCGAACTTGCCATGTGATTGAAATGCTGATGGAACTTGAAATAGTATTTTTTTCTATGTTCTTGTAAGTCCTTTAAAATAGGAGGATATATCAATGGGTAATTTTTATGAACCGACTTAGGTAAAATGGCATCATATTCATAAGTCTGCACAATACCGTTTTTATCTTTCTTCTGATAAATACCAGGCTCGTTTATATTATTTCCCCATTTCCAATTAATCAAATGGACATACATTTCTTCCTGAAATGGTGTTAATGAACCAGGTAATTTATATGTTTTACCTTCTATGAATTTTTCTTTCATGCTAATTCGTTTTTCATTTCTTTCACAATGGTTTACTTTTCTATTTATGTCTGTCGTTTCTGTTTTCTACACTTGGCGGTAACGGTTGGCAATAAGAAACGTAGGGCATTTCGAAGCACCTACATGTCAAGTTACAAAGCCGTTTATTAAATGTTATATCGTTCAAATTTAGCACTTTCTGCCCTATGTTTTTTATTGCGTGTTACCGCCTGGTTTTTAATCATTTTAGTCATTCTCAAAGTCCGAAACTGCCTTAATGAAATTATAACATTTTTCATCTTTGATTTTTAACTCATTGTCAATCGCTTTTTCAATATATTCCCAATATGACACGTAATCAGGATTGAAAAAATATTTAATAACATCGTCTTCATATAACGATGGATAATTTAAGTAATCTTCAACTACGCTTGGAACTAACAAATCATCTTCTGATAAATTGTTGTTATTTACTCTTATTTTGCTGACTTCGAATGTTATATCATAGTCTCGCTTAAACTCTGCTGTTGACATATATTTTAGTTTTTTTTCAAGAGTATAATTTACTTCCCAATAGCGAACAACAGATTTTGAAAATGGAGAAGTCGTTATACAAGAACCTCTATTATCATCAAATATACTTGAGTATATACTTTCTGATTCATCAGAACGTAATTTGCTTTTTATTTTATATGTGAAACTAATTTGCTGGATTGTGCCCTTTAATGGTGTCAGTTTTAAAGCAAGGTTTACATTTTTAACATCATTATTGTATGAGTAATAATCTTTATCAATGTGGTCAAATTCAATATCAACATAACTCATCAAAGAATTCTCGTCTAAATAATTTTGCCAATAATTTTTTATGGAATCAAGTTTGTGTTCGTAATCACCATACTTATTATTCCATTCTTCTGTGCTTTTTTCAATAATGGGTTTTGTGAATGTTGTATCACTTCTATATTCAATATAATTTCGCAGTTGTTTGTATGAAATATCACCGTATTTAACTTGATTAATGTCCTCAGCAAAAAAGGATTGCCTGAAATTTTGAATTCCTTCATAAAACTCAATAAAAGAAGTGTCTTTCTCAGATACAGAGCGAAGTTCCTTTACTGTTAAAGGTTCTACGATTGGTTTGTCCAATGGGCTGCTGCAACTTGCAAGCAAAAAAGTAATTGTTAGTAAGTAAAATAAATTTTTCATATTAATAGCAATTATAGGGTTTCAAATTCAGTAGTTAACAGAACATTCTCTTCTATATGTTTTTCATCTAAAACATATTGATGTTTAATCACATAATAAATTATTTGAGAATCAGTATTTTCAATCAACGATTCCCAAATACCAATTTTATTTTTAACTCTGTCGATTTCTTCCTGTTTTAATTTTAATTTTTCTTCTTGTTCATCAATCATTTCCTGCCAATCTTCTATTAAATTGTCGTAAGTGGATGCAAGATGCCAAACGGTATTTTGTTTTTGCATTTTACACTGCTCTCTTTCTCCAATGTACTTGTTTAACATTACGCTATCCATTTTCATCATTTCTTTTTGTACTTGAATTGAAACATTTCCACTTTTTATAGAATCTTCAAGATTTGTCCTTAAAATGGTCTCAACGATTTTATATTCAGTTAATTTGTATTTTGTTCCATTCTCCAAAGCATTTTCTTTTAATGCTTTTTTTATGTTTCTGTCCTCAGAATCACAGGATGCAAGTCCACAAAATATTAATAAAAGAAATGCAACAGTTAATAGATGGTTGGTTTGCTTCATAATCTTATCTTTTGTTTTATAATTTCGAATTAGTCGATTTGTCAATATTAAAATTCATTCCTGTTAAATTTGTTTGTGTCCGTCTTTCAAACTTGGCGGTAACTTGTTTATAGATTCAATAAATATGCATCTATACCCTTAAATTTGGGGGTATAGATGTAGAAATAATGTGTATTATATACTTCTGAATCTTCGCGCAAAAATTCCTCTTATTACCCTTATCCAAGGCTAATAAAAAAAATAAATCCCGGAATTTACAGGTGTCAAAAAAACTGACTTTATGTGCGGGCATAAGAACAATGTAACTGTTTCTGAAACAGGGAGTATGTAAAGATATTATTTTTATAAATAACCACAAAGCCTCTGTCAGAATAATTTAATAATATAATCTGTTTGATCTTTTTTTTATCGCGTTGAAAAAGGTGTGGAAAAGTTTTATCTTTGTAATTAACAGATAGTATATGATATGAGGCGTGAGATTGAACATCGGTTGTCTTTTTTTGAAACGTGGCTTCGGAATCAGCGATATAGTGAAAAAACCATTGTAACCTATGTAAAAGCAATCAAAATTTTCTTTCAATTTTTTGAGAGCAAACTTCCGGAGCAAATCACAATTTCAGATTTTCATTGTTTCAACAATGGTCACATTATAAAATACGGGTATTCTGCATCATACCAGAACCAGGTTATCAATGCCATCAAATTGTTTTACTTAAAAATAGAACAAAGGGAACTGAATATAGAACTTATTGAAAGGCCACGGAAATACAGACCTTTGCCTAAGGTAATACCAAAGGAAGTAATACAAAAAATGCTGACATCAATACCAAATTTGAAACACAAGACAGCTCTCGCTCTAATTTATTCCTGTGGATTACGAAGGGGAGAATTGTTAAATCTTAAGTTGAGTCATCTGGATTCCAAACGCAGAACTCTGTCAGTTATCAATGGTAAAGGTCAAAAAGACAGGGTGCTGCCAGTGAGTGAAAAAATGATGTTGATTATCATTAAGTATTACAAGATGTATAAGCCAACAATATACTTAATTGAAGGACAAGTAAAAGGTCAAAAATACAGCGAAACCAGTCTTGAAAACATATTTCATAAATACCTGGGAATGATATATAAAGACCATAAGTTTACATTACATTGCCTGAGGCATAGTTACGCTACCCACTTGCTTGAATCAGGGGTTAATCTCAGGTATATTCAGGAACTTTTAGGCCATAAGAGTAGTAAAACAACGGAGATTTATACCCACGTTTCTACACATTCATTAAGCACTATCAGGAATCCTATTGATGATTTTGATTTGTAATATCTTCGGGAAAAACTGCTATATTTGCAGCGCGCTAAAAAAAATGCCAAAAAATTTTGCGGGTATGGCGTAATTGGTAGCCGCGCCAGACTTAGGATCTGGTGCCGAAAGGCGTGGGGGTTCGAGTCCCTTTACCCGCACTCACTAAAAGGCCTGCATAAAACTGCAGGTCTTTTTTTTGTCGGCTGAAACCGGCACTCCTTCCAGAGATGCTTTCGAAGCAAAAGCAAAAGCATGGCACTACGCAGAGTCCTGAAAGATGCCGTTTGAGCCTGGATCTTACAACATTATGGATAAAGGCTATAGAGCAGCCATTTCCAAACAGGAACTATTTCAATTTCAAGTCCATCCGATTGAATAGTCTTTTCTTCATTGTATGTGACAATTAAGCAATGCTTCAAAGGGAATGCCCTATGCAGCTTACTAAGGGCTTTTACTTCGCGGTCTATTGTTTCTGCACTTCCAATGTTATATGAAACCTGTATAGCCAGCGACACATTCGGTACATAAAAATCGACTTCAATGTTTTTTTTGTAAAAAAACAGTTCGTCCCCATATCGTTTATAAAGGTTTATGGCAACAATATTTTCTAGCAAACGAGTTTTGGCATCGGTAAGAAATAATTGTAATATACCGTTGTCAATAAAATAGTATTTTTTTATTGATTCGTGTTCGGTAAGAGCTGAAACATAGTTGGGTATGCCAAAAATTAACCACGATGCGGAAAGATATTTCAGATACTCAATAGTGGTAGAAACGCTTACTTTTTTGCCGGCTGACGAAACAATGTTAGCAAGACGGTTGTACGAAATGGGGTGCATAACGCTTTCGGCAAGTTTTTTTACAATCAGCCGCAGAGCATTGTCATTGCGAATGGCATAACGAGTTACAATATCGCCCAAAAAAATCTTTTGATACAAACTTGAAATCCAAGGACGTTGACTTGCTTTGCCAATGATTTCAGGCAGCCCGCCAAATTGCAGATAATTATCGCTCTGTCGTACAACCGTGTTTTTCAGGCTGGAGTATTCCCAATTCTTTTTCAAATTTATTTGGCTTGCAGCAAGAAATTCAGCAAAAGAGTATGGATATACTTCGTGAATGATAAAGCGACCGCCAAGTGTAGTGGCAATTTCATTACTTAACATTTCCGCATTGCTTCCAGAAACATATATCAGATATTTCTGGTCTGCCAAGCGTCTTACAAATTTTTGCCAACCTGGAACAACCTGCACTTCATCAAGAAAAACAATAGGTTTCCGATCATACATTTCTGCATAACATTCCATTATACGGTTTAAATCTTTGGTGTCAGCTTCTATAAAACGCTCATCTTCAAAATTTACAAACAAAATGTCATCAATACTCCTCCCAGATTTTAACAGGCTCTTTATGGTCTGATACAAAAGATAGGACTTCCCGGCACGGCGCAATCCCACAAATATATAGTTTGCATTTGCTTCCAATTCTATTGGACGTGGCATAACTTCAACATTTTCAATAAACTGTTGATACTCTTTAATCAGTAAATTTATTTCCTGTTTTTCCATATACTGGCTAATTGCTTTACCACAAAGATACGATTATGTTTGATATACAAGATAAAAATAAGTAAATTTGTTCTGCATATCGAATAATATGCTTACTTCTATACGCTCTTTTTTTAAATCAAGCCCTGCAGAAAAAATACACTAAAAACTAAACTTCAATCCCACAAAGAAATTCCGGGGCATCATAGGTCCGTAGATATAGCCCGAGTCCCTGTCGGGGCCGGTGTCAAAATCATCCTGGTACGAATCAAAGAGATTCTTCACCCCCGCTTTGATCTGAGCCCCGGTTTTTCCGTTAATCCTGATATCATAAGCCAGTTTCAGATCCATATCAAAAAAGGAAGGAGTGGTTACCGCCTGATCCACGGCCGTACCGGACCCGGCAAAATGTTGTACTATCATAGGACCTGTAAAAGTTCCCGACACAGAAATATTGAAATTATCTAACAATGTAAAAGTGGAAGTCATGTATCCGTACAGATCCGGACTGCGGAACATACGCGTTACGGCCTCTACCGAAGGATCTTCACTCCATTGTTCCGGTTCCATGTAAGCGCTTTTCTGGTAAGTGAACCCGGCCTGTACCTGGAGACTTCCGGAAAGAATGGCTTTCCCTTCAACATTCATCCCCTTCACAACGGCTCCGGACCCGTTGTAACGTTCCAGCACGCTGTTCCCGTCTTTGTCCTTTTGTTCAAGCATCCTAAGAGCAAATACATCCCGAAGCCGGGTGTGGAATAATTCCACGATCAGATTTGTCTGAACCTTACCGAAAGAATGGTACAGGTCAGCGGAAAAGCTGAAACTATCCGATTTTTCTTCTTTAAGGTCATCAGCCAGGATGGTAACAACCCTTTCTCCACCTACCACTGCAATATGGAAATCCTCGTCGAAAGCCTGGGGAGCCCTGAATCCCGTGGAATAGGAAGCCCTGAAATTCACATTACGGGTGGGATTGAAACGAACATTTACACGTGGGGAAAAGATTACGTGATCTATCAGGTTGTGTTTATCTGCCCTCACCCCCGCAAGAAATCCCCACCTGTCATTGCGCCATTCGTTCTGAAGGTACACACTGACATCATGAATGATCTGACGGGTGTCTGTATCGTATCCCAGCGAACGGTCGTGCAACCCGTTGTAATTGTATTCCGTCCCGGCAACAAATTCAGCCGGCATAAACCACAAACGTTCCCATTTGTGCGTATACTGCAAACCGGAAACCACAGTCATATCCTGAGTGGTCCCGTAAGCACGGGGATCCTGTCCGGCCCCGTAATAACTTTTTCGATCAATATACTGCATGGAAGCAAACATATTCAGCCGGTTGCTGTAATCAGACGAGAAGAGATCGTAAGAAACACCTCCGCCATGAATCTGGTGTTCGGTCTGCTCCGCAATATCGGCTTCATGCGGGGGCCGCTCCAGCATATTTCCTCCCCTTCTGTATTCTCCTATCCCGTGATATTGCAAAGTAATTTTTGAATTCAGGCCGGTTTTGAAGTTGGTGCGTAAGCCAATGGTATTGCTTTGTATCTCGGGCAATTCGGTAAACCCGTCTCCGTTGTGATCGTACCCCTGACGGGAATGTTTTTGTCCGTAGGCCAAAAAACCGGTCTTCCCGTTCCCCGTGACCAGGGAAGCATTGAAAGTCGTGTTGTTGTCCCATGCTTTACCGGCCCCTATTGAAGTGATCGTATGTGCCACTTCCGCGTCGTTGGTTACCGGATCGCGCGTAATGATATTAATGGTTCCCCCAATAGCCGAGGAACCGTACAATGCCGATCCCCCGCCCCGAACCACCTCAACACGATCTATCATATTAGCAGGGATCTGTTCCAGTCCGTAAACGCCTGCCAGTGCAGAAAATACCGGACGCGAATCTATCAGGATCTGTGAATAATGGCCGTCAAGCCCGTTTATCCTCACCTGGTTAAAACCGCAATTCTGGCAATCGTTTTCTACCCGTACCCCGGGCTGAAAAGGCAATGCCTCAGCCAGGCAAACGGCATTGGTTTGTTCAATGATCCCGGCAGTCATCACATTGACCAGGGCCGGACTGTTACGCCGGACCACTTCTGTCCGGCTGGCGGAAATTACAATCTGGTCCAAAGCGACCACGTCTGGAACCAGTTTTATATCCTGCATGGTCATTTCATCGTTTGTAAGCTGTACGGTAAAGGATGCAGGACTGTACCCTACCAATGAAACCTTTATGGTATGTGAACCTTCCGGAAGGTGATGCAGCCTGTAGAAGCCGGAATCGTTGGCTACGGCCATTAACGTAGTGCCGTGCAGCACTACGGAAGCGTATCCCAGGCTGTCACCGGTAGACGCATCTGTTATGTATCCTGTAAGGATGGCGCCTCTTTTTGATTTTTCTCTTTCTCTGTGTTGTCTTTGCTGCGCATGGGACACAGAAAACACGGCAATAAGCAGCAATAAAGTCAGTACTATTTTTTTCATGGATCTTAATAAGGTAAATCTAATTATTTCAAAAAAACGGGAAATAATTACATTACCGGAGGAGCCCTCAGATTACGAACCGGACGATCCGCAACGGGAACCGTAAAGATCACGGGATTAAGAAAGATCGATGACAGATAATTGTAGCGTGACTGACATCCTGCTGTCACCGGGATTAACATCACGACCACAGATAAAAAGACAATGACCTGTAACTGGTTGTTTGTGTGGGTATGGGAACGGGATGAAAAAGGGTGCGAATGTGAGATTTCCCGTCCATTATCACTATGTTGGTGATAACACATGGAAGTCCCGGCATAATACCCTAAAAAGAATAGTGCCAGGATGAACGTGATTATCTTATTTCTGCAGTCTCTGTATTTCATCTTAGAAGCTGCAAAGATAACGGAAACCTGCAATTACATAATACCTGAATATGGGTATTTCCAAAAAAACTTATGTAACTACCTTTGCACTCGATATAGAAAAATTATGGCATCAAATATTATACTTCCGTTCTTACTGGCTTTATTCGCCGGACTGGCCACACTCATAGGATTTGCAATTACCTTCATAGCAAAAAGCACCAATCGTAAACTGCTCTCCTTTTCCCTGGGATTGTCAGCCGGTGTTATGGTATATGTGGCTTTTGTAGAGATTTTCAACGAAGCCCGGGTCATTCTCACAGAAAATATGGGACATCAAAAGGGATTACTGATCACAGTTGTTTTCTTTTTTGCCGGAATGGCTTTGATAGCGATTATTGATCGTTTTGTTCCAAAATTCGGAAATCCCCACGAAGCCCATATGGTAGAAGAAGTGGAACAGGGAGTGCACGAGTCCGCGTGTATAAAAAAACCAAAATTAATGAAAATGGGCGTGATGACTGCCATAGCCATAGCCGTTCACAATTTTCCGGAAGGCATAGCCACGTTTATGGCCGCCCTGGAAAACCCTACGCTGGGTATTGCCATCGCCACGGCTATTGCCATTCACAACATCCCGGAAGGCATAGCCGTATCCATCCCCATCTTCTACGCATCCGGAAGCCGGAAAAAAGCTTTTTGGATTACGCTTCTTTCCGGCCTGGCAGAACCCCTGGGAGCTTTGGTAACATATCTTATCCTGATGCCTTTCCTCTCTCCTGTTGTCATGGGTTGTGTATTTGCCGTAGTGGCCGGGATTATGATCTATATTTCATTTGACGAGTTATTGCCCGGTGCCCATGAGTACGGAGAGCATCACATTGCCTTGTACGGACTGATCTCCGGAATGGCCGTTATGGCTCTGAGCCTGATTTTATTTGCCTGATCTTTTTTCTTATCTTTATCCTTCTAAAGGACACGCTTTTTCTGAAATGACAGATAAGATCTATAAACTGGGAAAATATACACCTGCAGACAGCATGAGTGATTTGATCTGCAACAATTACGCCATGCTTTTGGTTCTGAGTCGTTTTGGAATATCTCTTGGTTTCGGGGAAAAAACCATACAGGAGGTCTGCAATCAAAACGGTGTTGACGAAAAAACATTTTTAGCCGTAGTTAACCTGTTAATCAGCAACGAAAGAGACGAAACAAGCGTTTTTGGCCATGATTCCATACAGTGTCTTCTGAATTACCTTCACAATTCACACAGTTATTTCCTGGACTTCCGGCTCCCCTCCATCCGGCAAAAGCTTCTCTCTGCCATAGACACGCATCACGACAATGCAGCCAAAGCCATTATCCGTTTCTACGATCTTTACGTGGAACAAGTGCATACCCATATGGAATACGAAGAAACCACCGTATTCCCTTATGTAAGATCGCTGCTTTCAGGGATAAAACGCGGTGATTATAACATCCGTGTGTTTTGCAGGCAACATGACAATATTGAATCAAAACTTTCCGAATTAAAAAACATCCTGATTAAATACTATCCCCCGGGAAATGTGGATGAACTGAACAGCGTACTGTTCGATATCTTTGCCTGTGCCTCTGACCTGGCTTCCCATAACTTCATTGAAGACAATCTTTTTGTCCCCATGATATCTCAACTGGAACTCAATCTAAAGAAGCAATGAGCAAAAAGATCCGTGTTGCCATAGCCGAACCTTCCGAGATTCTTCGTGCAGGCATCATTGATGTGCTCAAACGCATTAACACCCTGGATATTTATATAATTGAGATCGCAGACATGAACCAGCTTGAGTGTGTATTATGCAAGTACACACCGGACCTGTTCATTATCAACCCCACGGCAACAGAACCGCGCCTGACCGGAAAAGTCAGGACCCTGTGCGGCAACAACAAAATGAAATCCGTGGCTTTGCTCCATTCCCTGGCAGACAGCCATACCCTGGAACATTACGACGACTCGGTATCCATCTACGACTCGGCAGAACAGATCCGCAACAAGATCATCAAACTCTTCAACGCAGACCAGCACAAGGACATTCCCAAAGAGTTGAGCAAACGCGAAAAAGACATCATTGTTGAAGTAGTTAAGGGGTTAACAAACAAACAAATAGCAGACAAACTGTTCATCTCTGTCCATACGGTAATGACCCACCGCAAAAACATAGCCGCCAAACTGCAGATCCATTCCCCTTCCGGACTGACCATATACGCGATCCTCAACAACCTGGTAGATCTATGAAAACAAGAGCAATCAAAATCACAGGGCTTATTATATCCCTGGTATTGGCCGTTTTTTCCGTTGGATGTCATCCTTCAATTCCACACCACAGCCTGGGCGCCGATATATCCTTCATCCCCCAGTTTGAATCCCGGGGCTTGACCTTTACGGATACTGCCGGTGTTCAAAGAGACATATGTGCCATCATGGCCGAAAACGGGTTTGACAATATCCGCCTGCGGATCTTTATAGACCCGACCGCTCAGGACGGGTATTCCAAGGAAGGTTTTTGCGGCCTGGAACAAACCATTGCCATGGCCCGGCGCATAAAAGCCGCCGGCATGACGTTTTCCCTGGATTTTCATTACCGGGACACTTGGGCAGATCCGGACAAGCAATACAAACCATCTGCCTGGAAAGACCTGACCGGGGAAGAGCTGGAACATGCGCTTTATCAATATACCCGGGATGTATTAATGGCCATGAAAGAATCAGGTACTGCCCCGGATATTATTCAGATCGGGAATGAGATCAATCACGGCATGGTATGGCCCGAAGGATTTATTGACGACAATGCGGAAGAAAGCAACTGGGCAGCCCTTATGGGACTATACAAAGCCGGAGAAAAAGCCGTCCGCGAAGTGTTGCCCCGGGCCCGCCTGATGGTCCACCTGGCACTGGGAGGACAAAACACCCTGTGCCGTCAGTTCCTGGATTATATGGACACATACAAAGCAGGATACGACATCATTGGACTTTCCTATTACGAACAATGGCACGGCACGTACCGCGACCTTCAGGCCAATCTGTACGACCTGGCGGAAAGGTATCAAAAGCCCCTTTGTGTCTGTGAATACGGTGCCAACGCCCAAAACATCAAACGCATCAACGACATTGTACGCTCCGTTCCCGGCGGCCTCGGATACGGAACCATGGCCTGGGAGCCTGCGTGGGTCCTTTTCCCTGAAGGGAAAGCCTCTGAAGACGTGCTGAACATATACAGGAACCTTGCCGAGTCTTACGCGCAAACCCGCCCGCAAACCCTTCCCCCGGTAACCCGGGAGATGGCCTTTGACCGACCGGTTGTGGGAGCCGACATTTCGTGGGTACAGCAGCAGGAAGACCGGGGCACGGTATTCTCGGACAAAGGCGTGCAAAAAGACATTCTTGAAATCCTTAAAGACAACGGATTCAACTGGATACGTCTGCGCTTGTTCACAGACCCCACCGCCGAAAACGGGTATTCCCCGGAAGGATACTGCGGATTGGAAAAAACGCTGGAAATGGCCAAACGCATTAAAAGTGCGGGACTGAAACTGTTGCTGAACTTTCATTACAGCGACAACTGGGCCGATCCGGGCAAGCAATACACTCCCGCTGCCTGGAAAGAATATTACGGATCGGGGCTGGAAGGACAGGTCTATCGCTATACAAACGAAGTGATTAATCGTTTCATGGAAGAAGGAGTGCGTCCCCATATGGTACAGGTAGGGAACGAGATCAACCACGGGATGCTCTGGCCGCAGGGAAAAATTGAAGACTCCTACATGTCATTTGGCGTATTGTTGCGCTGCGCCTCGGCAGGCGTACGTGCTGCAGACCCGGACATACCGGTTATGGTGCACATAGCCTGTGGCGGACAAAATGAAGAATCGGTCTATTTCTTTGACAAGATCCTCAGCCGGGATGTGGTGTTTGATGTAATAGGACAATCCTATTATCCGCAGTGGCACGGGACGCTTGATGACCTGCGCTGCAACCTGAATGATCTGGCAGCCCGTTACAACAAACCCGTTATTGTGGTTGAGTACCAGGAACACCGCCGGGAAGTCAATGAAATAGTACGTGATGTTCCCGGGAAAATGGGATTGGGGACATTCATATGGGAAGCCACTTCTCCCCGCTGGGGCGGGTTGTTTGACCGGAACGGCGCTGCGAATGAACACATGAAGATCTATCCGGAATTCCTGGCAAATTACCCGTCCGACTGACCTTCCAGATCCAGCAGTTCTGCCCAGTTCTGTTCCTGTTTACTTAGTATTTCACCCATTCGCACCGAGGCTCGGGTAATCTCTTCCAAAGACCGGCCGGGCTCGGAGAGGATTTTTTCCAGTTCTGTTCTTTCACGGTCGAGTTCCTGGATCGTCTCCTCCAGTGCTTCCATGCGTTTCTGTTGCCGGTAAGTCATTTTTTTTGGAGCAGCACTTCTTTCGCTCCCGGGATCCTTCCCGGCGGGTTTCGCTTTGCCGTTTGCTTCTTTTTCCTGTGCAGGGGCGTTTTCCAATTTTACTGCGCTGTAATATTCACTGCTTTTGCCGGGATAATCACGGATATGGCCGTTCCCTTCAAAAACAAACAGGTGATCGGCCAGTTTGTCCAAAAAATACCTGTCGTGGGAAACGATTAGCAAACATCCCTTAAAATGCTCCAGGTATTCCTCCAGCACGTTCAGGGTAAGAATGTCCAGGTCATTGGTAGGCTCGTCCAGGATCAGGAAGTTCGGGTTTTTCATAAGGACGGTAAGCAGGTACAAACGCCTTTTTTCTCCCCCGCTCAGTTTTTCTACTTTTATCCGGTGTGTGGAAGGCGGAAATAGAAAACGGTTCAGGAAGGTATTCAGGGGCACGCGGGTTCCGTCTGCCATAAGCACCGTCTCGGCAATATTGTGCACCACGTCAAAGATCGTGTCCTGCGGGTCAAAGGCAATTCCCTCCTGCCGGTAAAAGCCGAAACGGACGGTTTCACCGGTTTGAAGAGTGCCTGAAACAGGAGCCAGCTCTCCGGTGATCAGTTTCAGAAACGTGCTCTTGCCGGCACCGTTCCCGCCAATGATTCCGATCTTCTCGTACCGGGCAAAATTGTATGTGAAATCTTTGATTATCCATTTCTCTCCGTAACTGAAAGAAAGTGCTTTGCTATGTATGATCTTCCCGCCCAGGCGCGCAATGCCGGGATCAATAGTCATTTTCTTTGCGTCCAGGCGGACATCTGCTTTTGATTTCAGTTCTTTGAAACTCTCAATCCGGGACTTTGACTTACCGGTCCTGGCGCATGGAGTACTCCGTATCCATTCCAATTCCCTTCTGTAAAGATTCCTGGCTTTATCGGTTTCGGCTGCCATGTTGGCCAGGCGTTCCTCTCTTTTTTCCAGGAAGTAACTGTAATTGCCCTTATAGGTGTATAAACAGCCGTTATCAAGCTCAAAAATGTTATTGCACACCCGGTCCAGGAAATACCTGTCGTGAGTTACCATCAAAATGGTTTTGGAAGAAGTGGCCAGGTATTCTTCCAGGTATTCAATGACCTCTACGTCCAAATGGTTGGTAGGCTCATCCAGAATCAAAAGATCCGCTTCCTGAACAAGCAAACCGGCCAGCGCAACCTTTTTGCGCTCGCCCCCGGATAAAGAACCAATCTTTTTATCCGGGAAATTCAGACCCAGCCGGGTTAGAATCCGTGTGATCAAATTGTCATAGTTCCATCCGTTCAGGCGGTCCATATCGTTAATGGCCTTTTCCAACTTTTTCTTATCGGTACCGGCAGCCGCCCGGTTGTAAGCTTTCACCGCCTGCCAGACGCTCTGGTTAGCCCTCTGTACCTGCTCGGTGACCGTCAACCGGGAATCCAATACCGGATCTTGTTGCAGGTAGCCCACACGGACATCTTTTAGAAATTTAATACTTCCCTGCCCTTCCGGGGATTCCCCACCCGACAGAACGTGTAACAAAGACGTTTTCCCGCTTCCGTTGGAAGCCACCAGGGCCACTTTATCTCCCTGCTCAATGTGGAAGGAGATATCCCGGAATAGTACTTTGTCCCCGTATGTCTTTGTAAGATTATCAGCCTGTAGAAATGCCGCCATAAAGATTGGATAAGCAGCAAATGTAAAAATTATTATCTTTATACGATTAATATACTTTAAGACATGAAAAGCATATCCGGCATTGGCCCTGGTATTTTAAGAAGCATTCTGGGACTGGCTCTGGGACTGTTCCTGCTTATCAATCCGGAAGGAAGTGTGGTTACCCTGGTACGAATAATGGCTGCCGTTATGTTGACAGGAGGTCTCTTTTCCCTTTATTTTGCCTGGAAAAACGAGACAAAAGACAAAGGATTGCAACGCATGCTTTTTTTGTCATCTGCCGTTTTTTTGATCTTTGCCATATTGTTGCTGATCTTTCCCCGGTTTTTTACAGGACTGACCATGTTCATAGCCGGCTTGATCCTGTTGTTCTCAGGGTTTTTGCAACTGGCTCATATTTTTCATTTCCGGAAAAGCAATGAGGCCCGACTGCCCTGGTTCATTTATCTGAACCCTGTATTGGTGATCATCCTGGCTGTTGTGATCCTGTTAAATCCCTTCAACACCGCCGTTACACTTACCATTTTTGCAGGTGTATTTTTCCTGATTTATGCCCTGACCGAGATCATACAATGTATAGTTGAATACCGTCTGACGTGAAGGTCGTTATTGCCATGGATTCCTTTAAAGGGAGCCTGACCTCCTGGGAGGCGGGACATGCCGTAGCAAGAGGCATTGAAAAAGCGTACAGGTATCAATCGCGTGACATCCCCGAAATCACGGTACTTCCCCTGGCCGACGGGGGCGAAGGAACCGTTACGGCATTAATCCAGGGGATGGGCGGTGTATACAGGACAGTAAAAGTGAGGGGGCCTCTCACAGCCCAGGTGGAAGCCACATACGGCATCATTCCCGGTCCCGAAAATGCGCAGACCGCTGTTATTGAAATGGCTGCGGCAGCGGGATTGTGGCTGGTTCCCGAAAAAGAAAGAAACCCCTTATATACAACTACATACGGAGTGGGAGAATTGATCCTGCATGCATTGTCAAAAGGATGCCGCACTTTTTTGATCGGGATAGGAGGCAGCGCAACAAACGACGGCGGTATGGGCATGCTTTCCGCTTTAGGCTTTGAATTTTTGGATTCTCAAGGAAGGGAAACAGGTATTTGCGGAAAAGACCTGGAGCGCATTGCATCCATAAATACCATAGGCAAACATCCTTTACTGGATGAATGTCACTTCAGGATCGCCTGCGATGTTACCAACCCGCTATGCGGGCCGCAGGGAGCTGCTTATGTATACGGGCCTCAGAAAGGAGCCTCACCCAAAGATATTGTAAAGCTGGATAACGGACTGTGTCATTTTTCCCAGGTAGCTGCCAAAAAATTTCCCCGCCTTCCGGAATCTCCCGCCAACAAAGATATCCCCGGAGCCGGGGCCGCCGGAGGTCTGGGGTTTGCTTTCCTGCAATTTCTGAACGGGCGTCTGGAATCGGGATCTGATATGATCATGGATGCCATCGGACTTGAAAATGAGGTCATCAATGCAGACCTTGTAATTACCGGAGAAGGCAAAATGGATGCTCAGACCCTTATGGGAAAAGCCCCTGCGGGGGTAGCCCGTCTGGCTAAAAAACACAACAAAAGAATCCTGTCATTTTGCGGCAGTGTAACACCGGGATCCGAAAAATTACTGAACGACGTTTTTGATAAATGTATTTCTGTCACACCGCCCGGAGCCTCTTTCCAACAAGCTTCAGAATGGTTGCAAAAAGCTGTATACCATTATTTCATACAACCAAGATAAATCCTTGCCGGCGTTTACCTGACGATCAACCTTTTTCCAATACGCAGAACCGTCTTCGAAGATATATTGTTCCACGCACAGATCTGCCGGACAGTGGTTCCGTATTTCATGGCCAGTGCCCCTAAAGTATCTCCCGATCTGATGGTGTGAATGATTCTTTGTGAAGCGGCCAGGGATTCTTCATCGGTCTGGCCGTAGTGGGAATAGATGCTGAAATAATGTTTTTTAAGTACAACTACGGAATCCCGGAGAGATCCGTTTTCAAAGTCTATGATACGTTCGGGATCAAAGGCTTTTCCTTTATAGCGCGTCTCAAAATGAAGATGCGCCCCTGTGCTTCTGCCCGTATTGCCTCCCAGTCCAATCACTTCACCCGCTTTGACGATCTCTCCCGGTTTGACCAGGAACCTGGATAAATGACCGTAATATGTTTCCAACCCGCCGGGATGCCTTACAACCAAGAGGTTTCCGTATCCTCCCGTGTTTCGGGAATGTTCCATCACCCGTACTACCCCATTGAATGCAACCCGGATTGAGTCTCCGGTATCCAAGGCAATATCCGTCCCCCTGTGTGGACGGGTTCTTCTGAATGCATAACGTGATCGGATTTTTTCTGTAAACGGGCAACAAAATCCCTGCAGGGAATCGGCCAGTACCAGGGTGATCTCATCGGGCATATCTTCCAATTCAAGATCCTTGAATGCATGAATGGAGGACGAATCCCACCCGGTATACATTTCCAGTTCATCAAAGACCGGTTTTCCAAGATCCAGGTATTGCCAGGTAAAATCTTCCAGCAATACGATCCTTGTAAATTTATCTTCCGTAGCCAAGGTATCTATAGCTGTGGGCATTTCACGATCAGCCCCCTGGGCAAACAGTACGTAACAGGCTAAAGAAAAGAAAATTGATAAACGAAACCTTTTCAAAGTTAACAGCATTTTGATTAAAAACGTGTAAAGATAAGTGTTTTTTAGTTCCAACCGTTTTTCGTTTATCTTTGTGTTGATGAAAAAACTATGGATCCCTTTTGTCCTGATTCTGCTCATAGCCGGTGACCTGTTCCTGGGATCGGTTAATCTGTCTTTTTCGGATATTATGAACGCATTGACGGGACATGATTCTACAGATTACGTATATAAAATAATCTGGAATTTCAGGATACCCAAAATGATCACAGCTCTCCTGGCCGGTATGTCACTTGCCGTATGCGGGGCACAAATGCAAACGCTGTTCAGGAACCCGCTGGCAGACCCGTATGTTCTGGGTATCAGTTCGGGAGCAGGACTTGGCGTGGCTTTCTTCGTCATGGGATCTTCCTGGCTGGGTGCCTCAAATGCACCTGCCTGGCTTACTAATTTGGGAACAGCTGCCTTTGCATGGATGGGAGCACTTGCCGTCATGTTGATAATAGTGGCAGCTTCAAAAAGACTGAAAAGCAACATGACCCTCCTTATTCTGGGTATCATGATAGGATCTGCCGGTTCAGCGCTTATAGGTCTGATACAATATTTTTCAGAAGCAACCGCTCTCAAAACTTACGTTCTGTGGACCATGGGCAGCTTTGGAAACGTTACCGGTAACCGTCTGGCAATAATGGCCATACTCTGTATTACCGGTTTGGGAATTTCATTTATCAATATAAAGGACCTGAATGTTTTGCTTATGGGTGAAGAATACGCAAAAAGCCTGGGCATTCATGTTTCGCGTGTCAGAAATCGCATATTCCTGGCTACCACCCTGCTTGCCGGCAGTGTGACTGCCTTTTGCGGTCCCATTGGTTTTATTGGCATAGCCGTTCCCCACATTGCACGTATGCTCTTCAATAACGCCAACCACCGCGTATTGATCCCTGCATCTGCCATTCTGGGAGCCGGTATGATGATACTGGCCGATATCATTTCCCAGATGCCCGGTTCACAAAGTGTTTTACCTGTTAATACGGTAGCAGCTCTGATGGGTATCCCTGTAATCATTTATGTGATTTTCAAAAACAGAGCCGTAAAATTATGATACCTTTTCTGGATATATCCGGTTTATACATTGGTTATTCCAAAAGACAAGTTCTTTTTGAAAACATAAACCTGCAGCTGCATTGCGGGAAGATCACCGGCATCCTGGGACCAAACGGCATTGGGAAATCCACCTTACTAAAAACTATAGCCGGGTTACTTCCCCCTCTTAAAGGTTCGGTAGTCCCAGAAGGGTTTCCTAAAGACCGGGACCTGTGTGCATTTGTACCAGCACAACCCTGGAGGGCGTCCAACTTTTCAGTTGAAGATACTGTAAGCACAGGAAGGTACCGGTATACAAACTGGCTTGGTTTGGAAAACCCAGAAGGCAAAAGGATTATTGAGGGAGTTCTTAAAAAAACAGGCATCTCGCACCTGGCCGGAAGAAACAGTGCCGATCTGTCCGACGGGGAATTTCACCGGGTTGCCATTGCCCGGGCACTGGTACAGGACACGCCATTGATCCTTCTTGATGAACCTACCGCATTTTTGGATATTGCCAATAAACAAGCCA
The DNA here is from genome assembly GCA_964542305.1 of uncultured Muribaculaceae bacterium. Classification (GTDB taxonomy): domain Bacteria; phylum Bacteroidota; class Bacteroidia; order Bacteroidales; family UBA932; genus DMER64. The sequence goes on along the minus strand of CAZITX010000012.1, from coordinate 33,112 downwards.
CAGTACTGCTACTTAAAAAACTCGCTGTTGAAGAGAACAAGGGCATCCTGTTTTCCACCCACGACCTCTCCCTGGCCCTAAAACATTGTGATCTGTTCTGGATTATGACTCGCGATAAAAACCTGTTTTACGGTACTCCTGCAGAATTGAACGACCGGGGCATCATAGATCTTTTATATTAACAACAACAAACCCCGACCTCCCGGCCGGGGAAAACATCAAATATTGGAGAGATGCGGATGGGACACATCATGTACCCAAACGCTCGCTGAATGAACTGATTATTGACCTTTGACCTTTTTATCCTCCATCATTCTGACAATGGCACCGGCCAGGCGACGGATCCCCTCCTCGGCACGTGATTCTTCCATATAAGAAAAGTTGATCCGCAAGGTGTTCTTCCCTGACCCGTCACAGTGGAATGCTTCCCCAATGACAAAGGCCACGTTTTCTTTTACCGCAATTTTGAAAAGTTCCGTAGAATCGTACCCTTCAGGCAGTGTAACAAAGAGGAAAAGGCCTCCTTCGGGATTGGTCCAGGTTACCCCTTCGGGCATGTATTTTTCAAATGCGGCGATCATGCTGTCGCGTTTGTTACGGTAATTGATCTTAACCCGCTCAATATTTTTGTCGTAATAGCCTTTTTTCATAAAACGGGCAGCTATGAACTGATTGAATACCGGAGCACACAAATCCATGGATTGCTTAACAATCTCCAGCCGCTCAATTATGTTTACCGGAGCCATGATCCATCCAAGGCGGAACCCGGGCACGAATGTCTTGGAAAAAGTTCCCAGCAACACCGTACGCTCTTCCTTATCCAGTGAATAGATCAAAGGCATGGGTTCGCCGCTGAAACGGATCTCCCGGTAAGGACTGTCTTCCACTACCAGAAGATCAAATTCCCTGGCAACTTCCAGGACATTGTTTCGTTGCTCCATATCCATTGTCACACCGGATGGATTTTGAAAATCGGGTATGGCGTAGATGAATTTCGGTTTTTTACCGGCAGTAACCAATGCACTGACCACCGAATGCAATTCCTCATCTCTGGGAATTCCCACGGGATTGGCCCTGTGGGCATAAAAAGCCTGTAAAGCTCCCAGGTAGGATGGCAAGCCGCAGACCAGCGTGTCTCCGGGATTAATTAACAGCTGACACAGCATATCTATTGCCTGTTGCGACGATGTGGTAATTATGAAATTTTCATAAGTAACCTCCATACCCTGGTCACGGTAACGTTGTGCAAGCACCTCTCTTAATTCCTTAACTCCCAACGTTTCACCATATTGCAATGCCTGCAAGGCATTTTCTTCCAGGACTTCCATTACGACTTCCTTTAATTGATCTACGGGAAAAGCCGTAATGTCCGGGAAGCCGCCTCCAAAAGATATCACGTCAGGACGTGTAGCCATTTTCAGAAGATCCCGGATGGCTGATCGCCTCATATTTTTGGCGTTATCAGAGATAATGGATTTCAAAGTTTCGTCTAGCATAATTCTAAATTCTTTTACGGGGCAAAACTAAAAAAGTTTAATCAATAAAGCAAAATATATGACAAATATATAGCAGGAACGCATTTAAACATATAAATCATAAGCCACAAGGGTTACTCGAAGAAATGTACTACATTTGTACGAATAAACGCGATTTATGTCACAATTGCAAATAACCCGGGAATTTCGTTTTGAAGGCGCACACGCACTGACCCATTACGATGGCAAATGCCGCCAGATACACGGACATTCCTACAAACTGATGGTCACCATAACAGGTGAACCTTCTCACAAACCGGAAGATCCGAAATCAGGCATGATCATGGACTTCAATGACCTTAAGAAAATTGTTTCCAAATACGTTCTTGAACCCCTGGATCACTCTCTGATGCTTAGGAAGGACGCTCCTTTATCCGGTGAACTTTCCAAAGCATACGACAACGTCATAATTTTTGATTTTCAACCCACCTGTGAACAACTGACGTTATATATTGCCGGCATCCTGGATCCGGTAATTACCCCGCCCAACCGGCTACACAGCGTAAGGTTGTACGAAACCCCCACATCATTTGCCGAATGGGTGAAATGAAACGAATATTCATGATAGACGGGCACGCCCTGGTTTACCGGGCGTATTTTGCCTTTATTAACCGGCCCATGCTCAACACCAAAGGTGTTGACACCTCGGCAATATACGGCTTCTGCCGTTCCCTATTTGATATTATCTTGAAGGAAAGACCCACCCATCTTTTTGTGGCTTTTGATCCGGGAGGTAAAAATTTTCGCCACCAGGCATATCCGGAATACAAAGCGAACCGGCCCGAGACGCCTGCGGTGATAAAAGAATCGCTGCCCGTCATTCACGAATTCCTGGACTCTTGCCGCATCCCTGTGATCACCATTCAGAATGCCGAGGCAGACGATGTCATCGGAACATTATCCAAACGTGCCGAGAAAGAAGGGTTCCAGGTATTCATGGTCACTCCGGACAAGGATTACGGGCAACTGGTCTCTAAAAACATCCGGATGTTCAGGCCCCATTCCCGCGGGGACGGCTGGGAGATCATGGGAGAAAAAGAGATCTGTGCCAAATACAACATTAATGATCCCTTACAGGTAACAGATATCCTGGCCATATGGGGAGACGCTTCGGACAACATCCCGGGAGTGCGGGGCATTGGCGAAGTCGGTGCCAAAAACCTGGTATCGCGCTACGGAACCGTTGAGGACATTCTGGAGCACCTTGCCGAGTTGCCCGTCAAAATGCAGGAAAAGATCACAAATTCCAGGGAAATGCTGAAACTTTCAAAAGACCTGGTAACCATCCGCACCGGGCTGGATATACCCTGGAATGAAGAATCTTTCAAGGTCCGTGCGCCCGAGTTGGCCCGCCTGAAAGAATTGCTCAGAGAGTACGAATTCCATTCCCTGGTGAGGCTTATCCCTAAATTGGAAGAATTGTTCTGCTGTTTTGAAGATAAAACGGATACGCCGCTTGAAGCCTCCCCGGAACTGAAACCGCCCGTTTCTTTTGAAGCAATCAAAAGCAATCAGCAAATCGCTTCTCTGCTGAAAGAGGCATCCGTCAACGGCCGGGTGGGCATAGCCTGCGACACTTCATATGCAGCTGTTTATACCGGAGAAAAAAATTATATAGCTTCTTTTGAAATCATCCTGCCGCTGCTTTCAGATCCGAAAATTGAAAAATGCGGATTCGATATCAAAGACCTGTTGCTGACATTGAAACATCAACAGGAAGACATGTCCGGTATGCTATGGGACCCCGGCCTGATGCATTATTTGGTCAACCCGGAACGAAACCATCGTCCCGACGACCTTGCCATTCAATACCTGAATTTATTTCCGGATGAGACCGAGACTAAAGATCAGGACATGTTTCAAACAGAAAAAGACACAGACTCCGCCATAAAAACCCTGTTAAGCGAAGCCTTTATTGCTTACCATTTGAAAAATCCGCTACAGGAAATATTAAACAAAGAAGGGACCGGAACGCTGTACACAGACCTTGAAATGCCTTTGATGGAAGTGCTTGCCGATATGGAATACCAAGGAGTCAAAGTAGACATCGGTTCGTTGGAAGAATACGGCAGGGAACTTACAGTCACATCCCTGGAAATCGAAAAACAGGTCAGGGATTACGCAAAGGAACCCACATTAAACGTGTCTTCTCCAAAACAACTTGGTATAGTGCTGTACGACAGGCTGAAGATAGATGACAGATCCCGGAAAGGAAAAAAACAATATTCTACAGACGAAGAAACACTTAGTGCACTGGCAGACCGTCACCCAATAGTTCCTCTGATCCTGGAATACAGGTCTTTGAAAAAACTCTTGTCTTCCTACATTGAAAGCCTGCCGGCACTTGTCAACCCCAAAACCGGACGTATACATACCACATTCAATCAGACGGTAACTGCTACCGGAAGACTGAGCTCACAAAAACCAAACCTTCAAAACATTCCGGTAAGGGAAGAAAGAGGGAGAGAAATCAGAAAATTTTTCATTCCCCGAGATGAAGACCATGTGTTGATGTCCGCCGATTATTCCCAGATAGAACTGCGTATCATGGCCCATATGAGCGGAGATCAGGATTTTATAGCAGCCTTCAATGCAGGGAAGGACATTCATACGGCTACGGCAGCTAAGATATTTCATTGCACAAACGAAGAAGTAACTCCCGAACAACGGAACAAGGCAAAAACAGCCAATTTCGGAATCATATACGGCATATCCCCGTTCGGGCTTGCCAGCCGTCTTAAAATACCCCGTACAGAAGCCAAAGATCTCATAGAGGGATACTTTGAACATTATCCAAAAGTGAGGGAATATCTGGATAATACCATATCCACGGCAAAGGAAAAAGGCTACGTGGAAACACTGTTTAACCGAAGACGTTACGCACCGGATATCAATGCATCCAACGCCTTGCTGCGGGGATTGGCAGAACGTAACGCCATCAACGCTCCCATTCAGGGAACAGCTGCCGATATTATAAAAAAGGCCATGGTATTGGTACACCGTGAAATGACGGATAAAAAAATGAAAAGCAAAATGATCCTGCAGGTTCATGACGAATTGCTCTTTGATGTCCATATTTCGGAAAAGGAAGAAATGGAAGCCCTGGTACGCAATATAATGGAACACACAGTAACACTCAGCGTACCGTTATCTGTTGGCTTGGGATTTGGAACTAACTGGCTGGAGGCGCATTAGTATGGTACTTACGGATTTGATCCTGATTTCTTTTATTCTCCTGTTTGCTGTTACAGTACTTCTGTTCCTGCAATATTACAGACCTGCTTTCGCCAAAAAAGAAAGTCCGCCGGCAGGTACTGTTGTTGCTCCCGGTGTATCGGTAATTCTATGTGTAAGGAATGAATACGAAAACCTGGTAAATTTGCTGCCTGTATTGTTGGAACAGGAATACGAACCCTTTGAACTGATTGTGGTGGACAAAAATTCTCAGGACAATACAGACGTGCTGCTGGCTTCCCTGGAACATTTCAATAAAAACCTTACCATAAGGACCCTGACGGCCGATTTCAAATTCGGACAAGACAATCTTATGGCACTGGGGATCGGGATCAGGGCCGCCAGTTATCCTAACGTCGTTTTTTTCAGACCGGACTGTTACCCTGATTCCAAAAAATGGCTTGCTACATTGGTACAGGCATCACTAAAAAAAGAAAAAGACACCGTACTGGGATATACATCCTACAAAGGCAGCAACTTGCTGATCCGTTACGATTTGATGGAACAACAACTTCATGCCATGGGCGCCGCCGCCCTGAATATGGGCTATACCTGTGACGGCAACAACAAGATGTTCCCGGCAGAGAGATTCTTAAAAGGAGAAAAAATGGATATGAAAACTACCGGCTGCAATCAATGTGAACAGGCCATAGTTTCTCATGTCTTGAAACAAACCAAAGCCACAGCCTGTATAAATCCTGCAGGCACAGTTTATATGAACCGGCACATGGGAATGCGCGAATACAACCTGGCCAGGTCATCCGTATTGTCTACACTCCGGCTTACAAAATCACGTCCCTATATATTGCTTTCACTGGATAAAGTACTCACGGCCGCTTTTTATGTGATCCTGTTCTTGAATTTTTTCATTATATGGGAAACAAATGAGATATTTACCTTAAGCGTTTTGGGAGGCATGTTGCTGTTCAGATGGGTAACCGTATGGATCCATCAGATAGGATTTCGTATACATTTTGGTGAAAAAGGACTGGCTTTGGCATCTCCTTTGTGGGATATGATCTCTCCCTTTGTACATTTTTATTTTTTAACTGTGCTCCTGATAAAGAATATCAAATCCTCATAACATGGGTGTATCACTGGATTATTTGGATGACCGGGAACTTGTAAAACTAGCCCTGGAAAACAGGCAGGAAGCCTACACGCGTCTTCTTGTCAGGCATAAAGACCGTGTACAGGCTTTTATAAACAAGCTCATAGTAAATTCATCTGAATCGGAGGACCTGGTGTTGATGAGTTTTGACAAAGCTTTCCGGAACCTGAAACATTACAACCCCAAATACGCCTTTTCCACCTGGCTGTACAGCATTGTTCAAAATTTATGCATTGATCATTTCAGGAAAAACAAACAATATTTCGTTTCACTGGAAGAAGCCCGGGAAACAGAAGATATTAACCCGGAAGAAGTCATGATAGCCGAACAACAGAAACAAGCTATTGAATCGGTAATATCTCGCCTCAAACCCGACTATGCAGAAGTGATCCGCCTGCGTTACATGCAGCATTACGCTTACGAAGAGATCGCCGACACATTGAACGTTCCTCTGGGAACGGTTAAAAACAGGATCCACCGGGCTAAAGTAATGCTCGCTCAGATCATTGAACAGGAAAGTGTTGATTAATTATGGATGCACAATTGATTTTCAGGTATTTCCCGGATCTGGACGAAAATGCGAAAGCCCGTTTCACACAGCTGGGAAAACTGTATTCCCACTGGAACCAAAAGATCAATGTGATTAGCCGGAAAGATATGGAACATCTGTACCTTAGGCACGTACTCCATTCGCTGGCTCTTTCAAAGGCACTTGATAACAATCCTTTCCAAAAAGACGTAACGGTCCTGGATGCCGGAACCGGGGGCGGATTTCCCGGAATTCCCCTGGCGATCTTGCATCCCTCTGTCCGTTTTTTTTTATGCGATTCCATCGCCAAGAAGATCAAAGTCGTTTCCGGGATCTCCTCGCAACTAAATCTGAACAATGTAACGCCTGTTGTTTCACGTATGGAATCCCTGGCCGACCGGTCTTTTGATATAATTGTTTCACGCGCTGTTGCCAGTCTTGAAAAATTTATTCCCTGGGCTCACAAAAAAATCAAAAAAGACGGCAGAATCCTGTTCCTAAAGGGTGGAGATCTTTCACGGGAAATACACGAAGCTTCCTGCAAACTAGGTATTCCTGAATCCTGTTTTACAACTACAGAGTTGAAAAACACGTTCCCGGAACTTGGTGACAATTTCTTTGATACGAAAAAAATTTGCGAAATCAAACTAACTTCGTACCTTTGCGCTCCCCTATTGAAAAGTAGTTAAAGTAGCAGAAATATATGAAAAGGACATTTCAACCCTCTCAACGTAAACGCCGTAACAAACACGGGTTTCGTGAGCGTATGTCTACTCCCAACGGACGTCGCATACTGGCCGCCCGCCGCAGGCGCGGACGCAAAAAATTAACCGTATCCGACGAAGATCGTTTTTAAAAGTGTCCGGTAAAAAAACCATAAGGAAGCCTATCCTCAGGAACTTACTGTGGATCTTGATTTTCCTGTCAGCGCTTTTTTTAAGCATCTACACTTTTTTACATTTCTTCACGCGTCACGGCAAAGGCTTTGTACTTCCCGATCTTACCGGATTAACTCCGGAAGATGCCCGGGAGGTAGTTTCTTCTATGGATCTGCGCCTGGAAGTAACCGATTCACTTTATATGCCAAAATTGCCTAAAGGAGTAATCTTCAGACAGGTTCCTCCTGCCGGACAACATGTTAAGAAAAACCGCCGGGTTGAACTCACTGTTAACTCGGTGCTCCCCAGGCAGGTTAATATGCCTTCGCTGGTAGGATTTTCCCTAAGGCAGGCAAAAGCGGAACTTGCATCCAGCGGGCTGAAACTCGGCCGTTTGATCTATGTTCCCGATATCGCCACCAACAACGTTCTGGAACAGCTTTACCTGGGCCAACCGATCGCACCCGGCACAGCCGTTGATATTTACAGCTCCATTGACCTGGAACTGGGATTATCTCCGGATCACGAATTGGCTTACATTCCCCTGCTTAAGGGAAAAAGTCTTGAAACCGCATTGGATATCCTGAGTGACCATTCTCTGAATGTGGGAAATATCCGTTATGACAAGACGGTCCTGAACGCTGCAGACACCCTGGCTGCAAGGGTTTACATGCAATCTCCCGTATATTCACAACAACCGGAATGGCCCTTGGGAACATCGGTACATCTCACGCTTACCACTGATCCAGAATTGCTCAAACCGGAAGAACTGCCCCTGATAGAAGATACCCTGTAAATGATAGATGAGCAGGAATTATTTGAACATTTTCATATAACAGTCGACAAAGGGCAGTCGCCTTTACGAATCGATAAATTTCTTGCATCCAAACTGGAAGCTACTTCAAGAAACCGTATTCAGCTTGCTACGGAATCACAATACATTCTGGTTAACGGAACACCTGTCAAAAATAATTACAAAGTCAAGCCGCTGGACGATATTCGCATTATTCTTCCCTATGAAAAGAGGGAATTCCAGCTTGTTGCAGAAGACATTCCTATCGAAATCGTATTTGAGGACCCTGACATACTAGTGATCAACAAACCGGCCGGATTGACGGTACATCCGGGACACGGCAATTACAGTGGAACTTTACTAAATGCCCTGGCCTGGCATTTCGGGGAGAGGGGAACCGTCAACACGAATGATTCCCGAATGGGAGTTCTGGTTCACAGAATTGATAAAGATACATCAGGGTTGCTTGTGGTTGCGAAGTCAGAAGAAGCGCAATTCCGCCTGGCACGTCAGTTTTTTGACCATACTGTAGACCGGGTTTACCATGCCCTGGTTTGGGGAGATATGGAAAATGAAGAGGGTTCCATAACAGGAGATATTGCCCGGCATCCTTCTGACAGACTTCGTTTTAGTGTTTGTCCTGACGGTAAAACCGGGAAGCATGCCGTCACGCATTACCGTGTACTGGAACGTTTTGGATACGTTACGCTGGTTGAATGCCGCCTGGAAACCGGAAGAACACACCAAATACGGGTACATATGGAGCATACGGGACACCCGCTCTTTGGAGACGCCCGCTACGGCGGAGACCGCATACGTAAAGGGACCCGTTTCACAAAATACAAACAGTTTATTGACAACTGTTTTGAAATTATGCCTCGCCAGGCACTTCATGCCATGACCCTGGGATTTGTACATCCGCGTTCCAGGGAAAAAGTGCATTTCAGGGCACCCCTTCCTGAAGATTTTGAAAAAGTTCTGGAAAAATGGCGTAAATACGCTATTTCCGCACAATTCTTTGAGGATTCTTAGAAACATAGGCTTCCCAGGAACCGGCAGAAGCGGGTTTCCCGGGCAATTCCATCTGATTGGCGTGGCAAACGGCAACAGCCAGTGCATCGGTGGCGTCCAAAGACTCGGCTTGTTGATCAATAACCATGATTCTTTTCAGCATTCCGGCCACTTGTTCCTTAGATGCAGCCCCTTTTCCCGTTACCGCCATTTTGATCTTCCTGGGAGCATATTCACACACGGGAATGTTCCGGGACAATGCGGCGGCAATAGCAACTCCCTGGGCCCTGCCCAGTTTTAGCATGGATTGCACGTTTTTACTATAGAAAGGAGCTTCAATGGCCATACAATCAGGATGGTAACAATCCAGTAATTCGTACATTTTTTCCAGGATATGGCTCATTCTGCGGTACGGATCTTTTATGGCTGCCATCTTTACCACACCCAAAGACAAGGTTTCCATTTTGGATCCTTTTTTCCGGATCACCCCGAATCCCATTATACGCGTTCCCGGGTCAATACCCAATATGATACTTTCCTTATTCAAAACTAAATCCTGGAAAAGTGCAAATATTTGTGCAATGCATCCGGCATATCAATGCCGTCCGCAGTTTGATTGTTTTCAAGCAAGGCAGCAACGATCCGGGGCAGCGCCAAAGCACTTCCGTTCAATGTATGAGCCAGGTGGATCTTTCCGTCTTCTTCCCTGAAACGGGCTTTCAGCCGGTTGGATTGAAACGTCTCAAAATTGGATACCGAACTAACTTCAAGCCAACGTTTCTGGGCTGCCGAGTAAACCTCAAAATCGTAGGTCATGGCAGAGGTAAAACTCAAATCACCTCCGCATAAACGCAAGATCCGGTAAGGCAATTTTAAAAGCTGTATGAGCCGCTCAACATGCTTGACCATCTGATCCAGAACGGAATAGGAATTATCGGGATGGGTCAGCTGAACGATCTCCACTTTATCAAACTGGTGCAGCCGGTTCAGTCCCCTTACATCTTTTCCGTACGATCCGGCTTCCCGCCTGAAACACGGTGTATAAGCCGTCATCTTTACCGGCAGTTTTTCTACTTCCAGGATCGTATCCCGGTAAATATTGGTTAACGGAACCTCTGCGGTAGGGATCATGTAGTAATTATCCAATCCGGCATGGTACATCTGATCGCTTTTGTCGGGCAATTGCCCCGTCCCGTATCCGGAGTCTTCATTAACCATGATGGGAGGCATGATCTCTTTGTAACCGGCACGGGCATTCTGATCCAGAAAAAACTGGATGAGGCTCATTTGCAATCTGGCCCCTTTTCCTTTGTATACAGGAAAACCGGCTCCGGTCAGTTTCACACCAAGGTCAAAATCAATGAGGTCGTATTTTTTTGCCAATTCCCAATGGGGAAGGGCATCTGAGGAAAGCTCGGGGATCATTCCACCTTCCCTAACCAAAACATTCTCATCTTCTCCTTTACCCGGAACTACCAGTTTGTAAGGAATATTGGGCAGGGTAATCAACAGGTCATTCAATTCTTTTTCCAGTGATTCCTGCTCCTGATTCAATTCTTTGATCTTTTCTTTTGTCTGTGCTGCCTGCTTTTTGATTTCTTCGGCCTCTGCCTTTTTCCCTTCCTGCATTAATTTCCCTATACCTGCTGCAATCTTTTTCTGTTCTGCCGTGAGTGCATCAGACTGCGTTTGAGCAGCTCTCCTGCGTACATCCAGCTCCACAATTTGTTTTACGATGGGTCCTGCATCCATATTCCTCACTGCAAGACGCTCTATAACATAATCAGGATGCTCTCTTAAAATTTTAAGCGTTAACATTTTTATTACGATTTAATCTCCATAATGGACTCGGAAACATTGATGATATAATCCCCTACTCTCTCACATTCGGCGATAATATCCATAAAATAGACCCCGGTAAGGTAATCGTACTGATTTTTCCCAAGATTCAACAAATTACCTTCCCGGAGCATATCCCTGTAATTGTTGATGTCTTTTTCAGCATCATAGGCATTTTCAATGTTATTGAGTTTAGTATACCCGGCTTTCAGGTTTTCTATCATGACAATAAATGCCTTGTCAAGCAGATCAAACATGTTCAATACATTTTTTGTCATGTGTTCATCAAAAACAATGTTATTCAGCCGTTTTCGCTGCATGATACGGGCGATATTGTAAGCCGAATCCCCCATACTTTCCATTTCACCTATGATCTTATACATAGCCTGGATACGGCTTCCGGATTCGGAGCTGATCTCTTCTTCCCCTATCTGGTTCATATATTCAGCTATTTCAAATTCAATCTTATCGGTTATTTCTTCGTAATAAGATATTTTTTTGAAAAGGATATCAAATTCTTCATCACTAGTCTGTGTCAGGGCACTGCGCACAAAGGAATACTGTCTTATAACTATGTCACCGTAGTGGATTATTTCCTGCTTTGCCTGATCCAAAGACAATTCTGCAGTACTCAGCAATCCACCCTGGATAAATTTCAATCTGAATTTTTCTTCTTCCTTTGGGTTTTTAATGACATAAGTCACAATTTTTACCAGCAATGGGGTAAATCCTACCAGGAGTAAAGTATTGGTTACATTAAACATGGTATGAAGCAGGGATACGGCATAAAGCATGGATACCGAAGAAGCTTCGGGGTCTGCTGCCTGCGCTACGGGAATAAAAGGATCTGCAGCTCCCAGACCGGTAATGATAATTCCCACCAGTTTCAAAAAAGGTTTGAAAAGAATTAAAACCCACAGGACACCGAAAAGATTGAAAAACGTATGGGCCAAGGCCGCTCGTCTGGCCGAAACGTTCCCCACAGAAGCCGCAATGTTGGCTGTTATAGTTGTCCCGATGTTTTCCCCGAGTACCAGAGCAGCCGCCATTTCAAACGGGATCCATCCGAAATTCACCATAACCAAGGTAAGAGCCATAGTGGCACTTGAAGACTGAAGTACAATGGTCAACCCGGTCCCTATTCCCACAAAGATCAATACGGACCAGAATCCCCAATCGGTCAGAGACTGCAGGAAGGCCAGTGTTTCGGGACTTGAACGTAAATCCGGCACAGATTCTTTCATAAAAGTCAGCCCCAGGAAAAGAAGGGCAAAACCGATCACCATTTCCCCGGTGTTTTTTCTTTTCTGGCGTTTGGACATGGTTAAAATGAATCCCAGTGCTATCAGGGGAATGGAAAGAATGGAAATATCCGCTTTGAACCCCAACAGGGATACGATCCATGCCGTAACGGTAGTACCTATATTGGCACCCATAATCACGCCAACGGCCTGTGCCAGGGACAACAGTCCGGCATTCACAAAACTCACTACCATAACAGTAGTGGCACTGGAAGACTGTATAACTGCCGTAATAAATAATCCTGTGAGAACTCTTTTAAAAGAATTTGAGGTCATTGAAGCCAGAAAGCCGCGTAATCCGTCACCCGCGACCTTTTGTAAGGATTCGCTCATGAGCGTCATCCCATAAAGAAAAAGACCTAATGAACCTGCAAGATTGAGAATTTGTAATACAGTATTCATACCTTAGAGATTTCACTGCAAAGATGCATTGTTTTTTTGTACTTTTGGTTAATAAACGGTTACAATTATGAACATCCCAAGAATATTCCTGTTAGTTACGGGTTTGGTATGCCTGCTGAATTTACATGCCCAAAACACCCCCTTGAAGGTACTGGCTTTTCAGAATCCGGAGGAAGCTCCTTCAAATGTAGAATTCACACAAAAGGTTCTTACATTTCTTGAAGGAATCAACGGGAACGGAGAACTTGCCTTTGAACAGACGGCGGATCCGTCACGGATGAATGAAAAGAATCTGAAAGACGTCAATGTGATTATAATGCTCGGTCATATTCCTTTGAATAACCAGCAGCAAAAAGCTTTTCAAAAATTTATGGAAAACGGAGGACGGTGGTTGGGATTTCAGGCAACAGCCGTTTATGCAAAAGGAAACTGGCCTTGGTTCAATGAGTTTATTGGAGGGGCCTGCCTTGAAGAATCATGTCTGCCTGCCCTGCCGGCAAAACTCAAAACGGAAGATCCTTTGCATCCTGTATGCCGGGGAATTCCCGACTATTATATCGCCCCGGCCAATGAATGGCATGTTTTCTCCAACGGACTTCGTCAAAATCCCCATGTATCCGTTCTGCAGAGTCTGGCTGCGGAATCATTCCCCGCAGGTTTAACGAATGTTGTCAAAAGCGGAGACATTCCGGTTACGTGGATCAACAGAAAATACAACATGATTTACTTTAATGTGGGTCATGACGGGAACAGCTTTTCTGACCCCACGCAGAATTTGCTGATAACCAATGCCCTTAAGTGGTTATTAACGCCACAGGCACCTGTACAGGAAAAAGTAGTCGCTGCGTACGTGACATCGTGGAAAGAAGCCATACCGGATCCGACTCATATCACTCATATCAATTATGCTTTCGGACATGTAAATGATTCGTGCAATGGTATCCGGGTTGATAATCCGGACAGGCTTCATCAGATTGTAGCCCTGAAAGACCAAAAACCATCTCTTAAGGTTTTGCTTTCAATCGGAGGCTGGGGAAGCGGGCGTTTTAGCGAAATGACGGCAAACGATACTAACCGGGCGTCTTTTTCAAGAGATTGCAGGCGGGTAGTTGATGAATTCGGGCTTGACGGGATAGATATCGACTGGGAATACCCTACCAATCCGGGACCCGGGATTTCATTTGCTCCTGAAGATACCCGGAATTTTACCCTATTAATGCGCGATATCCGGACACACCTTGCCCCGGGTCAATTATTGACGTTGGCATCGGCAGCAAGCGGGAAGTTTATAGATTTTAAATCCATCGTGGAATATGTGGATTTCGTAAACATTATGACGTACGATATTGCTTACCCTCCATTCCATCATTCCGGCCTGTACCCTTCATCCCTGACCGGTGACCTTTCCTGTTATGAATCCGTACTGGCCCATGTTACTGCAGGATTCCCTTTGGACCGACTGGTTTTGGGTATACCTTTTTACGGGAAGCCTTCCCCTGAATTTCCGCAAGGAATGAACAGCTACGGAAAACTTATAAAACTTGAAAATTATGAACAATGCTGGGACGATATTGCCAAAGCTCCTTACCTGAAAGACAGTACGGGAAAGATAGTATGCAATTACGACGATCCTCGTTCCATAGGATACAAATGCCGTTTTATTCATCAATACGGTATGAAAGGAGCCATGTACTGGGAATACGAAGGGGACGATGATAAAGGGTCGCTCAGACAAGCTGTATTCAATGGAATTTTCGTACCTTAGTAGTTTATGTTCATGACCCATGATGGAATTTTTGAATTATACTTTTAACCAATATCCTTCCTGTTCCGTGCAGGTATCTGCATTCACCCCTGTAAAGAACGGATCCGAATATCATATGATATTTCAATTCCGGGAACCCGGAAAACGTCAGATTCACAGGAAACAAGAAGAAGCAATAGATATTTTACATAACTGTGTCCAGGATTACCTCTCCCGTGAACCGTACAATAAAGCGCAATGCATCTTTGCCAGGTATTTTTTAAAAAATGCAAAAGACCAGCGCCCCCGGATCCACACACGCAAGATCTTTCCTGCATCCTGTGCCATTTCGTGTATTGAACAACCTCCTGCCAACGGATCCCAAATTGCATTATGGATCTATTTGAGAGACCCCGGAACAGATACGGAAAAATATACCCATTATTGGATAACCGAAAGGTATTGCCTGGCCGGGGATGTGACAGGTCAAACCCTGAAATTGCTGACGGATTACCAGAAATGGCTCCATGCAAAAGGATGCTCCATGGCTGACAATTGTTTGCGTACCTGGTTCTACGTTCAGGACATAGACACCAATTATGCCGCATTTGCCAAAGCACGTACAGAATATTTCAGAGACATCGGACTAAACGAGCAAACACACTACATTGCCAGTACAGGAATAGAAGGAAGCAACGGCACGGATTCATCGTTGGTAACCATGGATGCCTATGCGGTTGCCGGACTGGATGCCTCCCGGATCAAGTACCTGCACGGCCTGTCCCATCTGAGTCCCACAAACATATACGGTGTTACATTTGAACGAGGTGTTGCCCTTACATTTGATGATCGCCGGCAGATCCTGATATCCGGGACCGCCAGCATAGACAAATCGGGGAATGTACTACATATCAACGATATCCACTCTCAAACCCTCCGGATGATCGAAAATGTTGAAGTACTTCTTGCAGAAGCACAGGCTACTTTTGAAAACGTTGCCCAGATCATTGTCTATCTAAGAAGGAAAGAAGATTATCAACTGGTGCTGGATTTGTTTGCCAGCCGCTTCCCTGCCATCCCTACTATTATTGTCATGGGTAAGGTCTGCCGACCTGCCTGGCTGATTGAAATGGAGTGTATTGCCCTTATTTAAATGAATGGCCGACTATAAAGTCATTCTTTGTATAAGTTACGAACAACTCCAGCATGTTTCTAACACACAAATGAGTAAAGCATCTCCTCAAAAACTGCCTTACATGTGGATCAATACCATGAATTCCGATTGTTGCCACTACAAAGAATCGGGAGCTTTTTTGTATGCCGAGACTCCCGATTCTTTGTAGTGGCAGCAATCCGGAAGTAACGTCAACTACATGCAAAAACCTTCTTAAACATGGATGAAGAACCGGAAATCCGGTGTTCATCCTCAAAAACCCGCCTATATGAGGACAGATGGCTAAAAATCGCGGGTCTGTCCTCAAAAACCCGCCTATATGAGGATGGAAGACTGAAAATCCGGGGTTCATCCTCAAAAACCCGCCTATATGAGGATGGAAGACTGAAAATCCCGGGTTCATCCTCAAAAACCCGCCTATATGAGGATGGAAGACTGAAAATCCCGGGT
>CAZITX010000012.1:0-17011 GCA_964542305.1 uncultured Muribaculaceae bacterium | reverse complement strand
TCATCCTCAAAAACCCGCCTATATGAGGACAGATGGCCGAAAATCCAAGGGGTTGTATTGGGAAAGGAGGTCCCGCAGATACAAACGACAGTCGGCCTGACAGGAAACATTGGAAGAATCCGGGGCACAGCAATTTGATTAACCTGTAAAGCGGAGTACTTCCTGGGAGAGAGTGGCCAATGACGCAAATAAGATCCTATTAAAATAAAAAAGCCGGCTAAAATATTTTTAGTCGGCCTCCTTAAATATTCAGGTATCCGTTTCAACTATGCCTGGGCAGTTTCTGACCTGGGTTGAACCGATACGAATGACTTGTTATTGGCTTTCTTGCGAAAAACCACAATTCCATCTATCAGAGCATATAAGGTATGATCTTTACCTATACCTACATTTTCTCCGGGTTTGTGCAAAGTACCTCTTTGACGAACCAGAATGTTACCGGCTTTGGCAACCTGACCGCCAAATAATTTAATTCCTAAACGTTTACTGTGTGATTCGCGGCCGTTCTTTGAACTACCGACACCTTTTTTATGAGCCATAATCCTGTGTCTTAGTTGTTATGAAATTGTGTCAATCTGGATTTGCGTCAATTGCTGACGGTGTCCGTTACATTTCTGGTATCCTTTTCTTCTTTTTTTCTTGAATACCAACACTTTTTTACCTTTCAGATGTTTCAGCACTGTGGCACTTACTGTAGCACCTTCCAGGTAAGGAGTTCCTATTACCACATTTCCATCGGTATCTTTGAGCAATACTTTCTCAAAGCTGATAGCGGATCCCTCTTCTGCCTGAAGGCGATTCACGAAGACTCTTCTGCCTTCTTCTACCTTGAATTGTTGTCCTGCAATATCTACAATTGCGTACATAAAATAAACTTTATCTTGTTTTCAACCGCAAGCGAGTGCACTTAAGCACCTCTTATTCAATAGCTTGACGATCATTAAATATTTTCCGGCTAAAATCGGACTGCAAAGGTAAAAAAGTTTCCCGGAATACCAAAGAAAAAGTATCTTTGTGAGATTGCAACAACTTTGTTATGAATTCACCGTTTATAGTTACCCGCCCGCTACAGCCATCTGAAGTTCTGGGAAGAACTGCCGGATCTGACTGGCTGGCATCCAACCTCCTGAAAGGGCAACATTCCGTGGTCTGGGACAATCCCAAAACAGGCAAATCTTCACTGATCAACAAAGTGTTGATGCAAATACGAAAAGCGGAACAGGACCCGGTCATTTGCAGGTTATCCTGTTATAACATCCGCAGCGAAAACAGCCTTTATGCCTCCATGGCAAATGCACTGACAGGTTCTGTTTCCGGAACGCTGGGAGAATGGGAAAGAATTGCCAACGATCTTTTGCCCCTGAACCAGCCGGGCATCTTTGTTCCCCGCATTCATGAACAAGAATTTGCCCTGACTTTTGACAGGACTCCTGACGAAGAAGGCTTGGCTGAACTCGCACATTTTCCCGGAAAATTTGCCGCTTACCTGCAAAGACCCGTGATTATGGTTCTGGAGTCTTTCCATATGCTGGTACCTGCTTTCGGGAGTGCTGCACGTTCAACTCTTCAGCGCATTGTCAAAACATGGAAAAACACGGATCGTGTTACTTTTCTCATCAGCGGATGCGGGAGCGTGTCCTCGGCGGGGTATTCCGTTTACAGAGATTTATTTGACGTACGGAAACCTTTTCACGGTTTTGCCGAATACATCCCCCTGGAGAGTATTGAAGAAAAAGAATTTTCGGATTACATCATCAGGAATTTCGCTAAAGCCGGCCGCGTTATTTCCAGGGATTTCGCAGAAATGATCTACCGGAAGATGGAAGGGCATCCCTATTACGTCCAGTATTTTGCCGATCTGTGTTTTTCAAATACCAAAGGGTATATGAACGAAATTATGTACCTGAACGGTCTGGAAGAATTGATGGAAATTTTCAGGCAACCCTTCCAGATCACATGCGCGGATTTGACCAACCCCCAAATATACTTTCTCAGGGCTCTGACAGACGGGGTGGAACAATTCAGTTCCCGCGAGGTGCTGGATAAATACATGCTCAATTCTTCTGCCAATGTATACCGGGTCAGGGATGCCTTGGAAAAAAAATCCATAATAGAGATCGTAAGAAAAAAGCCCCGGTTTATTGATCCTCTTTTCAAATTGTGGTTTAAGGAACGTTATTGCAGAACTTACTGGATCCAATGAAAAATATCGTTGTCTTGACAGGAGCCGGGATGAGCGCCCAGAGCGGGATCAGTACCTTCCGCGACAGTGGTGGCCTATGGGAAAATTACCCGGTTCAACAGGTAGCCTCCATAGAGGGCTGGCACTCAAATCCGGAATTGATGCTGGCATTTTATAACCAAAGAAGAACCGCATTGAAAGAGGCAAAACCCAACAAGGGCCATATGATCCTTGCCGCACTGGAGCAACATTTTCACGTCAGAATAATCACACAGAACATCGATGACCTCCATGAACGTGCCGGAAGCACACATATCCTTCATTTGCACGGAGAATTGACAAAGGCCCAAAGCAGTGAAGATCCTGATCTTATCACCCATATAGGCTACGATCCCATAGCATGGGGAGATAAAGCAGCCGACGGGTCACAACTCCGCCCGCACGTGGTATGGTTCGGAGAACCTGTCCCCAATATGACCAAAGCCATACAATGGACACAGGAAGCCGACATAATGATAGTGGCAGGGACTTCTCTGGCGGTATACCCCGCGGCCGGTCTGGTTGATTTTGCGCAAGACAGTATTCCGTTGTTCCTGATAGACCCAAAACCAGCTCCCGTAAGAAAAAAAAATTTATACGTTATTGAAGAAAAAGCCGTTGAAGGGCTGGAAAAATTAACAAAGACACTTATCGAAAATTATATATGAAACTTCAAAATACATTTTCCGGAATCCTTCCGCCGGAACGCATCCATACAGATTACCTGCATCGCCTTGCCTGGGGAACAGATGCCAGTTTCTACCGGAAAATTCCAAAAACCGTACTTTTTCCGGAAACTGAAGAAGAAGTTTCCCGGATCATTAAAATATGTCACAATCAAAATATTCCCTTAACCTTCCGTGCAGCAGGAACAAGCCTTTCCGGACAAAGCCTTTCCGATAGCGTACTGCTAGTTGCTGCAACACGTTGGGATAAATACGCAGTACACGACAACGGGGAAACCGTCACCTTGCAACCCGGGATCGTGGGAGACCGTGTAAACGAGATCCTGAAACCCTACGGGAAAAAATTCTCTCCGGACCCTGCCTCGGTGTCTTCTGCCATGGTCGGAGGTATTATTGCCAACAACGCATCCGGAATGAATTGCGGCACCCATGCCAACAGCCACCGGATAGTCTGTTCCATGAGAATCATCCTGGCAGACGGGACCATCCTGGACACGGGAAGCAAGGAAAGCAGAGAGTCTTTCTGTAGAACACACCCGGAATTTTTAATGGAACTCAATCGCATCCGGGAACGGGTTATGAACAACGCGGCACTGGTGGAAAAGATCAGGCACAAATACTCCATAAAGAACGTCACCGGTCTGAACCTGCTTCCCCTGGTGGAATTTGAAGATCCATTTGACCTTATCACCCACCTGATAGTGGGTTCGGAAGGCACCTTGGCCTTTTTTTCCTCGGTCACCGTAAGAACAGAACCCTTATGGCCTTTACGGGCCAGTTCCATGGTCTATTTTCATTCCATAAAAGATGCTTGCAAAGCCGTCCAGACATTAAAAATACTTCCGGTTATAGGAGTGGAACTTCTTGACAGCAAGGCATTAAAATCAGTTCAGAACAGAGAAGGCATCCCCGCCTATATTAAGGATCTCCCGGACGGGACCACCGCTTTGCTCATAGAAACGGCCGCACAAAACAAAGAAGAACTCCGGGAAAAGATCGACATCATTACGCGGGGACTGGATCATTACAAAAAAGTACATCCGGTCACTTTTACGGATAAAGAAAGTGAATATTCCGTTCTCTGGAACATTCGTTCCGGAATCTTTCCCTCCATAGGAGGCATGAGAACTCCGGGCTCAACGTGTTTGATAGAGGACGTTGCATTTCACCTTAAAGACATTCCCAACGCCGTAGCCGAACTTCAGGATATTCTGGTTAAGCACCAATACCAGGACAGTGCCATATACGGGCATGCCCTGGAAGGCAACTTTCATTTCATTTTGAATCAGTCCTTTGACACACCTGCTGAGATCCAACGCTACGAAGCCCTCATGCAGGATGTGGTAACCATGGTTACTGAAAAATACAAAGGCTCTCTGAAAGCGGAACACGGAACAGGTATAAACATGGCTCCCTTCGTAAAACAGGAATGGGGAGATGATGCTTTCGACATCATGCATCGCGTTAAAAAACTCTTTGACCCGCAAAATATCCTGAACCCGGGTGTGATTTTTAACGACGATCCCCATTGCCATATCAGGGATTTCAAACCCCTGCCCGTTCTCAATCCCATAGTAGATAAATGTATAGAATGCGGCTTTTGCGAAGTGAACTGCCTTACCTGGGGATGTACCCTAAGCTCCAGGCAACGGATCATCGTACAACGCGAAATCAGGCGACTGCAAAACACCCGGGAAAATCCGAAATTGCTGCAACAACTTGAAAAAGATTACTTCTATCCCGGACGGGCTACCTGTGCCGTAGACGGATTGTGCGCCACATCCTGTCCCATGGATATCAACACAGGGGAACTGACCCATTACCTGCGCCAGCAGGCACATCCGCCCGGATCAAGAGACGAAGTGCTGGGCAAACTGGCTGCAGACCATTTCCAGGGCCTGAAGAACATCATGAGAGTAGTCCTGCGCCTGGCCCGCGCCGCTCACACAATCCTGGGAACGTCCCTGATGGGATGGATATGCCGGTTAGCCAACAAAATAGGATTTCCCCTGTGGACACCGGCAATGCCGGGGGCACACCGCGTAAAACCGGGAAAACAGGACCAGAATCAGGACCCGGATCAGGATCCGGAACAAGACACCGTTGTCTACTTCCCCTCGTGCATCAACCAAAGCATGGGTGTGGCCAAAGGGGTCCCCGACAACACCCCTTTGACGGACAAAATGGTGCATTTACTGCAAAAGGCCGGCTACCGGGTGATCTTCCCGGACAATATGGACACACTTTGTTGCGGCACTATCTGGGAAAGCAAGGGAATGCCCCACATTGCCGATGAAAAGACCGCAGACCTGAACGGGGCACTCTGGATCGCCAGCCGGGCAGGGAAATACCCTGTCCTTTGTGACCAAAGCCCCTGCTTATACCGTATGAAGCACAAAATCAACAACATGAAGCTATACGAACCGGTTGAATTTATAGAAAAATTCCTGGTTCCCCGGCTGGAATTCCATCCCACGGACGAGCCGGTTGCCCTGCACATCACCTGTACTACAAGGAAAATGCACCTGGAAAATGAGATCCGCAGGCTCGCCGAACGTTGTTCCAAAAACGTTTTTATTCCTGCCGAGGTGGGTTGTTGCGGGTTTGCCGGGGACAAAGGATTTACCAGACCCGAGATTAACGCTTACGCCCTGAGGAAACTCCGGCCTCAACTGGAAGCTGCCAACATTAAAACCGGGTATTCCAACAGCCGTACGTGCGAAATCGGCCTGATGACCAACGGGGGCATACCCTATATGTCCCTGGTATATCTTGTAGATGCCTGTACCACAGTTAAAAAACCTGCATAACAAACTTCAGATCTGTTTACAAACCACAAAACTGTTTACCAACTTCAGATCTGTTTACAAACTACAAACCTGCTTACAAACAACAACATGAAAACAAGGATTTTATGGTTGTTTGCGACCGTGCTCCTAATAAGCGGATGCAAAACCCATTCGGCTACCTGTTTTGCGGTGATCGCAGATACGCACATCAACAGCAACAATCCCCGGAGTGAAACAGAATTTATAACTGTCATAAGAGATATCAACACGCAGGACAGCATCGATTTTGTAATCCTGGCCGGGGACATCACCGAATTCGGATCTGACCGTGAAATTCAAATAGCAAAGAATCTGCTGGATTCCCTGGAAAAACCCTGGTACATTCTATCAGGCAACCACGACTCCAAATGGTCCGAAAGCGGGTGCAATACGTTCCTGGAAACCTTCGGTTACGAACAGTTTTCCTTTATTCGTAATAACATACTGTTCATAGGCACCAATTCCGGGCCCAATATGCGGATGGCCCCTGCACTTGTACCCCGTGAAAGCATGGTGTGGCTGGACAGCCTGCTGCAAACCGTTCCCAAAAAAATGCCTGTTGTTTTTATCAACCACTACCCCCTGACAGAAGACATGAGCAATTATTACCGCGTCATTGATCTTCTGAAAACCAGGAATATACAACTGGCCCTGTGTGGACATTACCACATCAACGAAGCCTTTACCGCCGCAGGAATCCCTTCTGTAAAATGCCGGTCTTCCCAATCCCGGGGCTACGACGGACCCGGATACAACCTGGTAACCATACACGACGGGAACGTTACCTTCCGGGAACGCATTGCCACAACAGATCCCGTTGATTCTTATACAAAAGAACCCTGGCATACCCTGGCTTTCACTTACCCGCCCTCATGGAAAAGCGATACTGCATCAACAGCTCCCAAAGATCAAATCCCGGAAACTTCCCCGCAGGCAGAGATTCTCTGGTCTGTCACCGACGACAGCGATATCGGCTCGGCCGCCATAGCAGATACCACCACAGGGACGGTAGTATACGCCAATACCAAAGGAATCGTAAAAGCCGTTCGCCTGGATAACGGGCAACCGCTCTGGAGCACCCCTACACAAGGAAAGATCTTTTCAACCCCCTGCATAAATAATCAAAAGGTATACATCGGGTCTACAGACAGGAACGTATACTGCATGGACCTTCACACAGGGGAAATCCTATGGAAACACCCCACCGGGAAATCCATCGTGGCATCCCCGGTAGTTCTTGAAAATACCGTTTACATTGGCGGATCGGACGGCACGTTCCGCGCCCTGGATGCCGACAGCGGAAAGCTTCTTTGGGAATACGGCAAAATCAACGGCTTTATGGAATCCAAACCGTATGCGGACACGTTCCAGGTAGTCACCGGATCCTGGGGCAACGAACTTTACTCATTTCATCCCAAAACAGGTGAACTCCAATGGGTATGGGAAAACAAAAAAAGGGGCCGCATGTACTCTCCTGCGGCTGTATGGCCCGTTAAAGCCAACGGGAAAATCTTCATAACCACACCCGAACGAAAATGTTATGCCATTGATGCCACAACAGGCCAAACCATCTGGGAAGCAGAAGGCGGAAGGGAAAGCATGGGATTGTCCCAAGACGGGCAGCAGGTATATGTCAAAACCATGTTCGATTCCCTGTACGCATTTCACACAGGCCCCGCAAAAGCCATATCCCTATGGAAGGTGGCCGGGGGATTCGGTTACGAAATCGGCCCGTCCCCGGTAACATCAAGCGACGGGCAGGTATTTGTCCCTTCGGCAAACGGGGTGCTATACGCCTACCATAAGGATAACGGGGAAAATCTTTGGAAAATACGTTTGTCCGACGGACTGATCAATTACGCGCAACCCGCCGGCCGTTCACGGCTGGTCGTATCAACACTTGACGGAAAAGTGATCCTTATTTCGTACAAAACTTCCGGGCTTCCGTAAACATGGACAACCAGGGAGATACCTCATCGGAGGCCCTGTCAGCAGGATAAAAAGCCCAGTTCCACGGATAGATGCAACGTTCAGGGTGCGGCATCATGGCCAGGTGACGTCCGCATGCACTGGTCACTGCAGCCACCGCCCCGGGAGACCCGTTGGGATTGGCCGGGTAAGAATCGTAGGAATACCTCACCGCCACCGCATAATCATCCCGGCTTTCAGGAAAATCGAATTTTCCCTCTCCGTGAGCCACCCATATACCCAGGCGGCTTCCCTGCAGGGCTTTCAGAAATACGGAAGGATTCTCCTCAACGGTAACATTCACAAAATTACACTCAAATTTCCCGGACTCGTTGCGCAGCATTTTGGGTGATTTCTCCGGTGATCCCGGGGTAATCAGCCCCAATTGGGCCATCAACTGGCAGCCGTTGCAAACACCCAGGCTCAGTGTATCTTTCCGTGCATAAAACCGGTCTATCGCTTCTTTCGCCTTTGGGTTGTAAAGAAAAGCCCCCGCCCAGCCTTTTGCCGAGCCCAGTGTGTCGGCGTTCGAAAAACCGCCTACAAAGACAATCAGGCGGATATCGTCCAGTGTTTCCCTTCCCGAGACCAGGTCCGTGGTATGCACGTCGCGTACTTCAAACCCCGCCATATATAGCATCCAGGCCATTTCCCGGTCGCACTGCGAGCCTTTTTCACGAATGATGGCCGCCTTGGGCAACGGACCTTCCCCGGCCAACTGTTCACGGTTTTTTTCCAATTTCCCGGACCACTCAGGAAAACGGAATTTCAACGGCGTCTTTCCAAAATGCTCAAAACGTTCTTTGGCCTTGTCCGGTCCGCTCTGACGTATATCCATCAGGTAGGAAGTCCGGAACCATTGTTCGCGGAGTGCATCAATATCAAAATACAGGTCCCTGTCCACTGTGATCCTGCGTTCATCGCAGGTATATCCGAGGATTCGCGTCATCACGTTATTTTGCAACAACAGGCCCAATGCCCGCGAAACGTCACAGCCTTTTATCTGAAGCACCACGCCGGGATACTCGGCAAATAAAGCCGCCGCCCGGTCTGCACCGGACAGTTCTTCCAGCACATCTTCCCGCAAACGGATCCCTCCCCGGACATTGGAAAAACACATTTCCAGCAAACAGGTGAGCAGTCCGCCGGCAGACACATCGTGCCCGGCCAGGACCATGTCCTGTGCAATCAGTTCCTGCACCGTTTCAAACGCCCTTTTAAAAGCCCCGGCATCTTCCACATCGGGACAACGGGTGCCGATTTTCCCCAGGCACTGCGCCAGGGCAGACCCTCCCAAAGAAGAAAAGCCCTCCTTCCTTCCCGAAAAATCAATATGGATCAATGCCGAGTCAGACGCGTCTGCCCGGATCACCGGTTGTACCTTGCGCCGCACATCGGCTACCGGTGCAACTGTAGATATAATCACCGTCCCCGGAGAAAGCACCTTTGTGCCATCGGGATACTTTTGCGTCATGGAAAGGGAATCTTTCCCCGTGGGAATGTTGATCCCCAGTTCGCAGGCCAGATCGCCCGCTGCCTTAACTGCCCGGTACAAACGGGCATCTTCCCCCTTGTTCCGGCAGGGCCACATCCAGTTGGCACTCAGCGAAACACTCGGCAAGCCTCCGTCCAGCACCACAAACACCAGGTTGGTCAACGACTCGGCAATGGAAAGACGGCTGCCGGCCGCGGGATCTATCAGGCCCGGAACGGGAGCATGTCCCAGGGAAGTGGCTATCCCGGAAAAACCTTTTTGCGAAGGTACGTAGCCAATGGCCGTAAGGCCGTAATCGTTCAGGGGCAATTGCAATTCCCCGGCACATTGCTGATTGGCTATCCAGCCCGTTACGGAACGGTCCACCTTGTTGGTCAGCCAGTCTTTGCAGGCAACCGATTCCAGCTGCATGACCCGTTGGGCGTAATCTGTCAGGGAATCATTGTCCTGTAAACATTCAAGCGGTTCAAAGACAGGATCTTCCGTTACGTCTTCCATCACGGTATGCGGAACCGATCCAAACATATCCTCAAGGTCCAGGTCAATGGGTTTTTCCCCGGTCTGTGAATTTTCAAAAACAAAACGGCTGTCACCCGTGATCTCCCCGATCACATACATGGGGGCCCGTTCCCTTTCAGCGGCTTCTTGTAAGAGTGGAATCGCTTCGGGAGCCATTACCAGGCCCATGCGTTCCTGGGATTCATTGCCTATGATCTCTTTGGCACTCAGGGAAGGATCTCCCAGGGGAAGCTTGTCAATATCCACTTTCCCGCCGGCATCATCCACCAGTTCGGACAGGCAATTCAAATGACCGCCTGCTCCGTGATCGTGTATGGATTTGATGGGATTTGAAGTACTTTCTGCCAACGCACGGATGGCGTTGTAAACGCGCTTTTGCATTTCCGGGTTGGCACGTTGTACAGCATTCAATTCTATGGCGTTTCCAAATTCGCCCGTAGCTACGGAAGAAACGGCCCCGCCACCCATTCCAATGCGGTAATTGTCCCCGCCCAGGAGCACCATCTTGTCTCCTTGCTGCGGTTTCTCTTTCAAGGCATCTTCCTTGCGGGCAAATCCCACGCCTCCGGCCAGCATGATAACTTTATCGTAACCAAAACGTTTTGCGCCCTCCATGTGCTCAAAACAAAGCAACGATCCGCAAATGAGGGGTTGTCCGAATTTGTTCCCGAAATCGCTTGCCCCGTCGGAAGCCTTGGTCAGGATATCTTCCGGTGTATGGTACATCCAGGGCCGGCCTTCCGGTCTTTGTAACCCTTCTTTCTGCCGGGGATAGGAAGTCATGTAAACGGCTGTCCCGGCTATGGGAAAAGAGGCTTTTCCCCCGGCTATGCGGTCGCGAATCTCTCCCCCGCTCCCGGTAGCCGCCCCGTTGAAGGGCTCCACCGTCGTGGGGAAATTGTGCGTTTCTGCTTTCAGACTGATAACCGTGTCGTCCTTTTGGGTGTGAAATAAACCGGGTTTATTCGGAAACTGCGGAACAAAAAACACATGATCGCGAGGTCCTTCTAAAAAAGCGCAATTGTCTTTATACGCCGAAATTATCCGGTTGGGATTCGTCCGGGAAGTATTCCGGATCATATCAAAGAGGGTGTACGGTTGCTTTTCCCCGTTCAAAATAAATGTCCCGTTAAAAATCTTGTGCCGGCAATGCTCGGAATTCACCTGTGAAAAACCAAAGATTTCCGAGTCTGTCAGGGGCCTGTTCAGTTTTTTTGAAAGGTTTTCCAGGTAGGCAACCTCTTCCGGATTCAGAGCCAGGCCTTCCGAAAGGTTATAGGCCGTTATATCCGTAATATGCCTTATGGGTTCGGGGACCCTTCCGGTTTGAAAAATCCGTTCGTCCAGACCGGAATACATTTCCTGCAACATGGGATCGTATACACTGTCCTTTTGGGCCGGAAAAAATGCTTCCATCCTGACAATGCCGTGAATATTCATGTTTTCACAAATCTCTACGGCTACTGTACTCCATGGGGTGACCATTTCACGGCGAGGCCCCGTGAACCATCCTTTCAGGAACGCGTCCGAAGGATCTGCTTTTTTCGCATTGTTAAACAGCCACGACAATGCTTCTGACTGATCCTCGGTCAAAACGTTTTTTGTCTGAAGTGCCAGCACCCGGGTGTTGTCATTCAGGAAAAATTGTATCATAAAAGAGTTTCTTATTTGCCAAGCAAACGAACGAACAAATAAATTTTAGCAGCTTTGTTGAGTGTATCCACGGCATCAAATACTTCCAGGATATTGGTTCCCGTTCCCAATACACCGTGGCGCTCCCACAACATGAAGCGGAAGTTCTTCAGGTCTTTGATACTTGCACGGGCCAGTTCCATGGATCCGGGCATTTCGTAAGGCACCCAGGCCAGGCCGCGGGGCACACACATTTTGACCTCGGAATGCATTTCATACAAAGTTTCAGTAATGGCTTTGGTGCTCTGCAATTCCTTAATGTGGGAAAGGGCTATCAACTCGGTGGGATGGGTGTGGAAAACAACCCGTCTGCCGGCCGAAACCGGGCTTCCCTGCTGGATGGCTTCCTGTGCAAACATCTGGTGCATAAGCAAGTGGGAAGGCAATTCAATAGTAGGCGGCAAATCTTTGTCTGCCAGGATATCAATACTCTTCCCTTCTGTCGCAACCCGTGTTATGATCCCTTGATCCATAGGATTGCGTGCAATGTCCCTCATCCGGGATCCTGCGCTGGTAACGTAATAATACTGACCGGCCAGTTCGGGAACCGTATGATATAGAGGAATTCGTGTAATCGCAGGAAGGTTCTTGTTTTCTTCCCCTATGAATTCAGTAACATTTACGGTAATATTTCCCGCATTTCTTTCAGCCCAACCTTTTTGCCACATGTAATCGGCAACCTGGGCTATGTCGTTGATTTGCATCTGCAAAGGTCCGTTGTACTTCAGTATCATTTCATTAGCGTTTAATAAGTAAACAAATTTTCATAATTACCAGATCCAGTGTCCGGTGACTGTACGTCTGGAAAGGGATCTTATTCCCGACTAAAATGTCTATGATCTTTTCATCCAGAGACAATGACTGCTCCAGGTTGTGTATCCGTCCTTCCTGCTCAAAATAGGAGGTTCTTTGTATATACAGGTTGAAATTATTGAACCTGTTGAAATTTTCAATGATCTCTTTCCGGAACTCATCCGATACATTCACCCCGAAAACCAGGCTGTTCAAAAGGGTGGCATCGGTCACCACTACATCCACTTTCCCTATCAGCCTTTCCACCCGGTGTGTCTGAACCTCAAAAATATGGTGCTGGTGAGGCTCGCTGCCGTCCAGTATATCCAGCTTTTCATCCCATACCAGTTCCTTGGCATATTCAGAAACGTATTCGGTTACAAGGCGTTGTTTCTTCAGTTTGCTGGCAATCTCCCAGGCACAGGTTGTCTTGCCGGAGGCAGGACCGCCAAAGAGGTTGACTATCAGTGTGTTTTTGGATGGCATGATCTTCTTAAGTCTGGAAACAACAAATATACTATTTTTTTAGAAAGGAATAAGGAAGTTTTTCCTTGCGAAATGTTCTCCCCCGGGCCGGCCTGGAAGACATAACAAATTCCAGTTTTCCTCCCTTTGCAAGTTCCTGATGTGTTATGTATGAAGCATCCAACAACTTGCCATTCCATCGGACTTCCCTTACGTAGATATTTGCCGGGTTCAGCAACGGAGCTTCTATTGTCAGTATTTTGCCGTTTTCCAGATTTACGATCATTTTTTTAAAATACGGAGCCCCCAGTACGTATTGATCCGTACCGGGACATAACGGATACAGTCCCATAGCCGAAAAGACGAACCAGGAAGGAGATTCAACCGTTTCTCCGTAAGAATCCATCATGGCCCGCAATAATTTTTGTCCTTTCCACGGAGAAGCCGTCCAGGTGTACAAGTAAGGAAGTTGATCAAAGAGTGCCGTGGAATCCAGTCTTTTTTCGTAGGCCTTCCGGCCGCCTGTACGCTCTACTATATCGTTCATGTTATGAGGCACGAACAGTAACAGGTCCCGGTTGGCCAAAGAATCGGGATCGTTATGCCATGAAAGGTCACTGTTTCGTTGCCTGGCATTCCCCGTTTCAGGCTCCAGGAGCCATTGATAAGCCGTCACAAACGGACGTATTTCATTGACTTTACTGACATCTCCCGCTGCTCCGGCCATCATGTAAACACACCAGCTCATATACGCATAATCACTTGTTAAGGCTATTGTCCCGGGATGGGAACCGGCCGGAACAAAACCGGATCCCTGAATGATTGAAGCAACCGGATCATAGGGACTCCTTAACGTACTGTTCATCGCCTCCAGTAAAGAAGGTGTCAGCGAAGCGGGCAATAATCCTCCGTTATGGGCATCAGCCAATAAGGAAACCGCTCCGGTGCACAGATCTTCCCCGGGCAACATTTTCAGCACATTACGGTCGTAGAATGCCAACATGGATGCCACAAACTGACGGCTTCTTTCGGGCTTGACGAAATTCATCAAAGGATAACGCTCCCTTTCCACCGGGCTTAATGCCGAATAATTATCATAAAATTCGGAAAAATATATATTGTTGTCGTTCCCGCGGAATTTTCCGTCGCTGTCCTGCAAAAAGGCAGGTGTTTCCATGGTACGGCCAAGCGCCTGATAAAAAAGAGCTCTCCGGGTTTCCAGTTCTTCGTTTCCGTAAGGATCCTCTATGGTGATGACAGCCAGTTCTTTTTCCCACTCCCGGGAAACTTCCCACTGAAGCGTCTCAAAGTTTTTCCCATCCAGGGTCACTTCCAGGTTGTTCAATGCAGCGGCTGCATCTACCGACGAAAAAGCTACCCGTATCTCAAGCACCCCGTCATCCACGTATTGTTGTTCTCCCTTTACAAGATCAAAAACAAACATGACAGGAAACACGGTCCCGGGCAGGATCGGATAATTTTCGGGGAAATCGGGATCACTTTCTGAATAATAGCGTTTTACGGGCCTGGAAAAACGGATGGCAAAATACGTATGACCCGTTTCCCGGGTTCCCCGGCTTATTACATATCCGGTTACGGTAACAGGATCTGCCACCCGGATCTCTGCCACCCCGGCATTTCCCGGCAAATCAAGCATAATACTGCCTTCTTTTTGCGGACTGCCGGATGACGTAAAATAGGCGTACCTGTGGGCGGCTCCCTCTTCAGCGGCAGTTACCCGGATTTCCATCCCGGGTGAATCTGTCCGTACTTTATAATAACCGGGCGAATAAAATTCAGACCCTTCCGCGACAGTCAACGAACTCGCCCCCGGAACAATTGAAAGTTCCCCGTATTGACCGAACGACGAGCTATGGTAGAACCGGTGCAAAAAAGCATTAACTGTACCGGGTTGTGATCCTCCGTGATCCGGTATAACTGACACAGAGCCAAAAGGCATGGAAACACCTTCTGCCCGGGATCCTCCAAAAAGTGTGGCAGGCACAATAAGGGCCATGAAAAAGAAAAGGCGTCCGGTCATACTTCAATCAAGGTATAGGTGCGTGAGCCGAGCTTCATCTTTTCTGCGTGGGCAAGTCCAAACTCCCCGTCTGTGCGCGGATGTACAAAAGCAAACTTATTTTCCCCTTCGTGCGAATGGGCGCTTTCCGGATCGGCCATGCTGCCCGGAGTGGCAGGAGCCGATTTGACCATATCAAAACAAGCCTGGTCCAGGGCCAGCGGGTCAAAAGAAGCCAGCATGCCAATGTCGGGCACAATGGGTGTGTCGTTCATGCTCCAGCAATCGCAATGCGGGGAGACATCCATGATAAAACTCACGTGAAAATGCGCTTTTCCCTGCAAAGCCGCCCAGGCATATTCGGCGATCTTGGCCGTTAAGCCTTGTGCCGAGGAAGAGGCTCCCGGCCGGGCTGCATCGTACTGGCAAACAGCAACGCATTGGCCGCAACCCACACATAAATCGTAATTGATCACTGCGATCTTGTCCGTATCCAGGGTTACTGCCCCGTGGCGGCAATTGATCACACACTGCCGGCATCCCGTGCAATTGGCCCGCTCAATGACCGGCTGTGAATCTGAGTGCAAATGCAATTTCCCTGCAACGCTGGCGCATCCCATCCCAATATTTTTCAACGCCCCGCCAAATCCGGACATCTCGTGCCCTTTGAAATGCGTCATGCTCACCAACACATCGGCCTTGGCAATGCCCGAAGCGATACGGGCTTCTTTGCAATATTCTCCTTCGGGTATGGGGATGATCGCTTCATCTGTCCCTTTCAATCCGTCGGCAATGATGACCGGAGCACCCGGTACGCTTATGGGGTTGTACCCGTTCAGGTATGCCGTACGCAAATGATCCACGGCATTGGACCGGGAACCGCTGTAAAGTGTATTTGTATCTGTCAAAAAGGTTCTGGCACCCATCTGGCGCAACAGCTCTGCCATCCTGGAAGCGTAATTGTGACGCAGAAAGGCCATGTTGCCCAATTCCCCAAAGTGGATCTTGATGGCTGTAAATTTATCTTTACAGTCCAGCGTTCCTATGCCGGCCGCCTTTACCAGAAGTTCCATCTTTTTTGGAAGGCTCCTGCCGGGACGGGATCTGAAATTCGTAAAAAAGACTTCGCTCATACCGTAGTGTTTTCAGCGGCTAAGGTAACAAGATTTTACGTATCTTTAGGAAGAATTTTCAACGTATCTGATCATGAAAACAGTAGCCGAGTGCAGTACCCATTTCCAGGCAGATGTCATCAAGGGAAACCTGGAAAACGAAGGATTTCATCCTGTCGTTTTTGATAACAGCATGAACTCATTCCTCCCCGTTAATACAACATACGGGAAAAACCTGATCTTTGTCCGCGTGCCCGATGAAGAATACAAAGCAGCCATGGAATTCCTTGACTCCCAAAAAATCCAACCTGACTAAAACTTTTTCGCCATAGTCGGCAATTTATCACTTTCGTATTCCGCTCTTCAGACGAAAAGGTCAAGCAGTGACCTTACACTTTCCGGGAGGTGGTAAGTCACAATTATGTTACACAAATTCACAATGCGTTAATAATGTGCGCTTTATAAGTTTATGCCCATTTTACCCTACTTACCACCTTCCCCCGGTTTTTGCGGTTTTCCGGTGATTTGGGGGGGAGGTGGTAAGTACCAGAAATGTCACAAACCACTGCATCTTGCTGTTATCAAGCGTGTTATAGACTTTGTCCCTGTTTTGGCTACTTACCACCTCCCGGTAAAGACGCCCTGTCAAATTTAGACAGTCAGTCCACCGCTCTCAATTACCGCTCTCAAGACGCCCTGTCAAATAAAGACAGTCGACCGCTCTCACTTGGTATTGTAAAATTCTTTCAACACATAAAAAGCAGCTTTCTTCACTCCTTTTTCCGAAACCAGCCCTTTCCGGTTGAAAAAGTCCTGGATATAAGGCAATTGCCTGCGCGGTGAGCGGAAATCCATCAGGATCCAGGGCGATGTCCCGGCAAATCCTTCTACCCTGTCAAACATTTCCAGGGTGTTTTTGTACACTTCCGCCTGGTATTCCTCGGTCCAGCGCTGACCGGAATCCCCGTGGTATCCCTGAAGGGCTCCGGCCCCGAATTCGCTCACGAAAAACGGTTTGTCGTAAGGAATGTACCATTGCCTTGTTTTGCAATCCTGCGGGGTGCCCCCGTACCAGCCCAGGTAGTGATTGAAACTGATGATATCCACAAAGCGGCTCATGTAATCCTCCACCTTGTTGGTGTTGTCGCTGAATCCGGATACTTCCATGGCCATGCTCAGCAGCCTGGTGTCATCCCGCTGACGCACCTGTTCG
>CAZITX010000011.1:0-81529 GCA_964542305.1 uncultured Muribaculaceae bacterium | reverse complement strand
GCTTCTGTTGCAACAGATCTATTGAATTCTTCTCCTGAAAGCAACCAGGAGCTGATTAAACAGTCCAACGAGACGATTACCCTATTCTCCCTTGACAATAAAGAAAACTCAGAAAGAATCGGACAGGAAATGATCGATCTTCTGTTTGAACTGATCGAGAATCACAGATCCGATTTTGACACCACCACCCTTTTTCAGTTCAAAGAAGAAATATTCGACCTGACCTACGAGTGGATCAGAAAAAACAAGCTCCGGAAAAGCCTGAAACGTTATCCGGATATCTTTGAGAGCTGCTTTATTTTCTGTTTGTACAATTATGTGGAGGTGGTGAGGAGGGAAAAGGAATAAGAAAAGCTATATCCAAGTTGTGAGAAACCCTAATAATACTTACTCCTTAAACAAAATCTTGATTTGGAAAAGAATCAAAATGAAATGGAAAAAGCAGATTCGATGATAGAAGAATTGGATAGAATAAAAGAAATACTCTCTATCCATTATTCAAAAATGTACTCCAAAAACATCGAGAAAAGACATATATTTTATGCGCTTTTTATATTACTTGAGGAAAAACATAATTTGGAATGGCCTGGTAATTTATGGGACATTAATCTTGATCTGGATGATGCAAAAAAACTATTAAATGATTTTGACTTCGACATCATTATTAATGGAATTGAAATTGACAAAGATATTTTTCCAAAAAGTATCCTTGTTCAATATAAAGCCATGTTTAAGGCAAAAGGCCTTATTTGGATAATAAATAAATATGATCCTGATCCATTCCCTTCAAATCCTCATGCTCATCAATTGGACAACAATATTAAACTGGACTTGAGCAATGGGAAGTGCTACAAAAAGAAAGTACATATTCATACAATAACAACGAAGGATTTATTGAAAATTAGAAAAAGAGCTTCAACTGTCTATAAAGGAGAATTACCAAGATTAGAAAAATAAAAACCAAAAAGGGCTGCTTACAATTAATAGCACTCTGGGCGATCTGTAAGCCCCGAATGTGAAAGTTTGCAGAGAAAGTGAGGAAGAATATTTATGTGATACAAAGAACATCAGGTGCTACAATTTTCAATATTCAAATTAATTGGAAGTATAAGATTAAGAAAGATTACATGATACAATAATAAACCTATAAGTTGATTTAATGAATATAATTTCTATATTTGCAGACCAGTTATTTGCGTTTCATTACGACCATGAGACTCATAATGAGTTGCATAGATTATTAGCATTATGGACTGATACTGCATATTTATACCAGTTTGTCAAGCAAAACAGAGCTGATACACCTCAAAAGGTATCAATTTCTACCTTGGTCAATCAACTTCTTGATAATGCAAATGAAATTGATGATGCCATAAACGAAATAACCACAAATCCCGAAAGATGTTTGGAAGAATTTTTCAAACCTTTAAACGACCATGAATTACACATTATCGAACTATCTAGACAGAAAGGTAGAAAAAACTATTTGAGATTATATGCGATTAGAATCGACAAAAACTGTTTTGTTATTACAGGTGGAACTATAAAATTTCACTATAAAAATAAAGACCGACCGCATACACAAATAGAAATGCTAAAAATTGAAAGATGTCGTGATTTTCTGAAAGGCAATAACGTATTTGATGCCGATTCATTTTTTGAATTTTTAAATGAACAACTATGACAAACAAAGAAAAATTTCTTCAACTCGTCTCAGGCGAAGACCCTAATACGATCAAAGAGGTAAAACAGCGAATAAATAATCGTGCAATGTTGCGTGAATCACAGCAAATTGCCATAAAGGTGCTAATGAAATTAGACCATTTAGGATGGTCGCAAAAATACCTTGCATATATAATGGGGGTTTCTCCTCAACAGATTACAAAAATTGTTAGTGGTAAAGAGAACTTAACAATTGAAACCCAAATTAAGTTGCAAACTATTTTAGATATTCCAGTGTTGGCAACCTACTATGAAAACACAATACCAGAAATGGACCAATTTGTTATCACTGTTAAAAAACAGGTTGAAATATTGGTAGCACCTCCAATTCAGAGTTGCAATGACTACGAAGCAACTAAAACAATGGAAGCAAAAAATTGCATTTATTCACAAGAATGTGTTGAAGTATTCAACTAATTATGAAAAAAGATAACACACATATTAGGTTTGCTCTTCAAGGCATAAAAACAGAGCAATTTGCCATTATTGAGGAGAACTATACTCCAAATAAAAAAACAGATTTAGGGACTAAATTACAGTTTAAACTAGACCAAAAAAACCACAAAATTGGAGTGTTTCTTGGATTTGAATTTATGCAAATCAAGAAGGTTTTTCTGAAAATTCAAGTAAGCTGTCATTTTCAAATTGAAGAAAATTCTTGGGCAACATTTGTTCAGGAAAACAAGTTGGTTATACCTAAAGGTTTTTTGGCTCATTTAGCAGTGATAACCATTGGTACAACAAGAGGTGTCTTATTTGCTAAAACAGAAGCGACACCATTTTCAATTTTTATTCTGCCTACTCTAAATATTGCATCTATAATAAAAGAAGATGCCATTTTTGAAATTAAAAACATGTAATGTTATTTATTGTACCTCTAGTTAATGAATGTGGAGATAAAGATACAAATGCACAAAACACTTCATTTCAGTCCCTTTTTCCAGTCCCCTCTTTTATAAAAGTCTGATATATAACACCTGTTTGTAATCCCAACCGGATCACAAGAAGCCCTGCGAATGAAAATTTGCAGGGCTTTTGCGTACCCGGCGGGATGGAGCTTGCTCAAGCCCGTTCGGGTGCGGAAAAGGAAGCGCAGCAGCATGCTGCGCAGGCTTCTTGTAAGATGGCCCCCCGCAGGGGGCCGGGATGTCGGAGCGCAGCGACGAAATCCCTCCGGGCGCAACCCTCCATTTACCTTCTCCCCCCTATTCCATCCTCATATAAGGTCCTTTTTGAAGACAAACTGTAATTTTTTTCCAATCCATCCTCATATAAGCCCGTTTTTGAGGACAAACTGTAGTTTTTATCCAGTCCGTCCTCATAGAAGCCCCTTTTTGAGGACAAACTGTAGTTTTTATCCAGTCCGTCCTCATAGAAGCCCCTTTTTGAGGATGAACTGTAGTTTTTTTCCAGTCCGTCCTCATAGAAGCCCTTTTTTGAGGATGAACTGTAGTTTTTTTCCAATCCCTCCTCATATAAGCCCCTTTTTGAGGACAAACTGTAATTTTTTTCCAATCCATCCTCATTTGAGCCCCTTTTTGAGGACAAACTGTAGTTTTTTCCCAATCCGTCCTCATAGAAGCCCCTTTTTGAGGACAAACTGTAGTTTTTTTCCAATCCATCCTCATTTGAGCCCATTTATGAAAATGGACTGGCATCATAACCTTATTTCATTCAGAATTTTACACTAAAAATTTATTTTTATACCTTTATTGCGAATCATCCGACAATTGGGATAATAATCGGCTTGATTAATCATATAAAACCGGATGCCTATGAAAACAAAAACATTTATCTGCCCCAATTGTGGTCACAAATAGAAATTCTATAATGTAATAACTGAAGCGTCCTTTTCATCATGGGAATGTCCAAATTGCGGAAGTAGAATAAAGTATTATACTTCAATCAGTATTCCTACTTCTGTAGCCATTGTTCTTGGACTTATTTTGATTCTTCAAGGGTTTGATCCGCCTTTTTGGGTCGGTTGTTTGATTGCTGCTGTTTATTTAGCTCTGGCATCAATCCTTTTTTATAAAACAGTTAAAATTAAACTATTACGTAATGAAAATAATTAGATATAACCTGATATTTTTTATCTTTTATTCTGTGTTTCTAACACTGAGTTTATTCTTATTCGATAGACCTGCTTGGCGTGATATGATTTCTGCGGCCATAGTTTCGCTTCTTATGGTCTTAGTGTTTTACTTATTTGATCGTTATAGGGAAAGAAAAAAGAAGGATAAGGTTGAGTAATGCATTCTACTTTTTTTCTTAAGACTTTTCAGTTCATGCCATAAGCTACAAGCTGGCATAGATAAGAAAACGCCCGGGGTTCATTGTAAAAATTTTACTTTATTGCTGGTCCATATTGAGACTCCGGAGATAACAAGTGTAAATATCAGGGCTTCCCACCATATATGATGGAATAACCAGAAGTACGATATCAGGAAAACACCAATGACAATAATCGCATTAACCACAATTATTCTTGTTTTCATATCATTCTTGTATACAGAATTTTACACAAATATAAATTTTATTACCTTTATTGCGAATAAACTGTCAATTATGGATGTACAAAAAAACGTAAAGCATCTTTGCTTATTCTTATTGTTTTATTCGTTTACTATTACAAGCCGGATAGTCCATCAGGGTACAGTTGGTTGGAGAGATATCATTGCTACTGCCGGTTACTCGCTCGCGATGGTCATTGTGTTCTGGTACTTTCTAGGAAAACGTGAAAGTGCCCCAAAGAAACTCTAACCCCTTGCAATCCTGCAGCACCTCTTCCATGATCCGGTGGTAGTGCACTTAAGAGACAATATAACTTAGCCCCCCTGAAAGAACCCAGAAAACCCAAAACTTGCCTTTTATGATTAAGTCTACAACTTTTTCAGGATTAAAGATACCAATCCTGAAAATTGTTTTTTGCTTCGTCCTGGTCACAGGCTGCAACAACAACCCCAACCGTGAAAAAGCGCAATTGCTGGACAGCCTGTTCACCACCATGCACGAACGAGGACAATTCAACGGCAACGTACTGATAGCCCAAAACGGACAGATCATTTACCAAAACTGCCTGGGTTATGCCGACAGGGAAAAACAAATTCTCCTGAACGAAAACACCTTATTCAATATCGGATCGGTAAGCAAGATCTTTACGGCCATTGCCATCCAGCAACTGGAAGAAAAGGGACTGCTGGAAATCGGGGACCCTGTTGAAAAACACCTACCCGGATTCCCCTACCCCGACGTCACTATCCACCACCTTTTGATCCATGCCGCGGGGCTGCCCGAAGACAGCCAACTTTTGCAAAATTGCGGTTGGGACCGTTCAAAAATCGCCAAGAACAAAGACCTTCTGGAAGCACTATATACCCAAAAGCCTGCCATGCGTTTCACACCCGGCCAAAGCAGCGCCTACAACAACCTGGGATACAATGTCCTGGCACAAATCGTGGAACAGGCATCGGGCCAGAATTTCAAAGAATACCTGCACAAATACATATTCACCTCGGCAAAAATGGAAAGGACCTCTATCTATGACATGGAAGAGATCAAACAGGCAGACAACGTGGCTAAGGGATACCTGTTCTACCCCTTCACCGGACAATATGAAGAAGCCATAAAGATACCCGAGTTTTCCGGGGGCTATGCCGTAAGCGGTTTTTGTGGCGATGGCAACGTCTATTCCACGGTGACAGATTTGTACCGTTTTTACCGGGCACTGGATGCCGGGAAATTGATTACCGGTGAATCATTTGAAAAAGCCATTCAAAAACACATTTTGGCCCACAATCTTTACGGAGAAAATGAATACGGGGTAAGTTTCGGATATGGATGGAGCATTGCCGATGCCCCAGTAACCATTATTCAAAGAGGCGGGGAATTGCCCGGTTACCTGTCCAATTCCATCTGGAACCTGGACAACGACCGCCTGATCATATACCTTATGAACGACTACCTGGCCTACTTGTCTTACCAAAGCACTATTTACCCCGCTTATGCCCGGATCATGCATCAAAACCTGCTGGAAATCCCAAAATTGACAGCCAGTGTTGAATTGACCAAAATGGCCGTGACCTGCAGCCCGGAAGAAATGGCACTCAAAATACAAGAAATTAAAGACCAGCCCGACCTATACGACACAGACATTCACGGGTTACAATTTCTGGTACACAGACTGAATCAATTGGATTTAACAGAAAAAGCCGCATTGATCATGCAGGCCTTTCAGGAATAAGTCCCGACATTTCCCATAGATAAAGCCCCCTAGACCCGGGAAACCTTTTTCCCTGAATTAACAAAGCAGTCAGCAACACGCAGACAGAAAGACAGACAGACAGACAGACAGACAGACAGAAAGAAAGAAAGAAAAAATAAAAAAAATGAAAAGAGGAATCAGAATTATTGCTACCGGACTCTTGTTATTGGCTTTCGGATGCAAAAATGCTACACCATTAGTAAAAGAACCATGGATTGAGAAACCCGTCTCTGAATGGCCGGACTTTGCTCTAACCAATGAAATAAGTTTTAAAGACACCACTTACAAAAATTTGGCTAATTCTTTTCTCATCGATACCGGATACGACACGTTGGGCATTTCCTGCAAGCATATCTTTATGGTTTTTCAATATCCGGTAGGGCTAAAGTCTATTGACCTGGGAAAGGATTTCAATTACTGGAAACTTTATCCAAGGAATGACTCTGAAAAGGATATTGTTATTAAACGTTTGATAAATACCGATTCACTGGAAATAATCGGACAGTTTAATACCCTTAAAGTACGGGATTGGATCCTGTTTGAAATTGACAAAAAGGATTTGGATTTATATCCATTAAAAATAAGATACACTCCGGTTAAAACTAATGAAATAATCTATGCCGCTGGATGGGGCACAAAGCAAGAAGACAACAGCCGGCCTGCATTGACAAAACTCAAATGCTATATGAATCTCGGGGATTATTTTTATACTCAAACACTTTCTACTGATATTCATCCCGCCGGGAGAAGCGGATCCCCGGTAATAGATAAAAATGGTTATTTGGTTGGAATTGTTTCCGGAGCTGAAGGTAAATTTGGAGTAATCGGAAGTGTTAATTATTTAAAAACCATGATGGATAAATATAACATTGAATACAATCCCGAATAATGGAGCAAGAAATTATCACTGACATTGATAGTGTAAACAAATACTTATTAATAATTGATAAGATATTCACTATTAGCGATTTAATAAATAAGAATGTTGATAAAAAAAACATAATATCTTATTATCATAACAGTAGTACAGGATATAAATTTTTCCATTCAAAAGAAGGCTCTGTTCATATGGCCCTCAATTATGACGGCGTGTTTGATGAAGCAGGATATCTGACTCAGGCAAAAGAAATTTCTTCCCTAATCAATGCAAAAACAGCAACAAATATACTTGAACTGGCATGTGGAAAAGGATTTAATTCCATCTTTTTGGCAAAACAATTCCCGGATATTCAGTTCCAGGGAATTGACATTACCAGTAAACATTTATCCATTGCCAATAAAAAAGCAAAACACCTTGAAAATGTAACATTCTCTTATGGTGATTTCCATGATCTGGAATTTCACGATTCCACTTTTGATATAATCTTTGAACTTGAATCTGTTTGCTACGCCTTTAACCTCAAAAAAGTTTTAGAGGGTGTCTATGCCAAACTTAAAAAAAACGGAATCTTCATATTATACGACGGATTCAGATTAAGCGGTTTTGAGCAACTTCCTGAAGAACTTAAAAAAGCCGCTATTTTATCAGAGAAGTCCATGGCAGTTAATAGCAGCCTTACAATTGATGAGTGGCTTAAAATCGCTGTTGAAACAAGATTCAAAGTCATATCATGTGAAAACATATCCGAGGCAATCATGCCAACCCTGGGGAGATTTCAAAAACTTGCCCGGAGTTATTTTAAATACCCTTTACTTTCCAAAATTTTACTCGGCTTGTTTCCCAGGGAAATGATTATGAATTCAATTGCAGGATTATTGATGCCTGTTACAGTTCACAACCGTGCACAAGGATATTATAAAATCATCCTTGAAAAAGGATAGATCATTGCCAAAAATCTTGCTTTGAATTTTTGTAAATAAGCCCTACTTTTGCCGGCCGTGGAATATTTAAAAATTTTCACTCAAGAAGGAGTGGCTTCTACTTTAATTTTCCTGAGTATAGCCGGGATCAGCGGGATTTTGCTTGGGAAAATCAAAGTTTTTAAGATTAAACTCGGCATTGCAGGTGTTCTTTTTTCCGGACTCCTGTTAGGATACCTGGGTGTACATACAAATGCCCGGACGCTGCATTTTGTAAAAGAATTCGGGTTAATCTTATTTGTTTATTCCATAGGATTGGATGTGGGACCTCGGTTTTTCCCTTCGTTAAAAAGAAACGGGCTGAAAATGAATATGCTGGCAGCAGGAATCGTTGTACTTGGGACCCTGACTGCTTCGATTATCAAGATGGTATTCAATTTGCCTGTTCCCGTAGTTGCCGGTATCCTGTGTGGAGCCGTGACAAATACACCAAGCCTTGGGGCAGCACAGGAAGTAATTGCAGATCAAATGGCCGGGCAGTCAATGATTCATGAAACCGCAACGGCATACGCGGTTGCGTATCCATTTGGTATTTTAGGAATCATTTTGTCCATGTTGCTATTACGATTTGCCTTTAAGATTTCTGTCAAAAAAGAATCCGAAAAATACAATTCTGAAGTAGCAGGTATTGAAGGCAAACTTGAATCGGTAAACCTTAGCGTGAAAAATGCCGGGTTGATTGGAAAAAATATTGAGTTTGTGAAGAATTCCCTAAGAAGTGAATTTGTACTTTCACGAATGTGTCGCAATGGAGAATTTTTTATTCCCGGTGATAACGAAATCATTAACGAGAATGATATTCTTTATGGGGTTTCAAGTGCGCCATTCTTTTCCATACTTACATTAAAAGTGGGGCCGCTCAATATTACTGAAGATACTGAAATCGTCGGACGATTGGGAATGCGGCATATCATTTTTACCAATAAAAGCCTGGCAGGCAAAACCATAAAACAAATTGGCATCTCCCACAGGTATCCTGTTAACATAACACGTATTTTCCGGGCCGGGACAGAGATTATGCCCGATGAAGAAGATACCATAGAATTCGGAGATACCGTCAGGATAGTTGGAGAACGGTCTGCCCTGAAAGAAGTGTCCCAATTACTTGGCAATTCCATGAAAGAACTTGCACATCCCAATATAATACCCATTTTTATAGGCATTCTTGCAGGAATATTACTGGGGAGCATTCCTTTCACACTCCCGGGCTTATCGGCCTCGGCAAAATTGGGTTTAACAGGCGGAACGCTTTTAGTTGCCTTATTTTTAGGATATAAAGGCCGTATAGGGAAAATGGATTTTTACATGACCCCCGGTGCCAACCTGTTTATACGCGAACTTGGAATCGTTTTGTTTTTGGCCTGTGTGGGCTTATCATCCGGTGGCAGTTTTGTAGAAACCATTGTATCCGGTGGTTATATGTGGATGGTGTACGGAGCTGTAATAACCCTGGTTCCTCTTGTGATCATTGGAACCATAGCCCGGCTGATGAAATTAAACTACCTTACTATATGCGGATTGATGGCCGGTTCAATGACCGATCCCCCTGCCCTTGAATTTGTTAATACCATGTCCCCTGGGCAGGCCCAGTTGACAGCCTATGCTACTGTTTATCCTTTGACTATGTTTTTGCGTATTCTTTTAGTCCAGATCCTTGTGCTGTTGTTCATCTGATTTGTGGGGAAACGGGCTGCTTATTACAGCAACCTGTTGATCTGTTCATAAATACTCCGGCTGTCCTGATCATTTTTATACCTTAAAATGGTTCTGAATCCTTCCACATCGGTAACGATTACGTATTTCCCTTTTCCTGAATTGATATACAAACGACACTTTCCGAATTCCTCCAGCCGGTAATTCCCCTTATGTACGGGTCCCAAACTGAATCCGTTGGTGCGGATTACAATTCGGGGAATGGTATCCATAAGCTCCACTTCTGCAATTTCAGAAACATGCATCTCTTTGCCGTACATCCCTGTAAAACGGATCATATTCCCGTTTATCTGTGTTTTGGTTGTCATGAAACCATAGAAGAAAACGCCTCCTAATAATAGCAAAACGATTCCCAGAACAATATAATGGGACCTGCTTTTCTTTTCCGGATTGTGATCGTATTTTCCGGAAGTCAGGAAAAGGATCACCGACCCTGTCAACACTACAAGAATGATCACCATGTTGGCCAAATAGCTCCAGTCGATCCACCTTAAAACAAGATACAACAGGATAATTGCCAATCCCATAAGGATCAATCCATTGCGCATAAACCGGGTAAGTCCCTCTATGTCAATGTTTTTCTTTCTTTCAGCCGACATGGTGTTATATCCGGCTAACATCCCCGGATAAACTCTCACAAGGAAGCCAAGGGCAATAAAGATCAAACCGACAATTAAATTTA
This sequence comes from uncultured Muribaculaceae bacterium, assembly GCA_964542305.1. GTDB lineage: Bacteria > Bacteroidota > Bacteroidia > Bacteroidales > UBA932 > DMER64. The sequence goes on along the minus strand of CAZITX010000011.1, from coordinate 71,288 downwards.
TCAGTCCCATAACATTTTATTTTGTAGGAATCACTTTCTGAATGGTCCCGTCTTCGTTATAATACAATTTGTCAAAACAAACAGACCGGCGGAACGGATGCGGACTGCCCGGGTGCCCCCACCCGAACTTTTCTACGGAATCCGGATGGTTCCGGTAATACAGGTCCGAGTTGTGGTAAAACAAATACCACGCTCCCTTGTATTCCACTATGGAGTGGTGGTTGGTTCCGCTGTTCATGGGCTGCAGGATCACCCCGCTGTAGGTGAAGGGTCCCAGGGGATTGTCACTCGTACAATACTTTATTTCCCCGCTTTCCGCCGCATACGACAGGTAATACGTTCCGTTGTACTTGTGCATCCACACGGCCTCAAAAAAATCATCGGTACCTTCCAGCAAATGCACCTGTCCGTTGTAGGATATCATGTCTTCGTTCAGCTTAATGGCATTGACCACCAGCTGTCCCATGTAGAGGTATGCCTGGCCGTCATCGTCAATGAAGACCGCCGGATCTATGAAATCCCGGTTGCACACTACCCCCTTGCTTTGGATATGGATCAATGCCGAGTCTAACGGATCCCTGAAGGGACCGTAGGGGGTGTCGGCCACTGCTACCCCGATCTTGCTCGCCTCCACCGGATAATAGAAATAATACCTTCCGTTGCGTTGAATGCAGTCCGGTGCCCAGGCACGGGAAGAGGCCCAGCTGATAGCATCCAGGGAAAAGACTACCCCGTGATCTGTCCAGTGTTCCATATCGGTAGTGGAAAACACATGCCAGTCCTTCATGCTGAAGTTCACGGCATCATCTTCATCGTGAGAAGGATATACAAATAACGTATCGTCAAAAACCCGAGCCGAGGGATCGGCCGTATACATATGCGTGATGAACGGATTGCGTCCCTGCGCGCAAGCGCCTCGGCCCAAAGCCTCCAGTTTTGCCTCCATATCGCCAAACATCAACCGGAGATCCAGGCGGTCGTAAACGCGGATCAGGCGCCCTTTGGGATTTTCCAGGAACTGCCCGTGCCCGTCCACTTTGGGTGCCGGGACAAGGCGGTAAAAGCTGGACGAGGGGTCCGGTTCCCAGTTGCTTTGCAGCGAAGTGAGCAGCACCAGCGGTGAATCCCCCAGGATGTAGGTTTCGCCCATGGGGTTGCCCCACCGGTTCATATTGCTCATGACCTCTTCCAGGGAATGCGCCAGGTAAGCCCCGGAAGGTCCGGCAGGTTTGATATTGTTCTGTATTTCATCCAAAGAATAAATACATTGCCTATAGGCATTGCGGGGCACTTGCCAGAGATGAATGTCCGACAAGTTAAATACTGTTTGAACAGCGGGGATGCAAATACTTGTATTATACTCTACCTCTGAATATCCCGGAGGCGGGAAAGCCATCCCTTCGTACTCCGGGCCCCCTATCCACACCAGGGTGAAGCGCCCGGCAATGGAGGGTTCCAACAGCCAGGCACTGGCCACATCAGTCAGTCCTCCCCCGCATACCACGTAAAGCGGCATATCAATATCCGTACGCAACGCCTCGGCAATGATCTTGCGCGCTCCCGGCGAATCCACCGGTTTGCCCGGATCTGTCATGCCCTTCGGTGCCCCTTGCAAAACAGGCACGCGGTTTTCCATTCCCAGTAACGAGACCACTTCCCTGGCCTTTTCACAGGCCAGCTCCACCGAACTTGCCGAGCGGTCAAAAGAAGTGCGGTCGGTAAGATGCGACCCAATTATGGCAACGATTTCCGTGGAACCGCACAACAGATGATGCGCCAGCTGGACGAGTCCGTCCGGATCTCCCCCGAAGTCGTTCACAATAATCACCCGCATACGCGGCTTGACAATACTCTTTTGCAGGGCCGGCTCCCGGGTATAGACCGGTACAGTCATTAACAAAATCAATAATAGGAGTAGTGATTTTTTCATGCTACTAAGATAGCAAAAAAGTGTACGTCGTACCTTTTATTCTTTTGACTGATTATCAGGCAATAACAAAATTCATGCCCCGGGGGCACCAAAATCATAACACGCTAAGAATCAGCTTAAAGAATAAAAGGTACGACGTACACAAATGCGATCCGGCGGCTGTCGGGAGCCCAGGAGTTGACGTTGATGGTGCCCTGGCCGCCAAAGAGCTTGAACAGCAGGCGGGAAGGACCGCCGGCAGCGGGCATCAGGCGCAGTTCCACGTTTTTGTCCGGGAGGTGCTCTCCGGGTTCCAGATCGCCCACGTAATAGGCAATGTAGACCACATGCTCCCCGTCGGGAGAAACGTGCGGGAACCAGGCGTTGATCTTTGTATGGAAGGTCATTTGTTCCTGTGCCGAGCCATCGATGCGCATGCGCCAAAGCTGCATCAGACCGGTGCGAACCGAGTTGAACCAGATGTAATCTCCGCAGGGGGTGTACTCGGGGCCGTCGTCCAGGCCGGAAGCATCGGTCAGGCGGGTTTCCGTGCCACAGCCGGCCGGAATGGTATAAACATCGTACTCCCCGTCCCTCTCGGCACAATAGGCCAACGTACCCATATCGGGGCTCCAGCCGTGCAGGTAACTCGGCCCCAGTGGGGTTATTAACCTCGGCTCACCTCCTTCAAAAGGAACAATGTAAATGCGGGAGCGCCAGTCTTCGGCCGTTCCGCTGCTCAAAGCAATCTGCTTTCCGTCGGAAGAGATCACGTGGTCGTTGTTGCAGCGGTTGATGGTGCCGGTAGGGATTTCAAACGGGCCTTCCCGGCCGTCAGGCGATATGCGGTAGAGTTTTCCTGCCGAGTTGTAGACCAGCCAGCGTCCGTCCGGAGTCCAGTTGGGAGCTTCCACCTGGTATGGGAAGGTTTTTACCGTTGCCAGTTCATTGGTGGTTATATCTAGCACCATAAGCCGGTACGTTCTTTCTTCTTGCTGAGATCGTAAAGGCAATGCCATACATATTAAGATTACAGGGATGATAAGCTTTTTCATGATGTATGTATCAGATTTCAGATTATCAGATAAAGAAAAGGGTTACTCCTCCTACACTCAATGCTGCTCCCAGGACCTGTTGCCAGGTCACTTTACGTTTGAGGACTAAGTATTCGGGAACCAGGATCATTATGGGAACCGTTGCCATAATGGTGGATGCAATCGCAGTATTGGCATATTGCACAGCCATAAGGGATAAGGTTACTCCCAGGTAAGGTCCCAGTACAGAACCCGCAAAAGCGCTCCCACAGGCTTTTTTATCTTTTATGGAACGGATAAAATTCCCGGCACCGCCCCGTAAAAGAATAATCGCAGCAAAAGAGATTGCGCCTATGATCGTTCGTATCTGGGTGGCTGCCAGAGGAATGTAAAGCGCATTATCCGCAGTGTAAACGTTTTCGTATGCAATCATCCCCTGTTTGCTCAGCACAATCCCTACACCCTGTCCCAGGGCTCCTATCAATGCGAACAGAATGCCTTTCAGGGGGAGGTCCATGTGAACCCTGTTATTTCCTGTCCCGTTCTGCTTTTTTAATACGGAAATGGCAATACCTGTCAACGTCAGGCACATACCGACCAATGAAAGCCAGGACATTTCTTCTCCCAGAAGGATGAACCCGAAAATCGCTGCAAAAAGAGGCGCCAGTGTCATCATCAACTGGGAATACCTGGCCATGATCATGGTATAGGAGGCAAACAGGAAATAATCGCCAAGCACAAAACCCACGAACCCGGACAAAGACATCCAGGCCCAGGTGGCCCTGTCTGCATTCAGGGGCAGGAAACTGCCGCTGGTAGCCCATAGCGTCAATCCAATGAATAAAAAAGCAAAAACAAGACGGATCAGGTTCAGATTTAATGAGCCTATCCTTTTGCTGGCGTGTTCAAAAAAGAGGGAGTTCAATGACCAAAGAACTGCCACTCCTATTGCGATGGTTTCTCCTTTCATGCGGGCACAAAAGTAAGAAAAGAGTGGCAATAATTATCTTCACGGGATTGTTATATGAATGACATCTCCTTTTTTTGTACGAATATCGTACTCATAGACTTCCTTGTGCAGGGATTCCACCGGGTGATTTGTTGCGTGTATAAGGGGAACTTTTACCCCGGCTGCAAAGAAGTACGGGTTGGGATTGGTGCCTTGTGCCTTTTTCAAGCCTTTTCCCGTCAAAGGAACATAAGAGCGGATGCGGCATATACCGCCCAAAGATGATTTGATGATTGCCGAGTTTACAGCACCGTTTTCCCACGTAACATCCACTTCAAATCCTCCCCGGGCCCTCAACCCCCGGACAGTGCCGCTTTTCCATGCCTGTGGAAGTGCCGGCAATAAATGAATGGCTCCGTCGTGGCTTTGGAGCAGCATCTCGGCAATACCGGCCGTACAGCCAAAGTTGCCGTCTATCTGGAACGGCGGATGTGCATCAAAAAGATTGGGATACGTACCTCCCTGTTGTCTGCCAACTGGTTGCAACGAGGGGGTCAGCTGATCCGTGATCAGTTTATAGGCATGATCTCCGTCCAGCAAGCGGGCCCACAGATTCACCTTCCACCCCATGGACCAACCTGTGGATTCATCCCCTCGGGCCATTAAAGAGGTTTTGGCTGCCAAAGCCAGTTCCGGCGTTCTGAAAGGAGACACCTGGTTAGAGGGATACAACCCGTATAAATGTGACACATGCCGGTGTTTGTCATCGGGACTGTCCCAATCGTACATCCATTCCTGCAACTGGCCCCAATTGCCTATCTGCATGGGAGGCAGACGGTCAAGGGCCTTGGAAATGCTGTCTGTCAGATCTTTGTCTTTTTTCAATATACGGGCGGCTTCTCTGGTCTTGGTAAAGAGATCGAATACCAGTTGGTTGTCCATGGTCGCGCCAGCCGTAACGGAGTATTGGGGATGTACAGACGGCGCGTTCTCCGGGGAAATGGAAGGACAAACCACAAGCCATTTATTTTGGGGTTCTTCAGTCAGAAAATCAAGAAAAAACCGGGAAGCCTCTCTGATCACGGGATACACTTGCTGCAGGTACTCTTTGTCTCCGTTGTACAGATATCTGTCAAAAAGATGTTGGGAAAGCCAGGCCCCTCCCATGGGCCACATGCCCCAGAAAGCACCGTCAACAGGCCCGTTGATCCTCCATATGTCGGTGTTATGGTGAAGGACCCAGCCATTTGCGCCGTACATGTCCCGGGCCGTTTGTTTTCCCGTTTGTGAAAGTTCTTTTGTCATACGGATCAGGGGCTCGTCCAAATGGGCAAGATTGGTGATCTGCGCCGGCCAGTAATTCATTTCCGTGTTTATGTTCACCGTATACTTGCTGTCCCAGGGGGGGAAAAGCCGGTCGTTCCATATACCTTGTAAATTGGCCGGCTGACCTCCGGGCCTGGAAGACGAGATAAGCAAATAACGCCCGAACTGGAAATACAAAGCAACCAGCTGCGGATCATCTTCCGTTGAAAACCGTACAACCCGTTGATCTGTGGGTTTCTTGGCCGCAGGCGTTTTTCCCAGATCAAGGTATACCCGGTTAAAATATTGTTGGTAATCCTTGCTGTGATCTTTAAGGATCCGGTCGTATTCACGGTGCAAAGCCTGATCCAGGGTTGCAGCTGACTTTTCTGGAGCATTCCCGCCAAGATCGTTGTAATTGACAAAATTGGTCGCTATGGAAACATACAGGGTTGCTGTATGGGCCCCTGTCACTGTTAATATGGTGTCACGTGCGGTCACAGAACCGCCATTTGTTACAATTTTTATCCTTGCACAATAGGTGACGGCTCCTTTTACTCCTTCAAAGTCGCTTGTTGTTCCGGTTAAAACCAGTTGGTCTTTTCCCTGTGCAGACAACTCTGCTCCGGGAAAAGAATCCATGGTGACTGAAAAATGCAATGAAGCGGTTTTATCTGTCGTAAACCGGCCAACGATCACCTGATCCGGGAATGATGAGAATACACGGGTTTGATACGTTACGTCGTTGACTATATAACTTGAGGAGACCGTAGCATTTCCCAGATCAAGTTCCCGGTAGTAATCCCTGTAATTTTCATGTTCAGGGAAGAAAATCTTAAGATTCCCCACAGGCTGATAAGGCATCCCGTGTGACGTTTTGCTAATGAATTTCTGGTCTATCAACGCCTGTGCTTCACAGAATTTATTATTGAAAATCAGTTTTCTGACTTCGGGTAAAACGTCTCTGGCGCCGGGATTGTCGTTTCGGTTGGGCTGCCCTGCCCAGACGGTGTTTTCATTAAGTTGCCATGTTTCACGGGAAGGATCACCGTAAACCATAGCTCCCAAACGGCCGTTCCCAACGGGCAATGCTTCCACCCATTGTGTTGCCGGTTTGTCGTACCAAAGCTTCAGGTAAGATACTTCCTGTGCACTGGCTTGTGGAAGGTTCAGAAGAAAAAGCACAAGGACTATAATGGAACGCAATTTTTTTATTTCCATATTCAATCCATTGTAAACCAATCAAAATCAACATAGCCGCCCGGTTGTTCGGTAGCATAATTGAACAACCCGAATTTGTTTCCGGTAAAAACTGTCAGGCTGAATCTCATGGCAAGTTTGTTTCCAATTTGCTTGTACTCTTTGTTATCGTAACTGTATTCAAAACCTGCTTCTTCTGTCCTGTTTGACAGGATGGCGCGTAAGTATACGGTATCCGATTCCGCGGGAACAGACGTTATCAATGCTCCGTTATTGACCATAATAAGGCTTCGTTTCCCCTTTTCCTGTCTTATTGCTATGTATGCATAAGGATCCTGAAAGACGGCAAGACCGGCTATATCCCCTTCTTTCATGCCTTTCACTTCCATTTTGGTTGTTCCAATGGTTGGAATATCATGATCATAATGGGCAAAAGGCCTCTGGGTAAGCATATTGGGAGCCTCTGTAAGAGAATCCACCACTTTCCCGGTACGCAGGCGAAGGTGGCCGGGACGTTGCGTCAAAGACCAGTTTTCCGGATGGGGATTGTGGTTCCAACCCCATTGCATGCCTAAGCTTGTTACGTTAAAATCATCGGATGCAGGAAGTTGTTTTACAGTGTGAATTTTTCCGACATCGGGCTTTTTATAAGTGATTACGCCCCTGCCGTCCAATCCGGCTACTGGCCATCCATCCTCCCACCTTACCGGTTGCAAAGAAGGGAAACGCCCCAACGGACCGCTGTCTACAAAAAGTATGGTCCACCATTGACCGGTTTGCGTTTGAATGAGCGCTCCCTGGTGAATCCCAAAAGTAACCCCGGGCACGGTGTCACGCAAGACAATTTTTTCTTCGTAAGGTCCGTAGATGTTCCTGGAACGCAATGCCACCTGGATCCCGTCCCTGCCCCCGTATGTACAATACAGGTAATAATAACCGCCTATCTTGTAAACATGCGTTCCTTCAAGTCCGTGGCGAATAGTACCCGTGTATACCAGGGAATCACGGCCAGCCGGAGCAAAATTTTCATCCAGCGGGGTAATGCTGATTTCACCGTACCCGTGAGCAACATAAATTTCCCCGTCATCATCAAAAAAAAGGCCGGGATCGTAAAAACCCTTAGGCAATTTCCGGATACTCCAGGGACCTTCTGCCTGGGTTGCCGAACATAAAAACCCGCCTTCATCCAGGGTAATAAACAGCAAATAAAAGGTCCCGTTGTGATACCTGAAACTGGTGGCCCATTGTCCGTGTCTGTATCGGTTACAGCCGTCCAGATTGTAACAGGGACTGAAATCGAACCGCGGCACGGCGTTGCTGCAGTATTCCCAGTTAACAAGGTCGTAAGATTTCAACACGGTCACTCCCGGAAATATAAACATAGTGGTTGAAACCATGTAATAAGTATCCCCGACCAATATGACGTCGGGATCCGGAAAATCAGCCGGGATCAGCGGATTGGTGTACGTGCCGTCACCATTGTCGCTGTGAAATTTTTGCGCCAATAATCCGTCAAACGGGTTAAGAGTAAAAATAAGCAAGATGAAAAATGATAGGGGAATTTTCCTAAGCACTGTAATTATCATTTATAGATTATTCTTAGTGCTAAATTTATCAAAAATCCCGGAAGACAACGACAGGAGGTGACGGAATAGCTTATTTTTAAATTATTTTGACGTCACTGTATAATTGTTTACGTATTTGTGACGGGAAATGCTTTCTTCCGTTTCCGGAAAAAATTCACTTAAAATGTCATACAAGCTTTTGTCGTAAATACGCAATTCTTCCCGTGTGTTTATCTGGTTGTGTTTGCCGTCCGGGAAAGGTACTTCGGCATTGACATTGAACCAGGTCTGAACACCTTCTGCCCAATATTCTGCAATGTTTGTGGCTGCATACGTATTTTCCCATTTCCCTTCCTCCAGGGCCGCATCCAATGATTTCCGCAGACGACTGTTGAAATCCGGATAAACATGAATCAGGGCAATCAGGTGAATGGAATGTGCAAATTCATGTATCATGATATCCTCGGCATGGTACTTATCTATCTGGTATGCCAGAATATTTTCCTCTGCACAAGTAGACATGGGCAAATCACGATCTCCTCCGAGCCCCCTTGCACGGACATCCCAGTTTAATGTGGTATCGTTTGCCAGGGAAGCATGTTCGGGAATATCGGTTGTACCTTCGTAACGTGCCATCACTCCTACACGGGTGTTAAGATCGGTCATGGCTATAAGCACTTCTTCAGGCAGGAATCCGGTTAGTGCATCGAGTGTTTTATAAGCAGCTACCAGGGCCGAATCCGGAACCCGGTGAGAAGAAATAAGATGGATGCCGTTTACATTGATGTACTTTTTATAAAACGGATGCAGATTCAATTCTGCAGGCGGTCTTGTAATAGTCTGGGCTGTGGCATCATTCACAAAAGAAATTGCACAGGTTGTGGTTAGCAGTATAATAATAAATTTCTGTATTTTCATTTCAAACCAATTTTAATAGAAGAAATTGCCCCGTTTTCACGGAGCAATTTCACCTCATTACAAACCTAACATATCTAGTAACCGGGATTTTGCTTAAGGTTAGCGTTAGCCTGGATCTCTTCCAGCGGTATAGGGAATATCTGAGTATGACCATCGGTCACTGCCGTATGATTGAACCAATTCTTTGTACTGAAAGTTCCAAAACGAATCATTTGCGTACGCCGTTGTGCCTCACAGGCAAATTCCCATCCGAGTTCATCGTACAGACCGCCCAGTTCCACGGGTGTTTGATCTCCCGGATTGGCAATATTGTTATCCCAATCCAATGTGCCGTATTTTATTTTGGAATCGGCCCTGAGATCAGCTTCAGTAACATTGGCATCTGCCGGGTTGTCAAAAACTCGGGCACGTACCTGAGATACAATCTCGGCAGCTTCGGCCCCGTTTCGGTTCAAACGAAGCATGCATTCCGCCTTCGTAAGCAGTGTTTCAGCATAACGATAAAAAGCGAAGTCGTTGCCCCAATAATAGGATGTTACGTTGTCGAATTCCCATTTGAATACACGGTAACCATAATCTATACTGGCATAATTTACACCGTCCTTGTTACAGGTAAGTGAAGGCAGGTAGTTTCTGCAAGTCCAGATAAGATTTCCGGCAGGATCGTATTGAGGTCCCATTAGCCAGGTTTTTTCAAGGCGTTTGTCACCGGGCTGATAGGCGTTGATAAACTGTGGATTGGCACATGATCCTCCCCAGCACTGGAATTTTGACTGGAAAACAAACCGTGAAACGGGAGGATACCATTTCATATGCTGTGAGCTGCCGGCCAGGATATTGTCAAAAGGAACGGCAAAAATCACTTCGCTGTTCGTATAATCCAGATCTTTTTTAAAGTTGTCCGAAAAATCAGCAGAAAGTGAAAACTTGCCTGAATTGATGATGGCGTTGCAACAAGCAAGGGCCTTTTCCCATTGAGGGGTGCCTGTGTAAACTTCGGCATTCAGATAAACACGGGCCAGGGTCATATATGCAGTCCATTTGTTCACACGACCGTATGTGGTTGCGTCGGTCAATTCGCTCAAATCGTTTATGATTTCTTCCAACTCGGTAGTAACAAAGTCATATACCTGCTGACGGGTAGACTGGGTAGGAATTTCGTCTGTAAAAGCGGTAACAATGGGTACATTCCCATGGGTGTCGAGCAACATGGCATACCAGAAAGCACGTATGGCACGTAATTCAGCCACGGTTGCATCATATAGATCGCCAACAGGTAAGGATCCGTCTTTGACCTGATCCAGAACGCGATTGGCATTATTAATCCCCTCGTAAGCAGTAAGATAAGTGTTCCAGGGTTGCCATTGCTGATCGGTCCACTGGTGCTGATGCATCCGGCGGTAAGTTCCACCGTCGTCCCATCCGTTGGGGCGTGTAGGAGTAATAATGTTATCACCGGGTTCTTCCTGTATATCAAAATAACCCTGCCAGTTGAGAATGTATGTAAGCGGTGAGTAAGCACTGGCCATAAGAGCTGCTACGTCTTTATCTGTGGGGATAAAAGAGGCTTCCGTAACCTCGGAGAACACTTCCTCATCCAGATTGAAGCAGCTTTGAATACTGAATGTGGTTCCTGCCAGAACAAGGGCAAGGATTCCTATTTTTATTTTTTTCATAATCTTTACGCTTGTTAGAATGTAATATTAAGACCGAAAGTATAGGAACGTATAGTAGGATACTTGTCCCTGCTGTCTGTACCGGCATCCAGCCCTGTCATTCTTACTTCAGGGTCCAGCCCGGTATAGTTGGTAAACGTAAATAAGTTGGAACAGGAGCCGTATAAACGTATATTACGGATATGTTTGATCTTAGATGTATTGAAGGTATACCCTATAGTAAGGTTATCTATCTTCCAATAATCGCCATCCTCTATATACTTGCTGACATAACGTTGATAATCGTTAATACATACTTCCTGTCCCGTAGGTTGTCCGGTTGCCATATCCACTACCGGATGTTTGTCAAAAGCACTATTCAAAACATTGTACTGAATGGTTGGGTTGGCATAGTACATTTCCTGGTAATTCAGGATCTGGAATCCGAAAGCACCTCTCATAGTGACTGATACGTCCAGGTTTTTGTATCTGAAATAGTTATTCCAGTTCAGATAATGTTTGGGAACCCCGTTACCCAGGACCTGCCAGTCTTCATCACCGGCATCTTCGGCTATGTCGTAGTAAACATTGGTTACGTTGCCTTCGTCATCCTTCTCTAAACGCTCTACCACCCATTTACCATCTGCATTAAGACCAACAGATTTCAGTCCGTAGAAATTTCCAATAGGATCACCCACTTTCACCCTGTGTGTAGTGGTTTGAATAGGTTCTCCGGTATGTCCGGAAGTAAACCAGTCGGTTGTCATAGAGAACTGATCGTTGGAGATGGATACCACCACGTTTTTATTGGTAGAATAGGAAAGGTTGGTACTCCATTCCATGTTATTGGTTCTTACAGGAATTGCATTAAGCATTACTTCAAGACCGGTATTGCGAATCTGTGCCACATTAGCTGTAATGTATCCATAGAGGTACGGAGGTACGGGTACAGAATAATCCCACAGCCCGTCTTTGGTATCTCTCCGGTATACATCTATGGCACCGCCCAGACGTCCGTTGAACAAGTCAAAGTCCAAACCAAGGTTATACTCTAGTTTCTTTTCCCAACGTAAATCGGGATTAGGATTACGTACCGGAGTCAGTGTACTGATCCATTCGTTATTATACAGGAAGTAACCTGAATATGAAAGTGATGAAAGAGAAAGATACGGAGAACCTACATTGATGCCGGTCACCCCGTAACCTGCGCGAATTTTCAAGTTATCCAACCAGGTTAAGTTTTTCATGAATGATTCATTATTGAGCCTCCATCCAAGTGATACACCCGGAAATGTTCCCCATTTATGATTGGCCCCAAATTTTGAGGAACCTTCACGACGAGCGGAAACCATTAACAGGTAACGGTCGTCGTAATTGTATGTGGCGCGCGCAAAAACTCCAATCAATTTATCGGATTCTTTATAGGAGTACATGGTAGCGTTTCCATCTGTCAAACCCATCCCGGTTTCAAGATTGTTGTAGGTATAGGCGTCTGTCGGGAAATTTCTGTTGGACACCCCGTAATTCTGAGACGTGTTATCTTCGTAGTTATATCCCACAATAGCTGTCACATAATGTTTCCCAAAATTTTCATTCCATTCTGCCGTTATCTCGGCCAGGTTGTTGATGTAATCCGAAGTATAACGGGAAGCATACCCGTTGTAGCCGTATTCGGTGGTGTTAGGATGCTTCTTGGTGTTGTAATAACCGCTCAGGTAGTTTTGTCCCTTACGGGTATACATGGCTTTTACGGCAAAACTTTCTACGGGACGGAATTCCACACTACCGGTAAAACGCAGGTTGCGTGAACGTCCTTCTCCAATGGTTTCATTGATCAGAGAAACCGGATTATCGTAAAAATATACAGGACGCTCTACATAGGAACCATCCTCATTGTATACAGGTTGTGTGGGATTTTGAATGCAGGCATAACGGTAAACGTTCGTATTGAATGAAGGAGTGGTTCTCCGCTCGTTGGCAATAAACGACACATTGGTAATCAGCTTGTTGTCAAACATTCTATGAGAGATCTCCATACGTCCGCGCAGGTTCGTTGCTCCGGATGCCTTGAAGGTCCCTTCACGGTCTTCGTAGGCTACGTTTGTCAGGACACTGGTCTGACTTGAACCCCCTCGCAGAGTGATATTATGTACGTTGGAAATACCGGTTCTGCTAATTTCGTCAAGCCAGTCTACTGTAGCGCCAAAATCCTCAATGTTGGCACCGGTAAAAGACCATCCTTCGGCCCAGCGCGAACGAAGATCTTCTGCACTCATGAAATCGGCTTTTTTAAGCTGGTGAGAGATGGAAACATATCCATTATATTCAATGGTCGTGGGCATATCCCGACGGCTGGTTTTGGTAGTGATGATGATCACTCCGTTAGTACCGCGTGTGCCGTAAATTGCTGTTGCGGAACCGTCTTTCAATACATCAATGCTTTCGATGTCTTCCGGAGCTACTGTAGCAAACGATCCCGGAACACCATCAACAAGTATAAGGGGTGTGGAAGATCCTAAAAGAGATGAAGTACCACGAAGCATAACTGCAGTACTTGCCGTGGGATCTCCGCTGGGTAAGGAGATTTGCAGACCTGCCACCTTCCCCTGCACCAACTGACCGGCATCCAGGATTGCCCCCTTGTTGAACGATTCTGATTTAACACTGGCTACAGAACTGGTTACATCGCTCTTTTTCTGAGACCCGTAACCAATCACAACCAGCTCATCCAGGTACTGCTGGTCTTCTGTAAGAACTGTTTCAATATAGCCCCTGCCTGAAACATCTACCATTTGTGTTGAATAACCAATGTAAGAAATGGAGATCGTGGCCTGAGCCCCCGAGACGGTAATAACGTATTTTCCGTCTTCATCTGTAACGGTAGCATTATGCGTACCAGGTTCAAAAATGTTGGCAGCGATGATCGGTTCTCCGTTTGTGTCTGTAACAAGACCGGAAACTCTAAAAGATTGCGGAGCATCAGCAGCATAAAGTTCTGCCGATGAAATGCCAATCCATGCAATCAAAAGAACTGATACAACCGCTCTCAGTATGACTTTATTAATAGTCACCTGATTGAGAATAGTTTTTACATTCATTTTCTGGTTTTTATTAGATTTAAATTATAGGTTGGGTTCGTTGACTTTCCATTCTATTATCCCGCCGGATTCACCTTCCTGCAATTTGGCGGTCAGTTTTAACGCACGAGTGGTAACTGGTTGAAATTCAAGCCTGTTGTAACAGTCCTTATGAACTGTATATTCCGTTGTGGCTTCAACCTGGAACCATTTGTTATCTTTTTCATAATATAATTTCCAACTTTCCGGTACACGGAAATTGCCGTCGTAATGGTCAAAATCCAGCCAGTAAACTTCCACGCTTCCTACGTATTCAGGCTTTTCAAACACATATCCTACTGTTTCCTCACTTCCGTAGCGCAACCACCAGTAGAGATAAGGTTTGGAACGGTCTGCCGAGTTCATGGGATCCCATTGATCGTTGAACCCAAACGACCAGCCTCTGAGTTCTTCCAGGGCTCCTGTCTCAATGCCAGAGGCATCCGGGTGACGCCTGTGTCTGATGGCAGCCGGACGAGCACGGGATGCTATAGTAGGTTCCGGAGTAATACGGGCATATTCGGCTGCTTTAGGAATCCAGACAGCCATTTCGTCAGCACCACGGTTATTCCACGTTGAATAAGGAATTGCAGTAAAATACACTTGTTCTTCCACCCCGTTTCTTTCCACCTGAATGGCTGTTCCGGTAAGTACAGTAACTCCATTCAGCAGTTCACTGTCATAATGAGTTTCAAAAGAAGTATTTTCAGGTATATATTTGTTGAACACGGTGCCGTCATGCTGATCTTTTCCTTCTATACAATATACAATGGGCCCGCGTTGTATTGCCAGTTTTCCCCTATCATCCACTACCGCCTCATGGGCCTTAATCTGACGCACTTCCATAGGAAAATCAATTTCAACCACATCGCCTTTTGACCATGTCCTTTCTATGTGTACATAGCCTTTATGCAGCTTCGGTGAAACTTTTTTTCCATTGACGGTGATTGTATATTTTCCTTTCCCGTTTACATAAGAATACAGATCTGTAGGAACCGGGGCATCCTGTGCCCAACCCGGGATACGGAGTTTAAGTGTAAATTCTTTATCAACTTCAGGATTGACAGTCAGTTTAACATTACCTTCCCATGGATGCTTAGTTACTTGTTCCAAACAAACTTCGCCATCCGATGTCTCCACGCTTGCAGTTCCCTGAATATAAAGGTTTACAAAAATATCCTTGCCTTGTACAGCATACATATAACCTGGGACAGAAGCCATAAAGCGGGTGACATTACCCGGACAACATGCACATCCGAACCAAGGCTGACGCAAATGCTGGCCCATTGATTCAAGCGGATTATCATAGAAGAACTCATCTCCTTCAAGAGAAACTCCCGATATCACACCATTATATAAAGCACGTTCCAGTACATCCATATACTTTGCATCACCGGTTGCCAGGAACATCCTGTAGTTCCAGTAAACATTGGCAATGGAAGCACACGTTTCACAGTAAGCATTGTGATTATGCAATTCGTAATTGGGACCAAATCCTTCTCCCTGTGAACGGGATCCTATTCCACCTGTTATGTAGAGCTTTTTTCCTGCCATATTATCCCATATACGGCACAAAGCATTGAAATACTCCTGATCGTTTGTAAGAGAAGCAACATCAGCAACTCCAGAATACAGGTACCCTGCCCGAACAGCATGTCCGACGATTTCTTCCTGTTGAAGAATGGGCATATGATCCTGGCTGTAGGGATTGAGTTTATGTCCATCGGTTCCACGCCCGGTCTCTTGGATGAAGTATTTGGCCAGGTCCAGGTATTTTTCCTCTCCCGTAACTTTATAGAGTTTTGCCAATGCCATTTCTACAATGGGATGTCCGGAAGGAACATGTTTCTGGCCTTCGTTGGGTCCAAACACTTCACAAATCAGATCTGCATTTTTTATGGCTACGTCCAAAAAATTTCTTTTTCCTGTTGCCAGGTAGTGAGCCACAGCCGATTCATACATGTGTCCGCTGTTGTACAATTCATGACTGTTTATTTTCTCCCAGCGTGAAGATCCCCACCACCCCGACAACCTTTCCACCTTATTTGTTACGCAAGTAGTAAGGTACCCGTCAGGTTCCTGTGCAGCGGCGATAATATTTATCACACTGTCAAGATAATGGTCAAGTTTTGGATCGTATTTGGCAGCAAGTGAGTATGACGCCCCTTCAATAACTTTGTACGGGTCTGTATCATCAAAAGAAAAATCACCCCTGTGTTCCCCTTTTATTAAACCGCCGGCAATGGCAAAATTGTCAAAACGTCCGTTTATTTCACATTGGTAAAAAGCAGACGGAATGGAAACTGTTCTGTTCACTTCTATTCTGGGAGCCCAGAAAATATCATCAAAATGAATTTTTGTAAAAGGGACTTCCTGAATTTTACTATCAGAAGGATCTGAAGTACTGCAACCGGCACACAAGATTACAATTCCTCCTGTCATATACATAATTTTCTTTCGGAATGATAGTTTTTTCATCGTTTATGGATATATTTATAATGGTATATACAAAGGTTACTGGAAATAAAAAACAACCATCGAACAATAATCCATAACAATAAAAAGATAGTACACAACTGGACTATTTTATGATTGTTCTGGATTATTGTGATGTTTTTCTGCCAGCAGAGGTTTGATTTATTTAACGATAAGAAGGGTGGTTATTTCTGTGAGCGGGCAAATTCACCCGGATTTATCCCAAATTGCTTCTGAAAACATTTGGCAAAATAGGAAGGATTGTTGAATCCTACCATATAGCAGATCTCACTTACTGTGTATTTATTTTCCAACAGCAAAACCGCCGCTTTTTTAAGGCGTACTATTTGAATAAGTTCATTTGGAGTGGCTTCTGTAAGGCTCTTTATCTTGGCAAATAATCCGGAACGACTTACACAGAGCTCCCGGGCCAGGAAATCAACAGAAAGTTCCGGATTGGAAAAATTCTGCTCAATTATTCCATTCATACGATTCAGGAAATGCTCTTCATTGGAATTGTTTGCTATTGAACTTATTGGCACAAGAGGCATTTTGGAGTATTTTTCCATGAGCATATTCCTGAGTTCCCTCAGGTTCCTGATACAAGCCTTCAGGTAACGGACGGAAAAAGGTTTTTCAATATGTGCATCCGCTCCGCAGTTCATGCTGTCTACCCGGGCCTCATCTCCTGTTTTAGCAGTCAGGAGAATAAAAGGAATATGACTGGTATGTGTATTGTTCCTTAACTTCTTACATAACTCTTCGCCATCCATGTTAGGCATCATCCAGTCACTGATTACTATAGAAACCGAGTGGTCTTTTAACAAATGCAAAGCTTGCTGACCGTCATTTGCCTTAAGAATTCGATATTCATCAGAGAAACTGTCAGCTAAAAAATCCAGCATTTGTTCGTTATCTTCCACAATCAACATCATGGGTTTGTTTTTTGCGGGATCCTGCAGGGATACTCCTGAAAGAATATCCCGTGGCAACCCATCTTGTGATTGTTTTGTTCCTGATATTCCCTCTGTAAATGTTTCTTTCTGCTTAACGGGAAGCGTAACCACGAACTTGCTCCCATTGCCGGGTTCAGAAATAACATCTATAGTCCCCTTATGCGACTGAACAATTTTAAGAACAATGCTTAATCCTATCCCGGTTCCTCCAATATGCTGTTGTGATTGATAGAAAGGCTTGAATATCAGTTCTTTTTCTTCTTCTTTGATTCCACAACCGTCATCGGATACACAAATCCGGAAATCATGGCCCTCGGACAATAAAACACAGGAAAGTTCCACACGGCTCTTGGCAAACTTGTTGGCGTTTGTCAATAAGTTGCTTACCAATTTGATGATGGATTCATAATGAACCATAGCCGTCAAATCAGTTACCGGACAATTGAATATAAAATCAATTCCTGACTGGATCATTGCAGGATCAAAACGTTCTTTGACATCAATCAACAATTTGTAAATATTCCGCGAAGTAAAACACATGTTCTCTTCCCCGTTTTGTTCAATTTTTCTGAAATCCAACAAGTGGTTAACCAGGAAAAGCAATCGCTTGCTGTTTCGGTCAATAATATCAATGTTTTCTCTAATTGGCTCGGGAACAGGATCTCCTGAAGACATGATTTTTTCTAACGGAGCAAGAATAAGTGAAACAGGAGTCCTTATCTCGTGTGCTATGTTAGTGAAGAAATTGATTTTTGCATTGTGCAACTCTACTTCTTTTTCCTGGTTGATAGTCTGTATCTTCTGCTTGTGACGCTTTTCTGCATTTTTCACAAAGAAGCGGATTGTTCCCAATATCGTGAACAATGCCAATAAATAATACAAGATCTTAAAGGGGAGCGTAAGGTACAAGGGGGGATGAATGGTAATATTTATAGAAGTTCCGGTTTCATTCCACAGTCCGTCATTATTTGACCCCTTAATGTGAAAAACATAATCCCCGGCAGGCAGGCTGGTGTATGTCACACGGTTCTGTTTCCCCACATAATTCCATTCTCTGTCAAATCCTTCAAGTTTATAAGCATACATATTTTGTTCAGGGGAACAGTAGCTTAAAGCGGCATAATGTATGGTTACTACATCATCCCTATACGTAAGATCAATGTCGGGACAGTAACTAACTGCCTCTTTCAAGGGCCCGTCTTCTGAAACAGGTACTTCTTTGTTGGAAATATCCAACCGCGTAATCATAACGGGCGGAACATAATTGTTGAGCTTGATCCTATAGGGATAAAAGGCATTAAAACCGTTGATGGATCCAAAATATATCTTTCCATTGGAAGCTTTCAGTCCGGAGCTTACCATAAAAGAATTGCTTTGAAGTCCGTCAATTGTTGTAAACAATTTCAAATTGCCTGTTTCGGGAGAATAACAAGCCATCCCATTAGACGTGGTAAGCCATAGAAGGTGATTGTCACTTATAACACATTGAACGTTATTGCTTGGAATATCAAGTTGATATAACATAAGTGAATCGGCCTCTTTGTTGTATTTGCACAGGCCGCTTTCAGTTCCCACCCACATTTGGTTGTCTGAATCAATGCAAATGCTGTTAACATGATTGCCCATTATTTTGGTATTGGGCGGTTTAACCAGGTAGGTATTCCATAGTCCGTTATCTGGGTTGTACCGAATAAGTCCTTTTCCAAAAGTGGCAAACCAGATAAAACCGTCTTTATCCTGCTTTATATCAATAGTTGTCACACCTAAATCACGAATCAGTCTGAATCCATCTGCCCGGCGGTCATATATATTCAATCCGGTCATAGTTCCAACCCACATGTTGTTGTCTTTGTCCTTGAAAATTGAATAAACGCCATTATCATCCAAAGAATCTTTGGAATCGCTTCTCATATAATGTTTGAAAAAGCCGGTTCGTATATTCAGGATATTCAGACCTCTTGAATACGTACCTATCCACAGATGTTCATCGTCATCAAAACACAATGCATGTACGTTGTGGTATGAGAGACTGTTTTTACCGGGTTGTGGCATGTAGTGCCTGGTTTGACCGTTATGTGGGGAAAAAAACACAAGCCCCCCGTCATCAGAAGCAATCCAGATGTTACCCAGGGAATCTTCACAGAAACGACTTATAATATTACCACTTGTGGAATGGGTGTACTCTGCACAGGAGGTCCCTTCAAACTGTCCGTTGTTTGGGGAAATATAATTTACTCCACCGTAATAAGTCCCTATCCATATACCTCCTTCCTTATCTGGCAGAATGGGATATACAAATTTATTGGATATTGATGCAGGATCTTTCTCGCTGGGCAGATGATGTGAGTACTCCCCGGTAGCCGAATTATACCAAGTTAGCCCATCATCTGAACCAATCAATAATTGGTTTGGTGCAATTTCCATAATGCTGTGGATATGCATCAGGTGACTACCGTCGGGATTTATCCGGACCGGTCTCACTTCTCCCGAATAAGTATCCATGATTTGTAAGCCGGAATCCCAGGTACCGCACCAAAAATTACCTGAAGCGTCCTGGTAGATATCAAGGATACGTGACACACATTCTTTATCCTTGCTTTTCAGGTTAAAAATCACAAACACATCGTTTTTTTTGTCTAACCTGGCAAGGTCATGTTCAAACCCACCGGATAACCATATATTGTTTTCAGAATCTACTAAAATGGTATGAATGTAATTTTGAAATGCATCAATTTGAAACAGTTTAAGTACTTTTGTTCCGGGATTGTATCTGAATATACCCTGGTTCTGGGATGATATCCACAGATTTCCGTCTTTATCTTCCACAATGTTACTTACCAGAGAATTAATAAACGCTCCTCCTTCTGTTTGTGCTTCCAGTCTTACTGTAAGGTTATTCCGGATATCGTAAATACAAATACCAATTTCCGTTCCTATCCATAACATTCCTTTGGAATCTTCATACAACGCTCCCACATAATCAGTCTCGAACTCATTTTCATCTTTACATACAATTCTGTGACGGGTAATGCTTCGTCCGTCAAAACAGTTCAGGCCTTCAGCAGTCCCAAACCATATAAATCCACGAGAATCCTGGTAAAGACTCCTTACAGTGTTTGAGGCAAGGCCTTGTTCAACGGTAAAACGGCGAAACCGGAAAGTTTTCGGTTCCGCTTTTAAATGATTTATTGAAATGGAACAAAAGAGCAGTAAAATTCCCGACGCTACAAATGCTTTCTTAGTCATTCAAAATTATTTTTGTCCGTAGTAAGCACCCGGTCCGTGTTTGCGTTCAAAGTGCTTTTCAATTAAATGAGGGTTCATTTCCAGTGAGGGATTTATAGAGAATGCCAATGCGGCCATTTTTGCCACTTGTTCCAGTACTACAGCATTTTCCACTGCTTTAAACGGATCCGTTCCCCAGGTAAACGGTCCGTGATACTTAACAAGCACCGCAGGAGTGTGCAAAGGGTCCATTTCCCTGAAACGTTCAATGATCACGTTCCCGGTTTCCCACTCATAATTTCCAGTAATCTGTTCAAGTGTCATATCATTTGTACAGGGAATGGCCTGGTGAAAATAATCCGAGTGTGTAGTCCCTATATTGGGGAGGTCAACACCGGCCTGAGCCCAGGAAGTAGCATACACCGAATGCGTGTGGACTATGCCGCCAACACCTTCAAAGGCGCGGTATAGAGCTATGTGGGTGGGGGTATCCGAGGATGGCCTCAGATCCCCCTCCACTACCTCTCCTTCCATATTCACAACCACCATCTGTGCGGCAGTCATGTCCCGGTAACTTACCCCCGAAGGTTTGATCACAACCAATCCCGATTTCCGGTCAATGGCTGAAACATTTCCCCAGGTCAGGATTACCAGATCATGTTCCACCAACATGAGATTGGCCTTATACACTTGTTCTTTTAATGATTCTAACATGCTGCTAAATTACCAAAAATACCAATAGAAAGCAGCTGTTATTCCAAGAATAATCAATGTGTTAATGATATCCCAGGCATTCCAGCTGGCTCTTGTCTCGGCTTTTTCTTTATCTGTTGCAGTTCCGAATACCAATCCCTGAATCAGGGCCGGTTCCGGTGCTTTTGTAAAGAGACTCACTACTACTATGACCAAAATACAGAAAAGAAACATCCAGCCACAGAAGAACAACCAGTTGGTTTCATAGAAAACACTATAGAAAAGTCCTGAATGATTTGCAGTTTCTACACTGGTATAAAACACTTTTGCTCCCAATCGGGTAAGACCTATTACAAATCCTGTGATCAATCCCCACATGCCGCCTTTTGCACTGGCGCGTTTCCATATGATCCCCATAAGGAATGCGGCAGCTATACCAGGAGCCAAAACCGATTGAACGTCCTGCAGATAGGTATAGAGGACATCTCCAATGCTTCTCATTACGGGTATCCACAGGATCCCCAGAATCACAATTACAACGGTAGCGATCTGACCAATACGGACCAGTTTCTTTTCCGGAGTTTCGGGTTTGAAACGCTTGTAAAAATCTATGGTAAAAAGCATTGCCGAGGAATTGAACAGTGATGCCAGCGAACTCATGAGGGCCGCTAAAATGCCACATACTACCATACCCTTTATACCCGCCGGCAACAAAGCCGCAACCAATTGAGGGAAAGCAGTATCTGCGGTATCGAGAACAAACACCTGACCATTTATTGTCACCCCTTTTTGAGACATGGCAAATGCGATCATCCCCGGAATCAAAAACAGGAAAACAGGTAACAATTTCAAATAGGCTCCGAAAATAGCTCCCCTCCGGGATTCTTTTTGATTGCGTCCGGACAATACACGCTGAACAATAAATTGATCGGTACACCAGTACCAGAACCCGATTATGGCTGAACCAATCAAGGCCCCCAGCCAGGGAAAATCGGGATCATTATTGTTCCGTATAAGATTGACCATGGTATCACCGTATTCATTGACCGGTGTGGCGCCGCAGACGGCTAACACTTCTTCCCAACCACCAACTGCTCTTAATCCAAGGACCAGTATGACCAGTGACCCTATAAGCAAGATCGGTGTTTGAAGGACTGATGTATATAACACCGATTTCATACCTCCCAATACCGTGTATAAAGCCGTAATCAGCACCAATCCTATGGCAGATATCCAGAAGAAGTCAATACCCCAGAGTTCTTCTATGCCGAATACCTGCTGGAAAACAAGTCCTCCGGCGTAAACAGTCACGGCTACCTTGGTAAGTACGTAACTAACCATGGAAATCACAGATAATATGGTTCGGGATTCTTTGTTGTAACGGCGTTCCAGGAATTCCGGCATGGTCAGAACCATGCTTCGTGAATAAAACGGAACGAAGACCCATCCCAACAAAAGGATGATCCAGCCCTGGATTTCCCAATGCGCCATGGCCATACCACTGGAAGCTCCGGCTCCGGCCAAACCTATGAGGTGTTCAGAGCCAATATTTGAAGCAAAAATTGAAGCTCCTATGGCTAACCAGGTTACATCGCGGCCTCCCAGGAAATAATCTTTAGAATCTTTAGCTTTCTTTTTCACCACCCATACAACAATCCCCGCCAAAACCAATGTGAAAATAAATATTACAATCCAATCTAACAGTTGCATATAGATTATTATTACAAGGTTACAGAACTGAATTTATAAGTGCAATGGCTTGAATACTCTTCTCCGGGCCTCAAGACAACGGTCGGCCATTCAGGACGGTTTGGCGAATCCGGATAATGCTGTGTTTCAAGACATACGGCAGCTCGTTGCTGGTAGGTAATGCCGTTTTTTCCTTTTACTGTCCCGTTCAGGAAATTTCCTGAATACACCTGGATCCCGGGTTCATCGGTAAAGACATCCATTTTAATCCCGCTTTCCGGTGAATACAAAGTGGCGGCAACAACTTCCATATTGCCCTTTGTTTCCAGCACCCAGTTGTGATCGTACCCATTCCCGAATCTTATCTGTTCGTATTCTGTATTGTTTATATCTGCACCAATGGCTTTCGGTACTGAAAAATCCATAGGAGTATCTGCAACGGGGATCATCTCTCCGGTAGGAATGAGGGTGCGTCCAACCGGTGTAAAGCATTCTGCATTAACATACAATATGTGATCAAGGATTGTATTCCCGGGATTACCGCTCAAATTGAAATAGGAATGGTTCGTCATATTAATAACCGTTGGTTTATCGGTCGTAGCTTCATAGGCAATCTCTAATGCATTGTCTGCATTCACCGTATAAGTAACCTTAGCTGTCAGGTTGCCGGGAAACGATTCGTCCCTGTCCGGGGAATGCATCACAAGTGTAATGGAATTGTCAGTGACATTTTCCACTTCATAGATTTTATATTGCCATCCGTTGGGACCGCCATGCAGGCAATGTCCGAAATTGTTTTTTGGCAATTCGTAGACCATGCCGTCCAGGGTGAAACGTCCCTGGGCTATCCTGTTGGCAAACCTCCCAATGGAAGCACCAAAATCCGAGGGAATTTCCATGTAATCGGCAACATTGTCAAATCCAAGGACTACATCCCGCAAAACACCTTCTTTATCGGGAACCATAATTGAGACAACGCGTCCCCCGAAGTTTGTCACACAAACTTCCATTCCCTTATCGTTTTTTAAAATGTACAGACCTGTTTTTTGTCCGTCCTTTTCTGCTTTGAAGTTGTTGGGATACAATCCCGAAACCGTTGACGATGGAGTCTGTGTGCAAGAGCAGAACAGAAAAATGCACATAAAAGCTACGCATCTGTTTAATAGTTTAATTTTCATAGGTTTATTAAATGTATTGAACTAGTGTTTGTTTGTATATACGCCATTTGCTGTACCTAACCATATATTATTATCTTTTGACTGTACAATAGTTTCGATCCTGGTATTTCTAAATGTCAAACTATCAATTAACCAATCACTTCCATCATAGATCGCCAGGCTGCTACCCCGAAATTCTTCCTTATTATTTAAAATAATACACCAGATATTATCATCATTGTCAACGATGATTCCACTAATACTGTCAAAACCGGGGTTCTCTAATTGTTTACTAGCTAAACCATCAAATATTATGATTTGATCTCTTTGAATTGAATAATCAGGATTATCTAAGGTGTAATCCAATACTGCACAAACCCTGTTCTTGCTATCTATTGCAATATTGCGCAATTGGGCCGGAGGTGATGCTAATTCTTCTTTCAAATATTCAGTCCATTTATTATCATTGATTTTAACCAAACAAGCCTCACCAAAATGTCCAAATTGCGCAAGCCAGATATTGTCATTGTGATCGACAGCAATACTTGATATTCCATTCATAGATAAGGCCGAATTCAGTGGAGTGTAAACATTCCAATTTGTGCCATTATTCATTACTAAACCTCCACTGGCAACTCTGCTGGAGGAAAACCAGATATTGTCTTTAGAATCAACGGCTATTGAAGTAATAAAATCTTCCGGAATAATTGTATTCCCGGGACAATATTTTGTAAAGTCAATGCCATCAAATTTTATCAACCCATCACAGCCAATCCAAACGTTGTTTTTATTATCAACTGCAATATCCCAAATAAAAATTGAATCTTTAATCAATGAATTGAAAGCATTATAAATAACGGTACTATTTAATTCTATGTTATGTTTAATTAATTCGGGTTTGTTAACCGCTCCGGGCGAAAAAGCATTAAAAGTACCCATCCATGCATTTCCCTGGTTGTCAAATGCTATAGAAGTAATATCGTAACCTTCAAGAATGTAATGTTGGAAATCTGTGTTAATGATTTTTGAAGATCCACCGGATTTCTCACAAGCATACAGAGAAACTAAGAACAATAACAGAAATAATATTTTTTTCATAATAATTATTCCAATTCCTGCCATTTGGGAGGGTCTACATGTAACAGATGACGTACAAAGAAGTCATATCTTTTATGTTCCCCGTAAGATTCGCCCATAGTATGACGAACCCCGGGCAACACAACCAGTTCAAAATCTTTATTGGCTTTAATCAGGGCATCTACTACCTGCATAGTAGAAGCCGGATCTACGTTATCATCCATCTCACCCACCACAAGCATTAACGGACGTTCCAGTAAATGAGCGTTTTCAACATTTGAACCTGCAACATACTGTTCTCCAACGGGATAACCAAGCCACTGTTCGTTCCACCAAATCTTATCCATGCGGTTGTCGTGGCATCCGCAGGATGAGTAAGCTGCTTTATAAAATTCCGGGTGAAGCAGCACGGCAGTAGTAGATTCCTGCCCTCCAGCAGAAGCCCCGAATATCCCTACCCGATCGATATCCATATAGGGGTATTTTTCCGCAACTGCTTTGATCCAGAGTTTTCTGTCCGGGAATCCCGAATCGGCCAGGTTCCTGAAACATACTTCTTCAAAAGCTTTGGAACGGAACGAAGTTCCCATTCCGTCAATTTGTACAACAATAAATCCCAGCTCGGCTAAAGATGTCATGTTCCGGTTGTAAGAAATAAAACTCTTTGGAACATAATGGCTGCCGGGACCGGAATAAATATATTCAATAACCGGGTATTTGCGGGAAGGATCAAAATTAACCGGGCGAATAATAATGCCCCAGATATCGGTTGTGCCATCGCGTCCTTTGGCTGTGAAGACTTCGGGTGCCTTCCATCCGTTTTCAAGTAACCGGGATATATCGGCTTTTTCCAGCTCCATAATAATACGGCCATCGGAGGCATTCCTCAATACAGCCACAGGTGCTTTATCAACCATCGAGTAAACATCAACCAGGAATTTCATGCCTTCAGAAAACCAGGCTTGGTGATTCCCTTCTTCGGGAGTAAGGCAGATCAAATTTTTTCCGTCAAAATCAATTCGGTAATACCTGACTAGATACGGATCCTCATCCGGCACCATCCCGTTGGCAGTGAACCAGATAGTGCGGGAGTCTTCATCCACGTGAATCACATTTCTCACATACCATTCTCCTTTGGTAATCTGGTTTTTTACCGAGGCCGTTTGTACATCGTACAGGTACAGATGATTCCAGTTGTCTCTTTCACTCATCCAGATGATCTCGTTCCCGTTCTTTAGATTTTGTCTGAAATAACGCGTATAATTAACAAAAGTCTTACTGGTTTCCTCAATTATATGACGCAACTTTCCAGTTTCGGCAGATAATTCATATATACAATATCGTTGGTGTCCTCTTTGATTAAAGTCAAAAAGAACGGCAGTCCCCGTTTTGTTCCATTCAAGGTTCCCAATTTCATATTGAGGTGAAATGGATTGTGCAGGAACCGCATAAGAAGTTCCGTTCTCTATATTGAACACACACGGGACCTTAAACCGCAATTCGTCTCCCGGTTTCGCATATTCCAATTCGTGTAGTATGGGTTGCAACTGGCTTTCAGGAGAAGATTCCACGTAATAAATGAATCGTTTCTCTACCGGTCTGATTTTATTGGCAGCCAGTTTTTTTGAGTCGGGAGCCCAGGTTATGTAAGATGAATAATAGTTACCGGCCGTTCCGTCAGTACTAACCTGTTTTTCCTGACCGGTTGCAATTTCTTTTATAAAAATGTTATTGTCTTTAACAAAAGCGGAGAATTTTCCGTTTGGTGAAATCACCGGATCTCCGTCCTTTTCTTCATCCACCACTGTCCAGTGAGGAACCCTGGGCGGAGTGGAAATTTTGCCATCGTCAACCAGTTGGTTCTTCTTGAGCAGATATACCCATTTTTGACGGCCAAAATTGAATCTCAGTGTATCCGCAGTAGGATTCACCTGTAATCTCTCCAATATCATAGCGTTGGCAAGTACTTCCTTCCCGGATGCTTTGGTAAGAGAAGCTGCCAGATCTTCATGATCAAACAGAGGAACCTTTGTTTTTTTATTGGCATCAATCACCATATAAACTCGCCCTTGAGGTGTATTACGAACATACCAAAATAAATCTGATTTTTTTATCCAGACAGGCCTTACATTAGAATAATAAACGTTTTCACTACTGAATGTTTTGGCAACCGCATAGGCTCTTTTATAATCTTCCACCGTTCCCTGTGCAAAAGAAACGAAACTGCTAAGGAGCAAAATGGAGCTGATAATAAATATTTTATGTTTCATCTTGGAATATAACATATTACTACAAGGATGGTATAACGGGTTGTGCAGCACTGACATTCCACGGCAGCCATACCATCATGGATCCCTTTCCCCTATGTGCCCATGCATAATAGGGAATAAGTGAAAGGACAACATCTCTGGTTACCAGACGACCATCATGGTTGTAGGTGAGTTCTTGTGCCGGGGTCTCCAACATGTTGATCCCATTAAGCAAATCCGGAGCGGAAATAACCTTGAATTCCGGGGTGCGGTTTACAAGTACGCTACGCAAATCAAATTCATTATCGGGCCATTCTGCACAGTAGACCAGGGGTCCTCTTTCCACAGCCACCCGGCCTCTGTCCGCCTCTACATTTTCGTTGGCTTTCACAGTCCGCACTTCCATATCAAAATGTACTTCAACACAATCACCTTTTTTCCATTTCCTGTCTATACAAAAATATCCCTCAATCAGGGCTCCGGTAACTTCAGCGCCGTTGACCTTAATACTATAAGAAGGTTTTAAGTTATCTGCATACGAATAAAGATCTCCCGGAACCGGCTGATTTTGTACCCATCCGGGAATTCGTATCCTAAAAATGACATTTTTACCGGTAGCTTTGTCAATCGTTATCCTGACACCTCCCTCCCATGGGTAATTCGTCTGCTGACTCAGGATCATTTCTTTACCTTCAATACGGCTTATCACTGTGTTGGACATGAAAAGGTTCACGTAAAGACTGTTATCTTTTACGGCATAAATATATCCGGGAAGAGATGGTATGAAACGGCTTATATTTGATGGACAGCAGGCACAGCCGAACCAGGGCTGACGTTGATGTTGCCCGGCAGATTCCAACGGGTTGGGATAAAAGAAAGCACCCCCGTCAAGAGAAACGCCGGAAATTAATCCGTTGTATAAAGTCCGTTCCAAAACGTCGTAATATTTGGATTGGCCGTGCAACAGGAATAGGCGGTAATTCACATATACATTTCCAATAGCCGCACAGGTTTCGCAATAAGCAGTCATATTGGGCAACTCGTAATTTTTTCCGAAAGCTTCTCCGTGATTGGTTGCCCCTATTCCACCGGTTATGTAATATTTTTTTGTTACGATATTTTCCCATATCCGGTCAATGGCATCAATATAGGACTTGTCTCCCGTAAGGGCTGCTACATCTGCCATACCGGAATACATGTATGCAGCACGTACCGCATGACCTACTGCTTCTTCCTGTTCAACAACGGGCAAATGGGCCTGACTGTAAAGGTCTTTGCGGGAAGTGTATCCGCGTTTATCCAGAAAAAATTTCGCCTGATCCAGGTATTTTTCATCTCCTGTAACCAGGTAAAGTTTGGCAAGTGCCATCTCGGCAATCTGGTGTCCGGGAACAGCGACAACCTGTTCCGGGCCCTCTCCGATTTCCCGGCAAACACAATCTGCATAGCGAATGGCAATATCCAGGAAAGTTTTTTTACCGGTAGCCTGGTAATGGGCTATGGCTCCTTCCACCATATGTCCCAGGTTGTAAAATTCATGGCTCAGTTCTTCTACTTTTTCCCATCTCTTGTTCCCTGCCCATTCATGAGGATTTTCGGGATTCATGGTCCGGGCCGTGTAAAGGTACCCGTCGGGCTCCTGGGCGGCAGCCACAAGTACCAATATGCTGTCTATGTATGCTTCCAGATTCTTATCCGGATAAGTCTGTAACAAATAACTGGCCCCTTCTATTGTTTTGTAAACATCGGTATCATCAAACGAATAACCTTTAACTTCGTTTTCCGGACCGGGACGGGCAGCTTTCACAAAATTATCATAACGTCCGGTTTCTTCGCATTTACTAAAAGCCAGGGGTACGGTAACCTCTCGGCTGGCTTTCAGACGTTGTCCCCAGAAAGCATCCATAACTTTTACCGATGTAAACGACACGGGATCAATTGGATAGCCATGAATCAATAAAGAGAGTAAAGTGACAGTTAAAAACTTCATCATATTTGATACGTTTTTATTTATTATTTATCATTCAAATATGATTAAAATATATTTTTTTAGCTTCCTAATGGACTATTTTTGTATAAAAATGAATTCTTATTTCATACCCTACATAACCATTTTTGTTTCCTTTGTAAAAATCTAAATCTAAAAAAATATAATTATGGCATTCGAAAATTTTGAAGTATGGTTTGTAACAGGAGCCCAGCTTCTGTATGGAGGAGATGCGGTCATTGCCGTGGATGCTCATTCCAACCAAATGGTACAAGGACTGAACGAATCGGGAAACCTTCCCGTGAAAGTCGTTTATAAAGGAACGGTAAATTCAGAGAAAGAGGTTACGGCCACTTTTAAAGAAGCCAATAATTGCGAAAAATGCATAGGAATAATAACCTGGATGCATACTTTCTCTCCTGCAAAAATGTGGATCCACGGGTTGCAGGCACTCAGAAAACCTTTGCTTCATTTTCATACGCAGTTTAATAAAGAAATTCCCTGGGATAAGATAGATATGGACTTTATGAACCTGAACCAAAGTGCTCACGGAGACCGGGAATTCGGACATATGGTTACCCGAATGCGTAAAAACCGGAAAGTGGTAGCAGGCCACTGGCAGGATAAAAAGGCTCAGGCACAGATCGCAGTATGGATGCGCGTTGCAGCCGCCTGGGCCGATGCACACGATATGAGAATCATCCGCTTTGGGGACCAGATGAATAATGTGGCCGTAACCGACGGAGACAAAGTGGAAGCTGAAATGCGACTGGGGTATCATGTGGATTATTGTCCCATAGCCGAACTGGTAGCCGTCCAATCTCAGGTTACAGATGAAGAAGTGGCTGCATTGGTAGCCGAATACGAAGCCCAATACCTGGTAGCCGATAACTGCAAAGAAGGTGGAAAAGACCGTGATCAGGTACTCCGGGCAGCCCGTGAAGAAATTGCCCTGCGCCGGTTCCTGGAAGAAAAAGGAGCCAAGGCTTTCACCACCAATTTTGACGATCTGGCCGGTCTGGATCAGCTACCGGGACTTGCCTGTCAGCGTCTGATGGCTGAAGGATACGGTTTTGGGGCCGAAGGTGACTGGAAAACAGCCGCCCTCACACGCACCGTTTGGTTCATGAGCCAGGGGATGCCTAAAGGCTGTTCGTTCATGGAAGACTATACTATTCATTTTGACGGTAAAAAGAGTGCTATCCTTCAAGCTCACATGCTGGAAGTTTCTCCTTTGCTTGCAGAGAAAAAACCTCGCCTGGAGGTACATCCGCTGGGTATAGGCGGCAAGAACGACCCTGCCCGGCTGGTATTCACATCCAAAGACGGGGAAGGAATTGCATCCACCATTATTGATATGGGAAACCGTTTCCGCCTGATTGTGAACAAAGTGGATTGCATTAAATCCAAATCGCTGCCCAAATTGCCGGTAGCCTCCTCTCTATGGATACCCCGTCCAGATTTTGAAGTGGGGACAAGCTGCTGGATCCTTGCCGGGGGAACCCATCATACCGCTTTTTCTTACGACCTGACCGTTGAATACATGCAGGATTACGCTGAAATGGCAGGCATAGAACTGGTTGTAATTGATGAAAACACCACCGTAAATTCGTTTAAGAAAGACCTGCAGCTTAACGAGATCTATTACATGTTGAATAAAGCGCTTTCTTAGTATGGATAAATTTGTCATAGGACTGGATTACGGGACCGATTCCGCCCGTGCGGTAATTGTGAATGCCCGTACGGGTGAAACAGTGGCTACATCTGTTAAATATTATCCCCGCTGGATGGAGGGAAAATATTGCCAACCCGCAGCAAACATGTATCGTCAACATCCCCTGGATTATATTGAAGTGCTTGAATCATCGGTCAGGGAAGCCCTCTCGCAGGCTCCCGACGGAACAGCCGCCAATGTTGTCGGAATAGCCTTTGATACTACGGGAAGTACGCCAGTTTTTACCGATAAGAAAGGCACTCCGCTGGCCCTCCTGCCCGAATTTGCAGGTAATCCCAACGCCATGTTCGTGCTTTGGAAAGACCACACGGCCATTGCCGAGGCGGAGGAGATCAACCGACTGTGCAGTACATGGAAGATCAACTACACTGCCTACGAAGGAGGCATTTATTCTTCCGAGTGGTTCTGGGCCAAGGCGTTGCACGTTCTCCGGGAAGACAAGGCCATAAGAGAAAAGGCCTACTCCATTGTAGAGCACTGCGAATGGATGCCGGCATTGCTCACCGGGGTAAAAAAATCATCAGATATAGTCAGAAGCCGCTGTGCACAGGGGCACAAAGCCATGTGGCATCCCGGCTGGGGAGGCTTGCCCGAAGAAGATTTTCTGGTGGCACTTGATCCGTTGCTGGCCGGGTTCCGGGACCGGCTTTATGAAGACACCTTTACAGCCGATAAACCGGTAGGTACTCTGACACCCGAGTGGGCCGATCGCCTGGGCCTTACTACCAACGTGATGGTTGCAGGAGGTGCCTTTGACTGCCATATGGGTGCCGTAGGAGCAGGCATTACACCGCACACGTTTGTAAGGGTCATAGGTACATCCACATGCGACATTATGGTCGCCTCCTATGAGGATATCGGATCTAACCTTATCCGCGGTATCTGCGGCCAGGTGGACGGGTCAGTTATTCCGGGAATGATCGGCCTGGAGGCAGGACAATCGGGTTTCGGGGACGTTTACGCCTGGTTCAGAAGGGTTCTCGAGTTCCCCCTCAAAGAACTGCTGCCGGATGAAAACCTGGCAGATGCTCTTTCGGAAAAGATCATCCCTGCGCTTACTGCCGAAGCTGAAAAAATCCCTCTGGAAGAAAGTACCCTCATTGCCACCGACTGGATGAACGGCCGCCGCACCCCCGATGCCAACCAACTGCTCAAAGGCGCCATTGCCGGCATTACACTCGGCACTTCTGCCCCTCACATCTTTAAGGCATTGGTGGAAGCTACTGCATTCGGTTCCAGGGCTATTGTAGAACGTTTCAGGAGCCAGGGAGTGCGGATAGACAACGTAATAGGTATAGGCGGGATTGCTTTGAAATCCCCGTTCGTAATGCAAACACTTAGCGATGTGCTGAATATGCCCATTGAGGTTTGCCGTACGGATCAGGCCTGTGCACTGGGGGCAGCCATGTTCGCTGCCACGGCTGCCGGTCTCTACACCAAGGTGGAAGAAGCCCAACAAGCCATGAGCTCGGGCTTTGCCATGACATACACCCCCCGCAAAGCATTGGTGGCAGCCTACGACAAGGCTTACAAGCGGTACCTCGAACTTGGACGTTACTGCGAAGGTTCTATGTAACGGGCAAAGAAATCCAAAAAGTACGGCCAGTTGGGACCGGCTTCGTGACCGCCATGGTGCTGCCGATAAGCCAGTTCCCCGTCCAGCAATCCAAAATCCACTACCGGTAACACATCTGTAGCCAATCCCTTCCTGCCCAAAAGCTCATACACAGGCGAAGCTTTTGAAGCAGCAATGAACATACCGGCAATATCCACCCATTTATCGGCCTCAAAGCTCCCTGCCGAGATAAAGCAGGGACGTGGAGCACATAAGGCGATCAGTTCATGCTGGTCAACGGGAAGGTCGTCCCCGGTAAGCGGATCGGCTCCGTATTTTATGAAATTCCCTGCCATCCAATGGTATTCGCCGTCAGAGGCCAGATTGCCGAGGCTCTCGCCGCAATCTCTGCGCCACGGGGCAGCTCCCCCTTTCCCCGACGAGCAGATAAAGCCCGCTGCAATCCTTTCATCAAAAGCCATGGCCACCAATGCTGCCTTGCCGTACCTTGAAACCCCTTCAACAGCCACCTTTGTGGCATCAAACAGATCTTCTGTCCCGAAATAATCGATCATTTTGGAAGCACCCCATCCCCAGGCACGGAGCGATCCCCAGTCGGTAGGTTTGCGGTATTGGCCTTTGTTGCATAACCCGATTATACCTTCCCTCAAACCATAACCGCCATCAGCCTGAACAGAGGTGGGAACGATCTGTGCAGCAGCCCAGCCCCGCTCCACAACAATTTGCTGCCAGGGTTTTCCCTGTCCGAACGGATGGCGGGGATCTGTCATCATCCAGGAAAATTCCAGAATGACTGGCATGTTTTTCCGGCCGTCATCCGGCCATACGATCTGTGCCTGTATTTCAACGGAGATTTCCGGGTATGACGAATTATCCACCACACCCAGCAACTGGCGTATCACTACAGGTATTCCTCCCAAATCTGCTTTCTCATCCTTAATGATTTTCCAATAAACGTCAGGAACATTAACCGGAATACACCCGTAAAGCTCCTCTTCAAAAACTCTTACAAGTTCAGGTCGTCTGATCTTGTTCCACATCCGGGCATTCTCTACTTTTTTGCCGTCGAATGTAATCAGAGGATCGGGATAAAAACAATAGGGATTCGCTTTCAGCTCATCGTAGTTCGGCTGCCTGTCCGGATCCGTGGAATTGGGATCACGCCCGGGACGTACGGCTTTTAGACCCAGCTGAGCCATCATTTGGGCATGGTCGGCCACTGTAAGCTTGTTCAGACTGTCCCTTACCCTCAACAGGCTGTCCCTGTTGATGTTCCTGTCGCCGAAAAATTGTCCGAAACATGCTGATGGAGCTATCACTCCAACAGATAACAAAATGGCAAAAACAACGATTGCTTTCCTCATGGTTTCAGGGGATCACCCATTTCTGAATTTTCCGTATCGTTATCATCCAGTTTGAATATCATGAACTTTGGGGTATCGGCTGTGCAGGGAGTCCACTCTCCTTCATACTGTCCATTGGGATCACCGTATTTGGCAAAATTGGTCCAGGCAGTCAGCATCACTTCCGAAAGAGCACGGTCACCCCCGGTCCAGGGCCTCCAGCTGTTCCTGAACGACTGGAATACATACCATAGATCCGAAGAGTGGAATGCTCCTTTCAGTACATTTTCCCTGCCATCGGTAGGAAGAGGACGTGCAAACTGATAGGCATACGCCTTATCCCCTGTCTGTTCACGATTCAGACAAAAATCTGTAATGCCCGGAGCCATATTACCCATGTCGTTCAGGGTAAACCCAATCATATACGAAACATTTGCCAGGTTATTGTTGACGGCTGCATCATCAAAACTCTCTTCTAAAACATAACCGTCTACTATGGGTGAAATCATTCCGGAAGACATCCAGGTACGATTTCCGGTAACTGACTGATAAATTGTTCCCAGAGCAAAAACAACTTCGGTAGAAGCAGCACGCATTTTTTCCAGACTTGTGAGACCTGCCCAGTCCATTACCTCTTTTGTCTGCTGCGCTGATTCTTCAAGCGTCAAAGGGGCAAAAGCACGCATATAGGACGACATTGCGGATGGTGCCGCAGTAGCAGCAGGTCCAGGCAATGTTAAACCGCTTGCACTCATAATGATCGCTTTATTGAAAAGGCCACGGGCAAGCGGAGAAGCGCACAGAGTCTTTGTGCTGCGTCCTCCCGCGCTCTGTCCGAAAATGGTAACATTATCCGGGTCTCCTCCAAATTGTGCAATGTTTTTCTTAACCCATTTAAGGGCTTCAATCTGGTCAAGAATGCCATAATTTCCCGATACATTGTTTGAACTTTCTTCATTAAGTTCCGGATGGGTTAAGAAACCAAAAACACCAACGCGGTAGTTGAAAGTGACCAGAACCACCTCCTTGCCGGCCCAGGCTTCCCCGTCAAACTCGGGTTCGGATCCCCATCCTTCCCTTAATCCGCCCCCAAAGATCCACAATGCTACAGGAAGTTTTTTGCCGGTTTGTCCGGGCGCTTTTGTCCACACATTCAGGTACAGGCAATCCTCACTGTAAGCGGACTCGTCCCCATACCCCCACTCTGTGGTATAACCGCCGGGATAATGGGCGGCCTGGAAAGGCGGATGTCCGAATGTATCGGCAATCCTGACCCCCTCCCACGGAATGACAGGCTGAGGTGCTTTCCACCGGAGCTCTTTGATGGGAGGAGCTGCAAAAGGAATACCCCGGTACACATACACTCCCTCAGACTCGGCTTTGACTCCCTGAATCTTTCCGCCTTCAATGGTCAGCACAGGATTTTGGTTGTCGCAGCCAAACAATGACAGTGCAAAGCACAAAAACAACAGTTTTTTCATGGTGTTTTTTATTTTGTAAATCTGAGCCAGTCCAGGCAAGTTTCCTTGTCACTCACGGACTTCACTGTCAGATGATGTATGCCTTTCTTAATACCTTTAACACGAACCGTGATCTCTTTCCAGTCTTCTGTCACGGGGACCTTGACTTTGGCAAGGGTTTTATTCCCGCTCTGCAGAAGCAACTTTCCTCCCAGGGGAGCTTTTACCCGGAGGACGGCCCGGCGGCAGTCACCTTCAAACCGGACGGTGTTGTACTGTACCCATGAATCCGGACTGGTAAAAACAGTTTTCCATCCGGCAAAATAGTCGGTAGTATCCAGGTACGCTATGGCAGCTCCGGATTCACTGATTTCAGAGTAACGGTCCATCTGGATCTCAGAGGCAGCTTTAGTGATTCCAATACCGCGGAAGGTAGGTTTTACCATCCGGATACTTCCGTCGGGTTCAAAGAATAGGCTGTCTGCACATACCGAACGGTTCTTGTCGAAATCAGGTGAATAATCGTTGTGGTGATAGAAGATGTACCATTGATCCCTGAAGTTGATGATGGAATGGTGATTGGTCCAGCATTTGTTTGGCCATTCTTCAAAAAAGACACCTTTGAACTCGTAAGGGCCGTAAATGTTATCTGACGTAGAATATGCCAGCACCTCTGTATCTTTACGTGCCCAGGGGAACGTCATATAATATATGCCGTTTGCCTTGAACAGGTAAGGGCCTTCGATAAGACCCGGAGAAGGAAGGTTCCCCACGGGTGTGGGCTCTTCGGCCAATTCGGACCAGTCATCGTTGAGTTTTGCAATGTTGATCCCTCTGGCGGGCCATACCAGGTATCCCTGTCCGTCGTCATCAACAAAAATGCACGGGTCGATCCCGAAGACCCCTTCAATAGGGGTTTCCCGGGGAGTGTAAGGGCCTTCGGGCCGGTCTGCCACAGCAACTCCTACACGGAAGGGACTGAAATGACCCTCCTGGCCGTCACTTTTCATAAAATCAGGGAAGAAAAAGTAATATTTCCCGTTATTTTCGGCACAATCCGGAGCCCACATGGAATAGCCCTTCGGGTTCCCCCAAGGAACGTCTTTCTGGTCCAGGATCACCCCGTGGTCTGTCCAATCGGTCAGGTTGTCCGATGAGAAAACGTGATAGTCCTGCATACAGAACCAGTCTTTGCGTGGAAAATCATCAGGCGCAGGTATATCGTGAGAAGGAAAAACATAGATCCTGTCTCCTACTACAAGTGCAGATGGATCCGCTGAGAACTGATCCCGAATGATAGGATTCTGAGCAATGGCTACTGCACCAATCAACAGTAGAGTTACTGATATGGAAATTTTTCTAAACATAATGTTTTATTTTATAATTGATCGTATTAGTTGTTGCTCTGTACAATGAAAAAGTCTGTCATATTCTTGAAATACTGCGGGTCAAAACAACCGGGACCATGTCCGCCACCGGGAACAGAAATGAAGGTGGCTATACCTCCGGATTGGTCGTATGCAGTTTTCAGGTAAACGCTTTGGCAATGAGGCACCACATTGTCTGCATCTCCATGAAGGATAAGGATTTCCGGATCATCTTTATCTACAAAGTTGATGGGGCTTATAAGTTTAACCCAATCAGGTTCCAGGCGAGGGTCTTTCTTCCCTATAAGCACGGCTTCGGGTGAAGAAGCATCGTTCGGAGCTTCGCAATTTGACATACGGGCCATATCTACAGGACCAAACCAGTCTACGACAGCATCTACTCTGCTACTGGCAGAAAGATGATTGCCCACAGTGCCTTCAATATCTATGGTAACATCGCCTGATGCAAGTGTCTTTACATCGTTTGTGACACCCGCAAAAGTGGCAAGGTGTCCTCCGGACGAAAATCCGGTGATGCCAATAAACGATGGATCAATATTATACATATCAGCATTAGCGCGAATGTAACGTATGGCTGCTTTTACGTCCTGAATCTGTGCAGGCCAAATGGCTTCCATACTGGAACGATGGTTAATTGAGACGACGGCAAAACCCGCATTCAGAAGAGGAGTCCCAATAGATGCGGATGCCATCGCTTTGGCATTGTTGGAAAACCACGCGCTTCCGTAAATCACGATTACCGCCTGATACGTGTTTTTTTGCTCTTTGGGGAGGTATATATCCAAATTGTGGCTTTCCAGGGTGTCTGCGCCGTAATTTACGTTCTCCCAGCTCCTGGAATATGAACCCTCTTCCGGTCCTGCCGGCATTTGGAAGGCCTGTGCCGTAACAATAATGGTACAAAGAGAAAATACTAATGTCAATAATTTTTTTTTCATATAATAATGCATTGTGGTTACGAATATCTTTTAGATAAAATCGAGTAGGATTAGAATCTATATATCAGGACTATTTAAAAAGTAACGGGGCAAGCTGGTACAAACTTCTTCTCCAGGTGAGGAATTCATGTGCGGTATTTTCCGAGACGTATCCTACAGCGTTGAATCCTGCATTTTTAAGTTCGGTTGTAGCTTGTTTTATACCATCGGGGCGTTCTTTGCTGCCGCAACTTAAAAAGATGAGATTCACCTGGGATTTGTCCTTGATATCGTCCGGAGCGTAAACACCTCCGCTTAAGAGGGCATAATGAGAAAACACCTCGGGACGGTTCAGTGTGATCATTTTGGTTTCCATGCCACCCATTGAAAGACCGGCCATGGCACGATGGTCTTTATCGGCAATGGTTTTGAAATTTTCATCAATGTAAGGAATCAGTTCGTCCACCAGAACGGTCTGGAACGGCTTGATATCAAAATTCCTGAGCCCGCTGCCAAACTTGATCTCGTTGGTCATACCGTAGGTCATCACAATGAGGAAAGGCTCAATTTTGCCCGCTGCGATCAAATTGTCCATGATCAGGTTTGCGTGTCCCTGGTTGGACCAGGCGGTTTCATCTTCACCCCATCCGTGTTGCAGGTACAACACAGGATACTTTTTGTTTTTTTCTTTGTCATAACAAGGCGGGGTATATACAAAAGCGCGGCGAACGCTTTCCGTACTCGGAGAATAAAAAAGTACCTGCTGTACTTTTCCGTGAGGAACGTTCTTCATTGCATAAAACTCCCGGTCGTGGGCAGGAATCTCAATGCCGCTTTCCCAACGTGTGGAACCATAAAAATTCAGTGTTCCAGGATC
This sequence comes from uncultured Muribaculaceae bacterium, assembly GCA_964542305.1. Classification (GTDB taxonomy): domain Bacteria; phylum Bacteroidota; class Bacteroidia; order Bacteroidales; family UBA932; genus DMER64. Next base: position 32,833 of record CAZITX010000011.1, on the reverse strand, counting down.
GTTGAAGACTCCGCCGTCCACTGTAAGATGATAGTAATGGAATCCTTCATCCAGCGGACCGGCTGTCGTTCCCATCCAGGAGCCGTCTTCTGCTTTTTGCAACACAGTACCTCCGCGCCCCCCCAGACCGAGGCTTACGCTGACCGCTGTTGCATCGGGAGCTTCAATGCGGAACCGTGCGTACCCCTGGGAATTGACCATGGGATACTCTTTACCGGGCTGGTTAAGGGTTGAAGGTTTAAAATCTTCTTTTATTTCTGTAGTGTTCTCCTGGGCATAACCCAAACTGAACATTAACAAAACGGCACTTAATAGTGTAACTATCTTTTTCATAATAAGTTAATCCTTAAACAACAATGGGGCAAATTGATACAGGCTGCGCCTCCAGCTTTGCCATTCGTGGGCGGTATCCGGAGACACATAAAAATTGGCATTCAAGCCTGATTCTTTCAGCTTTTCGGTTTCTTCACGGGGATCTCCGCCGAAACCGGGTCTGCGATTTTCCAGCTCGCGGCTTCCAAAGCTTACGAATACCAGCTTGTTATTATCCCTGAAACCGGGCGTATTTTGTACGTCTTCAACGGTTATGGACCCGCCGCTGAAAATACCTACATAAGAAAAGACATCCGGATTGGCCAGGGTAATGGCTTTTGTCTGCATTCCGCCCATGGAAAGGCCGGCCATAGCACGATGCTTGCCGTCCGCTATTGTACGGAAACTCTTATCTGTCATAGGAATAATATCTTTAATAAGCGTATTCATAAAACCTTCCGCCCAATTTCTGGGAGGCCATGATTCACCTTGTGCAGGACGTTGGCGCGGCCTCTCCATGGTCCAGCTTCCGTTATCCATAACAATAATGAATGGCAGGGCTTTGCCTTCGTCTATCAGATTGTCCATGATCAGACCGGTTCTTCCCTGTGAAGGCCAACCGTATTCATTTTCACCGCCACCGTGTTGTAAATAAAGAACAGGGTAACGTTTTGACAGATCGGTATCATATCCGGGGGGCGTATATACAAAACAATGCCGCATGGTTTTGTTTGTTTCCGAAAAATAATAAATTTCCCGGATCTGTCCGTGAGGTACATTCTTCAATGCGTAAAAATCCTGATCGTGTGCAGGGATCTCTATTCCGCTGCCCCAACGGCTTGCCCCGTAATAATAGAGACTTGCCGGATCGGGGACCGATGCCCCGTCAATATTCAACTGATAGTAATGGAATCCCTCGTCCTGGGGAGCTGACTCGCCCGTCCATACACCATTTTCGTCTTTGACCAGATCATACTTTACTGCTCCAATGTCAATTTGAACATAATTGGCGTCAGGAGCAGAGATTTGCACCCTTACCCTGCCTTCGGAATTAACCATGGGATATTCCTTTCCGGTTTGGGTAGTACTTGAAGTCTTAAAATCTTCAACCACCTGGGCATAAGAGGTTAACGACATAAACCCAAAAGCCGCAAGTGCCATCAATGAATGTAATGTGATTCTTTTCATGATATATATTATAAATGAGTCATTTGATTTTACCTTTAAACATGGTAACCGAATGCGCCGGGAAAGAGTATATGAAAGAAGCTCCCGGCTTTTTCAAGTCATTCTTCCTGACGGTCTGCACATTCGTCTTGCCAAAATCATTCTCGGATTTGATATCGGGTCCGTTGATCTCATATACTTCTACCGGACCGCTGAAAGCGCCTTGCTGGCAATTGACTTCTGTGGAAATAGCCTTGTCCTTATGCCTGTTAAGCACACATATAACCAACTGATCACCGTCCAGAGCAGCAGTCACATCCAGATAAGGAACGTCTTTGATATGTGTGCTTGCTTCGTTGTCACCCAGAGAAAAACGCGGAGTGGTATCGTATGCCGGACTATCCACGAACACATCAAGAGATTCACCGTTCATATTGCTTGAGAACAATTGCAGTGGGTAATAGATTGTCTGGAGGAACAGTTCATCTCCTTCAGTGAAAATGGGAGCGATCACATTGACCAACTGGGCCATATTGGCCATCTTTACAATATCTGCATTCCTTACAAAACAGTTGAGGAACCCGGTAATAACCAGAGCATCTTCAAGATTATACTTTTCTTCAAGAGCGCGGTTCCCGACAACGTCATCACCACTGCGTGCCCTATACCAGACGTTGTATTCATCCCAGGCAATATAAACCGGACGACGCGATTGTTCCCTCAGTATCATGCCCCTGACTACCTGGGTACGTTGATCCATTTCCAGGGGAGTTGCCAGGAAGTCGTAGTAATTGTTCCTGTAATTGCCCACATACATATGCAAGGCGATGTAATCTATATAGCCTTTCAGCCCTCCCAGTATGGTTGCATTCCAATGATAAGGATCGGCTCCTGCGGAATAGTTGGAAGAACCCGATGCTATCAGCTTGATGTCAGGAGATGTACTCCTCATCAGTTTGGCTGCTTCACGGGCCTTTTTGACGTAATCTTCTGCGCTTAGCTGGCCCATCTGCCAGTCCCCGTCCATCTCGTTACCCAGGCCCCAGTACTTGATATTGTGTGGCTCTTCATGACCATACTTCCTGCGTAGTTCGGCATAATAAGGTCCTTCTTTGACATTGCAATACTCTACCCATGACTGGGCCTCCACTATGGATCCGGTTCCCAGGTTAACGGCAAAATAAGGCTCGGTCCCTACTTTTTTTGCAAAGGCCACGAATTCATCCGTGCCGAATTCATTTGATTCAAGACGAGCCCAGGCGAGTTCCATGCGAGGGACCCGTTCCGGACCTACACCGTCAAGCCAGTGGTAATTGGACACAAAATTACCTCCCGGATAACGGGTCAGAGAAACATTCAATCCCCTGATAGCATCCAGCACATCGGTACGCAAACCATCTTCATCAGCTTCGGAAGAAGACGGATCATAGATACCTCCGTAAACGCATCGGCCAAGATGTTCTACAAAATTACCATATATATTCTTGTCTATCAGTCCAATTTTGCGGTCTGTATCAATTTTGATCCTTGCATCCTGGGCTTTTATTTCCTGAGAGACAAACAAGGAGATTAAACACGTTATAATAATTATTCTGTTCATATTTAATTATTTAAAGAGAAGTTTTGCTACTTCGGTAATAAAATCCCGGCAATTCATCCAGGTATGACCCCCTTCCGGAAACATTGTCTTGTGCTCAATGCCAAGTTCGTTAAGTGAATTGTGAAGGGCCAAAGAGGTCTGATAAAGAAAATCAGAAGTTCCGCAACTCAGCCACATGAGTTTTAGGCTGGAACGGATAACATCCGGCTTGGCGTAAGTTCCGTCATCAAAGCTTGTGGAAACTTCGTTGCCGAAAATTGCCGGAGCAAACGCACAGACATAGTTGAACTTATCCGGATTACCCAGGCCACAAGCAAGAATCTGTCTTCCGCCCAGGGAAAAACCTGCAATTGCCCTGCTTCCGGCTTCAGAACGGACCTGGTAATTTTGCTCGATAAAGGGAATCACCTCATTGAGAATTTCTTTTGTGAACAGATCGGTCCCCATCATATCCATCCTGGTAGCCAGTCCACGTCGCATCATCTCTGGATAAGGGTTTGCATAAGGCATAACTACAATCATTTTCTTTGCAAGACCCTGCGCTATGAGATTATCCAGTATCATATTGATTCTCCCCACTTTGAACCATGTTTCATAAGTATCTGTCATGCCGTGCACCAGGTAAAGAACGGGATAATCTTCTTTGCTTTTGGGATCGTATCCCGCAGGGGTATAGACGCACAAAGGCCTGTCAAAACCCACATTCTTTGAATGATAGTATCTGTAGGATATTTTGCCGTGAGGAACATCCTGCATATCCTGAAAGTCAGGAACCGGTCCCCGGACATCTGCAAGACTGTTCTTGAAGCCCTCGTTCGGGAATATGCTGACATTATTCGGGTCTGTCACCTGGATTCCGTCTACCACAAAACAATACGGATAAATATCGGGAGCAGGAGGAGTGACGGTAATGCTCCAGACCCCTTTTTCATCCTTTGTCATGGCTTTGTTTTCCTCAAACATCTGACAGTTGAGATCAACTTTATGGGCATTTGGTGCCTGGAAACGAAACGTAACGGTTCCGTCGGCATTATACTCCGGGGATTTCACCCCGGGAGGGAACATGGCCGCCAACTGCCTTCCCGTAAGTGCCCCGGGACGTTCCTGGGCATAGGTTTGATTGTTGAACAATACACAAGTAGCAATAGCAATAATCAAGAATATCTTTTTCATATGTTTAGTCATTTAGTATATTGTCCTTTATTGAAAAAGCAAAGGAAGCGTTTCATTAAGAAAGGCTTTCACTGCCATCCACGTGTGTCCCCGGAAACCTTCTGTTTCCAGTTTAACAGTTTCCAGGCCGTATTTATCCATAAGTTCCATAAACTCTGTGGCGCCTCCGTAGAGGAAATCTGCCTTATCAACTCCCAGCCAGAATAAATTCATCTTCTTGTTGGTTTTGGCGGGATCTTCGTAAATGGACGTGTAATTCTTTTCAAACTCTTCTGTGCCAATATATGAACTGTAGGAAATGATATATGAGAACTTATCGAAATTGCCGAGTCCGCAGCGAAGCGACTGTCCCCCACCCCGGGAAAATCCGGCAATGGCGCGATGGTCCCGGTCATTTACCGTACGGTAGTTGCTTTCAATAAACGGCATGAGATCGCCAATGAGATCCTTGGAGAAATAGTCCACAAATTTGGGCTCTTTCAGATAATAGCCGGGATTGCCGTACGGCATGACTATGATCATGTCCGCTGCCTTGCCCTGTGCTATAAGGTTGTCCATGATAAAGTTGACACGTCCCACTTTAAAGAATGTTTCCTCTGTATCCGTCGTCCCGCTGATCAGGTAGAATACAGGATATTTCTTTTTTGACCGGTCGTATCCCGGGGGTGTATAAACCACAACCGGGGCATACATTTCAAGCGTTTTTGAATAATAATATGTATAATCAACACTTCCGTGAGGTACGTTTGTAACCTCATGGTTAAGAGGCTCTTTTCCCCTTACTTCTACCAGGCTGTTCTTGAATTTTTCATTGGGGAACCATTCAGGATTCTGAGGATCCATGATGGTTACCCCGTCAACTATGAAACTGTAAGGATAGATATCAGCTGCCACAGGGCCCAGTGTGATGGTCCATATCCCGTCCGCATTTTTGTCCATGTTCTGTCTCTCGGCAAACTGGGCATTGATCTGAACGTTCTTTGCATTGGGCGAATTCAGATTGAAGGTTACGGTGTTATCTTCATTCACAACGGGTGACGGGGCAAAGGACATTCTTCGGTTGTAATTGGTAGTGACCACGATCTTTCCTTTTTCTTTTCCGGGGTAGATCCTGAGTTCAAGCATACCCGTAATTCTGGTCCCTACACCAAGTTCGGTCAGATTAACCGTAACTGTGGGCTGGGTGCTGTCGCCAATGAGTTCTTTTTCGGTTAGTTCACCCTGCCAGAGAACGGGTCCGTAAGAATGTCTGAGTGTATAATTATAACCAGGTTCTATGTCTTCAAATACATAATCATTTTGACCCTGATGGATCATCAGACGCGGGACGTCTGCTCCTCCCCATCCCCAGGCAGGACGTTCTCCGGGTTTGATCTTCGTAAGTTCAATCTCGGCACCTGTACCATTTACGATCTCGGATATTTCCTTATAGTAATCAAGACCTGAGTCAAAAGCCTCTATTTCGTAATAATATTCAGGAGATGTATTCAGACTGTGGATCGTGAGGAAATTGGTGTCGTAAACCATATAGCTGTTGTAAAGCTTATCCGGTTCAATGCCGTAACGAACCACATAACCATCAGCCCCTTTGACCGGTTCCCATAGAAGGGTTGCCTCCCTGCGGTCAGCCTGGTTCCGGACCGCTTTAAAATCTGTAACCTTAACACTTTCAACAACATCGGGATTGCCGAAAATACGCAAATCCTTAACAGCAAATTTGGCCTCATCGTGAGTGGCCACATTGGTAATCTTAACGTATCTTGCCTTAACAGGTTTGCTGAGTTCAGTATAATCGTGTCTGAGATCAAACTTGTTGTCGCTCTTGTCAATCACAGTGGCCCACGTAGCATTGTCGTTAGAAACTTCTACCGTATAACACTGATAACGATCCGGAGCGGGTGACGGTCTGAATCCGCGTCCTACACTCACTTTTGAACCAATGTGATCAAAATTGCACTGAATCGCATAGATCTCGCTGACTTTTCCAAGATCAACAGTCAGGTATTCACCGGGGTCTCCTGTCAGGGCGGACCAACATGTCATGAAATTCTCATCAACGGCATTGGCAGGAATAAAATCCTCAAAAGTCGATGAAACTTCAAGACGTTTTTTGTGGGAAAGAAGAAGCCATCCGGTCAGGTTGTTGTCAACGGCATCTGTTCTGGTCCCGGGCCAGTACTGGGGATAGTCCCCGTAAGCCGTGTTGGAATACATGACCCTGTCATCATCGACTGCCGTAGGATAGATGGCCAGTTCAGCACCGCCGTTACCGGCATACCAGGCAGGGATCATACAAATTGTCCATAGCTGACCGTTCTTGTCGTGGAACGTACTTCCGTGTCCTGCCCCTACGGCAAAACCTGTAGTTTTGAATGTCAGGGGGTTGTGCTCGGAATATTCGTAAGGCCCCATGGGATTGTCTGACACATATACACCATGTGAATAAGAAAGGAATTCAAGCCCGATGGCTGCATACTGCAAGTAATACTTGCCCCGGTGCTTGGTTACCCATGGTCCTTCGATCCATGGGAATTCCTCTTCAAAATAGTCTCTTCTGCCATTAAAGATGGAAAAGATCACATCTTCATTCCTCCTGTTCTCGAATCCGTGATTCTTGTAATCTCCAAAGAAAAGCACACGGGGACCATCAATTTCCTTAAACGTGTCTACATCCAGTTCCACTACCTTAAACGGCATAATCTGTGACCAGCCATAAAACAGATAAAGCCTTCCGTCATCGTCAAGAAACATATTTGCGTCACCGTATCGGTCACTGTCAAGAGTCGCAGTTAGTGTCCACTCCCCTTTCTTTGGTTCTTCGCATTTGTAAACATTTTTGTTATTCATAGAACAGGCATAAAGAATGCCGTCTTTCTCAATTACAGATATGACTCCGCCAGGAAAAGTGGGTGAATCCACGTAGGTCCAGTCCAGAAAATCAGGAGAATACCAATATCCCCTTGTTCCTGTAACAAACAGGTAGTAATCGTCCTGATAGATCAGCACAACCGGCTCTCCGCCCCGGCTGGCCCTCTGGTTTCCGGCCAAAAGGTCTACCGGATTGCAAAAAGTATTGCCTTGGGCAAGGGCAGAAACAGAACACAATGCAACTGCCATTGTCATGAAAGCTCTTTGAATTATTCTTTTTATCATTATTGGTACTATATATTGTTAGTAAAGATCTTATTTGTTCATTGCAGCAGCAACTTCTTCGGCGGCAAGTGAAAGCATCACGAAATTCGGGATCGAATTGGTACAACATTCATTCTCTCCCCACAGGAACGGATAATCATCCTTGTTCTCCATGTAATCCGGTGCCAACAGAAGAAGGCCGGGGACAACTCCACCGGGGATCACTGTATAGTCAGCCCGGTTGCTGCCGTAAGCGACTTTTTTGGTATTCACCCCTACAGATGTAATGAACGAAACATTTGAGTAAGGATGACAACCGAAGAGATAGTGCAATCCCAATAAAACCAGTTCGGGATCGATCATTTCCGGGAAGAATTTCCATACAAGGTAATTATTGTATGCCCAACGGATAACCTGGTCATTACCACCCCATCCACGTCCGGAGATGGGAACACCGTAAGGAGTCTGTGAACTGTTCTCTTTGATAGATGCAACATATTCAGGAATGATCTCCTTAACCTTGTCCTGAAAATCTTTACCCATCAGAGGATAGATGCTCAAAGCCGTCCCCAGGTTGTAGTATTTTCCGGATGGGGCACCCGGAAAATTCATTTCTACAGGTTCCATTTCTTTGATAACAGCCTCTTCAAAGAAATCTTTATAGCTTGTTTCTCCGGTGGTTTTCCAGAGTTCAACTGCAGCACTGATTCTGCTGTCTCCACGGAACCATCTCATTCTGCGATTATCTGCGTTAGCCGGATCAGCACCTTCAAAGTACTTATCCCATAGCATCAAAGCATTTTTAAGAGATCTTTCCGCAAGCTCCGGATAATAAGGTTTGAGCACTCTGGCTGCGGATGCCAGTGAAGCTACGTTGGACATGGTGCCGGCCGGACTGAAATTTCCGGTAAAGACCAACCTGTCATCGCGGGTCCCTGATGTCCGGCCATCCGTTTCGTAGGGATCCAGGGATGGATTATATACCAGACCGTCAGTAATCGTGACAGCGTCTCCCAGGTGATGGTACTGATACATATTGCCCTGGACAATCCCCTGTGCAACAAAACCAATGTTCTCGACCTGAGCGTTGATGTTGAGTACGCCATGCTTAATCTGCTGGATTACATCAGGAGTACCGTCGGGGCGGTGAATGTCTACAAATTGGGTTTTTTGGTCAATAAACGTCTGGTCTCTTAGGGGTTGGAACATATCCCACAAAGAGACGAGGTCAGAAGTCATGGAAACTACCGTTCTGCTCTGAATATCATAGTCACCGGCATCAAACCAGCCACCTACAGCAAGTCCCGGAATATGTTCCCATGATTCATATTTTGTATGGGTAACAGGCCCCTGCCTGTATCCGTCAAACTGTTCGTAATTCACCGGAGCCTGAAGTGCATCGTCCATATGAGACCTTCCGTGCCATGTGCGATACCCTTCATTGACTTCCATATGGTCCATATGAACCGGAAGGAATACATCCATAGATAAATGCCATTTGCTCTGGTATACATCCTTGTTGACAGGGAAGACATTTGTCTTGCTTTCTCCTAACTTTATACAATAAAGGCCCGGCTCCCGTACTTCGCTAAAATCTATAGTAGCATAGTTATACCTGTGGTTATATACTCCCCATGGTTTGACCTCTGCCTTACAGACCACTGTTTCTTCTCCCTTTTCGGAAACGCGGATGATGTCTGCCATCTCCACCGGAGCTGCATTCTTATCAAGTTCAGCAACAGCAACTTTCTTTTGGGCCGGAGTATAACCGATCTGTGAGAACCCGATATTTGGTTCTCTTACCCAATTTGGATCATAGGAAGGCTCTATAAACCATTCAAGAACCTTGCCTGTTTTATTTCCGGGAAGGAATGAACGGACTACGAATGTGCCATTCTGGGCAAGATTTCTCCCGTCAAAGAGATTGATCTCCGACTCGGAAGAAATACATACGCGCAAATCGGGATCTTCGGGAGCGAAAACCAGTGAATTTCCTTTGGAAAAGGGATGAGGGACAATGAATTCGTCCCGGCCTCTGTCATCGAACGTGGAAAGTCCGTAGAACTGTTCAATTTTTTCACTCCGGGGAAGCATATGGGTATTGTCGGCAGGATACCAGGGCAAAATACCCGGTTTACCGTCCATCATATACGTTTTTCCAAAAAAGGAGGCAGGAAAAAATTCCCAGTTGAGGCCGGCACGGCCAACCAACTTCTCTGGAACAGGTTTGTCAAGATAAACAACCAACCTTACACCTTTCCCGTAAGAGGTAACTTTGATTCGGGATGTAAAATCATAATCATTGTATTTAAGCTCCAATTCAATAGAGTTGTCGGCACGATTGACGGTCCTGTTGACAAGATCCGGGAAAATATCCCATTGTTCCGGAGTGTTCATAAGCCGGATACCTCCACCGGTACTTATTCTCTCGCCTCTTAGTATCAATTCTATAGCTGCTGTCTTTTCGTCGCAGAACATACCGGCATAATTGTTACTGTAGACCAGTACATTAATGCCTGTATCCTCAAAATATTCCAGATCATTGATTTGAAGATTCTGCCCGTATGCTTTCAAAGCGAAAGCGGATAACAGCAGAAAGATCGATAGTAAAATTGGATGTCTCATAATTGATGTTTTGGTGGTAGAATTTATTTAAAAAACATTTGCAATGTGGTGGCAAGATATGTTCTGGCGTTCATCCAGGTATGACCACCTGTCGTGGTTATTCCTTTATATTCAATTCCCAGAGTGTCAAAGTATTCTCTATTTTTAACAACGTCCTTGAATAGAAAATCTTCCGAGCCAATACCGAACCAGATCAGTTTCATTTGAGTGTTGATCTCATGAGCAGCAGTAGTGAAAGACGGGAAATATATGTCCATTACTTCAGGAGTAAGGTATGCGCTGTAGGAACATACCCAGGCGAATTTGTCTATATGTGAAAAAGCCGTGAAAAGTGATTGACCGCCGCCTCTTGAAAAACCTGCAATAGCCCTGTTTTCACGTCCCTTTAAAGTTCGGAATTCCTTTTCTATAAACGGAATAATGCATTCGGTCATTTCATTTGCAAACACTTTATACATTTCGGCCGCCTGCAAAGAAGATGGCATAGGCGTCCCGTTCATCATATTACCGTAAGGCATCACAACGATCATGGGTTTCGCTTTTCCCTGCGCAATGAGATTGTCCAGAATTGTATTAACCCTGCCCACTTTGAACCATGTTTCCTCTGTATCGGTTGTGCCGCTGATCAGATAAAAAACAGGATAAGATTTCTCTCCGTCTTCATATTCAGCAGGAGTGTAGATCACTACAGGACGGTTCATATCAAGAACTTCGGATTTATACGTACAATATATTACACGTCCGTGAGGCACATCGTTGATGTGATACAATGCCTTTTGATCGGGAATGGTAAGCAAGCTGGCCTTAAATCCTTCATTGGGGAAAATATCGGTGTTGGACGGATCAGATACTGTAACACCGTCTACTATGAAATTGTATGGATAAATATCCGGATCTTCTACCCTAAGAGTTACACTCCAGATTCCCTCTTTGTTCATTGTCAAAGTGACATTCTCAGAAAGAAACTGAGAAGACAGAAAAACAGAGTGAGCACGAGGGGCTCTGATATTGAATGTCACACCACCTCCAAAACGATGGATGATGGGAGATTCTACTGGAACATGATACATACGGGAAACCGGAGCTTCGTATCCCATAAGAGGGAGCATAACAGCTGCATAACGCCTGCCCATTTCACGATATCCTGCAGCATCAAAATGTATCTGGTCAAAAAACTGGGTGCAACCACTTGATGATACCACATGAGACGTGGGAATGGTTTCCGGCAGCTTGTCAATAATGCGGTTCATGCTTGCAGACCTTCCTCCCCTGTCAGCATTTACTACTTCGCCGGCAATCAGAGGAACCTGTTCTGCTTTCAGATCCAGATCTTCAAGGAGATTCTCATATACACTTTTTACTTTGAGAGGCCAATCCTCTTCGCCTATGTTCGACTCACCCTGATGAAGCAGGATCCCCGAAATAACTCCGTCTTTCTGTGCTCTTCTGGCAAGATCAACCAGCCACTTATAGGGATCGTTGTCATATGCCCTGAGCATTGGTATCATCCATTCCGGGGCCGTTTTTGCGTATTCTGAAATACTATCTTTCATGAACGCTTCTATCTTGCACCCGCCAATAGAAACATTTATAACACCTATAGTATGATCTTCCGGAAGCTGTTCTGCCAAAGTACGGCCGAAATAATCTACAGGAGTAAGACCCGTTTTCTCTCTGCAAAGAGGAGGAACGGCCTTGTACCATTTGCCTTTAACACGTCCGTGGGACAGGTCGTCCACTGCGGCCATCATCTGGAAGCGATCACTGATATTTAATGTATCCTGAGCTTCAATTCTGGCGGCTCCTTCCATATTTGACTGTCCGAAACACAGAAAAATATGGAAATTTTTGTCCTGCGCCTTGCCCAGGAAGACTATAAAAACGAAGGAAAGAACTAAAAACAATCTTTTCATAAGATCAAATATTTATACGGTTACCTAAAACAAGTTTGTCACCGGAATCATCCACGTTCCAGTATTGCGGTTTCCTGGGTCCGTTTTCTTCTGCGTGATGAACCAGGAATATGAGTTTTCCCTCAAATGTTTTGAACAACATCCCGTGTCCGGAATTGTTGGACAGGAACGGCTCTTTTTCCTGCACCCAGGGACCTGCAATGGTACCGGATTCCGAATACGCTATTCCCTGGACATACCTTTCCTTACCCCAGCTGGACCAGAGCATTCCAAGCTTTCCGGTTTGCGTACGGAACATTTGAGGCCCGTCTGTTACCCAACCCGGCATTTTCAAACCAAATGTAGCCTCGCCTATGGAGTTCATTTCCATAGCCCAGGGGGCCTCCGTGGCCCGGAACATGGTAACGGGTTTCTCAGAAACAGTGTAACTCAGATCCGGAGCAAGTTCAATGTAATCCATAGTACCATCAATGAGCTGTGTCCATTCGTGTACAAAGATCATATAGATTTTCCCGTCCTCTTCATAAAGCGTTCCGTCTATACAATCCCATTCACGAGGCTGGTAATCATAACCCGGCTCTATGGCAAAACTAGTATAAGGACCTTCAGGATTATCTGCCCTGAGCAGATAGGTTTGGTTGTGAGGCACATTGTACCTTCTGGGGACCTGCTCAATCAAATCACTATGGTCACTCCATGTTCCGGCATAGTAAAAAGAATCTCCAATTCTGTGTATTTCTGCTGCTGCCGCAAATCCGGCTTTCTCCAGCCAAAGTCCCGTGATGTCAATAATTTTATAAGGACCGGTCCACATCTTAAGATCATTGCTTTTATACATCCATCCGCCCGAACTGGTAAGGTAATAGGTTTGGGTTTCGGGATGAGGATATATGAACGGATCGCTCATTACCAGATCGTTAAAATGAACCGTTTTGGCTTCAGGCATCTGAAATCGTGGACGGGGAGCCGGGGCTTTACCTGTCGTATCTCTTCGCTGGAATCCGCCAAAATTCCTTTGTCCCGGATTGGCAAACGGAGCCTGCTCTCCAGGCTGAATGATTTCGGGAACTTTACCTTCAGATTTCGAATTGGAATTACAGGCCGCCAGCAATAAAAATGAAACGGCTGTGATAGAAAAGAATAATGATCTCATTTAACAATATTGTTTTTTTGTTGTTTTAGCAACGTTAATAAAGATAAAAACAGAGTGGATCCCGGTTATGGGATCCACTCCCGCACAAAATCAAAATGAATCAAGACCCAAAATCTAAACCTAAACTTAAAACTAAAATTACCATCCTGGATTCTGTACTATATTTTCATTGATTGATATTTCGCTGAAAGGAAAAGGATAAAGCTCATGTTTTCCGGTTTTGAATCCGTGTTCCTTTCCCTGGTTCACATTCGAAGCTGACCAGTCAACGAAGCCTTCGTGCTTGCCGCTGCTTTCAGTGGCAAATTTATCTTTGAACGTAGGAATGCTATCCCCGTTACTGGCAAGTTTAGCTGCTGCTTCGCCCCAACGTAGCAGGTCTATGAAACGACAACCTTCCATCCACATCTCAAACTGTTTCTCCTTCTTAACCGCATCAAGAGTAAGGGCGGTACTTATGGTTTGAGAACCTGCTCTCTGCTGCACCATGTTCAGATATTGGAGTCCATCGTTATCGTTTGTCTGGGCACAACATTCGGCATACATCAGAAGCACCTCTGCATACCTCATAATCAAAAAGTTAACGTCAGAATACGACCCCTGTATGACATCATCTGCATGAGCAATCATTTTAAGATGGAAATAACCTTCACATCCATACAGACCCACAGGTTCTACTATCCCGCGACGTGGATCTTTCTCCTTATCCTCACGAGTGGGATTATCACTATCGCTAAGATAAGGCATATCATAAAGAACCTCATCATAAGTCAAGAGCCATGCCTTGCGGCGGTACGAATCAAGACCGTCATTGGCTATGAGTGCTTCTGCAAATGCAGCAGTAGGATGGATCATTCCCCAGCCTCCGCCAAAGAGGTGGGTTGGGGTGCCTCCCAATCTGTCGGCACGCCAGTTCCAAAGATTTATCTGCATCCAGGTGGAACGCTGAATACGACCACTCCAGGTCCCAATGTTGGAATTGTACACGTGGTTTAATTCAAAGATTTTTTCTTCATTGCCGTCACCTGGAACATGGAAATTCTCTCCAATCCTGTTGCCGGGAACAAGGGCATACTTGCCTGAAGAAATTACTTTTTTCAATTCAGTCTTAGCGGCCGAGTAATCTTTAGCAAACATAAGTGCCTTACCGGCAAAGGCATAGGCGGCGCCTTTGGTGATCTTGACAGCTCCGGGTTTGTCTCCTGTGCTTTGTCTTTCATCAAGATACTTGGCAGCATCGATACACTCCTGGGCACACCACCTGAGTACGGCTTCCTGACTTTCCGAGTTTCCCGGACGATCGGCCCCTGTAAGTACGTGATCAACTATCGGAGGTGTCCCCCAAAGGATAGCCAGCATCATGTGACTGAAAGCACGAAGAACCCTTGCTTCTGAAATACACCTGTCCTTAACGGCGCTTGTGCCATATTCAAAATTATCAATTACCAGGTTTGCCCCGTAGATCACTTTATAAAAACCTTTGTATTGATTACTAATGGCCTGGTTGTTTATATCGTAACGGAACTCCGTCAGAGCCGCAAGAAAATCGTTGTCACCGTAAAAGGCTCCGGCAGCGTAAATATCGTCCGACGGGTAAGTAAGCAATGCATTGTACGGAGAGTAGATATAATCATTATGTCTGACTAATCCATAACTCGCATTCTCGTACGCAGCAACCAACGCAGATTCGGCATCTGCATCGGTTTGGTAGAAGGAGTCCGTAGAAATGACTCCCTTCTGATCGATCTCAAGGAGTTTCTCACAAGAACTCAAACCTAAGGTCAGTAACAAAATGGGAATGATATATTTTTTCATAATAATCTAAATTGGGTTATTAGAATGCAATGTTTATACCTATAACAGCTTTCTTCCTGGTAGGATAGGACCCCTTATCGTATCCCATGGAATTGGCAGCTCCTGAGTGTGCTGTTTCTGGATCCATACCGGGATACTTTGAGAAGGTGAAATAATCATCCAGAGAAGCATAGATCCTCAGGTTGCTGACCAATATCTTTTTGGTCCAATTCCGGGGAAGCGTATAACCTAGCTGGATCTGTTTGATCTTGAAGTATGATCCGTCGAATATCGAGGCACTTGAGCCCCAGAATTGTGCGTCAGTAGCCACACTGATAGCACTTGGCATGGAAGCATTTTTATTGGATTCTGTCCAGGCATTCTTGTGGAAGTACTCCAGTGAGTTGTAGAAAAGACGGTCAGTTCTATGATGTATGGCAAAGATCTCATTACCATAAGTTCCTGTACCGAATAATGTAAAGTCAATACCCTTCCATGCAAGTTTGATGGTCAGACCATAAGTCAGATCAGGAATACCGCAACCAATCATGGTATGGTCAAGGTTATTAATTTGACCATCCCCGTTCAGATCTGCTATAATCGGTTTACCTGTTGCGCTATCCACCCCTTCGTATTGATAACCTCTCATATACCAAACCGGGTATCCCACCTCGAACGCGGAGAAGGTCTCATACCCCTGAGGTGCTGACATACCCGTAATCCTGGAAATGGTGGGATCAAGAAATGTCACCTTATTATTAAGGTATGCCATGTTTGCATTGACAGAATAACTGAAGTCTCCTCTGGAATCTTTCCATTCCAGTTCAAGCTCGACCCCTTTGTTCTCAACCTCTCCGGCATTGATGGTGGAAGATCCCACTCCCACCTCGGCAACTGGAGAAATGCTGACAAGAAGGTCCTTGGTAGTCTTTTCGTAATAGTCAACTCCCAGAGAAAGCCGGTCGTTCAGGAAACGTGCCTCCAAACCAACATTCCATTGAACAGAAGTTTCCCACGTAAGGTTGGGATTTGCAAGTCCGGAGGGACTGGATCCGTAAGATACATTAGGAGAGGCGGGATCAAACTGATAATAGTTGGCATTGTAGGAAATGGTAGTTGCATAAGGATAATTGCTCAATACGGCAATATTTCCGTTCACACCCCAGGATCCACGGATCTTAAGAAAGGAGAGCGCCTCTTTGCTGATCCCTTGCATGAATGATTCATTGGTAAGCACCCAACCTGCCGATACTGAAGGGAAGTATCCCCAGCGGGCATCTATTGGAAGTTTTGATGAATCATACGCATCTGCACGAAAGTTTACCTGGATATTGTACTTGTCTGCATAATTCCAGTGGATACGTCCGAAGTAGGAAAGATTGGCGGATACTCCGGGAGAACTGGTCACATTTTTTGATGTTTCCGGATTATTGTTCAGATAAGACAAATAGCGGAAGTTAGGAGCATATCCCTGAAGAGGATCAGGACCGGAACCCGTTCCATCGACACCAAAAGAGTTGTTCTGGATATAAGACATACCTCCCATGAGGGTGAATGTATTCTTCTGGACATTGAAAGAATAGTTGGCGAAATTTTCCCACTGGTAGTAGTATCCGTGGTTCGCTCTTGCCTGGATATCGTAATTTGTTTTATAAGCCATTGAGTTGGCATAATACGGAGGGGCATACCTGGTGTAATAACTCTGATAAATCCGGTATCCAAACCTAGAGGTGATCGTCAGACCCTTGATGGGAGTTAAGTTGGCGAACAGCGTACCACGTATACTTATTCCTTGATTCTCAACGTCTTCTTTATCTCTCTGTACGAACGGGTGACCCGAGTCAGTCTCTGCGTACCTTGAAACGGCATAAAATCCGTTTTCATCACCAAGGATATTGTCTCCGGCATCATAGTGATTCTTCAAATCCTGGGTAAGGTCATTATAAGTAGGAAAATATACAGGTGTAAGAGGGTCCTGTGTCAGTGTTCCCATCATGAAGGATCCATACTCAGTGTGCTGGCTGACCGATCTGGTTTTCCACTTTTCAATAGAAGTGTTTGTCCCGACTGTAAGCCAATCCTTGATCTTATAATCGGCGTTGATCTGGGCAGAAAGACGTTCATAAACATCCTTGTCTCCCTTTACTATACCGTCGTCATTGACATAGCTGAGTGCAGTATAATACTGACCCCGGTTATTTCCTCCCATAAAACCAACGGTATGACGTTTGGTCAGACTGGTAGTAAATACCTCCTTAGCCCAATTGGTATCTGTACCGTCATATCCAAGTTCATTAAGACGTTGCTGAGTAAGAACACCTTCAGCAATTTTATAATCAATATACTGCGCTGCATTCATTATTTCAGGCGCCTTTCCCAGTGAATTCCATACATTCTGGAAATTATAGAAGACCTGACCGGCACCCATTTCTTTTTTGCCGGTCTTGGTAGTGATCAGCACCACTCCGTTACCTGCCTGGGCACCATAAATGGCAGCTGATGCCGCATCCTTCAGAACCTCCATGGATTCGATCATCTGGGGGTCCAGATACTGAATGTTGTCTACCTGAAGACCATCAACAATAAGCAGTGGCCCCAGGCCTGAGGATGAATTGGAAGAATACCCGCGTACCCGGATTTGTGAGCCTGCACCGGGAGCTGCGGAATAGTTCAGAATCTGAACACCCGCTGCCTTACCCTGCAATGCATTTGCAGCATCTGAGGTAGAGCGGTTGGTTAGATCCTCCGCCTTGACAGATGAAACAGAACCGGTAACGTCGCTTTTTCTCTGGACGCCATAACCGACAACCACAACCTCTTCAAGGACTTCTGTATCCTCAATCAATGTGATCTCAAAAACAGTTCGGTTGCCTATGGGAACAACCTGCTGTTGATAACCGATGAAAGATACGTTCAGATTAGCTCCCGCGGGAACCTCCAGCGCAAAGTTTCCATCTAAGTCGGTAACTGTATAAATACTTTCATTACCAACGACAATGACTGATGCTCCGGCAATTGGAGCACCTGAAGCATCGATGACTTTACCGCTTACAGCACGTGACTGGGCATATGAGTTTATTCCCGTCAGGCATGCGGCAAAAATCAAGACGATTTTTACTACAAATAATAATTGCTTTGTCATAAATTAGATAATAGGTTAAAAAATAAGTAATTTGGTTAAATTGGTTTCAATTTTAAAGGTATTTATCAATCTATGAACATAATTATAAAATGGGGTCATATTGATTTGCTAATCTCCCATAAAGAGCCTTTCATTTCCTTTCTCCCGATCAATGAATCAAAAGTCAAAGCATGTGAACGATAATGAAATATTCTCCCTTTTCCCGGCCTGTTTTGTCCGGTATATTTACAAAAGAAGTAATAGTGATATTTTAAGAGTCAATTTTGAAAGTATTTGGATGATTTCTTTATACAAGTATGAGTATCTTCGTAATTTATAATTTCAGGTCATATTGTATATGAAACAATTCATTCTGACAGCTTTTCTTCTATTTGTTTTGTCTGTAAACGCATTATTTGGGAGCGGGCATTACTATTTCAGGCATTACAAGAGCGATGAAGGTTTGCCCAACAATACTGTAACATGTACCATTCAGGATCATTTCGGATTTCTATGGTTCGGAACCAAAGACGGAATCTGTCGCTTCAACGGCAAGGATTTCACCGTTCTGGAAGATCAAAATCTCCGGAGTTGTATTAATGGAATGACTTTTTCAATGTGCGAAGATCAAGACGGGATGCTATGGTGCTGCTCAACAAACGGGACCGGGTACTATAATCTGTACACATCCGAAGTTTCCTGCATAAAGGAACTTGAGGGATACCGTTTTTTCGATATCAACGTTGATAAGGATAACAATGTCTGGTTTGTCTCTTCCGGCTCTGTTTTTAAATTAAGCAGAAGTACAGGCGAATTTATCAGATATTCAGCTGAAAGACATTTCAATGCCCAGCATTCATGCGTAGATCGGGATGGTTATATATGGTTCACCACCTATCAGGGAGATATTCGTCGCTACAATCCGGATACCGATTATTTTGAGGTGTTTCCCCTGATCACAGACAAAACAAATGTTTCCCACTACCCTATTCATATAAAAACCATAGACGAGAAATACCTTCTGTTGTCTACAAACAATTATGATCTGATCAAGTTCAACATGGATAGCGGAGAAAGTGAATACCTGATCAATGTCGGTCATCCGGTAAATTGTCTTTTACCCAGAACAGACTCTGAATATTGGATTGGCACTCTTGACGGATTGGTTGTTTACGATAATCATCAAAAAACAACCTCCTTCATTAACGACTCGGCAAGAAATGCTTTGAGCAACACCAACGTAATCAGCATTTTACAAGATAACGAAGGAAATGTCTGGATGGGAACTTACTATGGCGGTCTGAATCTTTGGCACAACAGAAAAAACAGTTTTGGTCAAATTTTTTATACGGGTTATGAAGGCTCTTTTTTCGGAAAACTTGTCCATGCACTGACACCCGATGCAGACGGAAATCTTTGGATAGGTACCGAGGACGGAAATCTCAACAAATTGAGCTTCATTGACAAAAGCTCTGTTTGGTTTTCTAACAAGAAAGGGTTTCCATCCAATCTGAATATTCACGGTTTGCTCCAGGAAGAGAATCTTCTTTGGATTGCTACTTATAATAAAGGACTTTTTAAATACGATCTGGAATCTGATCAAATTGACAAACATCCGGGCCTGCCGACCGATCAATGTGTATGTATCTTAAAAACCTCCGACAATTCCATATTGATTGGGACTACATATGGATTGTATAGATATGAAAGGTCAACAGACAGTTTTAGATTTATTGAAGGTCCTGGACACCGTTTTATTCATACGCTATATCAGGATAGTTACGGGACTGTATGGGTAGGTACGTACGGATCCGGCATATATCACTCCAACGACGATCTGCAGAATTTTGACAGTATCAGGACCGACACAGAAAACGGATTGAAATCAAACTACATTAACTATTTCTTTGAGGATTCTTCTCATATTTTATGGGTGGCTACTGAGGGAGGAGGTTTGTGCAGAACATCACTTGAAGGAGACCTGTCATTTACACATATTACCCGCAATGACGGACTTCCTTCCAACATTGCATGTACTATCACTCAGGATCAAAAAGGATTGTTATGGGTCTCCACCACAAAAGGTCTTACCACATTAGATCCGCTTACAGATGAAGTATTAAAAGTTTATCTGGACAATAACGGTATTGTGGGTAATCAGTTTTCATACGGTTCCTGTTACCAGTTCCCTTCCGGACAGTTATGCTTTGGAACCACCAATGGCATGATAACCTTCAATCCGGCTAACCTGAAAGATCCCATTACCAATGCCCCCCTCTATATTTACGATATTCATACAGGAACCGACCAAGATTTCAATTTTATTAATACCGACGGAAAATCTGCTGTCACTTCAGATAAGATCCGCATCCGGCAAGCCGATGCGGCATATTTGTCTATATCTTTTTCAGCTCTGTATTATTCCAACATTTGTACTCCCCTTTATGAGTATACGCTTTCAAGCGGAAGAAGGCAATCAATTCAGAAAGTGTCAACAGAGAATACCATTGTATTTACAGACATGAATCCCGGTCATTATCTCTTCAGTGTGAAGGTTTTGGGAAGCAATTCTCCGGAATCATACAAAAGCCTGTCAATTAGAGTGGTACCCCCTATTCACAGATCTATATGCGCATATATTTTCTATTTTCTCATTCTTGCTGCCGTAGGCACATTTTTTTTGATTCTTTTATTCAAAAAAAGGAAAATTGAAGAGACAAGCAAACTAGAACAAATGGAAGCCTTGAAACAGAAAGAGATATACGATGCAAAAATCAATTTTTTCACAAACATCACACACGAGATAAGAACACCTCTTTCACTCATTAAGATGCCTGTAGAAAAAATCATTTTGCATAAAGAGTATACAGAAGCATCCAGGGATGACATGATGACTATCAAGTCTAATACAAACAGACTTTTGGAACTGACCAACCAATTGCTTGATATAAGAAAGATGGAAAAAAACCAGATTACGGTTAACTTCCTTAAGGAAGACATCTGCTCTATAGTCAGGAAAACGTGTGAATATTTTGCCAAAGCCGCAAAAGAACAACACATTTCATACACAGTCAACATTCCGGATCAACCCGTCATGATGATGTGTTCTACTGAAATCGTTAAAAAGATTATCAGCAACTTATTGTCAAACGCCATCAAATACTGTAAGAACAGCATTGAGTTATCACTCGCCATAGCTGAGAATAAACAGAATGTGGAAATTCGTGTTACCAACGACGGGGACCTGATACCCTTCAATGAAAGGGAAAAAATTTTCACGCCTTTCTACCAGATCCGCACTGTAAGTGCTCAACTTAAGGGAAGTAACGGCACCGGCCTGGGACTTCCCTACGCAAGGACTCTTGCGCATCTTCATAAAGGAACACTAGTCATTGACACTGATGTGAAAGACAAAAACTCCTTTGTATTGACATTACCTATTGATCAACCGTCTCTTATTAATGAAGTATCTACGGATGCAGGGGAAGACAAATTTACGGATTCAGATCCGGATTCGGACTCGGACAGCAGCAAACATACGATCCTGATTGTTGAAGATGCATCTGAAATGCGACGTTACCTTTCCAGGGAGCTTTCTTCCGAATACAATGTTTTCACAGCATCAAACGGCGAGGAAGGCATGAATATTATTAAAGAGCAAAAGATTGATCTGGTAGTAACCGATCTTATGATGCCGGTTATGGATGGATGTCAGTTATGCAATTTCATCAAGAACGACATAGAATACAGTCACATCCCGGTTATTCTCCTTACAGCTGCCGTCGGTGTTGAAACGCGTATTGAAACATTACAGGTTGGTGCAGACGGTTACATAGAAAAACCTTTCGCGATTGAACTTTTAATAGCCAACATATCCAATCTTTTCAAAAATAAGGAAATAGCATACAGACAGTTCGCGAATTCTCCCCTGTCCCATTTTAACAGTGTTTCTTTCAACAATGTTGAAAAAGCCTTTATGGATAAGCTTCATGAAACGATCATGAAGCATATGGCTGAGCAGGATCTGGGAATTGATACACTCACCCAATTGATTGGTACAAGTAAATCTACCCTTTACAGGAAAATAAAAGCCAATACAGGATTAAACACAAACGAATATATTCGCATCTGCAGGTTGAAAAAAGCAGCAGAAATGTTATCTACCCAGGAATACAGAGTAAATGAAGTGGCCTACCTGGTAGGATTCTCTTCCCCATCTTACTTTACAACCAGTTTCCATAAGCAATTTAACATTTCACCCTCGGCATTTGTTAAAAATCTGAGAATGGAAGAATAGGCCTATTACAAATTATTACACTTTTATTTAAACAACAAGGCCGCAAACTGATTGAGTGAGCGGCGCCAGGTTTGCCACTCGTGTGCTGTTCCGGGGGATTCGTAATAAACGTGCTTTATCCCTTTATTATCCAACAGATCGTGAAAGGCTTTTACTCCTGCATACATATGTTCAGGCTCATCAGTACCAATGCTGACATATAGAAGCCTCATCTCTTTATTGAGTTCAGGGGTATAATCGTCCGGAGAGTTAACCATCCCGGATCCGCTGAAACCGCCCACATAACTAAAAAGATCCTGATGTGAAAGGCCAATGCTCCAACTTTGGAATCCGCCCAGGGAAAGCCCGGCGATCGCCCTGCTGTTACGGTCTGTAATCGTCCTGTATTCGTCATCGATCATTGGAATGAGCTCCTCCACTACTACCCGCTCAAAAGCCGTAAAATCAAAAATGTTACGGTTGATCGTGGTTGGGCCGGAGTCCGCCAGTATAGCAGTCCCCCTGTCCATAACCACGAGCATGGGAACGGCTGCGCCGGAATCAATCAGGTTATCCATTATATTGTCCATCCGGCCTTGGTTTGGCCATCCTGTTTCATCTTCTCCGCCACCATGTTGCAGATAAAGCACCGGATAACGTTTCTCAGTGCTGAAATCATATTCTGCAGGTGTATAGACATAACATATCCGCCAGGTTTGGGTGAGATCTGACCAATATCTCTGCATTCTGACCTCACCGTGAGGAACATCTTTCTGGTGATAAAAATCAACACCGGCTTCCGGAATTTCAATTCCACTAGCCATCAGACCGCATCCGTAAAACAGTTTGCTTGACGGATCTGAGATTCTGACCCCGTCAACATTGATAAAATAATAGTGGAATCCCGGAACCTGGGGATCGGATGTAACCTCCCAGATTCCATCATTTATCTGTTTCATGGGATATACTTTATTGGAAAGGTCCAGTTCTACCTTAATCGCATCGGGAGCTTCCACCCTGCAGGTAACACTCAGGTCCGGGTTGATCCTGGGGTATTCTTTCCCGGGAATATTGGTTGAAGCACTTACAGGTTCTCTTGATACTATTGATTTCTTTGATCCGCAAGAAGGGGACACTGTCATTGTGAACAATCCGGCGGCTATTATATAAATTATCCTCATTTTAATTGATCTGTTTGAAGAGTTTCTGTGCAAACGTATGAAGGCTTCTTCTCCAGGTAAGCCATTCATGTCCCGTGTTTTGAGATACATAATAAGTATTCCTGATACCTCTGCCGGAAAGTATCTCGTGCATTTCCTGTAAAAAGGTTCCTTCTGTTTCACCTGTGCTGATGAAGAGAAGATTATACCCGGCGTTGAATGTGTCAGGATTCTTAAACACACCGTTATAGGCACTGTTAAGCATTGCTGGATCCCTGTAGCTAAACCCACCTACATAAGAAAAAAGATCCCGGTATCCCAGTCCCAGATCATAGGCCTGATTGGCTCCCCAGGACAGACCGGCAATTGCCCTGCTTGTACGATCATTAATGGTTCGGTAACGGCTGTCAATAAGAGGAATTACTTCCCGGGTCATCATACTCTCAAATCCGGAAAAAGGATCGTCACTTCCAGGCAAGGAAGCGTAACCGTTATTCATGACTATGATCATGGGTTCTGCCTTTCCCTGAGCAATAAGATTGTCCAGAATTACGTCAGCAAAACCCTGGTATATCCAGCCGCTTTCATCTTCTCCCCCGCCATTTTGCAGGTATAGGACCGGATAACGTTTTTCAGAGTTCGTATCATATTCTGCAGGCGTATAAACATACATCCTTCTATATTCACGGCATACGTCAGACCAAAACCTCAGCGAACGTACCGCCCCGTGGGAAATGTGTTTCTTTGGCATGTACCAGTCTCTGTCCTTTTCATTCTCTGCAATTTCCACAGCACTTGAAAACATGCCGCATCCATAAAATGAATAAACAGAAGGATCTGCAAATGAGAGTCCCCCAATTTTCATGGAATAATAATGAAAACCTTCCTTCTGGGAATCAGACGTTACCATCCAAAGACCGTTTTCATCCTTGTTCATCAGGTAATCCCTGCCAAGAGAAAGGACTACTGCATTTGCTGAGGGAGCATAAATAGCAAATGTAACCGAATTATCTTTGTTTACTTGAGGATAAATATTTCCGGGAAGGTTATAGCGGGAAGGGTTTTGTGAAGAAGCCAGAGTAATTGAAGACAATATAACCAGAATTGTAATCAGATTACGTGTCATTATTTTTTTAGGTAAAAATAAAGTTATAGTATTCTAAACAATTACCCTATTCATCCATTTTATTAAAGAATCCGTTCATATACAACAAACTCCTGGCGCAGGAAAATAACGACATATTTCAAAATAAGACCATTTCTTCTGATACGGGTTCATCTTATTGGCTGCAGTGCCTTTTTGTTCTAAGTTTGTTTTTGTGGAAAAAACCGTTTGCAGCATACTTGCATGTATTTTTTTCTTTCCCGGTCTCTACGGGCAAAGTAATTCTTCTTCGCTAAGTTTCAATGCAATCACGCATGATTTTGGCCGTATTAATGAGACGGATGGACGGGTATTTCATACATTTTCTTTCGTAAACACTTCTTCCCATCCATTAACATTCGGACGAATATCTCCCAGCTGTAACTGTGTAAATGCATTATTTACAGACGATTTCTTTGAAAGCGGTGACTTGGGCAATATCATCATCAGCTTTAACCCGGCAGGAGAAAAAGGCAAAGTATTCAGATATGTAGACATCTATTCATCAGAAGGTACGTTCCTGGTTAAACTGGCCATTACAGCCCATGTAGTTCCAGTAGATCTTCCCGTCGATGAACAGTATAAATTTAGAATTATTGATGATGTATACGCATCGTCAGATCATGTGGATATGGGATACATTCCTCTTGGCGGATCCGAAACAAAAATGATCTCTGTTATCAATATATCATCCGGATCAGTTGCAATTCAAGCCAGGCCTGGCACATCCCCTTCTTTTATAACAACTAACCACCCAGAATCAATTGCTCCCGGTGAAATAGCAAATATTGAAATTACTTTTCAGATACCTGATAATTCAGATAGTTATGGAATAAGAAAAGAAATTGTGGATATTCTGGTCAACGGTATCAATACGCCTTTTCAACTATCCGCTTCCTGTATTTGCACGGATCGTTTTGACAAGAATGAATCCGCTATTCCGGATATGGTGGTTTCTCCTTCCCTGGCCACACTGAAGAAAAGAGTCCTGAAACGCAATTTTGAAGGACATTTCACAATAGAGAACAGGGGTAGTGTAAATCTTCTAATTCGTGCCGTAGAAAAAGAAAGCGATATAAATATCAATATCCGGAAAGGCGATGTGATCCGTCCCGGCGAAAAAATTAAAATCAGAGCCGAATCAACAAAGAAAACTTTCAATGTTTTTTTGACCACAAACGACCCTGCCCGACCTGTTAAGGAAATACGCTTCAACTATGAAGAAAACTGATTTAACTTAAAATACCTGATAAATGAAACTTTTAAAATTTGTAGCCTGCGCAGCTACGCTTATTACTCTTATTTCATGCAATAATAAGAGTTACGAGTATCCTTTCAGAAATCCGCGTCTCTCGGTAGATGAACGCGTTGAGAACCTGCTCTCACTGTTGACTCCTGAAGAAAAGGTCGGCCTCATGATGAACGGTTCCATATCCGTTGACCGCCTGGGTATTCCCGCCTACAACTGGTGGAATGAAGCATGCCACGGCATTTGCTATGACGATGTAACCGTATTTCCTCAGTGCATTGCACTGGCGGCAACATTTGATGCCGCGCAACAAGAAGAGATCTACACTGCCGTATCCGACGAAGCACGTGCCGTTTGGAACACAACCGACCATAACGAATTCGGCAAGACAGAAGCCACGGGCGGTATCTGGCATCAGGGCCTGTCGTTCTGGTGTCCCAATATCAATATTTTCCGGGACCCGAGGTGGGGCCGCGGACAGGAGACCAGTGGTGAAGATCCTTACCTGGCAAGTGTTATGGGTGTAGCCACCGTCAAGGGTATGCAAGGTGATGATAAGGACTATTTCAAGACACATGCCTGCGTAAAGCACTATGCCGTTCACAGCGGACCCGAACCTCTCCGGCACAGATTTGATGTATCTGTATCAATGAGAGACCTTTGGGAGACTTACCTGCCCGCATTCAAGGAAATCGTGCAGGTAGGCAATGTTCAGGAAGTTATGTGTGCATACAACCGATATGAAGGCGAACCCTGTTGCGGAAGCGAAAGATTGCTCCAGGACATTCTCCGCAATAAATGGGGCTATGAATCGTTGGTGCTTTCCGACTGCAGTGCCATAAACAATTTCTATACAAAAGGACAACACGAGACCCATCCCGACGCAGCCTCAGCAAGTGCTGCAGCGGTTCTGGCCGGAACAGACCTGGAATGCGGGACGAGCTATGCAGCCCTCATTGAAAGTCTTGAGAAAGGACTGATCAATGAAACCGATCTGGATGTGGCACTTACACGGATCCTCCGCTCCCGCATTGAACTCGGCATGTTCGATCCTGAAGACATGCTCCCCTGGAAAGACCTGGATGAAAGTAATCTGAGCAGTCCTGAAAACACGGCACTTGCTTTGAAAGCTGCCAGGGAATCCATGGTCCTTTTGAAAAATGACGGAATATTGCCGCTTCCCAAAGACGTGAAAAAAATTGCCGTTGTAGGACCCAATGCTGACAACGTTTCCATGCATAACGGCAATTACAACGGCATTCCCACTGCCGAAAACACAATCTCCATTGTAGATGCTATAAGAAAAGCCGTTCCGGAAGCGGAAGTAATCTATGACAAGGCTTGCGAACTGGTGGACCGCTACCTTACAACCGACCACATGCCGGACATCAACGACGGAAAAGGTCTTTATGCAGAGTTTTTCAACAATCAAAAATTCGACGGTACGCCTGCCAATTCCGGCTATTACACAACCGTCAACATGCGTACTTTCGGAGATTATCGCTTTGCCGACAACGTCAACCAGACCAACATCTCGGCCCGTCTTACCGGCAAATTCGTGGCCACATTCACCGGAAACATGTATTACTCGCTCGTTGGCAGCGACACCTTCAAGTTTACCGTAAACGGAAGAACCGTAGCTGAGCAGAAAGAACCAGCCAGAAGATTCGGATGGTTCAGATCTTCCACTCCTGCCACAACATTCCCGGTTGTCAAAGGACAGACCTACAACATTCAGATTGACTATACCAAAGGCGATCAGGGCTTTGCATTCCTTACGTTCAGCCTTACCGAAAGGAACCTTGCCGAGTTCGACGCGCTTGCCCAAAGAGTAAAAGATGCGGACGCAATCATCGTCGTCGGAGGAATTTCTTCCAGACTGGAAGGCGAAGAAATGCCTGTTTCCTATGAAGGCTTCAGCGGAGGAGATCGTACTAAGATAGAACTCCCCGACGTACAAAAGGAACTCCTGGCAGCCATGCACAATACCGGCAAACCGGTCATCCTGGTGAACTGTTCCGGAAGCGCCATGGGATTCGGGGATATTGAAACCCAATACAATGCCCTTCTTCAGGCATGGTACGGAGGGCAGGCTGCCGGACTGGCCGTTGCCGATGTTCTCTTTGGCGATTACAATCCCGCCGGCAGATTGCCTGTCACATTCTACAAATCTACAGATCAGCTGCCCGATTTTGATAATTATGATATGGAGGGACGTACCTACAGGTATTTCCGCGGAGAACCCCTTTATGCCTTCGGTTACGGACTTTCATACACCACATTCGATTATGGAGACGCCAAACTGTCCCGGCAAAACGTTAAAGCAGGCAAAGGTGTGAAAATCACCATACCCGTTACCAACAGCGGAAAATACGACGGTGATGAAGTCGTACAGGTATACATTAAAAGCCTGGACAATCCGGATGCACCAATTAAATCACTCAAAGGATTCAAACGGGTCAACATTGCTGCCGGCGCCACAACCAATGTTACCATAGAATTGGAATCCAAAGCTTTTGAATTTTATGATGCATCCGTAGATGAACTGGCCCCCCGTGCAGGGAAATACCGGATCATGTACGGATCCTCATCAAATGATTCGGATCTGAAGACACTGGATTTTGAAGTAATATAAATCTTAATTATTGGTTATGAACAATCCTACCCAAAAGATCTCCGTCTTAGAGAAGATCGGGTACAGCCTGGGCGACCTGGCAGCCAACCTGATCTTCCAGACCCTGATGACATTTCTGGCCTTCTTTTACACCGATGTTTACAAGATTCCTCCTGCCACCGCTTCCTTTATTATTTTCTTCGGAGGCATGTTCGGAGCATTTTTCAATCCCATTATGGGCATCATAGCAGACAGGACCAATACCCGATGGGGAAAATTCCGTCCCTGGATCCTATGGACCGCAGTACCGTTTGGGGCCATGGCCATACTGGCTTTCAGTACTCCTGATTTCAGTCCTTCAGGAAAAGTCGCCTACGCCTTCATCACCTACCTCCTGCTGGTGGTAGTCTATTCGGCCAACAACCTGCCCTATGCTTCGCTCAGCGGGGTGATCACCGGGAACATGCGTGAGCGCAACAGCCTCTCTTCTTACCGGTTTGTGGCCGTAACCATAGCCCAGCTGATCGTTCAGAGCTTTTTGCTGCCGTTGGCACTGATCCTGGGTGACGGGGACAAAACAAGAGGATTCGAGAACACCATGATCCTTTTTTCGGCCGTGGGTGTGGTTTTCTTTATAATAACCTTTCTGACCACAAAGGAAAGGATCATTCCCAAACCGGAACAAAAATCAACCATAAAAGAAGATCTTAAAGACTTGGTAAAGAACAAGCCGTGGATTGTCATGCTCATAGTAACTGTGTTCGTTTTCATTACACTTTCCCTGAAAGGCGGCATGTACGTCTACTATTTTGATCATTACCTGAGCCATGAACATCTGGCTGCTTTTCTGGGGAAAATAGGATTAAACAATACGGATGCCGCCACATCCGGTTTCAGTCTGTTCAATGGCGCAGGGATCGTTATGACACTTGTTGGCATAGCCATTTCCAAACCCCTGGCAGACCGGTATGGCAAACGGGATGTATTCGGGACCAGTCTCTTCATTTCGGCCCTGTGCCTGCTCATGTTTTATTTTTACAGTCCACAGGCCATCGTTCCGGTTTACGCCACTCAAATGTTGCACGGATTCTTCTACGGTGTATCTACGCCTTTACTTTGGGCAATGATTGCCGATATAGCCGATTATTCCGAGTGGAAGAATTCCCGGAGAGCCACTGCCATCATCTTTTCTGCCATGATCTTCGGACTGAAAGCCGGTCTGAGCATTGGCGGAGCACTTGTTGCAGGTGTTCTGGCAAGTTGCGGGTATAACGAGCAACTTGCGATTCAGTCTGCTGAAACACTTAACGGCATCAAACTGTCCATGAGTATTTACCCCACCCTGACATTTTTTGTGAGTGTAGCCTGCCTGTTCTTCTACAAGATCAATAAAAAAACAGAGATCACCATCCAGGAAGAACTGGCCGCACGTAGAAAAGAAGACAATTAACCAATCCACAAACAAAAAAGATTATGAAAAAAGCAAGATACCTGATACCCCAATTATTTACTGCCGATCCTTCCGTTCACATTTTTGAAGGGCGGCTCTATATCTATCCCTCCCACGACATTGAATCGGGCATTCCGGAAAACGATAACGGAGATCATTTTGATATGAGAGACTACCACGTCTTCTCCATGGAAACTCCCGATGGCGAAGTGACCGACCACAGTGTGGCTTTGGATGTAAAGGATATCCCCTGGGCCGGACGCCAGTTATGGGATTGTGATGTAGCATACAAAAACGGCGTGTATTACCTGTATTTTCCCTTAAAAGACAAAACCGATATTTTTCATATTGGAGTGGCCGTCAGCAACCGGCCGGAAGGTCCGTTCAAACCCATGGAGGCACCCATACATGGCAGTTATTCAATTGACCCCTGTGTTTTCAAAGATGATGACGGGGCCCATTATATGTACTTCGGAGGCCTGTGGGGTGGGCAATTGCAACGTTACCGCAATAACAAGGCCATTGAATGTGGTCATGAGCCCGAAAACGACCAACCGGCACTTCCGGCAAGGGTAGTGAAAATGAGAGATGATATGCTTCAGTTTGCTGAAGAACCCCGGGATGTGGTACTGCTTGATCCTGACGGACAAGTCCTGACAGCAGGCGATCACGACAGGCGTTTTTTTGAAGCCTCATGGATGCATAAATACAACGGGAAATATTACTTTTCCTATTCAACCGGAAATACCCATAAACTTTGCTACGCAACGGGTGACAACCCTTACGGACCTTTTACGTACCGGGGAGTGATCCTTACTCCGGTAACAGGATGGACCACACATCACTGCATTGTTGAATTCAAAGGAAAATGGTATTTGTTCTTTCACGACAGTGTGCCATCAGGAGGTAAAACATGGCTTCGCAGCCTGAAAGTTACCGAATTGGAATACAGGAAAGACGGCAGTATAGTAACAATAGACGGGGAAGGTTCCTAAGACCGTAGACGACGGTTTTTTGAAATAAGGTTGTTTATGGTTTTAACGGAGGCGGATGTAGTCAGCCCGTCTTCCGGGGTATTGAAACAGTAATCCAGCAGAATTCCCTCTGTTGTAGAGGCAACGTGCATCCGTGAATCACTCGATGCGTAATATATCAGGATTGTTCCGTCTTCTTTGCGGATCCAGCCGTTTGCAAAAAGCACATTGGAAACGTCGCCTATGCGCTCTTCACCCCGGGGAGCCATAAAATGACCTGCAGGTTCAGCAATAACGCGCCAAGGTTCTTCCAGTGATGTCACATAAAGGTATAACACATAACGAAGACCCGCAGCACAGCCCCTAACGCCGTGTGCCAGGTGAATCCAGCCCCTGGACGTTTTGATGGGCGCCGGACCTTCACCATTTTTCATTTCCTTAATGGTATGGTAGTATCTTTTGTTGATGATGACCTCATTTTCCACCCGCGCATTGGTTATATCATCCACCAAAGCCCATCCAATCCCCTCTCCTTTCCCGGCGTCAATGAACCCTTCCTGCGGCCGGGTATAAAGGGCATATTTCCCATTCACAAACTCGGGATGCAGTACCACATTCCTCTGCTGACTGCGGGATCTCAGGTCGGGCAACCGCTCCCAGTTTATCATATCTCGCGTACGAACGATACCTGCCGAGGCTACGGCAGAAGAAAGATCTCCTGCAGGAGCCTTCGGATCTTTCCTCTCGGCACAAAAGATCCCGTATATCCAACCGTCCTGGTGAGAAACCAGGCGCATATCATACATATTGGTTGTGGGCTCTCCCCATTCGGGGATCTCCAGCGGCCTGTCCCAAAAGCAGAACTGACTGATCCCGTCCGGACTTTCCGCAACGGCAAAAAATGATTTCCGGTCAAACCCTTCCACCCTGGCGACCATTATATAACGACCTTTCCACAACATGGCACCGGCATTGAAAACCGCATTGACACCCAATCTCTGTAAAAGGCAGGGGTTGGTTTTCGGATCAAGGTCATACCTCCATTCAAGAGGAACGTGTTGGGCCGTCAGAACAGGATAACGGTAACGAGAGAACCACCCGGACGGATCTTCTTCCGCAACGTTTCTCCTGGACAACAGTTCCTGATAGCCGGAGGTCAAATCGTTCAATCTTTCTTCAAATGATTTCATAGTACTAAAAACATTATAAGAGGCGCATTGCAACAATAAACCTCTTCTGTTGCATGCGCCTCTCTCTTACTAACTAACCTAACCCTAACCGATAGACAATCAGCATTTCTCTCACGGTGCAAAAATAAGTTCACAATCTCTGGCAATCAAGTATTATTTTATCAAAAATTGCTCCTTTACAGAATAGGTTATCCGGTAAATAATTCGTATTTTTCACGGAATTCTTATTTATAAGGTGAAATCCTGTTTTCGGAAGAAACTGAAAGCTAATAATGAATTATGACAAGAAAGTGTCATTTTCAGATAAAATAATACTTATTTTTTTTATATTTACCCTGTATATTTGGAAATTGAAAAGACCTGTGCTTATAAACACAAACCTAATAATACAATAACTTAATCAACTATCTATTAACCAAAAAACTAAACGTATGAAAAACTTTCTTTGGAAACGTCTGTTTGCGGGGGTTTTTCTGTTGCTTCTTGCAACTGGAACATCCTTTGCTGCATACGGTGATCTGCAACAGTCAGGTCGTACGGTTACATGCGTAGTTTCTGACAATGCCGGACCCGTAATCGGGGCTTACGTTGTTGTCAGGGGAACTATGAACGGAGGCAGTACTGACGCAGATGGACGTGTTGTCCTTAACAATGTCCCGGACAACACTACTTTAGTAGTTACCTATCTCGGCTACGTTACCCAGGAGATCGCTCTGATGAACAATCAGACATTTGTAAACAGGAACAAGAAGTGCAGTGATTTCGGGAAAAAGAACTACAGTGGAA
>CAZITX010000010.1:0-82732 GCA_964542305.1 uncultured Muribaculaceae bacterium | reverse complement strand
AAAACCTCGGTTCATCCTCAAAAAGGGGCTTCTATGAGGATGGATCGGCAAAAAACCTCGGTTCATCCTCAAAAAGGGGCTTCCATGAGGATGGATTGCAAAAAAGCACCCTTCATACTGTGTTTTTAACGGTACTGTATGGCTTCGGCCAGGTGATGGATCTCAATGGCGACGGACCCATCCAGATCCGCGATCGTACGGGCCAGACGCAAGATGCGATGATGAGCGCGCGCAGAAAACTGCATCCTGAGCGCCGCCTGTTTCAGGAACATACGGCAGCTCCCGTTCAGTTCACAATACCGATTCAGTTCGTCTAGTTTCATATGTGCATTGGTATGTACGCCTTCCAACTCGCAGAACCGATTCCGCTGGATCTCCCGGGCTTTTTCCACCCTGTAGCGGATAACCGCAGATGGTTCAGCAGAAGCTGCGGACATCCGCGCATGGTACGAGTGTGCTTGCCCTGCAGACGAGTGTGATTGTCCTACAGACGAGTGTGCTTGCCCTGCAGACGATCGCACCTGTTTTGCGGACGTAACCGCCTGTATGGGTGACTGTCCCGCTTGTATGGGAGTCTGTCCCACCTGCATGGGGGACGTAACCGCCTGTATGGGTGACTGTCCCGCTTGTATGGGAGTCTGTCCCACCTGCATGGGGGACGTAACCGCCTGTATGGGGGACTGTCCCACCTGTATGGGGGACTGTTCCGCCTGCTTCGGGATCAAATCATCAATTTCCACAGGTTTAACCTGCAGCTGAATGTCTATGCGGTCCAGCAGCGGCCCGGATATGCGGCTGCGGTAACGTTGCACCTGGTATTCTGTACAGACACATTCTTTTGTTGGGTGTCCCCGGAACCCGCAGGGGCATGGATTCATGGAGGCCACCAGCATGAATCGCGCCGGGTACGACACTTTGTAACGCACCCGCGACAATTGAATGGTCCCGTCTTCCAGGGGTTGTCGCAGCACTTCCAGCGCCCGGCCGGAGAACTCGGGCAACTCGTCAAGATACAGGACTCCGTTGTGTGCCAGGGATATTTCACCGGGCATTGCCGAGGAGCCGCCTCCCGTAAGGGACATGACCGAGGCTGTGTGGTGCGGGGCACGGAACGGGCGGATGCTCATCAGACCGGCTTCTCCCCGGGGCATTCCGGCCACGGACCAGATCCGGGTGGTTTCCACGGCTTCTTCAGGTGTCAGAGAAGGTAAAATGCCCGGGAGGCAACGAGCCATGAATGTTTTTCCGGCTCCGGGAGGACCGCTCATCAGCACATTGTGTCCCCCGGCTGCGGCTACTTCCAGAGCCCTGCGTGCCTGGACCTGTCCCCTGACCTGAGAAAAGTCGGGATGGGGATGAACAGCTTCCGGCAGACCGGAATTTTGTGCGGCCACCGGCTTCAGGGCCTCCACTCCCCCAAAGCCTTCCACCAGGTCAAGCACCTGTGCCAAATGGGTGACTCCGTAAACGTCAAGACCCTCTACAACAGAAGCTTCCCGTGCCGATTCCTGCGGTAATATACACGCCTTAAAACCACGGTCCCTGGCGTGCAGGGCCATGGACAGTGCTCCTTTCACCGGTCTGACCGTTCCGTCCAGGGCCAGTTCCCCCATACATACAGAAGTATCCAGCATGGGTGCTTGTATCTGTTCCGAGGCCGCCAAAACGGCCAGGGCCAGCGGAAGGTCATACGCCGAGCCTTCCTTTCGGATATCGGCGGGAGCCATATTGATCACAATGCGTTTGCAGGGAATGCGAAGCCCCACTGCCTGCACCGCCGTTGAAATGCGTTGCTGTGATTCCCGGACGGCACTGTCGGGCAGGCCCACCAGGTAAAAATTGATTCCGGCGGAAACGTCCGCTTCTATGGTTACGGTAATGGCCTCTATACCGCATACCGCACTCCCGTATGCTTTTATTAACATACATACAATAATTTAAGAATAATTGTGCGGGATGCTACTTCCGGAGCCCGGTCAGGGCACAAGACACTTAGCAGAAGACGCTAAGATCTTAGAATAAACCGTGCAGGCGGGCGTCGATCTTGTCAATCACCACACTGAAATCTTCCGGACTATCCTCCACCTGGAGGTTATCTACTTCCAAAATCAATTTGGGACCCTCGTATTCCGTGATCCAGGATTCATACCTTTCGTTCAACCCGGTAAGGTAATCCAGACGTATGGAATTTTCGTATTCCCTTCCTCTTTTCTGGATGCGCTTGACCAGTGTGGGGACAGAAGCCCTCAGGTATATAATCAGATCGGGTGCGGGTATCAATGATATCATCAGCTGGTAAAGCCTGATGTAATTGTCAAAATCACGTGTGGACATCAAACCCATGGCATGCAGGTTGGTGGCAAAGATGCAGGCGTCTTCGTATATAGTACGGTCCTGAATGACGGTCTGTCCCGCTTTCTGGATCTCCACGATCCCGGATAAACGGCGGTTCAGGAAAAAGATCTGCAGGTTGAAAGACCACCTGTGCATATCTTCATAAAAATCTGTGAGATACGGATTGTCAACTACTTCTTCATATTTGGGGACCCACCCGTAATGTTTGGAGAGAAGTCTTGTCAGGGTGGTTTTTCCGCTTCCTATGTTTCCGGCAACAGCTATATGCATACCAAATGATTTATGTAGAGCAAATATACGCAATTTTTACGGCCTTAAAACAATTAACACGTAATTAACAAAAATTGTTGTTACGTGGAAATATTTTACATAACTTTGCATATAACCTGATAGATGTCTACTATTCATAATCTTAATTTACTATGAAGAAAATATTGAATATTCTCATCCTCGGTGCGGTGTCGATGATCATGGCATCCTGCGCAACAACGAGGATCCCGGCCGACTATTCCGGAATTGTTTGCGGAGAGCCAGTTTTTGACGTTCAGCAGAATGGAACCGTCAAAATTTCTTTTTGTGTTGAAATCCCCGCCAATTATTTCGAAAAAAGGATCACATTCAGCATAATGCCTTCCATACTTTACGCCAACGGAGATGTTAAGGAATTGCCTTACTATACTGTTCAGGGATACGGTGTGGTAGATACCAATTATCCTGTGGTTGACTGGTCTGTTCAGCAAGTATTGTGCTACAGCACGACTGTTCCTTATCACGACGGCCTGGCTACGGCAAAACTGCAAACACAAGGATGGACCTACAATTGCCTGAGCAAGGAAGAAATGATTCTTCCCCTTTGCAACTGGGCCGTTGCCGTTCCGCTGACTCCGGTACTTCCCGTTTACATGGCTCACTTTGCTTCCGAATCGGATGCAAGAGCTGCACTTAAGGGTAAGATCTACTTCCCGGTAAACGGCTATACCGTTACCAGGGCCATAACAAACCAGCCCGAGATCACACGCGTACTGAATTCATTGAAACAACTGACCGTACGGAACGACTTTGTGATCACACGTATTGACGTGGAAGGAAATGCTTCCCCGGAAGGTACAGCCCGCATCAACGATCCGCTGGCAAAAAGACGTGCCGAACGTACCCGCGATTTCTTTGCACAGGCATTGAAAGACAACGGTTACAATAAAGAAGTTCCTGCCAGTGCATGGACAGTTACCAGCACTTCCGGCATGGGATTCTGGAACGAATTCTACACAGCCATCAAGGAATCCGAGATCAGCAACAAAGACCAGCTGGCAGACCGATTCCTCCGCCTGGCTTCCAATCCGGCTGAAGCCGAAAGGCAAATCCGGGCCGAGATCGCCTCTAACGCAGAAGTGAAGAACGTGATGCTTCCCTTACTCCGTTATGGATCCGTTTCCGTGAACTTTGAACCCATTCAGCTTACTGCAGAAGAGATCCGCATCATTGCCGATAACCAGCCTGAATACCTGACCCCCAATGACATTATCCAGGCAGCCATGGATCTGGAGCCCGATGATGCCATCATGCTCTACAAGAGATCCCTGGAACGTTATCCGGATGCTGTGGAACTTTATGTGAACCTGGCTTACAACCAGATCCTGAACGAAGATCTGGAAGCTGCTCAGACCACATTGACAGAAGCCAAACTGGTAGCCGACCAGCAGGACGAAAAAGACATGATCGCTTTGCAGTGCGCCTGCATTGCCATGAGGCAGGGTGAATACAACCAGGCCGCCACTGCGCTGGATGCCATTTCCGATAAAGATATCACTGAATATTATCGCGGAGTTCTGGCCATCTATCAGGACGACAACGACAAGGCCGTACGCCTCTTGTCCGGCAGCAAGGATGTCAACTACGCCATTGCACTGCTAAATAAAAATGAGGTGAAAGACGCCCTGAAAGTATTGCAAGACCTGGATCAAAACGATGCTTATGTGCTCTACACAACCGGTGTAGCATACGGCCGCATCAACGAAAATGCCAAAGCCCGTGAATTTAAGGCCAAAGCATTCCAGCTTGATCCTTCCCTAAGATATCTGGACAACTAGACCCAATAGCCTGAAATTGATGAAAGCCTCCTCCCGGAAGAGAGGGGGCTTAATCATTTGACGCCGAAAATTTACACATGCCCGACACGCTCAGACAGAAAGGACAAAGAAGGCTTTTGATAAAGGAGCTGGCTGTAAAATACGATTTTAATCCGGAAGTTCTGAAGGCTATGGAACGTGTTCCTCGTCACCTGTTTGTAGATAAGGGACTGGAACATTTGGCCTACAAAGACAAGCCCCTTCCTATCGCAGCCAGGCAGACAATCTCCCAACCTTTTACGGTAGCAATGCAAACCCATCTTCTGGATTGCCGGAAACAGGATAAAGTACTGGAAATAGGGACAGGGTGCGGATACCAGGCGGCCATACTCCTGGCTATGGGATTCCGGGTATACTCCGTTGAACGTATCCGCGAACTATACCTCCAGGCCCAGAAAAACCTTGCCCATACGGGATTTGATCCGAATGTGCTCTTCTACGGCGACGGTTTTGCAGGGCTTCCCCAATTTGCTCCCTTCCGCGGCATACTGGTTGCCTGCGGAGCCCCCGAAGTTCCAAGGATCCTGATAGAACAATTGGCCCTGAACGGAAAAATGGTTGTCCCGGTAGGAAAACACGAACAACGCATGTTGCGTATCACCCGGACCGGACCGGAAGAATACAAGACCGAAGATTTCGGGTCCTATCAATTCGTCCCCATGCTGGGAGGAACACAAAAATAACTGAAAATGGAATGTAAGACGTTTTTTTTCAATGCATTGAGAACATGCTGTTACGTAGCTTACGATGCTACAGGCAGTTGTATTATTATAGACCCCGGCTGTTTTGGAGCCAACGAAGAACAACGCCTGGTACATTACCTGAGGGACAACCAGCTAACCCCTCAATTTATAGTCAACACCCATGCCCACTTTGACCATTTGATGGGACTTCGTTTTCTAAAAGAACAGTATGACATACCGTTCTACCTGCACCCCCTGGAAGAGGAAAATCTGAAACGAGCCTCGAATATTGCCCGCTTATTTGGATTTCACATGATCCAGCCCGGGTGTGACTATACCCCGCTGGAAGACGGTGCAACACTTACAATCGGCACATCTGCCCTAAAAGTGCTTCATACCCCGGGGCATAGTCCCGGCAGTGTTTGCCTCTATGACGAACAAAGCAACCGCCTTTTTACCGGAGACCTTCTTTTCGCAGGAAGTGTAGGGCGAACAGACCTCCCCGGGGGAGATTACGACTTGCTTGAAAGATCCCTTTCCGAAAAAATCCGTTCCCTGCCCTTACAAACCGTTGTTTTACCCGGACACGGGCCCGCTACCACGCTGGCAGATGAACTGGAACGCAATCCCTACCTGCAACATCTTTCCTGAATATTATGTCCGAGAGTTACATACGCATTGAAGGCGCCCGGGTGAACAACCTGAAGAATATCAGTCTGGATATTCCGCGCCATGCTTTGTGTATCATTACCGGACTAAGCGGAAGCGGAAAATCCTCCCTGGCTTTTAATACGCTCCACGCCGAAGGACAACGCCGCTACCTGGAAACACTCTCGGCTTATGCGCGTCAATACCTGGGAACGCTGGAACGTCCGGACGTGGACCACATCTCGGGCCTGAGCCCCATCATTGCCATAGAACAGAAGACCACCACACGGAATCCCCGCTCAACGGTAGGTACCATAACAGAAATCTATGATTTTCTGCGTTTGCTTTATGCCCGCGCCTCCATTGCCTATTCACCGGCAACGGGAAAACCCATGATCCGTTATACTGCGGAACAAATGGTTTCCCTGATCTCAGAACAGTATGGCGGGAAAAAGTGCATTCTTCTGTCTCCCGTAGTCCGCGGCAGAAAAGGTCATTACCGTGAATTGCTGGACCAGATCCTGAAAAAAGGATTCCTGGAAGTACGTATAGACGGTGAGATAACCCAGATAACACACAACATGATGCTGGACCGTTACAAGGTCCACTTCATTGAAATAGTTGTGGATAAACTCATTCCGCCTACAGAAGACCAGGCAGACCAGGCAGCTTTTTCCCGATTGCGGGACTCGGCAAGTACCGCTTTGTATCACGGGGACGGCTCTTTTGCCGTTCTGGAAACAGATTCCGGTCAGATCCGGCATTTCAGCAAACACCTTATGTGTCCGGAAAGCGGCTTGTCGTTTCCCGAACCTGCCCCCCATACATTTTCCTTCAACTCCCCTCAGGGGGCCTGCCCCCATTGCAAAGGACTGGGTTTCACAACCCGGATCGATCTGAAAAAGATTATGCCGGATATGTCTCTTTCCATTTCACAGGGAGGTTTGGAACCTTTCGGTAAATACAGGGACAACACGCTTTTCCGCTACCTGGAAGGAATCGCCAAAAAATACGGCTTTTCTATAGACACGCCCCTTTCCGACATCCCCGATGAAGCGCTGGATACATTGCTTTACGGCAGTGAAGACCTTATCTACGTAACCTCTCCCATAGGAGGCACCTATACCATTACATTCCCCGGCCTTATCAACCGGATGGAACAATTGAACGAAGAGTCTGAGAGCAAATTGATGACCCGGGAACGTTACCTGGAAGAAATACCGTGCCCCGTTTGCCACGGAAGTCGCCTGAACGAAACGGCTCTTTGTTTTCGCTTTGCCCATAAAACCATTGCCGAGTTGGCGGCCATGGACGTCCAGGTGCTTGCCGGATGGCTTGATGGCGTTGAAGAGCGGATCTCGGACCGTCAGAAGGCCATTGCCCGGGACGTTCTGAAAGAGATTCGCGACCGCCTGCAATTCCTTATTGACGTGGGACTTTCTTACCTTTCCCTGAACCGCGGAACACGTTCGCTCAGCGGTGGTGAAAGCCAGCGGATCCGGCTGGCCACCCAGATAGGATCCACCCTGGTCAACGTTTTGTATATTCTTGACGAGCCGAGTATAGGGCTGCATCAGCGCGACAACCGCCGCCTGATACAGGCCCTTGGAAAGCTTCGCGACACCGGGAACTCCGTGCTGGTTGTGGAGCACGACGAGGAAACCATTCGCAGCGCAGACTGGCTGGTAGACCTGGGGCCCGGAGCCGGACGCAAAGGAGGGCAACTGCTCTATTCCGGACCCATTAAAACTTTTTTGGAACAATCCCATCCCGACAGCCTCACCTGGCAATACCTTACAGGGAAGCGGAGCATTCCCGTTCCTGAAGGCAGACGTTCAGGCAACGGCCACGTATTGCGCCTTAGCGGAGCTTCCGGCAACAACCTGAAAAACATCACAACGGATTTTCCTTTGGGTTGTTTTATCTGTATCACGGGAGTAAGCGGTAGCGGGAAATCAAGCCTTATAAATGAAACGCTCCTTCCCGTACTCACCAGGAAATTTTACCGTTCCAAAAAGCATCCGCTTCCCTATGGATCGGTTTCAGGGATTGAACATATTGACAAAGTAGTGGAAGTAGACCAGTCTCCCATTGGAAAAACACCCCGTAGCAATCCGGCTACTTATACCAATGTGTTCGGGGAAATCCGCAAACTGTTTGCCTCCTCTCCCGATGCCAAAACACGCGGGTTTAAGGCTTCCCGGTTTTCTTTCAACATCAGGGGCGGCCGTTGCGAAACCTGCAAAGGAGCAGGGATACAACAAATAGAAATGAACTTTCTGCCCGATGTTCAAATAACTTGTCCGGTATGCCTTGGGCATCGCTACAAAAGTGACACCCTGGCTGTCAGATACAAAAACAAGAATATCTACCAGGTACTGGATATGACTGTAAATGAAGCGGTAGAATTTTTTCAGCACATCCCGGCCATTATTCAAAAAATAAAAACCCTGCAGGATGTGGGATTGGGGTACATCAAACTGGGACAACCCTCAACGACACTGAGCGGCGGAGAATGCCAGCGGGTAAAACTGGCCGCCGAATTATCCAGGGTCTCCACGGGAAAGACCTTGTATATACTGGACGAACCTACTACCGGGCTGCATTTTGAAGATGTCAAGGTCCTGTTGAACATCCTGCACCAATTGACGAATAAAGGCAATACGATCCTGATCATAGAACACCATCCGGATATTATCAGATCTGCCGATTATATCATAGACCTGGGCCCTGAAGGGGGAAACCAGGGAGGATATATTGTAGGGAGCGGAACCCCGGAAGAACTGGCAAACAATTTGCAGTCGTATACCGGACAATTGCTCAAAGAATGGTTACAACAATGATATTTCTATGAAAACATTACAAGAGATCAACAGGGAATGGAACGGGAAAAAAGCAGATAAATACCTGGCAGCACTGGTGGACAACCGCCTGAAAAGCCTGGATTTTGTGCTTTACAACCCTCACAATATTAAATTCATAGATTATTCACATCCCGACGGACGCAGGACGTATGTCCGTTCGCTTTCTTTCGTCCTGCAAAAAGCCGTACGGGATCTTTTTCCCGGGGCCAAACTCAGGATCTCCTACGCGGTAGGGAATTCACTCTATTGTGACATCGTATTTCCGGACGGCCGGGAAGAAACAGACGAAGATATGGCTTTGATCCATGCGACCATGTCGCAGATCGTAGAAAAAGACATTCCTTTCAGGAAGGAAAAACTCTGTACGGGTGATGCACAGAAAATATTCGCAGCCAACGGCACCCCGCAAAAAGCGCTGCTGCAGGAAACCAGGGGTCATTTTTTTACTTCCGTTTATTACCTGGATGATTACGCAGATACTTTTTACGGCCCTTTGGTACCGTCTACCGGCTATTTAAAGTTGTTTAACCTGAACCGTTTTCATAAAGGATTCCTGCTTCAGTATCCTCAGCCTGATAATCCCCGGCACCTGGACGGTCCCCCAAAATTGCACAAATTGGTTGAAGTGTTTGAAGAATACGTCCATTGGGGCGATATTATGGGAGTCAAGGACATCGGCACGCTCAACCGGAAGATTCAGAATGATCGTGTAAAAGATCTGATACTGACCGGGGAGGCTTTTCACGGAAGGCGTTATGCAGAGATCGCCGACCGGATCTTTGCCCACAAGGACAGGATAAAACTGGTTTTAATTGCCGGACCGTCCAGTAGCGGGAAAACCACCACGTCAAAAAGGATCTCTACCCAATTGAAAGTATTGGGAATGAAGCCCATAGTACTGGAAATGGACAATTATTTTGTAAACAGGGAAGATACGCCGCTTGACGAGAAAGGAGAATACGATTTTGAATCGGTACAAGCCCTGGATACAACTTTTTTAAACGAACAGTTGTTAGCACTGTTGGAAGGCAAAGAAGTAGAAATTCCCTTTTTTGACTTTATGACAGGACAACGCACGTTCAAAGGCTCAAAAATGAGGCTGGAAGAAAATGAGATCCTGATCATGGAAGGCATACATGCCCTGAATCCTTTTGTCACACGAAACGTTCCTGCTGTCAACAAATTCAAGATCTATGCATCTGCCCTGACTTCACTGTCCATGGATGAAAACAACCGGATATCCACCACCGACACCCGCATGATCCGGCGGATGGTCCGTGATTCCCAATTCCGGGGGATCAACGCGGAAGACACCATTCTGCGCTGGCCCAGCATCAGCCACGGAGAGCGAAAATATATTTTCCCCTACCAGGAGGAGGCAGATGTGATGTTCAACTCGGCCCTTCCTTATGAACTGGCGGTATTAAAATCCCACGCCGAACCGTTGCTGCACCGCATTGCGCCTATGTCCGAAGCGTATCCGGAAGCACTGCGTCTTTTAAATTTCCTGAGTTATTTTACCCCGGTGCATCCCCGGGATGAGCGCTTTATACCGTACGCTTCCGTGATCCGGGAATTTATCGGCACCAATCTGACGGATTGAGCGGGATCCCGTTCCTGAGCAATTGAAAATAACTGTTCCCTTCGCCCTGTGGAGCAAGGGTTCCCAGTTTCTGGCCGGTCACTACGGTATCTCCTTCTTTTACCGCGACGTTCACCATATGACAGTAAATGGTGCTGAAATCCCCGTGGGAAACCAGGATCCTGATCAGGTAGCTGTCCCTGTTGTCCATCCAGATACTGGATACAACGCCGTTGAATATTACGCTTACATCACCCCCTTTTTGTCCGGACAGAGTAACTCCCTTGTTGTCAAAGGTAAAGCCCCATTTGGGATCTGTAATGCGTCCAAACCGTTCTATGACAACAGCCTCTTTCAACGGCCAAGGCAGGTTCCCCTTGTTGGCAGCAAAATCGGCAGAAAGAACGCGGGCTGCCTCTACGGCTTCCCGGTCCCGCGTAGCGTCTTTCTTTTCCAGTGCTGCCAGAGCTTTCTGAATCTCATCGTTCAGTTTCTGTTGTTCCCTGATGCGTTTCTGCAACTCGGCCTTCAATTGTTTTTCATTTTGTTGCAGGCGGGAAATATTGCGATTGAGTTTTTGCTGGTCCTCTTTCATGCGGTTAACCTCCGCTGCCAGTTCATCACGGGCTTTTTCCCTT
This sequence comes from uncultured Muribaculaceae bacterium, assembly GCA_964542305.1. Lineage (GTDB taxonomy): Bacteria > Bacteroidota > Bacteroidia > Bacteroidales > UBA932 > DMER64. Next base: position 71,836 of record CAZITX010000010.1, on the reverse strand, counting down.
TCCTGTTGCAAAGCCAGGAGTTTTGCCTCTTCTTCCTGCAACCGGGTTTGTGTTTGCCTGATCTTTTGTTCCTGCTCACGCATATAATCACTGTAACTTCGGAAATAACGCCACCTGCGATAAGCCTGTGAGGCATTTTCGCTGGAAAGTATATGCATTATCCAAAGTTTTTTATCCCTGTGACGGTAAGCCTGTTGCAGCAGATCTTCGTAAGCGGCGGTAAGGGTTTCCCTTTCCTCTTTCAGGGTTCCGATTTCCCTGTTTTTTTCCAGGATGTTCTGATGGAGCGTTTCCAGTTCTTTCTCTATCCCACGAACCAGTTCCTGCCTGTTGGACAAGATCCTTTGGGCTAAACGGTACTGATTCAGGCGGCCTTTTATATCGTCGGAAGTGGTCTGGACCCTTTCCTGCAGCAAGGCTATTTCTTCCTGCAGTTTGCGGTTCTTTGCCTGCATATCCTGCACGTCCTGTGAGAGGAGTGTTCCCGTCACAACAAATAACAGCGAGATGATGAGCAAAAAACGTTTCATGATCTATTGACCCGTTTTCCGGTTAGTCTCTATCTTTTTCTTGGTTTCTTCCCGGGGATCTATCTGGTAGGACTGTTGCCAGTAAACAATGGCCATAAGCGGCTCGTTCAATGCATTGAGTATGTCCCCGTAATGATCCAGTATTTCGGCACTTTCTTTTCCGCCATATGCCAAAGCCTGTCTGAAAATATCTTTGGCCTGCGAGGTTTGGCCCAGCAAATGCAAAATCCATCCGTAAGTATCCAGGTAGGTAGAGTTATTAGGCTCCTTTTCTATGGTTATCTTGCTCATTTCCAGAGCCTTTTTTAATTTTTCTTTTCTCAGGCTCAGGTAATATGCATAATTATTCAATACCGGCAAATTATCGGGATCCAGTTTCAGGACCTTGTCGTACATTAAAAAAGACTGCTCCCAATTCCCGGCTTCGTGGTAGAGGTCTCCCAGTAAAGCCATTGTCTGGATCCTGTTTTGGGTATCGTCTTTATTGAGCCTGGAGAGGATTCGCTCAAAACGGGCTATGGCCTGTTCCAGTTGTCCTGTCTGCCACAAGGCCATTCCGTATAGACTGCTGAAGTCCGTGTTGTCGGGAAATTTCTCCAATGCCAGGGAACCGTATTCACACAAGGTTTCCCAGTCTTTCAAATAATAGATGATCCCCAGTGTTTGGTACCATGCCCGGTAATCGTCCCGGTAATAATCCAGGTTTTCTTTCATGACATCCAGGCCCTGGCCGGGCCTTTCCGTTTGAATGAGGTATCCCGCATACATATAAGCCAGTGTGCTGTCTTTTGGATGGGCACTGCGCGTACTTAAAAACAATGTGTCGACCTGGGGATGAAAGGTGCTCACAAATCCACGTGCTTCCAGGATCTGTTTCAGGTAATCGGTTTTCATTTGCGCGTCTATATCGGGATACGAAAGGAAGGCATTGATGTTTTCAAAATAGAGATCGAACTGCCGTTTTAAACGGTACGTTTCAGCCAAACCGAAAACGGCCGGCATAAAAGAAGGATCCGTCTGCAAGGCCCGCTGATAATATTCTGCCGCTTTTTCAATCTCTCCATCACCTGCCAGAACATCACCCATAAGACTCAGTCCCCTTGTGGTGGGATTGTTCTGTACATAGTCGCTTAACAATGCCACGGCAGCTTCCTTGTCATTGTTCATTAATATATTGAACCGCAGTAACAGTCCTGATTCTGTAACTCCTTCCCTTTTTTCCAGGGTATCAAGTAATTCCAGGGCTTTGGCTGAATTATTACTGTTCATGTATAGCCCTATTCTGTCGTACAGCAATTCCGTTTTTTGAGGGTAATCCCGGGATAATGCACCGTAATAATCTTCAGCTTCAGCGTTATTTCCACGGGCAACAGCAAGTTTTGCCTGCTGCAGGCGGTACCAGTAATTGTCCGGCTGCAACCTGAGTGCCTGATCCAAATAGCTTACGGCGTTTTCCCATTGTCCTGCATATCCTGCTATCTGTGCCAGGTAGTAATAAGCGGCATCATTGTTTTTGTTGCGGGAAACTAATTGTTTGAAATTTTCACGGGCACCTGCCATATCGCCTTGATAGAACAGATTCAGTCCCTGATGAAAAAGGACCCGGGACTCTTCAGCCGTCACCTGGGGACGGTAACCGCAAGAGGCAAGAAAAACCAGAGACAACAATATTACCGGATACTTCCACATGGTTTTGAAATATTGCGGGAATTGCAAAGTTACCATAATTCGTTCAATTCAATTATTTATTTTACTTTTGTTTACGCCTGTACAATTTTCTAACATCCATGCAACATTCCGGCCGTAATTATCATCTTAGTAAAGACACTCCGGAAGGTGACCTCATTGCCGCATGCATAAAAAAAGATGCTGCGGCACAACGTGTTGTATATGAACGTCTCTATTCCAAAATGTTAGCGGTTTGTCAGCGGTATACAGGCAACCGCGAGACAGCCCGGGATATTGTACAGGACGGATTTGTGGTATTGTTTGAAAAAATCGGGACATATGCCGGAACAGGTTCTTTTGAAGGTTGGGCACGCAAAATTTTTGTTAATATTTCCCTTTCCCATTTACGCAAAAATGATGCCTTGCGTTACAGCGAACAGATAGAAACCACTGCCGGCAGTTCAGTTACCACGGGGCATATTCTGGAGAACATTTCCGCCGGGGATATATACCGCTGCATAGAGCAAATGCCAACAGGATTCCGCACCATTTTTAATATGTACGCCATTGAGGGATATACGCATAATGAAATAGCCGAAATTTTGAAAATTAGTGAAAGTACATCACGTTCACAGTATTCCAGGGCAAGAAACTGGCTACAAAACAAACTCAGCGATTTGAAATGAAACGGTTGTATTTCATAGGTATTGTTCTTTTGGCGGGGTTTACGGCTTCGTGCGAAGATTCCATTCCTTTCAGGTACGACCCCGATCAACCCGACTCGCTGGCTACAAGACAGTACCCGCATGCCTTTTTTGTGGTTCAGGGAACTGTTACAGATTCCTTGTCCCTGGAACCGGTTCCGGAAATTTCCGTAACCATGCGCACGGAAGACCCCGTCTTTACCAAAGAAAATGGTTCTTTTTCTGTACAGACCACGGCTTTCCCCATATCGCAGGAATTCCGGCTGATCATAAACGGGTACGGAGAATTTTACAACCCGCTTTATCCTGCCGAAACGTTATACGTACATTTTATGCTGCCCACATTCCAGCTTACGCAGGAAGACATCCGGGAATACGGTCCCCGGTTTTTTGGCCGCGCATTTTTAACAATTAACGAAACTTTATGCCCTTTTGTAAATGAGTGAACAATCTTTCGATAAGCATATAAGGGATAATTTGCGAAATTTCTCTTTTCCGGAAGAACACGGCGACTGGGAAGGTTTGGTCGTGCGGATGTCCCGCAGAACCATTATCCTTCGTCGCAGAAGGGTGTTTTTGTGGAGCACATCCGCTGCCGCATGCCTGCTTTTGCTGATGTTTCTTCTGATGCCGGTACTTAACCGGGATACACACGCCACTGAAACCGTATGCCGGATCGTTTCCCAACCGGCCAATATTACAACAACCGGTTATCCCCAACATATTCACGGATTGTACGCCCGGGCACAACTTGACAGACTCCGTGAAGCTTCTGTGGTTCCTGCAACATCTGAACTGTTTGTATCCTCCGCCAGTGCTCCTAAGCCTCAACCGGAGCAGGGAAAGCCCCGGCCTGCTTCAGAGCAGAATCGTGCAGCTGAAAAAGATCCGGCCATAGGGGAACCCGTCAAAGAAAAAACACAACCCCCAACACCCCTGTTTCCGGTAGACCTTCCTGAACCAAGCCGGATAAACAGAAAATGGATCACGGCGGCCAACTTTTCTTACCAGGGAGCCATTAACGGAAACTATATTTTCACACCCTCAACATACACCACCAAATGGGAAACGCCCCTTAGTCTGGCCGGCAGTGATCTTGCCAATTTGGGGATCCCGGATTACATGGCCCCGAATTTTGATGAGGATGATGTTAACCTGATGTCCGCACATTTTTCCACACCCATATCGGCAGGCATTAATGTGCAGAAAGAATTCAACAAATGGCTTTCGGTAGGAGCCTCATTAACATACACCTTGTTACGCGGTGAATACCAGGTACATACTGCGGACAAGTCTTACATTGTCAATCAGAACACCCATTATGTAGGCATCCCGGTCAGCGTTTATTTCCGGGCGGTCAACACCCCGCACCTTACGGTTTACGCTGTGGGCGGAGGGGCCCTGGATAAGGCCGTGGCCGACGAATATATCTGCCAGCTAAACGATGTAGCCACACGCCAGTACGTTCCTGTACAAGGGTTTCAATTGTCTGTATACGGAGGTCTGGGTATAGAGTACAAATGGTCGGAATGGATGGGTATTTATGTTGAACCGACCGTTTCCCACTATTTTGAAAATAACCAGCCCAAGAGCATTCGCACCATTCAACCGACCCAGTTTAAAATGGAATTGGGGATACGTTTCAGAATTTAGATTTTTTAAGCATTTTGGCCATTTCGGAAGCGAACACAAAATCATTCAGGGCCTTGCTGTCTGAATGAAGTATGTTTTCCCGGCTGCCTTCCCATTCTTTTTTGCCTTCGTATAGAAAAACTACTTTTTCCCCAATGGCCATAACCGAGTTCATATCGTGGGTGTTGATGATGGTAGTCATATTGTATTCGTGGGAAATCTCACTGATTAGTTGATCTATGACAATAGCCGTCTGCGGATCCAGCCCGGAATTGGGCTCATCACAAAAAAGATAACGCGGATTCATGACTATAGCCCGTGCGATCCCAACCCTTTTCTGCATCCCTCCACTAAGTTCGGACGGGTATTTATTCCCGATGTCTTCCAGGTTCACGCGTTCAAGGCAAAAATCCACCCGGTCGTTTTTCTCGGCCATGGACCAGTCTGTGAAAAAATCAAGGGGAAAACGCACATTCTCCCGGGCCGTGGCAAAATCAAAAAGAGCCGACCCCTGGAACAACATACCCATTTTTTTATGGATCAGTTTTCGCTCTTTTTCTTCCAATTGGTTAAATACCATATCGTCATACAGGATCCGGCCGGCATCTATGGGATGAAGCCCGGCTATGGCTTTCAGCAACACGGTTTTTCCGGATCCGCTGGCTCCGATAATAAGATTGGTTTTCCCTTCTTCAAAATCAACTGTTATATCTGAAAGCACCTGCTGCCCTCCGAAGTCTTTACTAATATTTCGAACGTATATCATTAATTCAGCATCAATTGGGTTAACATTAGATCGGTGATCAGGATCAGCAGGCATATAGAGACAATGGACCGGGTACTTGCCCTTCCCACTTCCATGGAATTGGCTTTTGGTCCGTACCCGTAAAGAGCAGAGACGGTAACAATAATAAAACTGAACACGATCATTTTTGTGACCGCATAAACGATATAATACCCGTTAAAGGCAAAACGCAATCCTTCCGTATACTGGCTCAATGTGATCATTCCGGTAGCCGCTACTATCAGCCAACCTCCCAGGATCCCTACCAAAAAACTGAAAAGCATTAATATTGGATTGAATACGCAAACGGCAACCACTTTGGGCAGGATCAAGTAATTGGCGGAATTGATCCCCATCATTTCCATAGCGTCTATCTGTTCTGTCAATCGCATGGTTCCGATATCCGAAGAAATGTTGGACCCTACCTTCCCTGCCAGTATAAGAGCGATCATAGTGCATGAAAACTCCAGTATCAGGCTTTCCCGTACCATATACCCCACGTACATTTTGGGAATAAAGGGGTTCTCGATATTGTAGGCAGTTTGAATAACAAGAACAGCACCTATGGCTATGGAAATGATCCCGATCAATGCCACAGAAGTAAGACCCAGGCTCTCGGTTTCCACAAAATATTGTTTCCAGAAAATACTCCATTTTTCGGGTTTGGTAAAAACCCGTTTCATCAGGAGTATATACTCTCCCAGAAGTTCCAGCGTTTTCTTAATCATTTGTCAAAGATACTAAATACCCACCGCTTTTGGGAAGCGGGCATGGTTGGTTTCAAGTCTTTTTCAACAGTTCGCATCACAGGATTCAGGTAAATATGAGAACTGTCGGGAAAGGCTATCTTTACCCGGACGTAAGCATCCTCTTGCTGCAGGCAATAAGAAGCCGTATGTATCCCGTTTACGGTATCGGTCACCTGTTTCAGGAGTTTTCCGTTCTGTCCGGTGAAACGGAATTGCCGGGCATTTCCCGTCAATGTTACTATCAGGCTGTCGTTTGTGATCTTGCAGGATCGCAACAGGGGCAAACTGTCCAGGTTCCTGCGTTTTTCCACTACACTTACCCGGCTGAATCTCCTGGATACTTCCACACCGTATGCCGCACCGCTGATCAACGCCCGGTATATATCATCAGGCTTCAGGGTATCGGACAGACTATATATTACGGTTAAATCACGGGCCAGGTCCGTTTGTTTGAATACGTTGTGTGCGTCATCTCCGCCCACTATCATAGCCGGTTTCCCGGATGAGAGGGCCACATCCCAGAGATCCTCGGAATTCCAGAAATCATTCAACACTTCAAAACAATCGTATCCGGTAAGAAACCGCATATCCCGCGGCGAATAGCCTCCCATCCAGTCGGGATGATTCAGCACCAGCACCTGCGTCCGTTCCCGCAATTTGTTCAAAACATGTTGTTTTTGGGAGCGGGTTTGGGGTAAAATGTAATCCCCGTGGTATACTTCGCGGGCACCTATGGATCCCTGATGGGTTTTCAAAATGTTGAACCCGTGTTCGTATACAGGGATAAAGGGCTCGGCTTGTGTGACAGTAATGCGCTGATAATCTGACACTCCTATTACATCGTATCCCAGGGAGTCGTATTTGGACAGAATGTCTTCTACCGTATTTTTTCTGCCGTTTGTAAAAAACCCCCAGGCATTGGAATGGGCATGAAAATTAGCCCTGATCCAACGACCCTCCTGACTTACTTCCCGGTAGGGATTGTACCAAAAGGGTCCGGAAAAAGGATCGGAAGGCCCCGGCTTATACAGGGGCATCATCCTGATAAGCAGGATCAGCACCCAAAGAATTCCGGCTGCGATCCACCATTTTTTCTTGTTATGTCTCTTTGGCATTCTGCAAAGGTAACGCAAAATCCATACCTTTGTATCATGAGCAGGATCGTGCGTTTTATTAAAGGAAGGCAGGGACAATGGAAACGGATGCAACACGTTTGTCAGGACCGGGAAGAAAAAACCCCTCTCTTGTGGATCCATTGTGCCTCCCTGGGAGAATTTGAACAGGGAAGACCCGTTATGGAAGCGTTTCGCAAACAACACCCTGAAATACAGATTCTTCTCACGTTTTTTTCTCCTTCAGGGTACGAAATCCGGAAAAACACGCCCCTGGCAGACCAGGTGTTTTACCTGCCTTTGGATTCGCCGCGGAATGCGCGCCGATTTCTGGAACTGGTAAAACCAACCCTGGCTGTTTTCGTGAAATACGAATTCTGGTACTATTATTTAAAAAACCTGAAAAAAAAGAATATCCCCACGTACCTTATCTCGGCCCGGTTTCGTCCAAACCAGCCGTTCTTTAAAAAATACGGAACTCTTTTCCGATTTATGTTAACCTGTTTTACTCATCTTTTTGTTCAGGACGAATCTTCCCGGGAGCTCCTTGAAAACATTCCCGGGTTATCCCTTCCGGTAACGGTGGCAGGAGACACACGTTTTGACCGGGTGGCCGAAATTGCCACCCGTGACAACACCCCCGCCCTGTTCAGGCAACTGGTAAAAGACCCGGTCCTGGTGGCCGGAAGCACATGGCCGGAAGATGAAGATATCCTTGCCCGGCTGATGGATGATCACCCCACCCTGCAACTGGTTCTGGCCCCGCACCAAATCCATGCGGGACACCTGGCCTCCATAAGACAAAAATTCAGTCACCTGGATCCTGTTTTTTTCTCAAAGGCGCAGACATCAACAGCTGTTCCCCGGGTTTTGGTCATAGACAGCATAGGGATGCTTTCCTCCCTGTACCGCTATGCAACGTATTGCTACATAGGTGGCGGGTTTAACAAATCCGGCATACACAACACCCTGGAAGCTGCAGTATACGGCAAGCCGTTGTTGTTCGGCACCAACTACCATAAATTTAAAGAGGCCTGCGATCTTATAGATAACGGCGCCGCTGAAGGCTTTCAGGATTACGATTCTTGTTCCCGGGCGCTTAAGAAGTGGATGGAAGATCCCGTGTTGTACCTGGAAGCCGGAAATGCTGCCAAAACGTATGTCGCCGGGAATACGGGAGCTACATCATTAATGCTTCAAAAGATGGTTGTCCCGGAGCCGTAGTGTTTTGTGGACCGGAAGCGGCATAAACAAAAGGATAACCCTGGCTGAGCGCATGTTTGCGTGTTCTGAGCGCGTCTTCACCCATGATCATCACAGTGATCCTGTAATCAACACCTTCCCGTGCATTTTGCTCATCACACCAGGCCAGCAATTTGTCTGACTGCTGTACACTATAGGTATAAACTGCTATTTTCAAATAATCCGCCCCGGTAGAGAACGCTTCCCTGACCAATTCGTTCAAAGTAGCTTCACCCGGTATCTCCCGGGAGGGATTTTCCCAAAAATGTACGGACTGAATGATCCCGGCTTCGTTTTCACGGGCCAGACTTGATAAGGATTCTTTATATGCAGGAGAAGCTTTTACGGGGATGTCTACCCATCCGGCACCCCAGGAGATCATCTCCCTCAAGGAGTCCGGGACCTCGGTACATTCGGGATTGACAGGAAGCGTAAGCAGGATCTTTTTTTCTTTTCCCATACATTGCATACGCAAAGCAACCATACCCACCTGCGAAATATCCCCCATCAGATCCAATCTGAATTCCACCCAGGGAGCTTTTTCCAACCACAGGGAAAGATTTTTTTCCCATTGCGCCCCCAGGCTTACTCCGGGATTACGAAGTGTGTTTTTCCATTTTTCCACCGGTTCGTTGAACAAAACGTACTCACCAATATCCCGCAGCAATACCAGTCCCAGGGTTTTCCCCTGTTTTTTCTTGTCGTGCAGCATGTAAGTGATCAAATCGCTCTGTGTGCAGGGAAGTTCGGGATCCAGTCCCGCCGAGTCAATGGCGCGCAATAACCGTTTTACGCTTTCCTGCGAAAGCAGTCCTTTTTGTACCGAGTAGAAGGTAGCAGCGGCCATCCCTTTGGCCACGGCTTCCCCGTGCGACAATTCCGGGTAACGTGCTGCCAGGGCATGCCCGAAAGTATGCCCGAAATTCAGGGCTCTTCGTACGCCTTTTTCGTACAGGTCCTGTTCCACTATCCCCAGTTTGATCTCCTGGGAATCCGTGATCAGCCTGTGCAATATTTCCGGGGAATAATCTTTAAACTCCTTCAAGGGGAACACTTCTTCTTCCAGGAAGCGGAAATAGGATTCAGACGCTATAGCTCCGTGTTTGATGCATTCGGCCAGTCCACAACGAAACTCCCCGGCAGGAAGTGTGCTCAACACAGCGGGATAACAAAAAACCCAACCGGGAAGCACCGTGCATCCGATCATATTCTTATAAGGCCCTGCGTGGATCCCGTTTTTCCCGCCCAATGCCGCATCTACCTGGGCAAGCAGCGTGGTTGGAATAAACCCGAACATCATTCCCCGCATATAAACGGATCCTATGAAACCTGCAAAATCGCACACCGTTCCGCCCCCCATGCCAATGAGGAACCAGGAACGGTCTATTTGCATCTCAATAAACCGGTCCGTGACCTGCTGAACGTATTTCCACTGTTTCAATCCTTCCCCTCCATCCAGGGGTATGGTGATCCAGGAAGGGTCCGTGATCTGTTCCATCCATACGGACACATTCCTATCGTACAACAGCACCACTTTCGTCCCGGCGGGGACCATTTGGCGCAATTGCCCGGGATCCGTGGAAACAATTACATTATTCATCCCGGATGATCTTTTCCTGGCGTTTGATCGATTGCTGGTGAATGGCCCGGTATACTTCAGATATAAACGTATCGTCCAATCCTTTTTCAGTCGCCAGGTTTTTGGTTCGGGACGAAACAGTATTCCACCGTTCTATCTGGATGATCCCAATCCCTCCCCGTTTTTTAACTTCCCCAATCTGGTCAACCAGGGACATGCGTTGTGCCAGCAGATCCACCAGATCGTCGTCCAAAACGTCGATCCGCGTTCTTATGGCATCTATCAGTATCTTTTCTTCTGAAAGAGAGTCGTCGGAAGGGGTAGACCTTCTCCACATCAGAGAGTGCATCAGATCATTGAACGTTGCGGGATTCAGTTGCTGTCCCGCATCGCACAACGCTTCAGAAGGACTGGGATGCACTTCCAGCATCAGGCCGTCAAAATTCAGATCCAGGGCACGCTGGGCCAACTCGGGAATATACACCGTATTGCCGGACAAATGTGAAGGATCACATAACAGGGGGATTTCGGGCATTTGTACCTTGAAATCTATGGGGACTCTCCATAAGGGCGCATTGCGCAATTGGCCAATGTGATAATCGCTGAACCCGCGGTGAATGGCACAGACGTGTTCCGGACAATACCGTAATACACGCTGTACGGCACCAATCCACAATCCCAGGTCAGGATTGATGGGGTTTTTCACAAAGACATGCAGGGAAGTTCCCTGCAACGCCTTGGCGATCTCTTCCACCAAAAACGGGTTGGCCGTAGTCCGTGTTCCTATCCATACGGCGTCCAAACCGGCTTCAACCACCAGTTCCACATGCCGGGCTGAAGCCACCTCGGTACATACGGACAATCCAAAATCTTCCTGAACACGACTCAGCCAGGGAAGTCCCGTTTCCCCCACGCCTTCAAAAGTTCCGGGTCTTGTTCGGGGTTTCCATATTCCGGAACGGAAAAAAGAAATGCCTTCTCCGCCGGCGGAAACCGGAAGTCGGAAATCCTTCAGCTCTTTTGCCGCTGTTCTTACCTGCTCTTCTGTTTCGGCACTGCAAGGGCCTGCTATAATTATGGGATGTTTCATTATTCGGGGTCCTGGATACGTTGACGTATTTCCTGTTTAACGGCTTTCCACCGCGGGATATCGATCTTGGGACCTACCACTTCCACCACCTTGGCGGCGATCATGGAGCCAATGTCTCCGCATTTCTGAAGCGACAGTCCCAGGGAATGGGCATAGAGAAAACCGGCTGCATACAGGTCTCCCGCCCCGGTGGCATCAATGGAGGTCCCGGGCCATGCCTTAACCTGATATACGCTGTTCCCGCTTTTTACCACAGATCCCTGTTTGCCCAATTTGACCACGGCAATGTCACAGATCCGGGAGATCTCATCCAAAGCATCTTCGGGCTCCTTGCCCGTAAAAGAATACGCTTCCGTTTCGTTGGCAAATACAATGTTTACATAATTTTCTACGATATCGTGCAAAAAGGAATTGTTGCTTTCCACCACATTATAACTGGCCATATCTATGGAAATGATCATTCCCGCCTCCCTGGCCAGCCTAACCGCTTTTCTCACCAGGTGCTGGTTTTGAACCAGGTACCCTTCTATATGAAAATAATCGTATCCTTCAAACATTTCCGGCTTCAGATCTTCCGGGACCAGTTCCAGGGCAGCACCCAGGTAAACGGCAAACGTTCTGTCTGCATCGGGTTCTGTTACAAAGACCATGGCCCTGCCGGAAGAATGCACCCCTTTGAGCAAACAGGAACGGATCCCGTTGCGGTGCTGATCGGCATAAAAGAGCGAGCCCAATTCATCGTCTCCCACTTTTCCGATAAACCCGGAAGGCATTCCCAGAACGGCCGTTCCCGTAATGGTGTTGGCGGCCGATCCTCCCGCCACATACTGAACTCCCAGCGGTTTCAGGTTTTGCCAGATCCTTTCTGCTGTTAGCGAGTCAACGTGTTGCATACTTCCCGGAGGAAGGTGAAAACGTTCCAGCAACGAATCATTGGGGAGCAACGCAAGAATGTCTGTCAGGGCATTCCCGATTCCAAGTATGGATTTCATAAAAAGCCTTAATTTAGGGCAAATTTAATCTAATTTTCCGAATGTCCTTTTTTTGTAACTTTGCGGGGTTATGAACTGGAAAAAACTCCTGAAGGTGGTACTTTTTGCCACACTCGCACTGGTGTTGTTGTACTTTTCTTTCAGGGGCATTCACTGGAATGATTTTCTGGAAGGCCTTCGCTCGGCTAATTATTTTTGGATCCTGATGTCCGTCTTTGTGGGAGCTTTTTCTTTCTACGTAAGGGCTGCCCGGTGGAGGATTATCCTGCTGAGCCTGGGAAAACCCGTAAAACGGATTGATACCTTCAACGGTGTAGGTATGGCCTACCTGACTAATTTTGCCCTGCCCAGGGCGGGGGAAGTCACCCGCTGCGGCGTAGTGGCCCAACGTTCCGGGTTGGGATTTGACAAGGTACTGGGAACCGTCATCCTGGAGCGTACATTCGATATGATATGCCTGCTCATCATAACCATCCTGGTAGCCCTGCTGCAAATGGATGTTTTCGGTCATTTTATGATCACCCGTATCTGGGATCCTTTCATAGCCCGTTTGGGAGGTTCCACCTTACTGGCCGTTATCCTGGCCATAGGTATCCCCGTAATCCTGATAGTTGCCGTTTACATTTTTCGCAAACCCCTGGGACAATTGAAGATCGCACGCAAGATCTTTGATTTTTTCCGCGGGATCCGAGACGGACTGGTACAAAGCCTGAAAATGCCCCGTAAAGGGTATTTTTTCTTTTTAACCCTGCTTATGTGGACCACATACGTAGGAACCAGCTATTGCACCATCCTGGCCACTCCCATGCGGGACCAGCTAAACCTTATTGACGCCTTGTTCCTGATGGTCGTGGGCAGTTTCGGTTGGGTTGTCCCGGTTCAGGGAGGGATCGGCGCCTTTCATTTCATAGTCACCCTGGCCCTGGTCTCGGTGTACGGTCTTACACAGACAAGCGGCATGGTATTCGCCACCATAAGTCACGAATCACAGGCTTTTACCATGCTGGTTACCGGATTGTTTGCCGTAATTTATATGAGCGTAACAAGCAAAAACAAATCCAAACAAATAAAATCATGAAATGCCTGTCATTTTTCATCCTGCTGTCAGTTGCCGCATCACTATTGGCGACAGCCCAAACACGTACCCCATCCTATGACCCTTACGACTATATAACCTATACACACCACGAAGCTTTCATTCAGTACGGAGCCCCCACCTTTATGGAACTCAGTACCCAGATCCGAAAAGAAACTTTTGCAGCGAAAGATGGAAGCCTGTATGTGCCTTCGGGTTTTGTTTATACCGGTGTGGCAGCGCTGGGATATAATTATTACACTTCTCCCTATATGAGTGTTGGAGGATACCTGGGGATCAGCGCCGCCATGATGGAAATGTCCAAACAAAACACGATCAACCCTGTTTTTAAAAGCAGTGTATTGAGCGTTACCGGTTTGGTTACGGTAAGTTGGCTTTATTACCGGTCGGGTATGTGGGAGATCTCGGCTCATGCAGCAGCGGGTCTTACCCGGTGGATGGACCAGCAGGAAATGATCTCAAAAAATCTGCCCGATATCTCACAGGATACAGCACGCTGGAAATTCGCTTATCATTTGAGTCCTTTACACGTAAGATGGGGAGGCACCCTGGGAGTCTTTGCCGATCTGGGCTGGGGATACAAAGGAATCGCCAATGCCGGCTTATCTGTCAGGTTTTAAAGATCCGGCGGCTGAGTGTTCCCATTCCCGTAACTTTTTCCACCTCAACGCGTATTCCCTTGGGAATGTGCGCCGGAGCATTGTATCCGGAAATAAAGATCTTCTCAAACCCGAGCCTGTCTGCCTCGGCAATTCTTCTTTCCAGGTGAGGCACCGGACGGATCTCCCCGCTCAGACCGACTTCTGCGGCAAAACACCAGCGAGAGGGAATGACAATATCAAAGGCCGAGGAGAGGATGGACGCGGCAACGGCCAGATCCACTGCCGGATCGGAAACCCGCAAACCCCCTGCCATGTTCAGGAAAACATCTTTTGCCGAGAGGCGGAAACCCGCCCTTTTTTCCAGAACCGCCAACAGCATATTCATACGGCGGGTATCAAACCCGGTAGCTGACCGCTGAGGGGTTCCGTAAGCAGCCGTGCTAACGAGCGCCTGCGTTTCAATGAGGAATGGCCTGGTTCCGTCCAGCATGGCCGCAACGGCTATTCCGCTCAGGTTTTCATCGTGCATGGGAATGAGCATCTCAGAAGGATTCTCCACTTCCCTCAACCCTTTCTGGGTCATCTCAAAAAGAGCCAGTTCAGCCGTAGAGCCGTAGCGGTTTTTAATGCTCCTTAGAATGCGGTAGGCGTGCGTGGTATCGCCTTCAAATTGCAAAACCACATCCACTATATGCTCCAGGACCTTTGGTCCGGCTATGCTTCCATCTTTGGTTATGTGTCCCACCAGGATGACCGGAACGTGGTTTTCCTTGGCGTACTTGAGCAATAAAGCGGCACATTCCCGCACCTGGGTCACACTGCCGGGAGATGGATCCAGATTTTGGGAATAAACGGTTTGAATTGAATCTACTATGATCAGAGAAGGCTCCGTTTTCCTGGCTTCTTCCAGGATGTTTTCCAGCATAGTCTCGCAAAAGACCAGGCAATTGTCAGGGCTCTCCCCGCTGCCGGAGGAAGGTTTCAGCCTTTCGGCCCGCATCCTGATCTGGCGTGCCGATTCTTCTCCGGACACGTACAGTGTTTTCAGATGCGGTGAATGCAAGGGGATCTGGAGACTGAGCGTGGATTTCCCAATCCCGGGCTCCCCTCCTAAAAGTACAAGGGATCCGGGCACCAGCCCACCTCCCAGGATACGGTCCAGTTCGTTGTTATTAAGCTGTATGCGCTCCCGGCTGGCCATGGATATTTCACCTATGGGAACCGCTCCCGCAACGGAAGAGAGGCTTCCCGTTTTTTGTGGAGTAGTGCTTATTATTTCTTCCACGTATGTATTCCAGGCTCCGCAGGACGGGCATCTGCCAAGCCATTTGGAGGACTCGGCCCCGCAATTCTGGCAAAACCAGGCCTTTTTAACTTTACTCATAATACAAAGTTAAATTTTTCTACCTTTACTTTATGAAAAAACACCTTTTACTTTTTATCCTCCTGTTCCCCCTGGTTGCCGGGGCACAGGATTTTGCTTCTTATGCGCGGAAAGTAGCTGATGACTGGAATATTACCGGCTCGGCACTGGCCGTGATCAAAAATGATTCCGTTGTGTTTGCCCAGGGTTTCGGGGAACAACGCAACGACACCGGGATCCCTGTTGATGAAAACACCGTTTTTCAGATAGGATCGGTAAGCAAATCATTTACTGCCACACTTATGGCTATGCTCTCGGATGAAGGCCTGGTAAGCTGGGATGATCCCGTAAAATGGTACCTCCCGGACTTTGCCATGTACGATCCCTGGGTGACGGAAAACATGCAGGTACGCGATCTTTTTTTACACCGTTCCGGGCTGCCCGAACAGGCCGGGACCTATATCCCCTGCCTGGGATACGACAGGAACGATGTATACCGGTTGTTGCAATTTATTCCGCCGGCCAACAGTTTCCGGACTACCTACGGATATAATAACGTATTGTTCATTGTAGCCGAAAAGATTATTGAGGCGGTCACCGGCAAAACCTGGGAAGAAAACCTGGAAGAACGGATATTCCGGCCACTGGGTATGCATAACACATCGGTCAACAAGGCCGGGTTCCTGGCAACCGCCGGGGAAAACACGCCGCATGAAACCGTTTTGAAAAACGGCGTAATACATACAAAACCTATGGTAGGCGAAGAACAAGCCTTGTTCTGGCTTACGGTCATCGGTCCGGCCGGAGGTATTAATTCCACCGTTAGCGATATGATGCAATGGTGCCGTTTTCATTTATCAGACGGGATCGTAGACGGGGACACATTACTTTCTTCATCGGCCCTGAACTACCTTCACAAAGGACAATTGATCACTTCACAGACGGATCAGAAAACCAATATTTACGCACCCTGCTGGTTTGTGGAACAAAACGACAGTTACCGGGTCTGGTTCCACACAGGGACCACCTGGGGTTTCACGGCCATTTGCGCCTTTGTTCCGGAACTGGATCTGGGCCTGATGTGGCTGAGCAATTGTGAACCGCCATCTTCCCCGCGCTATGCCATTATGCGTCATGTAATTGACTATTATATGGACCGGCCGTTTAAGGATTACAGCGCCGAATACCTGGCTGAATACCTGGAGAGCTCTAAAAAAGAGCCTGTTGCTACTGCGGCGCCGGAGCCCTCAGCCCCGTATACGCAGTATGTGGGAACGTACGTACACGAATCATTGGGCGAAGCACAAATTACGCTGGAAAACGGAGAATTGTTCATTACCCTGGGACCCCAAACGTATCCTTACCGCAAACACCTGATGACACACGTGAACGGACAAACTTTCCGTTTTCGTTCCGGAGGGGCTGCTTTTACCATGAAATTTATGATGGAAGATTACCTTCTGACTTTTGATCTGGATTTAAAACAAAATGAAAATATGGGACTTTGGAGGGCCAAACAATGAAAAAACACATTTTTATAGGACTTATTACTGCACTGCTTATTCCCTTTACGCTTCACTCACAGGAAAAAGCTCCGGTTATAGGGCTGTCTGCCACCTATGAAAGCGGACAGAACAACGTGCCCAACACGTACATTATTTCTGTAAGGAAAGCCGGGGGCATTCCCGTGATCCTGCCTGTAACCGACGATCCGGCCATCATTGCCCGAATGGTGGAATCCATAGACGGATTGATCCTGACCGGGGGAGAAGACGTGGATCCGCTACGCTGGTACGGAGAAGAACCTTTACCGGCTATGGGAGGCATAGTGCCCGTCCGGGATTTCTTTGACATCCATCTGGCCCGCAAGGCAGTGGAGGCAGGCATTCCGGTGTTGGGCATCTGCCGGGGGGAACAAGTCCTGAACGTAGCCTTTGGGGGGACGTTATACCAAGACATTCCTTCCCAGGTCAAAAGCAAAACACCCGTTAAACACCGCCAGAATGCGCCCCGTGAATACGGAACACATACCATAACGGTAAAAAGCGGGACCACACTATACGGCATCCTGAAAGATATCCTTGAAAAAGGAGATACCTACCGGGTGAATTCTTACCATCACCAGGCAGTTAAAGACGTGGCTCCGGGTTTTGTTGTATCAGCCCTGGCCCGGGACGGTATCGTAGAGGCCATCGAGATGAAGGATGATCCCCGTGTACTGGGAGTGCAGTTTCATCCCGAAGGCCCCGTATCGCAAGGCGACGATACCTTGTTACCCCTTTTCACGTACCTGATTAAATCTTGCCGTTAAGGAAAGCTTCGTAAGCACTCAAATCCAAAAGGCCGTGTCCGGAAAGATTGAACAGGATCACTTTCTCGCGGCCTTCTTCTTTTGCCTTTAACGCTTCCCTTATGGTAGCGGCAATGGCATGAGTGGATTCGGGTGCGGGAATAATGCCTTCTGCCTGGGCAAACAATTGTCCAACTTCAAAGCATTCGTGCTGGTCAATAGCCACGGCCCTGATGATCTTGTCTTTGAGCAACTGGCTCATTATTGCCCCGGCCCCGTGATAACGCAGCCCACCCGCATGTATGGCGGCCGGTTCGTAATCGCAGCCCAAGGTGTACATCGGTATCAGGGGTGTAAGACCGGCCGAGTCTCCGTAATCGTAACGGAACGTTCCCTTGGTCAGTTTGGGACATCCGGAACTTTCGGCAGCGATCAGATCAAATTTTGCTTTGCCGGCCAGCTGATGGCGAACAAACGGGAGACTTATGCCTCCGAAATTGGACCCGCCTCCAAAGCATCCAATAATGGTATCCGGATAATCATCTGCCATTTCAAACTGGCGTTCAGCTTCCAGTCCAATGATGGTCTGGTGCAACATAACCATATTTAACACACTTCCCAGGGTGTACCGGGTATCGGGATCCAGTGCAGCCCTTTCGCAGGCTTCAGAGATAGCCATCCCAAGGGATCCCGGGGTATCCGGTTTTTCTGCCCTGAATTTTCGTCCGGATTCGGTCTTGTCCGAAGGAGAAGAGAAAACTTTTCCCCCGTAAGTCTGCATCACAATTTTCCGGTAAGGTTTCTGGTCGTAACTCAGCCGTACCATAAAGACTTCCATATCCAAACCAAAATGCCGTGCGGCAATACTGATTGCCGAGCCCCACTGCCCCGCTCCTGTTTCCGTTGTCAGGCGGCGGACGCCTTCCACTTTGTTGTAATACGCCTGGGGTAGAGCCGAGTTGAGTTTGTGCGAACCTACCGGCGAAACGCTTTCATTCTTGAAATAGATACGGGCAGGGGTGTCCAGGGCTTTTTCCAGCCCGCTGGCACGAACCAGCGGAGAAGGCCGGTATATTTTATATAATGTACGTACTTCTTCCGGGATCTCGATCCATCGCTCCTTGGAGAATTCCTGTTCAATAAGACCTTTGGCAAACAAGGGCTCCAGGTCTGAAGGTTGAACCGGCTGACGTGTTGCGGGATGTAACATCGGCTGCAGCGAAGGCAGATCGGCCAGGACGTTATACCATGCTTTTGGTATTTCCTGATCCGGCAAAAGAAACTTTTTGGTTGTTTTCATTTTTGTGGTTTGGTTAAAAAAAAGAATAAAAAAAGCCCCCTTGCGTAGCAAGAGGGCAATCATGGTTAATAAATCGGGTTATTTAAACTATGCCACAGATGCGACGCGGAAAATTTTGTCTCCGTGCCACCACCATCTGTTAATCATAGCGTTTTGTCTCATTGTAGTGCAAATATAAATAAAAAAGTTTTTCATTGTATCCATTTTGCCTCCACAAACCTGTTTTTTTTGAATAAATCTTTATGGATACGGATATCGCTGTAACCTGCTTCCCTCATCAATAAAGCAATCTCTTTGGCAAACAATTCGTTGATCTCGGCAATCAAAAAGCCTCCTTTCTTTAAATACATCTTACCCAGGGAAGCAAGAGGCCTGTAAAACAACAGGGGATCTTCATCGGGCACAAAAAGTGCCGTGTGTGGTTCAAACGACAATACCCTTTCAGACATAGATGCTTTTTCCTTTTCCGTTACATAAGGCGGATTGGCCGTGATCAGCCCCAGTGAATTTGTTTTCACTCCTGCTCTTTCCGCAGCCTTTGCAAGTCCGTTCATATCTGTCAGGTCTGCACGGAAAAAAGAAACATCCACTTGATTGTCCGCTGCATTTTTTTGAGCCACTTCCAGGGCTCCGGAACTGATATCAAAAGCAAAAACAGTCTTTATGGGAGTTGCTTTTTTTAAGGCAACTGCCAGACACCCGCTCCCGGTGCAGGCATCCAGGATGTCGCCTTCCATCTGTTTGGCCCGGTTCCACAATTCTTCCGTTTCCGGCCTGGGAATCAGCACCTGATCATTGACTGCAATACGGCATTCCCCAAATGTTACATACCCCAGGATGTATTGCAGGGGTTTGCCGGCAACCGCCTGGGAAACGGCTTCCAGGAGTGCATTTTCGGTATCGGCCGAAAGCACGTGATCTTCTTGCGTATGATACCAATAATGGGGTATCCCGGCGAATTTCGCCAGCAGCGAGCTGATAACAACACGAATTTCGGGAGCTTCCCGGTCTTTTTCCAGCCGGGCCTTTGCATAAGATTTAAACTCTCTGATATTCATCTATGGCGGCACGAATCAATTCATCCAGGAACTCGGGCAAGGTAAAACCGGCCGCTTCAATTTCCTGGGGGACCAGGCTCCTTGTGGTCATGCCGGGAACCGTGTTGACTTCCAGGAAATACACTTCGTTCCCGCGTATAATGTAATCCACCCTGACAATGCCCCGGCATACAAGGGTGTCGTATATTAAAGAAGTTGTCTGTTGAACCAGGCTTGTCAATTCCGGGGATATGCGGGCCGGGGTGATCTCTGCCGATGCCCCTTTGTATTTGGCCTTGTAATCAAAAAATTCACACTCCCTGTAAGGCACGATCTCGGTTACTGGAAGTATGTAAGCTTTTTCCCTGGTTTTCATGATCCCGTTAGTTACTTCCGTTCCCTCAATATATTCTTCCACAAGTACCTGGTCATCTTCTTTCAGGGCTTCTTCCACCGCAGCCAGTAAAGCTTCCGGTTCACGCACCTTTGAAATACCGAAACTGGATCCTCCGGCCACCGGTTTAACAAACCACGGCATAGGCCCCAGCACCCGGGAAGCTTCCTCCTGCCAGGACCGGTCGGACATTTTTTCCGTTATCCGGTAAGCACGGGGCATTTGAATACCGGCAGGACGCAGGAAATTTTTGCAGGCATACTTGTCGAAAGCCAGCAAAGCCACACGGGCCGGGCATCCTGTATGGGGAATCCCCATCATTTCCAGGTACGAGATGAAAAGGCCGTCTTCTCCGGGAGTGCCGTGGATCATCAGAAGGGCCACATCAAATTTGATCCGGGCATCTTCCCATTCCACCGTAAATCCGTTTTTGTCCACTTGCACGGGCTGAATTTCCAGGCCGTTGACAGCAACCAGTTTCCAATTGTCGTAATATATGTCTATTTCATATACGTTCCGGCCTTCCCTTAATAAATTGCCGGAAATGTTTTTGCCGCTCAATACGGAAATTTCACGTTCGGAGGAGTTGCCTCCGTAAATCAAAGCTATATTCATTATCAATTGAAAAAGCTGTCTGTCCGGCGTTGTTGCCGTTCAATATCCTGATCGGATCCGTCACAGTCAAGTGATATGTTAAATCCGGGAGGGGCGGTAAATTGATCCTCTACCGAAAAGCCCAAAACCGGATCTTCCATGATCTTTTTCATAAAGATCCCCCATACAGGCAGTGCCATATTGGATCCTCCTCCCAGGGCCAGGGATTCAAAGTGAACCTGCCGGTCTTCGGCTCCTACCCATACACCTGCCGTTAATTTGGGGGTGATCCCCATAAACCAACCGTCAGACTGGTCGTTGGTCGTTCCTGTTTTCCCGGCCACAGCTCCCTGGGGCAAGTACAACGCGCGTATTCGGACCGCGGTTCCTTCATTGACAACTCCCTGCAACAGGTTGATCATAAGATAAGCGGTATGTTCTCCAATGGCTTCGCGTTTCCGCGGGCTGAAAGAAGTCAGCAGGTTCCCGGTATTGTCTTCTATGCGTGTCACCAGGAAGGGATCTACATATACCCCTTTGTTGGCAAACGTGTTGTAAGCACTTACCATCTCGTAAAGTCGCAGATCGGCAGGTCCCAGGCACAGGGAAACCACAGGATCCAGATGACTTTTTATTCCCAGTTTATGGGACATGGCCACCATTGCTTCCGGACCAAACTGTTTCATAAGGTAAGCGGAAATATTATTGCTGCTCTTGGTAAGACCCCATTTTAACGTAACCTGCCTGCCTATCCATTCCGGTTTATCCACACTTTCCGGGGTCCAGGTAGTGTCTCCCACAATGAAAGTCTGGGGGACATTTACCACCCGGTCACAGGGAGTATATCCTTCCTGCATGGCCAGGGAATACAGGAACGGCTTGATGGTGGACCCTACCTGGCGCCTTCCCTGGCGGGCATTGTCGTATTTAAAATACCTGTAATTGGGACCGCCTACATACGCTTTCACATGACCTGTTTCCGGTTCCATGGCCATCATGGCTCCGCGGAGAAAAGATTTGTAATGTAATATGGAATCCCCGGGAGTCAGGAGGGTGTCTACGGCATACGTTCCGTCTTTTCCGGTCCAGGAAAAAACACGCATGGATGTTTTTTTCCGGAACGCTTTTTCTATTTCTTCTTCACTTGCCCCGTCTTCCTTCATATTCCTGTAACGGTCACTCCATCGGATTGCTTGTTTCATCACCAGGTCGATCACTTCCGGGGGTACTTCATCTGAAAACGGCCGGTTTTTTTTGTAACGCATATCCCGGTAAAAAACGGGTTGCAGGGTACTCAGGTGTTCTTCTATGGCCTGGTTGGCGTACAACTGCATCCGGGCGTTGACGGTTGTATAAATTTTCAGGCCGTCCCGGTCCAGATCATAAGCAGTACCGTCGGGCTTAATGTTTTTGTTCAGCCATCCGTACAGGGGATCGTTCTCCCACATATCCAGAGCTTCACGGTAATGTTCCGGATAATCGAAATCCTTTTTTACAGGCTCACCGGCACTCATCACCCTTCTGAGCATATCCCTGAAATAAGGAGCCAACCCCGCATTGTGGTCGCGGGTGGAATAATTCAGTTCAATGGGCAGGGACATAATGGAATCTGCCTGCCGGTGTGAAATGAATTTGTATTTGCTCATCTGGGAAATAACGCGGTTCCTCCTGCGCAGGGAAGATTCATAATTCAATACCGGGTTGTACCGGGTTGGTTTATTGACCATCCCAACCAGAGTGGCAGACTCCTCCACTGTGAGTTGCGAAGGATGTTTATCAAAGAAAGTAGACGCAGCCGCTCTGATCCCGTAAGCATTGCTCCCGAAAAAAACAGAATTCAGGTACATGGTCAGCAATTCCTCTTTGGTGTAATTGCGTTCCAGCTTAGCGGCCGTGATCCATTCTTTCATCTTGATCACCATCATTTTGAATGCGGCCCCTCCGGGAAATTTGTAGATGGTTGTATCCCTGGGATACAGCGTTTTGGCCACCTGCTGGGTAAGTGTGCTTCCCCCTCCGGAACTGCTTTGACCCAATAAAACGGATTTGACGGCTACCCTGACCAGGGCATAAAAATCTATACCCGAGTGACGGAAAAAACGGATGTCTTCGGTAGCAATGACTGCATTTATTAAATTTTCGGACAGGTCTTCGTAATTAACATAGGTACGGTTTTCCACATGGAACGTGGCAATGACCACACCGTCTTCAGAGATTAGTTCGGTAGCCAGATTGTTCTTGGGATTCTCCAGGGCCCGGAAAGAGGGAATGTCGGTGAAGACTCCTACCAGGAACAACATCAGTAAAACTAAAGCGACAGGGACAAGGACTATGATCCACAACCATTTACAAATTTTTTTCTTTGTCTTTTCCTTCATGAGATATTCGTGTAGTTCTGCAAAATTACGTATAAATATTTGGAATATACCTTACTTTATGTCTTACTTTGCACCGTCAGACATTGATTGCGTATGGAGAAAAACCTAGTTATTGTTGAGTCACCGGCAAAGGCCAAAACCATTGCCAAAGCGTTGGGAGAAACATTTACGGTTACATCAAGCTTCGGTCATATCAGGGACCTTTCCAAAAAAAAGCTTGGGATTGATCCGGAAAAAGGTTTTACTCCCGAGTATGTCATTTCCCCCGACAAGAAAGACCTTATCAAAAACCTTACCAAAGCGGCCCGGGAAGCTTCACTGGTATGGCTTGCCTCGGATGAAGACCGGGAAGGAGAAGCCATTGCCTGGCATTTAAAGGAAACGTTACAGCTCCCGGATGAAAAAACACGCCGTATAGCTTTTCACGAGATCACCAAAGATGCCATTCTGCAGGCCATTGAAAATCCCCGGGATATTGACATGAACCTGGTAATGGCCCAACAGGCACGTCGCGTTCTGGACCGGCTGGTCGGCTATAAAGTATCCCCGATTCTCTGGAAAAAAGTGAAACCGCGCCTGTCAGCGGGCCGGGTACAATCCGTTGCCGTCCGCCTTGTGGTGGAACGCGAAAGGGAGATCATGAAGTTCCAATCCACATCCTCTTTCCGGGTGGAAGGACTTTTCAGTTGCCAGGCAAGAAACACGGATCTCTTCAAAGCGGAGCTCAACCGGCGACTGAAAACGGATAAGGAAGCGGAAGATTTTCTGAACACATGCATTGGATCATCATACCGGGTTACCAACGTGGAAAAAAAACAAGGCCGCAAAAGTCCGGCCCCTCCGTTTACCACATCTACCCTCCAGCAGGAAGCCTCCCGCAAACTCGGCTTTTCGGTAGGCCAGACCATGAGCGTGGCACAACGTCTCTATGAATCGGGACGCATCACATACATGCGTACCGATTCCACGCAGCTTTCCAAAATGGCACTTGCCTCGGCAAAAAAGATCATAACAGATTCCTTCGGAGCAGATTACAGCAAAACAAGGCAGTACACCGCACGTTCCAAAGGTGCCCAGGAGGCACACGAGGCCATTCGCCCCACGTTTATGGAACAGACCAAAGTTGAAGGAAACGCGGCTGAAAAAAAATTGTACGATCTGATCTGGAAAAGGACGCTGGCATCCCAAATGGCAGATGCGCTGGTAGATAAAACCCAAATTTCACTGGATAACGGAATGCCTGCTCACGTGTTCGTGGCAACGGGAGAAGTTGTTGTCTTTGAGGGATTTCTTAAAGTATACCGGGAGTCCTCGGATGACGAACCGGAAAAAACCGGGACAAAACAGGCCGATACACTGCCTCCTTTGGAAACCGGCGACAACCTGGAAGCCGGACAGATCAAGGCCGTTGAGCGGTTTACACAATCTCCGCCCCGGTACACGGAAGCCAGCCTGGTAAAAAAGATGGAAGAACTGGGGATTGGCCGTCCCTCCACTTACGCCCCTACCATTTCCACCATCCTGCAAAGACAATACGTAATAAAAGGAGATCGTCCGGCTAAAACCAGAAAATACCTGGAACTTGTGCTTCAGGACAACCGGGTTACCCGCCGGGAAAACACCGAGAAATACGGGGAAGAAAGGGGAAAACTTTTTCCTGAAGACATCGGTATACTGGTAAACGACTACCTGATGGAATATTTTGCTTCCATTGTGGATTATAATTTTACGGCCAAAGTAGAAGAAGATTTTGACCGGATCGCTTCCGGAAATCTGGTATGGAACAAAATGCTGGAAGAATTCTACCGGTCGTTCAGCAAAACGCTGGACCAGGCACTGGAAACTTCACGCCCGGGAAACGGGGAGAGAGCTCTTGGAAATGACCCCGTAACCGGAAAACCGGTGTCCGTAAGATTGGGACGTTTTGGAGCAATGGCCCAGTTGGGAGATAGTGAGGATCCCGAAAAACGCTATGCCGGTCTGGCCAAAGGCCAGTTGTTGGAATCCATTACCCTGGAAGAAGCCCTGCAACTATTCAAACTGCCCCGGGAAATGGGTCTTTACCAGGATTCTCCTGTACTTGTTTCCAAAGGTCGTTTTGGTCCCTATGTGAAATGGCAGGGTAAATTCGTATCTTTGGGTAAAAGTGACGACCCCTATTCCATTACCCTGGACAGGTGTGTGGAGTTGATAGAACAGGCGCGGGAGCAGGATGCCAAAAAACACATCCTGGAATTTCCTAAAGAGGATATCCGCGTATTGAAAGGCCGTTACGGACCGTATATAAGTCACGCCAAAAAGAATTACAGGATCCCCAAAGGAACAGACCCTGAAACCCTGACCCTGGAAGATTGCCAAAAGATCATTCAAAAGAAAGACAATGAGTGAAAAACGTTTTCCCCTGGAAGCGCTGCATGCCGATGCTCTCTGTGCGGACATGCCCGGTTGCATGGCTCTTTTGGTCTTTGCCGGAAAAGGCGGAGAAGTGCTGCACGAGTTGAAATTGTTGTATCCCCAAAGTCATTCCCGTATATATTATATAGAAGACACCTTGCAAACGCAAATGCCGAAAGTGCTGTCGGTTGCGGAAAAATTGAACATTCCCTGCATTGTGCTAAATGGGGAGGAACAGCCCCATCCGGGGGCTTTCATTCAGACAAATAATCCACGTGTAAGCCTGATCTCACGCGGTACAGAAGATCCGGATCCGGTTCAGGCTATACTGGATAAAATGAAGCCGTCCTATTTCACCTGGATAGGGTTTCAGCGTTACCTGACCAATCCGGCCGTTTTGGATTCGCTTACGGATCATTATGTGGAAACGCTTCGCCTGGGAGACTTCAGGAACAGCGTTGCTACGGCAGAACCGTTGCTAAGGGAAGCTGCTTATCATTATATAGATATGCGATCAGTACGCCATTCGGATGCCCCTGACGGTATCAGCACCACACCAAACGGTTTGTATGCTGAAGAGATATGCACCCTTGCCCGGTATGCGGGTCTTTCGGCTGATCTGCGGCTTGCGATACTATACGGATATCCCGCCAAAAGCCGCCGGTATTCCCAGTCCGCCCGTCTTACGGCCCAGGTCATATGGCACATTACGGAAGGTCTTGCCGTCTCTGTAAATGAACACCCTGAAAAGGACACTGATTTATTCCACAGAAAAGTGGTTCAAATGGGAGAGGATGGTCAGGAACTTGTTTTTTTGCTGTCTAAAAAAACCGGAAGATGGTGGATTGAGGTTCCAAATAGTAAGGACCCCGCACGGCCCGTCCATATTGCTTGCTCCACCGAAGATTACGTCCTTGCCTGTAAAGGAGAAATCCCTATAAAATGGTTGTTTTACTACCAGAAGTCTAATAATTTTTCATAACTTTACAGACTTAACGAAGAATTATTATGCCCAAGTATCAGATTGATGCCACGGACCAGAAAATTTTAGCGTTTCTGGTCAAGAATGCGCGTATGCCTTTTCTTGAAATTGCCCGTGAATGCGGTGTTTCCGGAGCTGCCATACATCAGCGCGTGAAAAAAATGGAAGCCCTGGGAATTATTACCGGTTCCCGGCTGCTTGTTAAACCCCAAACTCTTGGGTTGAATGTATGTGCTTTTGTTGGGATCCAGCTGTCACAGGCAAACCAATATCCCACCGTGATAGAAGCATTAAAAAGCATTTCAGAAGTGGTTGAATGCCACTTTGTTACGGGAAAATACGCTTTATGGCTGAAGCTGTATTGCCGGGACCACGACCACCTGATGGAAGTGCTCATAGATATTATCCGCAACATTCCTTCCGTAATACAAACCGAGACGCTGATCTCCCTGGATCAGGCTATTGAGCGTCAGGTATGGGTGAAACGATGACCAATAACCTAAGAAATATACCCGTAAGAAGTGCCCTTGTTTCCGTTTACCACAAAGAGGGCCTGGAACCAATCGTCAGAAAGCTGGCCTCTTTGGGAGTGCATATCCATTCAACCGGCGGGAGCCTGGAATACATTAAAAGCCTGGATATTCCTGCTACGGCAGTAGAAGATCTGACCGGTTACCCTTCTATCCTGGGGGGCCGCGTTAAAACACTGCATCCCAAAGTGTTCGGAGGTATTCTGGGCAGACGGGATGTCCCTGAAGACCGGTCAGACATGAAGCAGTGGGAAATAGGACCAATAGATCTGGTCATTGTGGATCTGTATCCTTTTGAAGACACCGTGGCCTCCGGGGCAGACCACGCTGCGATCATAGAAAAAATTGACATCGGCGGGATATCCCTGATCAGGGCGGCTGCTAAAAATTACAAAGACGTCCTTGTAGTTCCAGACCGGTCTCTGTATCCGCAATTGCTGGACCTTTTAAACGCCCAGGACGGCCATACAACGCTTAGTGACCGGATGTTCTTTGCCGCACATGCGTTTAAAGTCAGTTCCCATTACGACACGGCCATTTTCCAATACATGAACCGGGATATTGGCATCCCCGCATTCAGCCATAACCTGTTGGAAACACCCGTTTCTTTGCGCTACGGAGAAAATCCGCACCAGGAAGCCATGTATTTCGGAACAACCGACAGCCTGCCGCGTCAATTGCACGGGAAAGATATTTCTTACAACAACCTGCTGGACATAGAAGCCGCCCTGCGCCTGATAGGCGATTTTACGGAACCGGCCCTTGCCATCATGAAGCACAACAACGCATGCGGATGCGCCACAGGCAAAAACCTGAAGCAATTATGGGAACAGGCCCTGCAGGCAGATCCGGTAAGTGCGTTCGGGGGTATCATTATTATCAACCGTCCCCTGACAGGGGATGTGGCACAATTGATGAACCCGCTTTTCTTTGAAGTAGTCATCGCACCTTCTTACGATCCGCAGGCTTTGGAAATACTCAAAAGCAAAAAGAACCGGATCATATTACAGACCGACACGGCAAAACCGCTTCCGGAAAAAGAATTCAGATCCCTCTTAAACGGTGTTATAGTTCAGGACCGGGACAACAAAGTGGAAGATGCTGCATCCTTTACACTGGCTACCCACAAGGCTCCGTCCAAGGCCCAGGTAAACGACCTGGTCTTTGCCAACAAACTGGTAAAGCACACCAAATCAAATGCCATTGTACTGGCCGGAAACGGGAGATTGATCTCCAGCGGTATGGGACAGACTTCCCGGGTAGATTCCCTGAAACACGCCATAGAAAAAGCCCACGAGTACAAATTGTCACTAAAGGATGCCGTTATGGCTTCAGATGCTTTTTTCCCGTTCCCGGACTGCGTAGAGCTGGCCTGGCAGGAAGGCATCACTGCGGTTATCCAGCCGGGAGGCTCCATCAGGGATCGCGAAAGTATTGATTTTTGTAACGAACACGATATGGCTATGGTCTTTACGGGCATACGCCATTTCAAACACTAGATTTTTTATATGGCTTTTTCATTCTTATCTCAAAAACTGGCCATTGACCTGGGTACTGCCAATACCATCATTATTCACAACGATAAAATTGTAGTGGATGAACCGTCCATTATTGCAATAGATCAAAACACCGGAAAACCTATGGCCATAGGCCGGACAGCCAGGATGATGCAGGGAAAGACTCACGAAAACATCAAAACCATCCGCCCTTTGCGCGATGGTGTGATCGCAGATTTTAACGCTGCCGAGCAAATGGTCCGCGGGATGATCAAAATGATCAACCCGCAAAACAAATTTTTTATGCCGAGTTTACGGATGGTTGTCTGCATACCTTCCGGGAGTACCGAGGTAGAGATCCGCGCGGTGCGCGATTCGTCCGAACATGCCGGAGGCCGTGATGTATACATGATCTACGAACCTATGGCTGCCGCATTGGGAATTGGTATAGACGTAACGGCTTCTGAAGGGAATATGGTAGTGGATATAGGCGGTGGTACTACGGAAATTGCGGTCATTGCCCTGGGAGGGATCGTCTGCAACCAAAGTATTCGTGTTGCCGGAGACGTATTTACCACAGAGATCCAGCAATACATGCGTCACCAGCATAATATTAAAATTGGCGAACGCACTGCAGAAGACATAAAGATCTGCGTTGGATCTGCCTTGTCGGATTTGGACAATCCCCCGGAACCTATGCTGGTTCGCGGTCCCAACCTGATGACCGCCCTCCCCGTGGAAGTATCGGTTACCTCACAGGAAATTGCCCACTGTCTTGATAAATCCCTGGTAAAAATTGAAACGGCTGTGTTGTCTGTTTTGGAACAGACCCCTCCTGAGCTGTATTCAGATATAGTACAACGGGGCATTTTTCTTACAGGAGGAGGCGCCTTATTGCGCGGTGTGGATAAAAGGCTTGAAGACAAGATCAATATCCCGTTCCATATTTCGGAAGGTCCTTTGCACTCCGTTGCCAGGGGAACCGGGATTGCATTGAAAAATATCGGGAAATTCCCGTTTTTGTTAAGATAAAAATAAAGGTCGTGCATGTTCAATACCTCCCCTTTGCTCAGGAAACTATTGGTTCTGCTGCTGTTTCTTGTCCTGCAGGCGGGTGCTGTTGTTATGCTTGTCAATAACAGTTATTTTCAGCAGAACGCCATCCTGAACTTCATTCGTGCCCGCCAGATCAGTTGGTGGGAAAGGCGATCTTCCTGGGTGGCTTTTACGAATCTTAAAGAGATCAACCGGCAGCTGGCTCTGGAAAACACCCGGCTTTTAAATGAGATGTCCCGGCTGACAGAGGCGTCAACAGGCAATGTCCTCAAAACAGACAGCATCTTTGCCCTGAGAGATACTTTTTCCTATATTCCGGCCCGGGTTATAAGAAACACCGTTAACAGGCAGCACAATTTCCTGATAATAGACAAAGGCATACAGGACGGACTTGAACAGGATATGGGAGTTGTCAGTTCACAAGGTATAGTAGGAGTGGTGTCCAATGTTTCCGATCATTATGCCATGATAATTTCCCTGCTAAACACGCAACAACGTTTTACGGCAGAACTTAAAAAAAGCGGCACATTCGGGACCTTGCATTGGGATGGAGTGGATTACCGCCGGGTTTTTCTTTCCGAAATCCCGCAACATATTGAAATCAGTGTGGGGGACACCGTTGTCAGCAGCGTGTTCTCCCTGGTATTCCCTCCGGATATACCCATAGGTTTTGTAAAATCAGGGACCCTGAAACAGGGAACCTTCCTGGAACTGGAAGTGGAACTTTTTGAAGATTTCAAGAGCCTTCATTACGTTCATGTAGTATCAAACAAAGGAGCACAGGAGATCCGGGAATTAATTAACAATCCGCAGGAGGAGGATCTATGAATGATTTTCTGAAATATATCCTGCGTTTTGTTGTTATTATGGCGGTACAGCTGTTGCTGTTCGAAGGTCTGAACCTGGGAACCTTCCTGTATCCCATGCCCTACATTCTTTTTCTCCTGCTGTTCCCGTGCACTTATCCTTCCTGGCTACTTATGCTCTGGGCTTTTGCTTTCGGATTGGGAATGGATATACTGAGTGCCGGTATTATGGGGTTACATACAGCTTCTTTTGTTATGCTGGGGGCTATGAGGAACAGTATGTTTAAACTCCTGGCAGTCAAAGGAGATTTTGACGACCTGTCAGTACCCGGATTCCGGTCGTTCGGCTTTTCCCGTTATCTGTTATTTGTATTGATGAGCGTTTCTGTGCATCACCTGGTTTATTTCAACCTGGAAAGTTTTAGTTTCTTCCTTTTCTGGCAAACCGCTGCGCGTCTTTTGTGCAGTCTGGTCCTCAATGTTGTTCTTGTCCTGTTATTCAAAAGAACCTTTTTTGAACGAAGGAGGTAACCGCAATGGAAAACAGGGCAAGAGAAAAAAATATAATCATAGCTTTCTTTGTCATTTGTCTGCTGATCCTGATAGGACGTCTTGTATTCCTGCAGTTGGTAAATAAAGAATATAAAGTTACCGCATCAAATAACGTGTTGCGTTACGAGATCATCTACCCTTCACGTGGTCTGATCTATGACCGCAACGGAAACATCCTGGTGGGGAATCAATCCGCGTACGATATTATGATCACCCCCAGGGAATTGGAACCTTTTGATACTACGGGGTTTTGTTCCATTTTTCAATTGTCGCGTGAACAAATGGGTGACATGCTGGCCCAGGTAAATTCCCGGCGCAGGGCCATAGGATATCAGTCTGTCATATTTCTACGCCAGGTAAGTAGAGAGCAATACACCCGCTTCCTGGAAAGAGCTCACCGGTTTCCGGGTTTTTCCGTACAGACAAGGAGTGTGCGCGATTACCCTTCACCTGTTTGCGGAAATTTGCTCGGATATATTATTGAAGCCGATGGCACTTTTCTGGAAAAAAATCCCGACTACCGGCCCGGGGATTACATCGGACGCACAGGCCTGGAAGAATATTACGAACCCTGGCTGAAAGGAGAAAAGGGATATTCTATTTACCTGAGAGACGTACACAACCAAATCAAATCATCTTACGAAGAGGGTGATTACGACAAACCCGCCGTTCCGGGGAAAAATATGGTCACCTCCATTGATCTGCCGTTACAAGCCTTTGGGGAAGAGCTTATGAAAAACAAAGTGGGATCGGTTATTGCCCTGGACCCATCTTCAGGGGAGGTTCTCACCCTGATCACTTCTACCGGTCTGTCTACCGAATACCTCACAAATTTTGGCGCCCATTATTCCAAGGTAATATCAGACCCTCTGAAGCCTATGTTCAACCGGGCCATTATGTCTTCTTATCCCCCGGGATCCGTTTTCAAATTGGTAAACGGACTGATAGGGTTGCAGGAGGATGTGGTGACTCCCAATACACGGTATTCCTGTAATATGGGATACAGGGCCGGATCGCTGACGGTGGGCTGTCACAGCCATCCCTCTCCTCTGAATCTGATGCAATCTGTCATGATGTCTTGCAATGCCTATTACTGTTATGTGTTCAGAAATATTCTGGACAATCCGGAATACGAAAATACGGCAACAGCTATGGATGTCTGGCAGGAATATGTGAAAAGCTTCGGGTTTGGACAAAAACTGGGCATTGATATACCCGGGGAATTGCCGGGATCCATTCCGGGCTCTGTTACATACAACCGTATTTATGGTACAAACGCCTGGAGATCCCTTACGGTTATTTCCCTTTCTATAGGACAGGGTGAAATTGGGGCTACTCCCCTGCAGTTGGCTAACCTGGCTGCCGTGATGGCCAACAGGGGCCATTATTATACACCGCATTTGGTGCGGGAAATACCGGAAGATCCCGGATTCAGACCTGCAGTGGAAAGGCACCAGGTAATGGTTGATTCTGTATATTTTCCAATTATTGTGGAAGGCATGTACCAGGCTGTACACGCTCCGGCAGGGTCCGGAGCCACGGCCAGGCTGGCAGCCATTCCCGGTGTGGAAATGTGCGGCAAGACCGGAACGGCACAGAATCCCCACGGAGAGGACCACTCGGTCTTTATCTGTTTTGCCCCACGGGAAGATCCCAGGATCGCTGTGGCCGTATACATTGAACAAGGCGGATTCGGAGCATCCCAAGCTGCACCGGTCGCTTCGCTGCTGGTGGAAAAATACCTTACCGGGGAAATCCATCCTTCCCGGCAATGGCTTTATGAGCGAACCCTGGAACAAGACCTGCTGACACGTCATCTGGAATGAGAAGAAGAGAACATACATTTTTCAGAAAACTGGACTGGTGGAGTGTTGCCGCCTATCTGATCCTGGTCTTAATCGGGTGGATCAGCATTTTTTCAGCCGTATACGATCCCGAACACGGACAGATCTTTGACACATCGCAACGCTACGGCATGCAGATGATCTGGATATTCGGGGCCTGGTTCCTGGCCATAGTGGTACTGCTTATTCCAACCCGGTTTTATGAAATGTTCTCCAACGTTCTGTATATCCTGGGAATATTGTTGCTGCTTTCCGTGCTGGTTCTGGGCGTGGAACGCGGAGGGTCAAAATCATGGCTTGTGTTTGGACCGGTTCATTTTCAGCCTGCTGAAATGACTAAAGTTTTCGTGGCCCTGGGACTGGCCGGGGTAATGAGCCGGCCTCACTTTCACCTGAGAACTTTTCGCGGGATTTTATATGTAACAGCCCTGATCCTGATACCGGCCGCATTGATCCTTCTGGAAGATGAAACGGGTCTGGCCCTGGTTCTGTTGGCTTTCATCATTGTGTTGTACCGGGAAGGCCTTCCGGGCTGGATTCCCCTGACAGGCATTGCTGCTATCGTTTTGTTCCTGTTGTCTATCATCTGGAGCCCGTTGTATGTTCTGTGGCTGACCCTGGACATCTGTTTTATAACGGCATTCCTGGCTGCAGGGAAAAAAAGACCGGTTTTAATTGCGATCATCTCTTTTACCGCTGTTTATTTTTTGATCCCTTATATCCTGGACATGTTGTCCGTAGATCTTTTTGCCTATTTTGAAAAATACGTGTGGTTCCTTATAGTAACCGTTCCCCTTGTAATCGTGTCGCTGATTCTTGCTTTCCGTAAAAAACTTACCTTCCTGAAAATACTGGTGTTGAGTTTCGTGAGCAGTATTGTCCTGATATTTTCGGTAGGCTATTTATTCAACAACGTGCTTAAACCGCACCAGCAGGCACGTATTGAAACGTTGCTGGGGATTGACAAAGACATCTACGGAAGCGGGTACAACGTGTACCAGTCCAAAGTTGCCATAGGATCGGGCGGTTTTATTGGTAAAGGATTTTTACAGGGAACACAGACAAAATACAATTTTGTACCGGAACAGAGTACCGATTTTATTTTTTGTTCCATTGGGGAAGAATGGGGATTCCTGGGTGCTTCACTGGTTGTTTTCTTGTATATGTTCCTTTTGATAAGAATTATACAAATATCTGAAAAACAACGACATCCGTTTGGCCGAATATACGGCTACGGCGTGGCGGCGTGTATTTTTTTCCACGTTTTCATCAATATTGGTATGACCATCGGGATTACACCGGTTATTGGCATTCCTTTGCCTTTTATCAGCTACGGGGGTTCTTCCTTATGGACTTTTACATTACTTTTGTTTATCCTCTTAAAAATGGATGCTACCAACGACTAACCAAAATTATTTGTCACACAATATGGCACAGACATTTACAGAAAGACACAACGGTCCCCGGCCTGAACAGATCCGGGAAATGCTGGATGTTATAGGGGTAGATTCCCTGGATACGCTCATTGATAAAACCGTACCCGCCGGCATCAGGATGAAGGAGCCGCTGGCCCTGGAAAAAGGCATGAGTGAATACGAATTTACCATGCATTTGAAAAACCTGGCCTCCAAAAACCTGCCTTTCCGCTCCCTTATTGGAACGGGGTATTACGGAACCGCCTCTTTACCGGTAATAATGCGTAACATTTTTGAAAACCCGGGATGGTATACTTCTTATACACCGTACCAATCTGAAATTTCCCAGGGACGTCTGGAAGCGTTGTTCAATTTTCAGACAATGGTCTGCAGTCTTACAGGATACAACCTGGCAAACAGTTCCCTTCTGGACGAGTCTACCGCAGCTGCCGAGGCCATGCGAATGATGCTGGAGCTTCGACCCAGGCCATTTGTAAAAGAAGGCCGAAATGTTATGTTGGCAGACAAGAACATGTTTCCCCAGACACTTGCCGTAATGGAAACCAGGGCGGAAGGATTGGGCATTGAGATCATTACCGCAGACCTGAGCGGGGATCCGCTCCCTGTAATTGAAAAATACGCATCCCGCCTGTTTGGCATTATGGTTCAGTATCCCGGAGCCGACGGCCTGTTGTGTGATTATACCGAACTTTGCAAAGAAGCCCATCAAAGGGAGTTGCTTGTAACGGCCGCCTGTGACTTGTTGGCACTGGCCGTTTTGAAAGAACCGGCCGCCTGGGGTGCCGATATTGCCGTTGGCAGTGCCCAGCGCTTTGGACTTCCTCCGGGATTTGGAGGTCCCATCACCGGGTATATTGCCTGTTCCGAGAAATACCGCCGCAACATTCCGGGACGTATAGTGGGCCTTTCCGTGGACAGGCTGGGCAAACCCGCTTACCGCCTGGCGCTTCAGA
The DNA here is from genome assembly GCA_964542305.1 of uncultured Muribaculaceae bacterium. GTDB lineage: Bacteria > Bacteroidota > Bacteroidia > Bacteroidales > UBA932 > DMER64. The sequence goes on along the minus strand of CAZITX010000010.1, from coordinate 36,651 downwards.
CACGCGAACAGCACATCAAACGTGAAAAAGCCACATCCAATATATGTACGGCAACAGCCCTGATGGCCACAATGGCCGGTATGTATGCCGTTTATCACGGCAGCAAGGGGATCCGTGAAATTGCTCAGAACGGCAGGTATTATGCCCACGTGGCTGCCGGCATTCTGGCCGCCAACGGATTTACCCTGAAACACCAAAATTTCTTTGACACCATAGAACTGACCGGGGTAGATACAGCCCGTATCAAAGCCAACGCACAAACCTTGAAAATCAACTTCTTCTATCCCGATTCCCAAAGCATCAGGATGTCTTTTGACGAATTATCCAACGACCGCGAACTGGAAACGATACTGGAAATATTCACCCTCTCCCGGGGTAAACATCGCTACGAGCCGCAAATCCCCTCATTTATGGAACGTTCCACCCCTGTTTTGGAAGAACCTGTGTTCAACAAATACCACTCGGAAACAGAGATGATGCGTTACATAAAAACACTGGAAACACGCGATATCTCCCTGGCACATTCCATGATCCCCCTGGGATCCTGTACCATGAAGCTCAATGCCGCCGTGGAACTTATGCCTCTTAGCTGGAGCGAATGGAATTCCATTCATCCTTTTGCCCCGTCTTACCAGGTTGAAGGCTACATGCAGCTTATCAGGGAATTGGAACACGATCTGTCTGTGATCACCGGACTGGATGCCTGTTCGCTCCAACCGAACTCCGGGGCAGCCGGGGAATATGCAGGTCTGACGGTCATTCGCTCCCGGCAGAAAGAAACCGGGCAGGGACACCGCAATATTGCCCTTATCCCGTCATCCGCGCATGGAACTAATCCGGCAAGTGCCGCTATGGCCGGCCTGGACATAATAATAGTTGGGTGCGATGAACAAGGAAACATAGATATTGAAGAATTGCGGGAAAAAGCCGGTCAATACAGTGAGAACCTCTCTTGCATGATGATCACTTATCCCTCTACACACGGTGTTTTTGAACCGGCCATACGGGAAATTTGCGACATTGTGCATCAAAACGGGGGGATGGTATATATAGACGGAGCCAACATGAACGCCCAGGTGGGCATTACAAATCCTGGGATCCTGGGGGCCGATGTATGCCACCTGAACCTCCACAAAACCTTTTCCATGCCTCACGGCGGAGGAGGACCCGGAGTGGGCCCCATATGCTGCACCAAAGAACTGGCCCCATACCTGCCCGGTCATCCGCTGTCAGATTGTGGTGGCGGAAAAACGGTAGCCGCAACACCTTACGGATTCCCGTTGTTATTACCCATAACTTACGGTTATATAAAATTGTTGGGACGTGACGGTCTGCGAAGGGTATCTGAATATGCCATCCTGAATGCCAATTATTTATCAAAAAAACTGGCCCCGGCATATACGACCTTGTATTGCGGGGAAAACGGGTTTGTGGCTCACGAATGCATCCTGGATCTGCGTCATTTTGGCAAAACCTACGGAGCCGATGCCACGGATGTGGCCAAGCGACTTATGGATTACGGTTTTCATGCCCCTACTCTATCCTTCCCGGTACACGACACACTAATGGTTGAGCCCACGGAAAGCGAATCAAAAGAAGAACTGGACCGTTTTGCCCAGGCCATGCTCAGCATCCTGGAAGAATGTAAAGCCCTGGCCGGGGAAAACGGTTCATCAGGCACCACAGAGGACAACCTGTTGAAGAATGCACCCCATACGGCTGTGGAAGTTTGTTCGGACAACTGGACTCATCCTTATTCCCGTGAAAAAGCGGCCTACCCGCTTTCCTGGATCGTACCTCACAAATTCTGGCCGCCGGTAACCCGCGTAGACAACGGGTACGGAGACAGAAATCTTGTTTGTTGCAGCATTAATCGCTAAAATTGTATCTATAACAAAACTATGAAGCTATGATTATTCCTTTATCAACCCCCGGAGAATGGTATCTTGATTTTCTTGAAAACGGATTGTGGTCTGCCCTGGAAAACATGGGCATATTGTGGCCGTTGATCATTTCTGCCGTTATAATACTGGCAGTGTTAGGATTGGCTTTCTTTTTGCCTTCACCCTCGCCTGTGGATTAGCTGCGAAAAGGATCACAACCGGGCCATTCGGTCCGATTCCCTTTTCATGTCTTTTTCCTTGATGGTTTCCCTCTTATCGTACTCCCTCTTCCCGCGGGCCAGTGCGATATTGAGTTTGGCATAGCCGTTATCGGTTATGAACAGCTTGGTCACCACTATGGTAAGCCCTTTTTCACGGGTTGCCCGGAATAACTTGCTCAGTTCCCTCTTGTTGAGCAGTAATTTACGATCCCGCCTGGGATCGTGTTTGTTAAACGACCCCCACCAGTAATCCGCAATGTTCATGTTTTTGACGAACAATTCTTTGCCCACAAAATAACAATAGGAATCTACCAGCGAAGCTTTGCCTGCCCTTATGGATTTGATCTCCGTTCCGGTCAGCACGATCCCCGCCGTATACGTGTCTATGAACTCGTATTCAAAAGACGCGCGTTTGTTTTTGATAACTACCTGGGATTTTGTTTTTGGCATACTGCAATAAATGGGTTCAATACGTTCCGCGGGTACTGCTCAGCGGCGGTTCTTTCTCCGGTTTCTTTTCCTGCGGAACCTCCCGTAATGCCGGCTTACCCCTCATTATGCTGTAAAGTAAAAGTACAGCGCCTGCAAAGATAAAAGGAATACTCAGGATCTGCCCCATATTCAAAGCCATGGATTCTTCAAAAGGCACCTGCGGTTCTTTGATGTATTCAATAAAAAAGCGGGCTGCGAACAATACCAGTAAAAAGATACCGAAAAGAGTGCCCTCTTTCAGACGGGGCAGTCGTTTCCTGTACAGGAACAACAGCAAAACAAACAGGGCCAGGTAGGAAAGGGCCTCGTACAATTGTGTGGGATGTTTAGGCGCCAATTCCCCGTTACGCAGGAATACAAATCCCCAGGGCATGGTTGTTTCATTCCCGTATATTTCCGAGTTCATCAGATTCCCCATACGTATGAAGAATCCGGCCAGTGCCACCGTTATGCCCAGCCTGTCCATAATCCACAGGAAACTGAATTGATTCTTCTTGCCGTAATGATGCGCAAACCACCACATGGCAAGCAACAGGGCAATGGCCCCTCCGTGGGAGGCCAGGCCGCCTTCCCAGACATACAGGATCTCTATGGGATTGGCCAGGTAATAATCCGGCTGGTAAAACAGGCAATGCCCCAGGCGTGCTCCTACCAAAGTTCCTATGATCAGGGTATAAAGCAGCGGATCCAGGATTTTCAGGGGAACCTGCTCTCTTTTAAAGAAATACTTAAACAGGTAGTACCCGATGGTAAATGCTATAATAAAAAACAAACTGTAATAACGGATCTGGATTTTTCCCAGTGAAAAGATGACGGGATCCACGTCCCAATAAACGGTCAACAAATTCATATCATTATTTTTTATTCTATTTCAATTCCAGCCTGGAAAAAACGCTCAACGGCAGTCTTTTCCCGTACTGATCTTTCAGAAACAACTCTCCGAAAGCATAGTCCCCGTTTTTCTGAAAACATTCCCGCGCCAGGGAGTCTGCCAGAAGCGCGGAATACCCGTTGGAGTACAAATTCAGCACCACAAATGCATTTTTCCCGGCCAGGATCCGGGAACATTCCTGTAAAAGAGAAAAAAGGCAGTCGTCCAACTTCCATTTTTCCCCGTCGGGACCGTGACCGTACGCCGGAGGATCCAGGATAATCCCTTGGTACGTATTGCCCCGTCTTACCTCTCTTTTTACAAATTTAAAAGCATCTTCCAGGATCCAGCGGATCCCGTCCATCCCGCTCAACTCCATATTTTCCCGGCTCCAGGTAATGACCTGACGGACTGCATCCAGGTGAACAACTTCTGCTCCTGCTGCCCGGGCAGCCAACGATGCGGCCCCGGTATAGGCAAACAAGTTCAACACCCCGGGAGTGCTCCCGGGATCCAGGTCCTTAAGCTCTCGCACCTTACGGTAAATAAAATCCCAATTGGGAGCTTGCTCCGGGAACACCCCTACGTGCTTGAAAGCGGTCAGTCCCAGGCGAAGTTTAAAGATTTTTTTGTACTGGATATTCCACCTATCGGGTACGTTTTTTAATTTTTCCCACGTCCCGCTGTCTTCTTTTCCGGCCTTGCCGAATCCGGCTCCCTGGATAAAACGTATGTGAGCCTGCCGCAGCCATTGCTCATCGGTCTGTGTTTTTGCCCACAAGGCTTTTGGTTCGGGACGTATAAGTATATACGGTCCGAACTTTTCCAGTTTCTCTCCGTTTCCGCAATCCAACAACTGGTAATCCGGCCAGGACACAGGGCATAATAGTTGCATAGGGTAAAGATATATAAAAAATGTATCTTTGCACTACTCAAATAATGGAAGAAATGCAAAACATCAGTACCTACAACTTTAAAGGAAAACGCGCCATTGTGCGTGTAGATTTCAATGTACCGCTGAACGCGGAATTTCAGGTAACCGACAACACCCGCATACGGGCAGCCATACCCACACTCAAAAAAGTGCTGGAAAACGGCGGATCTCTGATCATTATGTCTCACCTGGGACGGCCTAAAAAAGCCGAGGATAAATTTTCTCTCAGGCATATCATTCCCGAGGTGGAAAAACAACTGGGCACATCCGTGCTCTTTGCTCCGGACTGTATGGGAGAAGAAGCTGCCAATATGGCCGCTGCCCTGAAACCGGGAGAAGTCCTGTTGCTGGAAAACCTTCGTTTTTATGCCCAGGAGGAAGGCAAACCACGCGGATTGGCTGAGAATGCTTCAGATGAAGAGAAGAAGGCAGCCAAAGCAGCCGTGAAGGAAAGCCAGAAAAAATTCACCGCAACCCTGGCCTCCTATGCTGATTGCTACATCAACGACGCTTTTGGAACAGCCCACCGGGCCCACGCTTCCACTACCCTGATCGCGGCTCATTTCCCAAACGACAAAATGTTTGGATTCCTGATAGAAGGCGAGATCAAGGCCATAGACAAAGTACTTAAATCCCCTGAACATCCAACAACCGCTATTCTGGGCGGAGCCAAAGTATCCGGTAAGATCACCATTATTGAGAACCTGCTGGACAGAGTGGATAACATGATCATAGGCGGGGGAATGAGCTTTACTTTTATAAAAGCCCGCGGAGGAAAGGTGGGAGACTCCCTGTGTGAAGACGACCAGATGCCCCTGGCATTGGAAATCATGAAAAAAGCAGAAGAAAAAGGCGTAAAGATTTATATTTCTGAAGATGTCATCGCGGCAGATGCTTTTGACAACGATGCCAAAACCACTGTGTGCCCGGTTGATCAAATCCCCGACGGATGGAAAGGTATGGACGCAGGTCCCCAGGCTCTGGAAACCTGGAGAAAAGTCATTATGGACTCCAAAACCATCTTATGGAACGGGCCGGCCGGTGTATTTGAAATGCCCAATTTTGCCAACGGCACATTGCGCCTGGTGGAATTTGTGGCCGAGGCTACTCGCAACGGATCCTTCTCGCTGGTTGGCGGAGGTGACTCCGTAGCCGCAGTTACACAAATGGGCTACGCCAAAAAAGTCAGCTACGTTTCTACAGGCGGCGGGGCCATGCTGGAATACCTGGAAGGCAAGGAATTGCCCGGTATTCAGGCTATTCGCCAATAAAAAAAGCTCCCCGCGGGGAGCTAAGGGAGGTGGAACCTCCTGCGCCAACCTCCCGCGTGGCGCAGGAGATTCCACCTCCCGGTCTTTCAGACCGTCATGATTTCGGTTTCCTTGTTTGCCAGGATCTCTTCCACTTTTTTGGAAAACGTTTCCACTTCTTTCTGGATTAATCCCTCGGTGTCTTTTACCACATCCTCGGACAAACCGTCTTTCTGGTATTTTTTCAGCACATCCACCCCGTCGCGGCGGGCGTTACGGATGCTTATTCTGGCGTTCTCCCCCTCGGCTTTTGCTTTTTTTACCAAATCACGCCTGCGTTCTTCGGTCAGCGGGGGTACCTGTATACGAATGATCTCCCCGTTGTTTTGCGGGGTAAAGCCCAGGTTGGCCGCCATAATGGCTTTTTCGATTACAGGGATCAGGTTCTTTTCCCACGGTTGAATGATCATGGTCCGGGCATCCGGTGCAGAGATACTGGCCACCTGTGACATGGGTGTGGGGGTGCCGTAATATTCCACGGTTACGCCGGAAAAAACGGCCGGATTGGCTTTCCCCACCCGGTATGTGCCCAGCTCATTTTCCAGGTATTCAACGGCTTTGTGCATCTTGCTTTTGGCCTGCTCCAATACTTGTTTTGCATCACTTATTTCCATAACGTATCATTATTTTATTATTGTTCCGATCTCTTCCCCGTTAACAAGTTTCTGAAGATTCCCCTTTACGTTCATATTGAATACTACAATGGGCATATTGTTTTCCCGGCATAGGGTAAAGGCTGTCATATCCATGATCTTCAGCTTTTTCTCCAACACCTTGTCAAAAGTCAACGACTCAAACCGTCCTGCATCCGGAAATTTTTCCGGATCGGCGCTGTACACACCGTCCACCCTTGTGCCCTTGAGCAAAACATCCACACCCAGTTCAACGGCACGTAAGGCGGCCGCGGAATCCGTCGTAAAGAAAGGATTGCCGGTTCCCCCGGAAAGCAACACCACAGTACCTTTTTCCATTTCTTCCAGGGCATGATCCCTGTTATAATACCGGGCAACAGCTTCCATGGGAGTAGCCGTGTAAACCAGTGCTTTCATTCCTTCATCTGCCAGGGCATCTGCCAGGGCAATGCTGTTGATGGTGGTGGCCAGCATTCCCATCCGGTCTCCGTGTACACGGTCAACGCCTTTACCCGTTCCCGGCAACCCGCGGAATATGTTTCCTCCACCGGTTACAATGGCTATGCGGATTCCGGCTTCTGCCAGGGGTTTGATCTCCCGGGCATATTTTTGCAGCATCAGCGGGTCCAGGCCCTGACCGTTGGCACCGCCCAGGCTCTCCCCGCTTAATTTTAGCAATAGTGAAGAATACTTCATGATTTTATCCTTGATATCATACAAAGATATATAAAAATCCGTGTATCTTTGCGATAGACACGTATATCCGTTATGTTACCGTCCATTGCAAAAAAAGTGATCATGAGTGTAACAGGACTCTTTCTGATCTTGTTCCTGACACTCCACGTAGTTGCGAACCTGACCATTTTGTGGGGACAGGAGGTATACCTGAAAGTCACAGATTTTATGGGAACCAATCCCCTGATACAAGTCATGGTTCCCGTTTTGGCCCTCGGGTTTCTGATACATATTGGCTATTCCTTCATCATTACCCTGCGCAATCTGAAGGCTCGCGGACCGGTATCCTATGCTAAGGGCAGCAAATCCCCGGGGATGGGCTTTGACAACTGGGCTGCCCGGAATATGCTTGTGTTGGGATGCATTGTGCTGGGATTCCTGGTACTGCACCTGTCTCATTTCTGGACCAAAATGCAGTGGCAGCAATTTACCGGAGGGGAGCCGGAAGACGGGTACCTGCTGGTGACCGGATACCTGGGAACCCCGTGGATAGCTGTTTGTTATATTGTGTGGTTTGCCGCCCTGTGGCTTCACATCAACCACGGCTTCTGGTCGGCTTTTCATACCCTGGGGCTGAACAACCAACGGATAATCCCCCTGCTACGGAGGATCTCTTACGTATATTCCACCCTGCTTTTTGCCGGGTTTTCGCTTATTGTAATTTGGTGTATGTTTTTTTGATCAGAATAACCTAAGACAGGCTATTCATCCTCCCTGGTACTGCGAAAATAGTGCTCCATATGACGGGCTATACGCTGTACATCGCGTCGCATGCCTTCCATGACCAGCGGATTGTCCGTATAATCCAGCGTTATCTTGTCTTCAAAAACGCGGAAAATACGCATGCTAATGCGTTTTGCCTTGAAAACCACCTTTCCGTCTGTATCCGATGCCGGTATAAATCCTGATTCCGTAATAATACGTATAACAGCGTCTTTATCCTGGTCAAAAGGCCGGTTGGTGTATATTTTCTGTTTTGTAAAACCAATAAACGGGTAAACAACAGAAAATGCAACTATCAGGATAATCAGATTGGTCTGCTGACCGGGACGGATCAGCTCCCAAAAAGTAATATCCCGGGTACTGCTGGTAAAATAGACAACAACCAGCATCAAAAAGATGAGTATGGCATAAAAAATGATGTATTTTACTACACGAATCAGGTACCTTCCTATGTTAAATCCTTGCATAATCAGATTGATTTATTGACAATAAACAAATGTAGGTCTTTTTTATTATTTTTGTAATATAAAAAATAGCAATCATGGAAAAGAATCTGAAAACCATTATCATTGTTTTAGCCGCTGTGGCAGCGCTTTTAATAGGAGCACTGGCATGGGTCTGGATAGACCGCGGCGGAATGATCAAGGAATTAAACCTTGAAAAAGAACAACTGACCCAACAAATGGTCCAATTGCGTTCCGAATACGACTCCCTGAGTACCACCAACGATACTTTAAATTTACGGCTGACAGAAGAACGGGAAAAAATTGACCTGTTGATAGAACGTATCAACAAAACCGAAGCCACCAACAGGACCCGTATCCGGGAATACGAAAGGGAACTGGGAACATTGCGCAGCATCATGCGCAGTTACATTCACCAGATAGATTCGCTGAACACCCTGAACCTTGCCCTGCGGGAAGACGCGTCCCAGGCTCGGGAAGAAGCCAGTCAGGCCACTCGCCAGTACGAAGAACTGCGTACCACTACAGAAGAATACGCCCGCCAGGTGGAAATTGGAGCGCAGTTAAAAGGCCGGGATTTTGTGTTAACGGGCATTACTGAAAGCGGACGGGATTCTGAACGTTCCAGCCGCATAGGCAAGCTGAAATTATGTGGCAGTTTGATTGAAAATTCCATTGCCCCCAAAGGACCGGTTAACATTTACCTGCGTGTAAAAGGTCCGGACGGCATTTTGTTGACCAACCCGGAACAGGGCGTATTCAATGCTGCCGGTGAACAGTTGGTGTATTCCGCTGTCCGTGAAATTGATTACCAGGGTGCCGAGGTGGAATTCTGCATTTTCTTTGGCGGGGTTTCGTTCAGCCGCGGCGTATACACGGCAGAAGTGTATACCAACGACGGACGCATTGGCGTAGCTGACATTCTCTTGCGTTGATCTACGTTCACATTCCTTTTTGCAGGAGTTTTTGCTCCTATTGCAATTTTTATTCCAGTACAAAAACCCGGGAAATCCCCGGGGTACTGGAATCTATTGCCCTGGAATGGAAAAAAGACCGTGATCTTTGGCTGGACATTTTTCGCTCCGCAGAACCGGATGCGGGCCATACCCTCTATTTTGGAGGAGGCACGCCTACCGTTTGTGCTGCCGGTGAACTTTGCGCCCTGATCACTCTTTTGCGGGAAGATATGGAGCAGGCCGGGCTGACACTTGCCGAGTTAACGGTGGAGGCCAATCCCGGAGACCTGACTCCCGAATATTGCCATGTCCTGCTGGATGCCGGTGTAAACCGGCTCAGTATTGGTGTACAATCCTTTCACGATCCGTATCTGGAAGCCATGCGGCGACGGCACAACGGCCGCCAGGCCGCAAACTCGGCAATCCTGGCCCGCAAGGCCGGTTTTGCGAATATCAGCCTGGATCTGATATTCGGGTTTCCCGGATTGACTGCCGAAAAATGGAAAGACACCCTGGGACAGGCCATTGCCCTGGGGCCGGAACATATCTCGGCCTACCAGCTGAGCCTGGAACCATCCTCGCTATGGAGAAAAACCGGTGTTCTCCCACCGCAGGAGGAGTGCGCATTGCAATATGCCCTGTTGCAGGAGACGCTGCAAGGTGCCGGATACCTTCAATACGAAGTGTCCAGTTTTTGCCTTCCGGGAAAAGAATCCCTGCACAACAGCGGGTACTGGATCCGAAGGCCGTATGCGGGACTGGGTCCTTCGGCCCATTCGTTTAACGGGAAAGACCGGTACGCCAACGTGGCTGATTTAAGAAAATACACGGAAGGGATCCGCCGGAATGAACCGGCCCGAAAATACGACCGGTTGACTGCCCGGGATGTCCACAACGAATGGGTCATGTTGTCTTTACGCACCAGCAAAGGGCTTTCCCTGCAAGAAATGGAAGAGAGGAAAGGCCGGCCCGCTACGAAGGATTTCCTGAAGCAAATAACCCCGCTGCTGGAGCGGGGTTTGCTTATCAGGACCGGTAACAAAGTTAGTATTCCTGCAGACCGCCTGTTCGTGTCAGATGATATTATCCGGGATTGTCTGCTGCCCGGGTGATGGCCCGGTATACATCCGGTCCAAAACAGTGGATCAACGGTTCCTTAACAAATTCAAAAACACGTACCTTTTTTTGGGCTCCCAATTCACGGGCAGCCCGGCACAAGTGCCATTGGTGGTAATTCAGGGCAACGGTATCTTCCGATAACTTTTGTACGCGAATGGGATACAGCCAGCAGGATATGGGTTTGCGAAATGATGAAACGCCCAGGCTCCAGGCTTTTTCAATGGCACACATACATATCCCGTCTTTGAAATACGCATAGGCGCATTCTTTTCCCTCAATAAGCGGGGTGACGGCATCGTCTTCAATGTCCCGAACCCAGGACCCTTGCTTTTCCACAGAGCGGATACCGTCGGGCTGCATATACGGGGCATACAATTTCCAGTTCCTTTCAAGCAACGAGCATTCCGCCGGGGTAAGCGGCGCCCCGCTGTCTCCTTCCACGCAACAAATCCCTTTGCAGACAGGCACATCACAACAAAAGGATTCGGTCAGGACACTCTCGGAAACAATGATTTTGTCAGAGATAAAGATCACGGTTCTATAACGACGGGATGCGGATCCAATTTCATATCTTCTCCGTATGTATCCTTAAGTTGCTGTACAAACTGGTTAATAGAGGCCATTGCTTTGCTCATGGCCACCATTTCTTCTTTAGGAATGGAAGAATCTTTAAGGAATTCCATCAACTGCACCGTCTGAGATGTATGTTTTATATTGAAATTATACCACATTTCCACGTAATCCAGGTCCAGTTTTACGATTTCTTCCTGCTGTTGCGTAGAAAGTGAATCAAAATTCACTTCCAGGAATTCCTGTGCTTCCTCATGCATTTTCACACATTCCCGTGCCAGTGCATTAGCGTTTTCTTTCGCTTTAAGCACAAACTCCTTCAATTCATCATTATTTTTCAACTCTTTGGATATTTCCAGATCCAGCCTGGGAACATCTGCCCCGTTATTGCAGGCTGTCAATCCGGCAAATACGATCACAAACAATACAATCTTTTTCATAATTCTCTTTATTAACAGGCACAAAGGTAATAAAAAAACCGCCCCCAAAGGGAGCGGTTGTATTAGTTGATTCAATAATTACTAAAAACGGAATCCTATTTTCAATTGCGGAAAGGCAAAGAATTTGAACTGCATTTCATATGCATTGAATTCCTGGCCGTCAGCATACATACGGATTGCTGAATAGTAATAATTGAAAGGGCGTACCTCAAGAGCAATGTTCATTCCCGGCAGGAAATTGTATTCCACGCCGGCAGTGATCGCTCCGGATATTGCATATGCTTCGCCTGCACGTTTATCCAACGCGTAAAGTTCCAGGGGATCGGTATCTCCTCCGCTTTCTACCGGTATTTCAATACCTGTATAAGGCAAGTAGGCCTGTACCCTGGCGTGTTGGAATCCGCCCAGCAAACCGATGTAGGGGAACAGCCGGCCGTTGCAGTTGTTGAAATAGTAGTCCGCTCCGACATTTACAAGGTATTTGTCGGTCAGCCTGCCTTCAACCCACTGAATGCCGCCCAGGTCTAATAAACCACTGCTCTCCAGATCGATGCCTTCAATATAATCACGTTCGGGGGTCACGTCTATTTGCATAGCAAACATCGCGTTCAGAGCAAAGCGGTTGGTCACGAAATACTTACCCTGGATTCCGGCAATGTTGGCAATTGAATTGTTATTCAGACTGCCCATCTGCAGGTAGTAACCCACTCCTTTTTCAGTAGGATCAATGCCAACTTCTGCACCCGGCAGGTAACTTGGCAACAGGGGGGTTAAATTATCCAGATAGTCAAAGTATAGTCCGCCACCTAAAACCGCAGAGACCTGAAACTGTCCCGCGCGTGGAGCATATACAGCACTTCCGGAGCGTTCCGCCGGTTGCGCCCCAAGGGACGCAACCGTTAGAACAGCTATCAGAAATATGCTAAGTTTTTTTATCATTATACGCAAATCTTATCCGTATGGTTTAAAGATAATCTTCCAAAAGTCCGGTTCTGATACCTTCAAGAACGATCAACTGTTGTTGCAGATTTTCAATTTCTACTAAAATAGCGTCAATCTGAGCCTGGTACCATGCTGTTTCATTTTCAATGAAGCCCCAGAATGTGGGCAGTCCAAGGCCTTCTTCCCAGATGGCAAGGGCTTGCTCAATCCTGTTGAGTTCGTTTTGGCTTTCTATCAGGTTATGCTTAGCACGGTTCCATGCTTCAAGCAATCCTTCTTCGGCAAGATTTCCTCCGTTATGAGCCCATTGAGCCTGATCTATGAAATACTGGTAGTATTCAATGTATGTTTCATACATAGGTATGTAGGCTTCAATATCATCAAGGGCATCCAGAATAGCGTTGTATTCATCGTTCAAAGCTTTCCATTGAGCTTTTGCTTCCACATAAAGTGCCCACTGAGTATCATACAGAGTTTGGATTTTATCTATCAGGGCGGCGTATTCACCATTCAGCACACGGTTGTAAGTGTCCTGGTATGCCTGGTAGTCACGGGTTTGCCAGATAGCGTAGAAATAGTGGCCCGTTCCAAAATCATCTCTTTCTTCCCACAACCAGAGCGGCAGGTCGCCGGCCCAGTCTGACCATTGTGTTCCGCAATCTTCCCCGGCGGCCAGCAAGGCTGCGTAGGAAACAAACAGATCGCAGTATGCATTCAGGTAAGTAATATCAAAGTCAAGCGACGGGGTGATAACGGTGCGACCCATACCATCCGGTCCTTCCAGTACAAAGTGGAATTCAGTAGCATCTTCCGGCCTGGGTTGAGTTTCATCCCAATCTGCATCGTCATCGTAAACAGGAGGATTGTAGGTAGACGGTGTTACATAGATCTCTTTAAGAGTAGGTTTCTTTGTTACCTCAGCCAAAGCTTCTGTTCTGGTATAATCGTCATCGTATCCTGTGAATACACCTTTAGAATCATAGAGGGATTTTCTGGCTTTCCAAACCCTGTTAAACGGTTCAAACATATCTTCTTCCAGGTTACCCAGACCTTCTACAGCATTGTAGTATGCATTGATAGCATTTACAATAGCAGTTGTGCTGGGGCCTACCATATAACTGTCGTATTCGGTGCAATCCAGTTCACCAAAGAAATCTTCCAGTACCTGCAGACCGGCGTCATCGTAATCAGCAGCGTTGATGGTGATCACAGGACCACCGAAGGGGCCTTCCAATCCCAGTTCAACCTGTTTGTCTTCGAACAGCCAGTACAGGAACAACCATACGTACCAGTCTTGGTTGGTCAGTTCGGTAAGTTCTTTATTGGAATTTGCGTAAACTGCTCGCATGATATCACCGTAAGGGGGAACTCCCGAGGCGGGCGTGTAGGTCCAGGCGGTAGCATGATCCCAGAATGCGGGCCAGCCTTCCGGATGTGTTCCGTCCATGATGGCTTTCAATTCTGTGATGATGGCTTCCATTTCTGCAGGTGCATTGATCAGACCAATAATGGTGTTCAGTGCATTGATAACAGCAGCGGCATTGCCTTGGAAAATGAAGTCAGCCAGCGTGCCGGCATTGAACTCAATACCACCGAGTACTTCAGAAAGATTTTCACTTCCCGGTACTACCAGAGTGCCTTCGTTCAACCAACCGTCCAGGTAATCCATGAACAGATCTATCAAATCTCCGGCTTCAGTGTACATATCGCAATATACCTCCAAGTGGGCGTTGTAAGCGACCATGGCAGTATTCCAGTTGTTCCAGGCAGTTTGCCAGGCAACGTAACGGGAGCCTACGTGGCTTCCGCTGATACGGGCTTCATCGTAGTATTTCTGCCAAAGCTTCCAGTTATCCTCATAGTTTTTAACGGCTGCGTCAGCAGTAGCTTTTTTAGCGGCAATATTGGCTTCAATAATACCGGAATCCTGGTCTTCAAATTCGGAACGGGTATCATCAATTACGCGCATATCCCTTTTCATCATGTCAAACATGGTGGTTTTGGTAGTTGCCTGCCAGGGAGCTGTAATTCTGTAATTTCCGTTGAAAACGTGAACGTCGGGATCGTCACCACCGTCAGAGAAGACTCCGGTAATACCAACTGTCCTGTTTTTTGTCAAATTAGTCAAGGCTGCATTCAACGCGTTTACGTTGAACAGTAAAGCTTCTTCCTGAAGAAGGATATAAGCTTCTTCCAGTTCGGCAATTTCTGCACGCAAGCTGGTAATTACTTCCTGGAATCCTGCGATCATGGTATCAAAATCACCATGATATTCGTTATACAAAGCATCGTAAGCTTCTACAACTCCTGCCAGGTATTCAATTTCACATTCCAGACGCCTTTTGTTGGCTTCCATTTGCTGGATAGCGTGAGATGTATCTTCCGGATATTCTACGTTTACATACCAGTGGTATTGAGCTTTGGCATAATTTAAATCAAGTTCTGCAATACCAAGGTCCAGGATAACACCCTGAATCTGAAATACAAGAGCATCCAATGCATCAATAAGTGCTTGTCCAAGGGTTGCTGCATTTTCGATCTTCCATTCTTCGAAAGCTAACAGAGCAGCTTCGTAAGCCTGGGTTGCTTCAACCATTTCAACCTGAATCTGAGCAATAACAAGTTCCCATTCAGCAATGGCAGCATCGGCTTCCGCTCTCAGCACTTCCAGTTCGATCTCAAGTGCTTCGATCTCTTTGGCCCATGCTTCTTTATGAAAATCAGTCAGGGCATTTTGCCATTCCACTTCGGCTTGAATAAGATCGGCTTCAGCTTGGATCTTGGCTGCCTGGGCAGCTACAACGGCTTCCTGGGCCTTTAGAAGGCTGGCCTGGGCCTGGATCAAAGCGGCGTTAGCGGCTTCAACCTGTACCTTGGCCTGTGTAAGAGCAGCTTGAGCATTCAGCAAGGAGGCCTTTGCATTACGCATGGCTTCAATGCCTGGGCTGGGCTCATTCTTAATACAGCCTACGGCGAGTACACCCAGTACTAAAAAGGCTGCACTCCATTTTAAAAATTTTTTCATGCATTAAAAATTTTAAGTTAAACAAAAGTTTTTAGAAGTTATAAATTGTAAAATTTCGCTTTTTGGCTATGGTATATATAAATGCAAAGTTAAACGATTATTTGAAACCGCAAAACATTTTTTGTTGAAAACTTGTTGGTAACCCCTGTATTTTCAAAGGTCTTCGGGTTCATCGGGCAAGCTCAATTCATTGGTCCCTTTCTGGGGTTGCATGTTCTGTGTAAAATTCCACTCCTCAAAATGCGGATGATCAGGGATTTCCTGTGGTATTGTGCCGTTTAGGAGGTTGTTGCGGATGATGAATTCAGTAAGGTTTTTCAACCCCGTAGCATAATGGGGAGGTATGTTGTATCCCAAAAGCAGGAAGTTGGTCAGGTTGCAGTTTTCCAGATTAATGGACTCCAGGTTGTTCAGGTCCTTCCAGGATACGGGCAGCCACCCGGTTATTCCGCTGTTATCCGACAGATCCAGCTTTTCCAGGTAAGTCAGTTCGGAAAGGGGATCTTTATGGGTCCCGTCGCCTATTGAACCTTCCAGGCGTCCGTCGGACAATTCCAGATTTTTCACGTGCAGGGCTCCGTTCCGTACGGCTGTTTCCAGGGTAACCCCGGACCACAAACCGGCCGGCAACTGAAGGTTCCACAAATGCGTATCCCTCCAGTTGGCTCCTTTCATATTATTGTAGAAGCGCACCAGCGCTGTGCTGTCTTTTAAGGCTATACGCGCCCCACCCTGTGCAAGGTTAAAGGAATGGTATACCTGGTCGGTTCCTTTTTTCCGTACCTGTACGGTGGCATACCTGTTATTTACTGTTGGAACAGGCAACACTTCAAATGTCCAGACGGTGGTTCTGTCCTGTGTGGTTTTTCCTGTATTAACCATCCACGGGACATCAGGTACGCATTCGGTTTCTATATTGGATTCCACCGTTATATTAAAGGTATCGCCTTCGTTGTGCAGGTAAGACGGGGCGTCACTTTGGGCATTTACAAACACGGCTTCTGCCGCCTGGTTTATAACCAGTGCAGATATCAGGTTGCCGTCTGTGCGGGTAAGTTCAATTTTTGAAGAACGGGGCGTTGTCTGCCTGTTAGGCAAGACCGTAAAGGTAAGGTTCCCGTTGTTTCCTTCCGGGTTTTCCACGGCAACATTTTCCACCCATACCGGGTGGGAAAGCACGGTCCACGGCACATTGGCCTGAACAGGCAATGTAAAGGATCCGCCTTCGGCAGCTGTCTCCAGGGTGTCCGGATCGCAAGTAATATGTGGTTGTGCTCCTTGCTGTGTAATTATCCTGGTTAAAACCAACGGATCTTCATCCCGGGTGATCACGGTCAGTACGGCCTGGCGTGAAGCGATGTTTTCATTGGGACTGATCTCTAATTTTATAATATTTGTTTCCAGACCCTTTGTTTCAACCACTTCAAGCCAATTCGCAGACACACCGGCATCCCAGGGAACATTGGCAATGACCGGGATTCCCAGCGATCCGCCCGCTGCCGGAACCTGTGCAATGGTTTCCTGCGGAGGCAATATTACTTGTCGTTCACCGGCTACCTGGCTGATAACAATGGTCTTGGAATAGGTCCCGTCCGGCCAGACCACCTTCAGGGTTGTGCTTCTGGGTTCTACATCCTGGTTTTTATCTATAGTAATCTGCAATCCGTTGGATAATTGAACCACATTGGACACCCATCCGTCAGTCAGCGTAATGTCTTCTTCCCAGTCAAAATTAGCTTCCACGGTAACCGTATACGTGCCGCCGGCAGCGGGAACGCCTTCCAATGCTTCCGGAGTCAGGACGGCAACCGGTTCTGCCCCTGCCTGTTCTACATTAACCGTTGTTTCTCCCAATTCCGGATGATCCGGGGCAAAAACGGTTATTGAACCCTGACGGGGTTCTACGCGCGGGTTGGCATCGGCCGTAAAAATACAGTCGTGCGGTTCCATAAGACGGGTCCCGGTTATGTGTATCCAGGGTGTTTCACTCGTAGCGTTCCAATCTATGTTAGAAACTACGGTAAATTTACCTTCGCCCCCTGCTGCTGGCACTTCCACCAGGTCCGTATCAATTTCAAAGTCGGGGTTTTCCCCTTTCTGCGTAACGGTAAGCATGGCAGACAAAGAGCCGTTTTTCTGTGAAAACTCTATGCGGCCGGACCGCTGTTCCAGGGTAGTATTGGGTGCAATATTAAATATGTATCTGTTTGTGGCAACGGTTTTGGTTTCCACAAACGTGATCCAGTCTTTTTCAATAGCCACGTTCAGCTCCACGTTGGTGGTAACGCCAACAGACAATGTATCACCATCTGCAATGACGGTTTTCGCGGTGGCATCTATGGAAAGGGCCGGAGCTTCTCCGGCCTGTGTTATGGTTATTTCCCGGCGGGTTTCTTCGCCGGCTATGAAAAAAGAAGCCTGACGCGGAGCCAGATCCGTATTGGGAGAAGCGGTTACAATGATGTTTTTATCCCCGTAACCTTTCAGGGGGTTGATGGTGATCCAGGTATCCGATATTTCAATAGTCCACAAGAAATTGGAGGATATCACAAATTCCCGCGCCTCCCCGCCGGAAGGAAAATCTATTTTGGTATACGGAGTAACCAGGACTTCGTCATTCCGGGAATGAATACAGCCGCTTAGCATTAATGCCAGCGCTGGCAAGGCTATCCGTTTAAATGTACGCAACATACGCTTTTTCATTATGTAAACCGACATAAGGGGGTGCAAGTTACGGATTTTTTGAATAAGACGCATCTTTCATATCATTTGTTGCACCTGAAAGAACCACCCTGGAAGCATTTCCGTATTCCATGATCTGGCGGACAAAATCCCTTATCATAGCTATATCTGTCTGTTTAACAAGAGTTTCGTACCCTGTAACAAAGTCCCTGCCACTGCGGCTGTATAAGATAAGCATCTGTTTATGGAAAGCCGGGTTGAGCAATTGTGCCTGGTGTTCCACCAACAACCAGTGACGCGCGTTTTCCAATTGTTCAGCAGACGGACCAAAAGCAGCAAGATCTGCCAGTACCTGGTCCAGCCGGTGCTCGTTATAGGCAAAATCGGTCGCCTGTGTATAAAATCCCAGGTACAGGAAATAATGGCCCCTGGGGTAATATTCCAGGGATGACTGTACAAACACAGCGTTGTCGGTAGTCTGTTCCACCAGCCTTTCCAGCATATTCAACAAAACATATTGTTCCAGGGTATAGGGACAGGGACCGGAATAAACCCGGGCCGTTTTACTTTCTCCGGCAGGATTCGGGAAAGCAATAGTGTGATCATACAATCCCCGGCGAATGCCTTCCCCGGGAAGCACGGGATTGACAGCACGCATCTCCCGGTTTGGTATCCCGGCCAGGTATTTCTCGGCAAGAGCCACCAGTGAATCGGGAATAAAATCCCCGGTACAGACAAAGTCAAAGCCTTTGGGCACAGACGGTTCTCCGGGGGGCTTCCTCTCAAAGAGCAATGTTTGCAGGGTGTCCAGCAGAATGGTGCGGGACAATTCCCTGGATGTTTGTATGTGCCTGGTACGTTCCTTCCACATCCCGTTAATTTGTGTGGGATAGAGCAGCAATTCCTTTATCTGGCGGGAAGCCCCCTGCAGCAAAAGCTCCAGTGAATCTGTCCTTGCATCACTTTCCAGCAGCAGTCCCTGGGATGTCTGTTTCCATAATAAAGGACCGTTTCCCCTGCGGAACACCTCCTGGGGAACATAAGGCATAAACACTTCCGGATCCCTTTCCACGGCAGCAAAGTACACCTTGCCTTTGAAAAGCGTATCCGGCCTTACATATAGCAAAGAACCTCCGGACAATTGCCAGACGGAAACACCCAGGTGGGCTGTGTTCATCTGACGTTCCACTTTTCCACGGGTTGTTGAATCCGGGGGATACGTTCTTAGGCTGCGGGCCGGAGGCAAAAGGGTGTCGTTCCATACCATGCGGAAAAGGGATCCCAGGCTATCCACGTTTACCACGGGAATTACCCGGTTCCGTTCCAGGCTGTCCAGCTGCAAACGCAGGTCTATATCCAGGATCCTGGCCGCCAACTCCATAAGCAGGGTATCGTCAAAAGGAAAAAGCATTCCGGAAAGTTCTTCCGTCAAACGGGCCCGTTCTTCCTGCAATTCTTCAGGCAAAAAAGCAACCGGTTCTATCAGGCTGTCGGCCGGACCGGATGTTTTTATAAGGGTAATTTCCGGAGCCCCGGACAACATAACGCTCCGGATGTAACGGTTCACATGGTCACAAGTCACATAAGGAGCCATTTCTGTAACAAAGCGGTACCTCCACGAAGAAGACGGAACCGGTGTCCCTTCAAAAAAGTGTTCTATACAGGATTGGGTGTAATAATCGTTTGTACGGCTATTCCGATTTTCATACAACAACTTTTCGCGTGTGATGTAATCTTCCCGGGCCCGGTTAAACTGTTCCGGAGTGACTCCTTCCCGCGCCAGACGCTGACAGGCACCCGAGAGATCGCAAAAAGCGCGGGTAAGGCTGTCCGGATGGATACGTGAAGACCATACCATCTGATCCCCGGCAGATACGCAGGCAGGGGGCTCTACATATTCGGAAGCTGTATATTGAGTAACGTAGCGCATAAAATCCATAATAAAATATTCGCTGCCTGTACGGATCTCCCGCGGGAGAGACGGCAGCGGGAAAGCGATCTCCACACGCGGATACCCGTCCTGAAGCACCGGGGGAAGGGGTTTTGCCGAGTAAGACTTTGCCGCCAGGGCGGAATCGATCCCCTGCGGCACCTCCTGTGCCTGCATCACATCCACCGAGGCGGGAAGCGTACTCAATTCGCGGCGGAGCATAATCTCGACCGTATCCGGATCAAAAGCTCCTACCACAATAACGCCCTGAAGATGAGGCCTGTATTTTCCCGGTGTAGTTACGTGCTGTTCACGAAGGGCACGTACCAGTTGTGCGAGACCCTGCTCTACGGGTTCCGGAGGGGTCAGCACTTGTTTGAAGAACGGGGTTTTGTCCGGTTTTTGTACCAGTAAAAAATGCATCTGGCCTTTTGGCAGATCATTTATCCTTATATAATAGGTAAGCCCGTTGGGAAGTTGCCCGGTACGGAACCGGCTGTCCCTGAGTACGGCGGAAGCAGGAGGAGTTGAAGCCAATGCTGCCCCGGAAAACAAAAAGATCAGGAAAAGCAAAGGCAGACAACGCATTTTCATACGGCACAATTTATGTATCAAGTAATTGCAAAGGTAAAAAAAAAGCTTTATTTTTGTTCGCTTAAGACAATCGTTAACTCTATAAATACTAAACAATGAAAAGATTCAAAACTCTTTGCGCCACTGTCGTGCTTTTTATCGTCTGTGCGGGTTCCCTGCAGGCACAGGATCTGAACGCTGCCATTGAGGCATACAATCTGGGAGCAACTGCCGCACAAGAAGGCAATTATACCAACGCCATAGAACAGCTTAACAAAGCAATGGACCTTGGGGCCACCCTGGGAGAAGAAGGGGCGTCCGTTGTTACGGATTGCAAAAACCTGATCCCCCAGCTCTATCTGCGTCAGGCCAAAGAAATGGCGGCCAATGGAGACGGAGCCGCTTCCCTGCCGGTTCTGGACAAAGCCGTTGAAACAGCCCTGGCCTATGGGGATGCATCCGGGATTCCGGAAGAAGTTACTGACCTGAAATCCAAAATATATTACATCATTGCCAACGAAGCATTCGGGAAAAAAGATTTTGCCCAGGCCATAGATAATTACAAAAAATCCCTGGAATTTGATCCGTCAAACGGGGTGGCATACCTGCGCCTGGGACAGGCCTCGGCCAACAGCGGCCTGGAAGATGAAGCCCTGATTGCCCTGGACAAAGCGGCCGAATTTGGACAAGAAGCCAACGCCCAACGTCTTTCGGCTTCCATCTTTTTAAAAAAGGCTGTCAATGCACAAAAAAACAAAGACTGGGAACAAGTCTACGATGCTTCTTCAAAGGCCATTCAATACGTTGACAATGCTCAATCCAACAAACTCCTGGGCCTTGCGGCTATGGAATTGAAACGTTTTCCGGAAGCCCTGACCGCCTGGGAAAAAGTTATGAAAAGCGATCCCCAGGCTAAGGATATCAACACCACGTACTACCGCCTGGCCGTAGTATATGAAGGATTGGGAGACAAAGCCAATGCCTGTGCCTATTACAACAAGATTCTGAATGACCCCAATTTTAAATCCATAGCGGAATACAAGATAAAAACCGAATTGAAGTGCGAATAGACACGTTGTCTCACGCCATTTTGTATAGTGGAGAAGAGGGCTGCGGTGCTTTACCGCAAGCCCTCTCTCTGGCTAAATACATACTCTGTACCCAAAAAACAGAAGACGGGCAGGCCTGCGGAACTTGTCCTTCCTGCAGGAAAACCCAAAACGGGATCCATCCGGACCTGCATTTTGTTGTTCCCGTTAACCGGGCCAAAAACGTGTCTTCTTCCCGGATGCCCGTAACAGATGATTTCATTGACCTGTGGAGACAAGCGTTCCTGGAAAATCCGGACATAACAGAACAACTGTGGTACGAAAAACTGGACATAGAGAACAAACAAGGGGCTATTGGAACCGCAGAAGCGGAAAACATCATCCGGAAACTTCAGTTCAGATCATTTGAAGGAGGTTCACGGGTGATGATCATATGGCTTCCCGAACGCATGAATATTTCCGCATCCAACAAATTGCTCAAGATCCTGGAAGAACCTTCGCCGGGAACCTATTTTTTACTGGTCAGTCACCGGCCGGACCAACTGCTCCCCACCATCAGGAGCCGTTGCATGCACATACAGGTTCCTCCCAAAGAACGCAGGCCGGTTCCTGCCCAATCATACGCCACGCTGCAAAACCTGCTGGATCTGTGCTTTTCCGGAAAACCTTCGGAAATACTGGACTGGGCAGAGGAGATGGCTTCGCGGGGAAGGGAATCCCAAAAGGCATTCCTGATGGATTCCCTACAGATCCTGCGTCAGTATTATATGATATTCCTGGGAGTTCCGCAGCTGGCTTTCCTGGACAAGCCGGAAGAAAACGCAGCTACACGGTATGCCACACGTATGGGAGATGTTTTCTTTCAAAAGATATACCAACGGCTGAATACAGCCCAGGAGCAACTGGAGCGCAACGTGAATGCACGTCCGCTGTTCTGCTCGTTGGCGTTTGACTTTTTTCTATCTTTGCAGAGATAGTCTTTGATATAATGGAAGAAAACAATATAAAACACGATTGTTCACGCGGATGCCTGGTGGAAAGAACTCCTATGGGAGATCTCAAATGCACCATGAATTACAGCACCTGCAAACTGGCAACCTACAATTGGCTGGAAGGATTGGAACCTCGGCAATACAACGATATTTTT
Source organism: uncultured Muribaculaceae bacterium (assembly GCA_964542305.1). Classification (GTDB taxonomy): domain Bacteria; phylum Bacteroidota; class Bacteroidia; order Bacteroidales; family UBA932; genus DMER64. The sequence goes on along the minus strand of CAZITX010000010.1, from coordinate 13,953 downwards.
GAAATACGTTTTAAAAACACACACAAAGGATTTTACCGGAATGCTTCCGATATCACTTTAAAAGTCGGTGATATTGTAGCGGTAGAGGCGGCCACCGGTCACGATATTGGACTGGTAAACCTTGCGGGACCGCTTGTCTTGAAACAGATGAAACGGCATAAGCTGAATCCCGAAACGTACGAATTCAGAAAAATTTACCGGAAAGCCAAATTGCTGGACCTGGAAAAATGGCAGGAGGCCATTGCCCGGGAACACCATGTGATGATGCGGGCAAGGCAGATTGCCGCTGCCGAAGGTCTTCAAATGAAAATCGGGGATGTTGAATTCCAGGGAGACGGCACAAAAGCTATTTTTTATTACATCGCTGATGAAAGGGTGGATTTCCGGAAGCTGATCAAGCTCTTTGCTTCTGAATTTTGCATCCGTATAGAAATGAGACAGTTTGGAGCACGGCAAGAAGCCGGGCTCATAGGCGGACTTGGAGTATGCGGACAGGAATTGTGCTGCAGCCGCTGGATGGCGGATTTTAATTCCGTTACCACACAATCGGCAAGAATCCAGGATCTATCCCTGAATCCCCAGAAGCTGGCCGGGCAATGTTCCAAGCTTAAATGCTGTATAGATTACGAAACACCGGTCTATATGGATGCACTAAAAGATATACCCGAAGTAACGCAACCCCTGGAAACTACAGACGGTCCTGTTTACCTGGTAAAGACCGATGTCTTGAAAGGGACCATGTGGTTCAGCCGGGATCCTCACAGTATGAGTGATATGCAACCTGTTGCCGCAAAAAAGGTCCGTGAAATGCTCGCTGCCAACAAACAGGGTATTAAAGTGCCTTCTCTGTATGACAAACCCCGGGGCAACGGCGAACAAAACGGGTTCAAATCGGCCGCCGGAGAAGAGAGCATTACTCGTTTTGACAAAAAACAAAAAAACAAACACAGGAAAAACAACCGCAGGAAAAATGGTCCTAAGAAATCATAAGATCCGTTTCCCTGTTTTGTGGATTTTTCTTTTGGCGTCCGCATCCTGCTCCTTTCCTTCCGCAAGTCAGCAGCAGCTTCATCTTGCCGATGCCATCTGGAATAAATACAACAACCTGGAACTGACACTTGCCGTGCTCGATACAACGTCTTTGTACCAAGCCTGGCTGGATGTGCGGGTAACACGTGACTATCCTTATCAATACCTTTCAATAGTGGTAACACACCCCGGAGCTAAAGACACATTATGGTTTCCCCTGATCCCGGAAAATGCATTGCCTGCCGGCCGTTTCCTGGACTACCGGTTCCCGTTGGATTCTTTGGGCTTGAAGGCAAACACCCTGGTTTATCCCTGGCGAATAGCACACAATATGCCGGATAAAACCCTGCAGGGTGTGGTATTGATAGGAGTGCTGATGAAAGAAACCGGATATGGGCAAAGATAAAATCCGCAGGTTCAAAGAAAACGAAACGTTTCCCAATCTCTTTCAAGCTTCCTTTGAGGAAGTGTTTCGTAAGGATTACCTGTTTAAAGGGTTCTGGAATAAAAAAATCTTCCGGAATGAGAATCCATTGGTCCTGGAACTGGGTTGCGGCAAGGGAGAATACACCTTGGCCCTGGCACGGCTAAACAAGTCTGTTAATTATATAGGTATTGATGTAAAAGGAGCCCGTTTATGGCGCGGGGCTAAAACAGCTTTGGAAGAAAAGCTGGAAAATGCAGTTTTTATCCGGACCCGGATAGAATTGATTGAAAGTTTTTTCGCTTCCTGTGAGGTGTCACAGATATGGATCACTTTCCCCGATCCCCAGCCACGGAAAGCGAACAAACGGCTTACATCTCCGCGTTTTCTGAACCGGTATTTATCGTTTTTGGTTCCTGATGCGGTAATACATTTAAAAACCGACAGCAGGGAATTGCATGATTATACGCGGGAAGTGGTGGAAGCCCGGAAAGACATGACACTGCTGGAAGCGGATCCCGATATATACGGCAACAAAAAAAGACCGGCAGACGATCCGGTACTGACAGTCAGGACTTTTTATGAAAACCAGTTCCTGGAACAAGGAAAACCCATCACGTACCTGAGATTTTCAACAGGCAATCCCGCCAATGCGAAGGCGGAAGGGCATTGAGTTGTTCCTGCGCTTTCGTGTTGTGATGAAGCCAGACTTTACGAGCATATTCCATCCCCTCATATGTTTTGACAAATTCAATTATCCGGGACAGGGCTTCTTTGTCCTCTTTTTCTGCCTGCCTGATCCACCCGGCCACCTGCGGGCGGAACGTTTCTTCCCCGGCATTGGCCAACGCTCCCAGCAGGGGTAAAGTTATTTTTGATTCGGCTATGTCCTGGTAACAGGGTTTTCCTGCCTCGATGACCGGACAATAATCCATTACGTCGTCATTGATCTGGAAAGCCATTCCCATATGGTAAGCTGCTTTTTCTATAACCTGCAGATATTTTTCGGATATGTTCTTTTCGGGAACGGACATGGCTCCGGAGATCATAGACGTACGGAATAAGGAAACAGTCTTTTTTTCGCAGACCGCATAGTATTCATTCAAAGAAATATCCAGTGTGCGGCCTTTTTCAAGTTGCAGGATCTCTCCTTCGCTGAGGGCCTGTATGGCCTCTGCATACAGGGGAAGCAGGTGCAATCCGTCGTAATCCACCAGGACACGGAAAGCCCGTGCAAACCAGTAATCGCCCAAAAGAATGGAGGCGGCCGGCCCGAATTCTTTTTGAACACTTCTCATTCCCCGGCGTGTTTCGGCGTTGTCGGCCACATCGTCGTGAAGGAGTGTGGCTGTGTGGATCATCTCGGCAACAGCCGCCACGGCATGACTTAACGGTCCGGGGGTGCCGCATATTCCGGCGGTACATAAAACCAACGCCGGACGCAATTGTTTGCCGGGTTTATTAAAAATGTATGCATCCAGGGAAGAAAGGTATGCATACTGAGAATCCAGGGCAGTTTTCAGGATATCCCGGAAAGCCTTCCAATGGTCTCCCAAAAACTGCCGGATCCGTTCTGTTTCATACATTGTCTATCAGAAGAGAAATGCCACTGAAAGTTCAAATCCCCTGAAATTGGCGTCATCCATTTGCCAGTCATCCGAATCTATATGGAATGATCCGTCCCGTGCCAGTTGTCCGAAGCTCCAGCTGTATTTCCCGGAAACCTGTATTTTCCAGATCTCGATACCGGCACCCAGGCTCAGCCCGTAGTCAAACCGGTTGATGTCTTCCCAGGGCACGTCTGTCAACCAATCTCCTTTGGCCAAAGCATATCTTACATAAGGGGAAGCAAAAATATAAGGCCTCAGGAACAGGATGTTGATACCCCACTGGATGTTCAGGGGAACTTCCAGGTAATCCAGGCGAAATCCATAGGATTGGTCGCTAACCTGGCCAAAGTCGGTACGCATACGGCTGTAAAGCAGTTCCGGCTGGAAAGACAATCCTATAAGGGGGATCCTGTATTGGGCTCCAATACCGGCATGAAAACCGGTTTGCGCATTCCAGGCTTGTTCTACATTATTAACCTTGATGTCCTGAAGGGAGTTGAAATTCAACCCGGCCTTCACTACAAAACTTCCCTGAGCAAAAGCCACTGTGCCTAAGCACAGCAAAATTGTTAAAACGATCAGCTGTTTTTTCATAATAATCAATTTAGCAACGATTTCAGTTTTTCTTCTATGGTTTGTTTATTCGTAGCACCGACAATTTTGTGGACCAGTTCCCCGTTTTTAAAGAACAACAAGGTAGGGATACTGCGGATCATGTACCGTGCGGGAATTTCAGAGGCTTCATCCACATCACATTTACAGACCAGTATCTTATCCCCCATTTCCTGTGAGAGTTCATCCACTATGGGTGATATCTGGCGGCAGGGACCACACCAGGCAGCCCAAAAATCCACCAATACCGGAACGGTTGATTTTAATACAACCGTGTTGAAATTGTCGTCTGTTACTACTTGACTCATAATTTTTTTGTTAGGTTTGTTCAATATTGTTGATTGTAAAATTAGGAAATTTGTTCATTGTTCCAAAACAACCGCCAGCCCGCCTTCTGATGTTTCTTTATAGAGTGAAGGCAAATCGTGGCCCGTACGTTTCATGGCTTCAATTACCGTATCAAATCCTATGCGGTGCGTTCCGTCGGAGAGCAACGCATACATATTGGCATCAATGGCGCGGGTGGCTCCGAAAGCGTTTCTTTCTATACACGGGATCTGCACCAGGCCGCACACCGGGTCGCAGGTCAATCCCAGGAAATGCTCCATGCCTATGGCGGCGGCATACTCGGCCTGTGCTATACTGCCCCCGAAGAGCTGTACGGCAGCTGCCGCAGACATGGAACAGGCAGAGCCTATCTCTCCCTGGCATCCCACCTCGGCTCCGGATATGGAGGCATTGCTTTTAATGAGCGTTCCTATAAGACCGGCAGTTGCCAGGGCATGGATTATGCGTTTATCCGGGAAATTATAGGAAGTTTGATTCAAATACAAGACAGCCGGAATGACCCCGCAACTCCCGCATGTGGGAGCTGTAACGATGACCGATCCCGATGCGTTTTCTTCCGCAACGGCCAATGCGTAGGAAAAAGCCACGGCGCGCCGTTGCATGGACCCTTTGTATCCCTGGGCTTTTATGTAAAAAGAGGCAGCTCTGCGGGCCAGATGCAAAGGGCCGGGTAAAACACCTTCGTTTTCAAGACCCCTGTGAATGGCTTCTTTCATGGTTAACCAGACCTGTTCCAGGTAATCCCATATGTCCGGTTCCTCGTGCATTTTTACGTATTCCCAGAAATGGATCCCGTTTTTTTGGCAATAAGGCAGGATCTCGGACATTTTGTTCAACGGGTAGATCACTTTCCGGTCGGATCTTTTCCCGGTATCGGAAAGGTCTCCCCCGCCAATACTGAAAGTAAGCCGGGTGTCCAAAACGTTTTTGTTTTCATCAAGAGCTCTGAATTCAATGCCGTTTGGATGTTGTTTTAATACGGTCGCAGGGTCCCATTGGATCTCTAACGGTTTGGGACAGAAAGCATCTTCAAGTGCCTTGTCGGTAAAATGGCCTTTGCCTGTAGCTGCCAGGCTCCCGTACAAAGTGACCGAAAATCCTGCCGCCCCGGGATTCCGGAGGGCAAACTCAAGCGCAGCCCTGCGCGGGGCCATGGTGTGTGAACTGGAGGGGCCGTTACCGATCTTGAAAATTTCTTTTATGCTTTCCATATTATATACAAAGATAATTGAATCTGTATTTTTTGATTATTTTTTTGATTATTTTAGTACCTTGCGATACAAGGTATCAAATTTTTTATATATCTTTGTGGCGTAAAATTCTAATGAAACACATATACTGAAGAAAAAACTATGAAAAAAGTAATGAATGTTGGCATTGGCGGAAGCAGCTTTGTCATTGAAGAAGATGCATATCAGAAACTTGACTTGTATCTGGAGCGTTTCCGCAGCGAAATGGAAAGCCCCGAGGCGCCCGAAGTCATGGAAGACGTGGAACAGCGAATCGCCGAACTTTTTTACGAATACACCAAAGGAAAAAGCGAAGTGGTTACGCTGGACGTTGTTGAACGCGTGATCTCGCAACTGGGCTATCCCAATGAATCTGCTACCGGGGAGGAAGCCGGAGAAAGTGCCGGGAAGTCACGCCGGCGATCAGATCATACCAGGTACGAACGGTATGACGGGACCGGTGAGAAACCGCGCAAGCGCCTGTTCCGAGATCCGGACGACACCATGGTCGGTGGTGTTTGCAGTGGTCTGGCCGCTTATTTCAATTGTGACCCGGTGTTAACCCGCGTCCTGGCCGTAGCGACCTTGTTCCTGGGAAGCGTGGGGTTCTGGATATATATTATATTATGGATAGCCGTCCCCATGGCACGAACGGCTTCTGAAAAGTTGGAAATGAGAGGACTCCCGGTTACGGCAGAAAACCTGCGCCGCTACAGCAGCCGTCGTTAGTCCTTGTGTATGAATTTAAAGATTGCTGTTATGACTGAAAATAATATTGAAAACATTAAGTCGCAGATGCGCCGGGGAGTGCTGGAATATTGCATTCTAAGCGTTTTGGATAAAAACGATGCGTACGCCTCTGAATTGATCAACAAACTGAAAGACGCCCGGATTATTGTAGTGGAAGGCACACTATACCCCCTGCTTACCCGCCAGAAAAACCAGGGACTTTTAGCATACCGCTGGGAAGAATCCACACAGGGACCTCCCCGCAAGTATTATACTCTTACCGATAAAGGCCGTGAGGTATTGCAGGAAATGGACAAGGCCTGGAAAGAAATTGTGGAAACTCTTGACATCCTGAGAAAATGAAAAAAGTTATTAAAGTAAGCATTAACAAAATGCCCTTTACGCTGGCAGAAGATGCATACAACGTCCTGAAAGTATACCTGGATCATCTGCGCCGGTACTATTCCGGCAAAGAGGGGGGGGCGGAGATCGTAGACGGCATTGAGGAACGCATTGCCGAGTTATTGGGAGAACGTACCGAAATGGGGGCACGCGTTGTCTCCAAAGCCGATGTGGATGCGGTCCTTGACATCATGGGCCCGCCGGAAGTTATTGAAGAAGAAGGCGGTGACCCTTCGGCCGGCACATTTGCAGGCAGCCTTCCGCCAAAACCTGCCAAACGGTTGTACCGGGATGTGGATCACAAGGTTATAGGTGGTGTTTGCTCCGGCCTGGCTGCTTATTTCAACATTGAAGTGGTTCTGATCAGGGTCCTTTTTGCCGTTTTATTCTTCATCCCTTCGGGAATACATGTATTTTCGAATATTCATCATTGGGGACCTTTGTTTTTTAACTTCCCCTGGGTATTTGTCGTTATATATGTAATACTCTGGATTGTGATCCCGCCTGCCCGTTCCGTAGAAGAAAAATACGCCATGAGGGGTGCACCGCTTTCTGCCCGGGGCGTACAGCATTCGGCTCCTGCCCCTGCTCCGCGTTACACACATGACACCCATAGCGGGTATAATGAAAGCAACCGGGGTTGGTATGTTTTGGGACGCGTTTTTGCCGTAATTGTGGGTTTGTTTTTCCTGATAACCAGTACGGCCGTTTTGATTAGCCTGATAGTGGCTTTTACGGCTACAGGATTTTTCCTGAACGTGATCCCGACGGCCCTCCCGGATCTGGTCTCTCTTACAGTGAATCCTGTGCTGTTTAAAGTGTTCCTGACCCTGGTCATTTTGATTCCTGTAATTGGATTCATCCACCTGGGGTCGGTTTTGGTCTTCAACATAAAAGGTCAAAGATGGATTGGGCCAACGCTGTTTTTTACCTGGCTGGTGTCGGTAATCGGGTTAATTGTCCTTTGTTCTGTAAACTTCACGAATTTCAGGCACAATGCCGATTACCGGGAAACCGTTCCCCTGGAACTGACTTCAGACACATTGTACGTTGAATTTGAATCTGACGGCGATTTTCTTTTTGAACGTTACTGGCTGGAAGCCAACAACTCCCATTACAACCTGGGGTGGCTGGAAGGAAAAAGGGAAGATTTGAACCTGGTGTTTTTCCCTCCCCTGACCCTGGTAAGGCAGTCCAACGCAGAAACGCCCTCTCTTTTAATTAAATCCAATTCTTTCGGACGTTCCGAGCACCGGGCCGAGTTGGAGGCAGAAGCCATGAAGCCGGAATTCCAATTGGATGGCAACGTGTTAACGCTGAACGCCGTAGAAGTGAACAGGGAAGAGCCCTGGAAGGGCAACACCGGGTCTTTGCGGCTATACCTGCCTTCCGACCAGGTAGTCATTGTACGCAAACCCGTATACCACGAGTTTGGTGTATCGCGTTCCAGGAAAGTGAATATTTTCAGTTCCGAATGACCTGCATTTTTTTGCCGACCTTGCAAAAGGCCTGAATGCAGTCATCCAGTTGACGGGGCTCGTGTGCCGCAGATATCTGAACGCGGATACGGGCCTCTCCTTTTGGTACCACCGGAAAAGAAAATCCGGTCACATAAATGCCTTCCACTTGCAATGCCGCGGCAAATTCCTGTGCCAGGCGGGCATCGTATAGCATTACGGCACATATGGCACTTTGCGTGGGTTTGATATCAAACCCGGCTTCCTGCATTTTTTTGACAAAATAAGCCGTATTGGAATGCAACTTATCCTGCAGGTCGTTATTCTTGTCCAACAAATTGAAAGCGGCTATGCCGGCTGCTGCCACCATGGGAGGTATGGAGTTGGAGAAAAGGTAAGGCCGAGAGCGTTGCCGGAGCAATTCTATGATCTCCCGCTTACCGGTTGTAAATCCGCCTATGGCTCCCCCGAAAGCTTTGCCCAGGGTGCCTGTCAGCACTTCAACTTTTCCTATAAGGTTGTACAATTCGGTGGTTCCGCGTCCCGTATGCCCTACTACGCCGGCCGAATGAGATTCATCCACCACAACCATAGCGTCGTATTTTCGGGCCAGTTCACAGATCTTGTCAACAGGAGCAACGTTCCCGTCCATTGAAAACACCCCGTCGGTGATGATCAGCCGGAACCTTTGTTGCTGAGCTTCTTTCAGACACGTTTCCAGTTCTTCCATGTTGGCATTGGCATAACGGTAACGTTTTGCCTTGCATAAACGGACCCCGTCAATAATGGAAGCATGATTGAGTGCATCCGAGATAATGGCATCTTCTTCTCCCAGCAGTGGTTCAAATAAACCTCCGTTGGCATCGAAACAGGATGCGTAAAGAATGGTGTCTTCGGTTCCGAAAAAGCGGGAAACAGTGTTTTCCAGTTCCTTGTGCAGATCCTGCGTGCCACATATAAAACGGACACTGGACATGCCGTATCCGCGGTTCTTAAGTGCCTCCGCAGCAGCTTTGATCAACTGGGGATGATTGGACAGACCCAGGTAATTGTTCGCACAAAAATTGAGTACGTTGCTTTCTTTAACGGATATGGAAGATCCCTGGGGTGATGTAATGATCCTTTCTTCCTTATACAATCCGGCTTCACGGATCTCCGTCAATTCTTTCAGGAGATGTTTTTGAAAAGAAGAATACATATTATTTTATTCTGTGGGGAGCAGCGGCTGTGCATCTTCGGTTCCCGTGGGGAACTGGGGAAGTCCGGCGGGTTGCTGGGTTTCTTCCAGACGCTGTTCCAGGTCCGAGTTTTTCTTGCTCCTTCCGGTAGATATAAATGTAGTTCCCAACAGACAGAGTACCAAAATGGCAATGGCCAGTGTCCAGGTAGCTTTTTCCAGGAAATCGGCGGTTTGACGTACGCCAAAAGTGGTGTTACCTGTTGCAAAATTGGCTGCCAGCCCTCCTCCTTTGGAGTTCTGTACCAATACGACGAGAGTCAGCAGTATACTGGCGATAACTATGAGAATGGCAGTTGCTGTATACATATTTTAATTGTTTGTTTTTTGCTTAATTTCTTGAACAAGGGACGCAAAGTAAGTGCTTTTTTCCGGATATAGCAAAATAAGTTTGCCGTAACAGGCTACAGCCAGTTTATGGTAACCCTGCTGAGCATAGATCCTTGCAAGCGTTTCGGTTACGCATTCGTCGTCTTCCAGCACAGGGGACGTGTCTTGCTGCAGCGTGTCAATGTTCTCCCCTGAACGCTTCAGAACCTCTGTAAACCGCGGGTTTTCGCTAATGAACCTGTCAACGGGCACGGTTACATCCAGTTCCAGTGTGGCCAGATCTGTTTTGCCAAAATAGTCGGCTCCCGGATAAAAAGTACGTTCCTGCGATTGTTCCAGTATAAACTCGGGTTTCCTGCTTTTTGCTTTTGGCTCCGGATCAGCGGCAGGTGTTTCTTCTTTTTCTATCTCCAGGGTTTCATCCAGGATGAAAAAATCTTCCTCGGCAATGACTTCCTTGTTCTTAAGACTTTCCTGGAATATGAAATAGGGTTTGCTCCTGGAGTAAACGTAGGCGGCGGTTTTTTCCGACTCGGACAGGCAGGCTTCTCCTCCCAATCCGCAAAGGGATTTGAACAACAGCATATGCCCCAGTGAAAACCAGGGATACTTTCTTACCATGTCCTGCAGGATATAGCCGTGTGAAGCCAGCTCCTGCGGGGTTGCTTTCAGATATTTTTCATAAAAGGTTGTCTTGTCTGTCATTTGTCTTTATTTACCAATTGGCTACGGTTGCATTAAAAATGTCTTCCACGATCTTTTCTATTATGGTATCCACAAGAGCTCCTTCTGCCGCATCGAATGCAATGGTTGAATCAAAATCTTCGTATCCGGAAAAGCTTTTGTCAAAATTTTCATTCGGATCGAGTTTGTTCTCAAAGACGATCCTGACTGTGACCGTTAGGCGGGTCATGGAGGCGACTTCATCTGAAGTCACCGCCATAGGGGCTATAGTATAGCCTGTGATCTCTCCGGAAACAGCGTAGTCTCCGTCGCTTGTCATTACCGACAGCGGAGTAAGTTTGGTGTATTTATCCATCAGGGCTTCGGTCAGCAGGTTGCTTAAAGCCGGGTTGATACGCTCTGCCCTGTTTTCAATATAAGATACGCTGATGGTTTGTGCATCGGGATGAATTGAGGTCCCTGAAAAAGAGTACCACCAGCATTGTGTCAGCAGCAGGGAAAAGGCCAATAAGGCTGTATGTCTTCCAAAAATGAGGATCTTCTTCATTTATTCTATTCCGTATTCTTTAATCTTACGGTATAAGGTCCGTTCTGCAATTCCCAGTTCTTTGGCTGTAGATTTTCGGTGCCCTTTATTTTTTCGTAGAACCTTGACTATCAAGTTTTTTTCGAGAGAGTCCAGGGAGAGGTCCGGGCTTTCCTCAACAACTTCCAGGGGAAGGATCTCCCCTTCGGTGACTTCTTCTTCCTCTTCTTCTTCCAGTGATTTGTGTACTGTATGCGGCAGCATTTTTCCAGGTCCCGGGATCGGGAGCGGCCCGTTTTCTTCCAGTGCGGCCAGTTTTTGTTTCATTTCGTCCATCTCTGCCCTTAACTGGAATAAAATCTTGTATAATATATCCCTCTCGGAAAGGAAGTCATCGGAGCCGGTTTTTTCCGAATTGTATACCACAGGCAGATGTAGCGGGCTGTCCTGCGGAAGGTAATGCTGCAACGAATCGGCACTAACCAGTCGTTTCTGTTCCAAAACACTCAATTGCTCGGCCACGTTTTTCAATTGGCGGACGTTGCCGGGCCAGCGGTAATGCTCCAGCAGGTTACGGGCTTCGTCGGTCAGGCGAATAACCGGCATTTTGTACTTCTCGGCAAAATCGGCGGCGAATTTGCGAAACAGCAGGTGGATGTCCCCCGGACGTTCCCTCAACGCAGGGACCATGATGGGAACGGTGTTCAGGCGGTAATACAGATCTTCCCTGAATTTGCCGGCTTTGATCGCGTGGGGCAGGTTGATGTTCGTGGCAGCGATCACGCGCACATCGGTTTTCTGGACCTGGGACGATCCCACCCTTATGAATTCCCCGGTCTCCAAAGCACGCAACAGACGCACCTGGGTGGAGAGGGGCAACTCGGCAACCTCGTCAAGAAAAAGCGTGCCTCCGTCAGCAACCTCGAAGTACCCCATACGGTCTTCATGGGCTCCGGTAAAGGATCCTTTGCGATGTCCGAACAATTCGGAATCAATGGTCCCTTCCGGAATGGCTCCGCAGTTTACGGCAAAATAGTTGCCGTGTTTGCGGGCACTGTTAACATGTATGATCTTGGGTATAAATTCCTTTCCCACTCCGGTCTCTCCGGTAACCAGAACAGACAGGTCCGTGGCGGCTACCTGGGCGGCTATATCAAGCGCCCGGTCGAGCAAAGGGCTTGTCCCTATTATTTCAAAACGCTGTTTAATTGCTGTAACATCCATCTTTGCAAAGATATAAATTTTGTACTATATTTGTAAGCTAATCCATATACTGGAAAGAGATATTGTACGTATAATACCAATAATAAAATTCTAATTATGAAAAAATCTTTATTGCGCTTTCTGGGCATTGCCGCTTTTGGTGTAATGCTTATGGCTTGTAACAACCCCAAGGACATGGTTAAGTACGCCGATGACGTGGAAAAATCATGCAATCCTGAAATACTTGAGGTGATAGCCGATAAAATCGATGTCAGTTACACATTGAAATTCCCCGAAGGATATTTCCATCCAAAAGCCATGCTGGAAGTTACTCCCGTATTGGTTTATGAAGGGGGAGAAGCAGCTGCTCCCGCACTCAGGCTCCAGGGAGAAAAAGTTCTGGACAATTACAACGTGATCCCCGTTGCGGGTGACGAGATCCAGCACAAGATCCAGTTTGACTATGTAAAGGGAATGGAAAAATCCTACCTGGAACTCAGGGGCGCCGTGCTGTATAAAGATAATGTCTGGGAAATGCCGGTGGCCTATAAAATTGCCGACGGGGCCAACATTACATACAAATGGGTAGAACTCCACGGAGAACCCGCCTTTATGCCTGACAATTATCAGAAGATAATCAAAGAGGCTGAAGAAGCCAACATTATGTATGCCAAGAATTCAGCACAGGTTCGTGCCCGTGAACTTACCAAAGAAGATATTAAAGGCTTCCAGGAATTCCTGAAAAACCTTCCGGCCGATGAAAGAAGGAGCATTAAAGGTACCGACATTATTGCTTACGCTTCTCCTGAAGGACCTGTAGATTTCAATGAGAAACTTTCTGAAAACCGTATGAAAAGTGCTGAAAAAGCTTTTGGTAAGATTACCAGCAAGTTGCCGACCGAAGGTCCTCTTAACCTGAAGACCCGGGGAGAAGACTGGGAAGGATTCCAGGAGTTGGTAAGCAAAACCGATCTGGGTGACAAAGAATTGATTCTGCGTGTTCTTTCCATGTATTCAGACCCCGTGATCCGCGAACGTGAAATCCGCAACATGTCTGCCGTATATAAAACACTGGAAGAAAAAGTGTTGCCCGAACTCCGCCGTGCTCGTCTGGTTGCCAATGTAGAATTCATCAACTATTCAGATGAAGAATTGAAAGACATGACTGCCAACAATATGGACGCCATGAACGAAGAGGCATTGTTGTATGCCGCTACCCTTACCAACGACAACGATACCAAGATCGCTTTGTACAAAAAAGCCGTTGATAAATGCAATTCCGCAAGAGGCCGTAACAACCTGGCTGTTGCTTACCTTAATGCAAACAAGGTTAATGAAGCCGCTGCCGCTCTTGCCCAATGCGACGCATCCAATCCCATCGTAGCCAATAACCTGGGTGTTATAGAAATGCGCAAAGGAAACTTTGACAAAGCTTATGATCTGTTTGAAAAATCAGGTTGTAAAACAGCCAAATGCAACCAGGGCGCCATTGATATCCTGAATGGGAAATACAAAGAAGCCCTTGCCAAGCTGGATGGCCAAAAACACATGAACGCCGCCCTGGCTCAATTGCTCAACGGCAATCTGAACAAAGCAGAAGAAGCTATGTCCGAATGCACCTGCATGAAGACCAAATATGTTAAAGCAGTTATTGCTGCCCGCAAAGGACAGACCTCAAAAGTCAACGAACTGATGGCAGAAATCAACAAAATTCCAGCTTTTGCTGAAAAGGCTGCCAAAGATATAGAATTTGCTAAATACCGTTAAACCTTTTTAACCTCTCACCTTACAGAGAAAAGGATGGCCGCAGTAGTCATCCTTTTTTTTTCATAACAACTTCTTGCTGCGGATCTTCTTGCCCAGGCCCCTTATCGTTTGGTAACAGCGACCTGAAAATGGAGCAGCTCAAGACATCACAACTTATTGCGATCATGTATCTTGGAGCACTACTTTTCATACAACAGGCCAGGGGCCTTCAATGTGGTGCGCAAAATGCATTTTGCGCATTGATAAGGCGCAGCTTCGCTGCACCAAATTTATTTGAGACAGCTTGGCAGGATGGATCGGCAAAAAACCCTGGTTCATCCTCAAAAAGGGGCTTCCATGAGGATGGATCGGCAAAAAACCTCGGTT
>CAZITX010000009.1:0-85858 GCA_964542305.1 uncultured Muribaculaceae bacterium | reverse complement strand
CAGGGCTTCTGAATCAACACGGAACTATGGATGTTACGGATAAGGCGGAAAAGGAAGATTTTCTGAAGGTGGATCTCACGCAGGGAGAAACCGTGATCACCGATTCCTATCTGAACCTGAAATCGGTACCCAAATTGAAAGATAAGAAAGTATTTATCGGGAAAACAGCCGGTGAAGAGGTTCAGACAGATATCACGACTCTTTTTGACAAAGAGGAAGAGCGTGCTATGTTGTTGCAGGTAAAACCGGAAGAACTTGAAAAATATCCTGATCCCGTATTCACTTTTACGATCAAAGAGATCAAGCGTTTCAAGGCGGCGGAAGAAAACCAGGAATTGTACGACAAGCTTTACGGTGAAGGGGCTGTTACTACTCATGAAGCATTTGTGGAAAAGATCAAAATACAAATAGAAAAAAATCACGAAGGGGAGAGCAATTACCAATTCGCTCAGGATGTTCGCAAAATACTTCTGGACAAGGCTGACATCAAATTGCCCGAAAATCTGCTCAAACGTTGGTTGTACGAAGGCAATGACGGCAAGTTTACTATGGAGCAGATAGAAAAAGACTTCCCGGCATTCCTGGAAGATTTCCGCTGGCAGCTTGTAAGGGAATCCATAATGAAAGCGGCGGGAATCAAAGTGGAAAAAGACGATATGATCCAGAGTGCAGTGGCAATGGCTCGTTACCAGTTTGCCATGTACGGTATGAACGACGTGGCTGACGAACATTTGATCAAGTATGCTGAAAGTATGCTGGCCAACGAAAAGGAAGCCCGGAATCTGTACGAAAGGGCTGAAGAAAATAAAGTAATTTCGTATATTCGCGAAAACGTTACAGTCGACAATAAAGAAGAATAACCCATGACGGAATTTGAAAAATTTGCCATCAGGCACCAAGGTATCAGCAGCCTGAGTCTGCAACGGTACCAGTCTTTGTACAGCAGTCCGGAAGGATCCATAACTCCTTATATTATTGAGGAACGTCAGCTAAATGTAGCCCAGATGGACGTTTTCAGCCGTTTAATGATGGATCGTATTCTTTTCCTGGGAGTTCCCATTTACGATGAGGTAGCCAACATTGTACAAGCCCAGCTTTTGTTCCTGGATTCGGTGGATCCGGGAAAAGACATTCAAATGTACATCAACTCTCCCGGCGGCGCCGTTACGGCCGGCCTGGGCATTTACGATACCATGCAGCTGGTGCACTCGGATGTGGCAACCATTTGCACGGCCCAGGCAGCCTCTATGGCTGCTGTACTGCTGGCTGCCGGCAATCCCGGTAAGCGCTCCGCATTGCCCCATTCCCGCGTGATGATCCATCAGCCCATGGGCGGGGCCCAGGGACAGGCTTCTGATATGGCTATTGCCGTCAAAGAGATCCTGGAGCAACAAAAACAATTGTACCAGATCCTTGCCGAGCATACAGGTAAACCGCTAAAGCAAATCACAAAGGATGCAGACCGGGATTTCTGGATGTGTGCGGAAGATGCCGTTAAATACGGAATAGTGGATGAAGTCCTGAGAAAAACAAAAAAATAATGCAGAAGAAACCGCTCGATACGGACCGTTGTTCCTTCTGCGGAAAATCCAGCAAAGAAACAGGGTTACTGATCACAGGGCTCCATGCCTCCATTTGTGAAAACTGCCTGCGGGATGCGAGTGCAGTTCTGGAAGAGATGTACGGGACTACGGTACACGACGAAGATCAGGCACACTATGAAACAAATAATCAACAGCAGGCGAGCCCGCTTAAAACGCCCAGGGAGATCCATGGATTTTTGGATCAGTATGTCATCGGGCAGGAAGAAGCCAAGAAGTTCCTTTCCGTTGCCGTATACAATCATTACAAGAGAATCCGTTCCAACGGGCAAAACGATATAGATGTTGAAAAATCCAACATTTTGCTGGTTGGTCCCACCGGAACGGGTAAAACACTTTTGGCCAACACCATAGCACGAATGTTGAACGTGCCTTTTGCCATTGTGGATGCAACGGTCTTGACAGAGGCAGGGTATGTGGGAGAAGATGTGGAAAGTATCCTGACACGGCTTTTGCAGGCGTCCGATTACAACGTGGCCAGGGCCGAACAGGGTATAGTCTTTATTGATGAACTGGACAAAATCGCGCGAAAAAGCGATAATCCTTCCATAACCAGGGATGTATCGGGGGAAGGGGTGCAACAGGCCTTGCTCAAATTACTGGAAGGGACCGTTGTCAATGTGCCGCCGCAGGGAGGCAGGAAACATCCCGAACAGCACCTGATCCCCGTTAACACCAAAAACATCCTCTTTATATGTGGAGGTGCTTTTGAAGGAATAGAGAAAAAAATTGCCAAAAGATTGAATACAGCCGTTGTCGGGTATGGAATGGCAGAAAAAACAGCCCTAATAGACAAGGACAACCTGATACGTTACGTAGCTCCGCAGGACTTGCGTTCTTATGGACTCATTCCCGAGATAGTCGGCCGTGTCCCGGTAATTACTTTCCTGAACAGACTGGACCGGGCAGCTTTACTGGATATTCTGACTAAACCGAAAAACGCACTCGTCAAACAGTACAAACATTTGTTCGCCCTGGACGGGATCAGATTATCCATAGACAAAGATGTGATGGAGTATGTTGTGGATACAGCTATAGAATTCAACCTGGGAGCCAGGGGATTGCGTTCCATTTGCGAAGCCATTATGGTAGATGCTATGTACGAAGCACCTTCTTCCGACAGGAAGTCGTTGCGTATTACAAAGCCGTATGCCGTAAAACGAGTGGAAAAACTCACAAAAATCATTTAAATCAAGATATTATGAGCGAGATCAAAGATTTTATTGAAAAGAATTCACCGCGTTTCCTGGAAGAACTTTTTAAACTGATCCGTATTCCGTCTGTCAGTTCTCAAAATGAGCACAAGGAAGACATGCACAAATGCGCTCAGCAATATGTAGTCTCTTTGATGGAAGCCGGGGCCGATGAGGCACGGATCTTTCCTACTAAAGGCCATCCTGTAGTATTTGCTCAAAAGATCATTGATCCCCAAAAACCCACTGTCCTGGTTTATGGTCATTACGACGTGCAGCCGGTTGACCCTATAGAATTATGGAAATCTGCTCCCTTTGAGCCTGAGATCCGCGACGGAGCTATTTACGCCCGTGGAGCCGATGACGATAAAGGGCAGTCTTTTATGCATGTAAAAGCATTTGAATACCTGGTTTCTACCGGTCAGCTGCCTTGCAACGTAAAGTTCATTATAGAAGGAGAAGAAGAAATCGGTTCGCCTTCACTGGGAGCATGGGCCCGTGAAAATAAAGAACTGCTGGCCTGTGATGTGATCCTTGTTTCGGATACCACAATGATCAGTGAAAAAGTACCTTCCATCAATACCGGAATGCGCGGGCTGGCTTACGTGGAAGTAAAAGTTACCGGGCCGGACAAGGACCTCCATTCAGGTCATTACGGGGGAGCCGTTGCCAATCCCATCAATACGTTGTGTTCCATGATCGCCCGCTTGATTGACGAGAATGGAAGGGTCACTGTAAAAGGTTTCTATGATGATGTGGTGGAATTGTCTGAAGAAGACCGTGCCATGCTTGCACGTGCGCCGTTTGATCCGGAACATTACAAACAATCTATAGGTGTGGGCGATGTCACCGGGGAAGCCGGTTATTCCACGTTGGAACGCACCGGAATACGCCCGTGCCTGGATGTGAACGGGATATGGGGCGGATATACCGGGGAAGGAGCAAAAACAGTATTGCCTTCATATGCTTGCGCCAAAATATCCATGCGCCTGGTTCCGAACCAGGACCATAAAAAAATTGCCCGTCTTTTTGCCGAACATTTCAAGTCACTGGCACCGGCAAGTGTGAAAGTGGAAGTTAAAGAACATCACGGCGGTCAGGGATTCCTGGCACCTATTTCGTCTCCCGTATACAAAGCCGCTGCGAAAGCCGTGGGAGAGGTATACGGAACCGAACCTGTGCCCAGCCGCGGGGGTGGAAGCATTCCCATTCTTGCCGAGTTGGAGGGCATATTGAACGCACCGCCCCTGCTCATGGGATTCGGTCTGGAACGGGATACCATTCATTCCCCCAACGAAAGTTACCTGTTAAGCCAGTTCCATAAGGGGATTGAATCCATCATCCTGTTTTACAAGTATTACAATCAAAACTAAAAGGCTATGAAATGGCTTTTTATACTGACTTCTCTTGCAACGTGGTTGCAGGAAGGTGATCCTGTTAAATTTTCCGCCAATTTTGATTCTGGGTGCCTGGGTGAGATAGAGCTCATTGACTCGGTCTGGGTCAGACCTTCTATGACAGATTCCGTGTTGCATCTTTCCTACCGCGTAACTTCCAGATCTGATCCGTACAATCCCGCAAATCCTGAATTGGAGCCCAGCGGCAGGTGGTTTTATTTTTTAATGGAAAATGTACGCGGGAAGCACATCTACCTCAATTTTGAGAATACCGATCCCAAAAGGGCTGTCTTTTCCTATGACGGGGAGCATTTTCATCGATTTGAGCATTATATGGCTTCTATGCGCAAAGTGTCCGCGTTATTTGACCGGGACTCGGTGTACATAGCCTATTTTGTTCCTTATGGATGGGACATGCTTCAGGAGAAACTGGATAAGTGGACCGCTCCATCCTATGTCACCCGGGACACTTTGGGGTTGAGCATGATGGGATTACCCATTCAAATGCTTACCATAACCGATCCGGGTACGCCGGAAGATCAAAAAAACAGGATCTGGATACACGCGCGGGTTCATCCCAGTGAAACGCCTGCAAACTGGCAGCTTGACGGGCTGCTTGACCGCCTTACGGAGGATTCGCCCACGGGTCGTGAATACAGACGCCGAGCGGTTTTTTACATAGTTCCTTTTGCCAATCCGGACGGAGTATACGGAGGTTATTCCCGGTCCAATGCACGGGGAATTAACCAGGAGATCAACTGGGATCATCCGGACTCCGTCACTTCTGTGGAAGTTGCCTTGTTACGGGCCAAAATGGATTCCCTCACACGGAAAAAACCTTTTGATATGGTCTTGAACGTTCATGCCCAGTCTTCAGACAAAGCAAGTTATTACATTCACACCGCGGAATCAACTAATCCTGACTATTACGGGAATGCCATGAAGCTGGCATACCTGACAACGGACGACAATCCCTATTTTTTCCCGGAAGACATGTTTTATTCAGCTCCTGCTCCCCGTTATGTCGAAGGATGGATATGGGACAGGACTAAAGGCCGAACGCTGGCGCTGACCCTTGAAATGCCGTATTCCTATTACAACGAGAATCCCGATAATGAATGGGTAACCGTTGAGTCCCTAAAAGAGAACGGTGAATACCTTTTACGTGCCGTATCGGATTATTTCCACTGGGATGTACCGGGCCGGCATATATTGGAAGGAACTGTCAGAGGAAAAAGGACCGTTTACCGCCACTCAATACTGCCGGCAGGAGAGTACCGGATCTTTATCTGGGATAATGCCTGGATACCTTACGATACGGTAGTCAAAAAACGTCCCGGTCCTTTTCGTTATGTGATACGTACCGGGGATGAACCCTATAAAGGACCTCTCCGGGTAAGTTTTATTTGGCGTAATTAACCGCCCTGGTTTCCCGGATCACAGTGATCTTGACCTGCCCGGGATATACCATTTCGTCCTGTATCTTTTGTGCGATGTCATGAGAAAGCCTTTCGGCATCCTGATCACTAACCTTTTCGGATCCTACAATAACGCGTAATTCCCTTCCGGCCTGAATGGCATATGTCTTGGTAACACCCGGGTAATCCAGTGCCAGGTCTTCCATGCCTTTAAGGCGTTTGATGTAAGACTCAATAACTTCCCTGCGTGCCCCCGGACGCGCTCCAGAGATCGCATCCCCGACCAGTATCAGCGGGGCTATCAAAGACGTCATTTCTGTTTCCTCGTGGTGGGCTCCAATGGCGTTGCAAACTTCCGGTCTTTCCTTGTATTTCTCGGCAAGCCGCATGCCAAGAACTGCATGGGGAAGCTCGGGATCCTCATCGGACACTTTCCCGATATCGTGTAACAATCCGGCTCTTTTGGCCAGTTTTGTATTCAGACCCAGTTCGGAGGCCATGATGGAAGATAAGTTGGCCACTTCGCGTGAGTGTTGCAACAGGTTTTGTCCGTAAGAAGAACGGTATTTCATTTTTCCCACCAGCCGGATCAATTCGGCGTGAAGGCCATGTATACCCAGGTCAATGCAAGTCCTTTTACCGGTCTCAATGATCTCTTCTTCAACTTGTTTTTGTATTTTGGCTACTACTTCTTCAATGCGTGCCGGGTGTATGCGGCCGTCGGTCACCAATTGGTGCAATGCCAGCCGGGCCACTTCCCTGCGAACGGGGTCAAAAGCCGAGAGTAATATGGCTTCCGGGGTGTCGTCTACTACGATCTCCACACCGGTAGCGGCTTCCAGGGCACGAATGTTCCTGCCTTCCCGTCCAATGATACGGCCTTTGATTTCGTCGCTGTCAATATTGAAAACCGTTACGGCATTCTCAATCGCAGTTTCCGAAGCTACACGCTGAATGGTGTTGATAACCACGCGTTTGGCTTCTTTTCCGGCTGTCAGTCTGGCTTCGTCCATTACCTCACTGATATAGGACATAGCCTGACTTTTAGCCTCTTCTTTCATATTCTCAATGAGCAAAGCCTTGGCGTCTTCTGCAGACATATTGGCCATGCTCTCAATTTTTTCGATTTGTTGCTGGCGCAGTTTTTCATATTCTTCCACCTTCTTTTCTGCCAATTCCATCTGGGCCGTCAGGGTGTCTTTCAGGGTCGAGACTTCTTTGTGTTTTCTCTGCATCTCGGCGTTTTGCTGATTCATCGCAATTTCTCGCTGTTTCAGCTTGTTCTCTGCCTGTGCGATCTTGTTGTTTCTTTCTGATATAAGCTGTTCGTGGTCAGATTTTAATTGCAGGAATTTTTCTTTGGCCTGGAGGATTTTCTCGCGTTTTATGTTTTCGGCTTCCAGTTCGGCATCCTTGAGAAGAATTTTAGCCCTCTTTTTCAGGACGACAGCCCTGAAGTATGTGTATCCCAGCACAAAACCGGTCAAAAGGCCGGCGATGATGCATATAGCAATAGTAATATATGTGTTGTTCATAAGTGTAATTAGTATATATATGTTTGTTAGTTGTCTTCATAAAAAAATATAAAAAACCCGTTAACATACCGCTGTTTAGCAAAAACCCTGATAAGCAGGATTTGGAGGATCTGAGCTTTGTTGCAAACTTCCCACGTCCCGTAACCGGAATTCCCCGAAGGGTAACAAAGGGGCCTGTTTTTAACAGTCAAGACACTCCATAAAGTTTAAAGTGTTGAGTTTCGCAAAGAGCTTGGTATGTAACGGGTCAAAATTTATCTTTCCAGGTATTCTCCTAAAAAATTATCCAGTGTCGCAATTTCGGTAATGATGTCGTTCGTTTCGTTATCTTTTTCGTATTTCAGCAGACTCAGTACAAACTGAAGGGCTGCCATGGCCAGTGCGTCCTGGGTGTCCTGTCCGGAATACTTTACGCTGAACTGTTCAATTTTCTGATTGATGCGCAAAGCCGCTGCACGAACCATCTCCTCGTCTTCGGACGCTATTCGTAATGGGTAATAACGATCCGCTATACTGATCTTAATGGATAATTTTTCTTCACTCATTGTTGTGCTCTACCGGTTGAGCATGTTTAAACATTTATCAATTTCCCTGATCAACTTCCCGATTTTCTGTTTTGCTTCCTTTGCATCTTCATCCGATGACTGAAAAGCTCCGGCCATCTGGAGTTTTTGCACTTTGTTTTCTAAGTCTTCCTTTTCTTTTTTATATCTGTTTAGTTCTTCGCTAATAATTTGTAATTGGTTGTTCAATTCACGGTTTTCCGTCAACGCCCTTTCATGCAGAGAAATAAGGGTTTCTATCTTCTGCTTTAACGGGTCTATAATGGCTGCGTGTTGAGGTTTCATCTTTTTATACCGTTAAGCAAAGATAATGCTTTTTTAATGAATAAAAAAAGAGGTCTAAACGACCTCTTTAACGTGTTCTTTTCCCACCTCTATCGCCTTTTCATTGAGCGGGATAAAGTGATGATGCCTTTCAGGCAATGACTTTTTCAGGCCTTTCAGAACATTCTCTTTATCCAGTATGGGTTTGAGTTTCAGGTAAGCACCCAGGACCATCATGTTAAATGTTCTGGACATTTCCATCCGGTTGGCCAGATCGGTCGCCGCAATGGAATAAACCTTAATGTCTTTGCGGGTCGGGTGGCGGGAAATACCATTGGGATCGTAAAGCAAAAGACCTCCCTTTCTGATCATGGGTTCGAATTTATCCATTGACTGTTGATTCAGCACTATGGCAGTGTCACACCATTGCAGAATGGGTGAGCTGATGCGTTTGTCACTTATAATTACGGTGACGTTGGCTGTTCCTCCCCGCATTTCAGGACCGTATGAAGGCATCCAGGTTACTTCCTTGTCCTGCATTATTCCTGAATAGGCAAGTATCTTACCCATAGAGAGGACTCCCTGTCCTCCGAAACCGGCTATAATCAATTCTTCTTTCATATTATCTGTCTTTTATATCTCCCAGTGGATAAAACGGGAACATGTTATCTTCCATCCATTTATTGGCGTCTACAGGGGGCATCTTCCAGTTGGAGTTGCAGGCAGATACAATTTCTACAAAGGAAGTGCCTTTTTTCTGCGCCGAGTTTTCAAATGCTTTCCGGATGGCCTTTTTGGTTTTTCGTACGTTGGCAGGATTTTCGACTGCCTGGCGGGTAACGTAGCAGGTACCTTCCAGCTGAGCCACCAACTCGGTGATCTTCAGGGGATATCCGTTTAACTCGGCTTTTCTTCCGTAAGGTGTCGTGGACGTTTTCATATCTATTAGGGTCGTCGGGGCCATCTGTCCTCCGGTCATGCCGTAAATGGCGTTGTTGATGAAAATCACAACAATATTCTCTCCGCGATTGCATGCATGTATGATCTCTGCTGTTCCGATGGACGCCAGATCTCCGTCTCCCTGGTAAGAAAAGACGTATTTATCCGGGTACAATCGTTTGGTAGCGGTTGCCAGGGCGGGGGCCCTTCCGTGGGCGGCCTGCTGCCAGTCTATATCAAGGTATTTGTATGCGAAAACGGCACATCCCACGGGAGATATCCCTATGGTTTTGTCCTGTATGTCCAGTTCTTCGATCACCTCGGCCAGTAATTTATGTACCACACCGTGGCTGCATCCCGGGCAATAGTGCATCACCGTATCTGTAAGCACTTTGCTCTTTTGGTATACCAGATTTTCGGGTTTAATTATTTCGTTAATGTCCATAATGATCTTCAATTAAAGGTTGAATTTTTCGGCAAAGGCTTTGAATACTTCTTCGGGGGAGAAAATGGATCCTCCCATACGTCCGTAAAACTCTACGGGAACCGCACCGTTAACCGCCAGCCTGACGTCTTCCACCATTTGCCCTGAATTCAGTTCAACAGACATGATTCCTTTGAGTTGCGGCAACATTTGCTGGATTACGGGTGTCGGGTAGGGGAACAGGGTTATGGGTCTGAGCAATCCCAGGCGGATACCTTTTTCACGGGCTATTTCCACGGTGCCTTCACATATCCGGGAAGAACTGCCAAAGGCCACCAGCAGGTACTCGGCATCATCACACATGGTCTTTTCACAACGGATCTCGTTCTTTTCAATGGTCCTGTATTTTTCCTGCAATCTCAGGTTGATGGCTTCCATTTCCGAAGCTGCCAGGGACAGGGAGGAGATAATGTTTCCTTTCCGGGTTGCGGGTTTTCCCACGGTGGCCCAATGCCCGTATTTTTCGGCTATTTCCTTGTCTGTCAGTCGTCTGACAGGATCGCGCAATTCCACCTTTTCCATCATTTGACCGATGGCTCCATCGGAGAGGATCATGGTAGGAATACGGTATTTGAAAGCCAGTTCAAAGCCGAGTCCTACAAAATCGTACATTTCCTGTACGGAAGCTGGGGCCAGCACGATGATCTTATAATCGCCGTGTCCGCCGCCTTTTACGGCCTGGAAATAATCTCCCTGGGCAGGTTGTATGGTGCCCAGGCCGGGGCCGCCGCGTATAACATTGACAAGCAGACACGGAAGTTCCGCACCGGCCATATAGGATATTCCTTCACACATCAGGCTGATGCCCGGACTGGAAGAAGATGTCATGACTTTCTTCCCGCAGCAGGCACCTCCGTACAGCATATTGATGGATGATGTTTCGCTTTCAGCCTGAAGAACTACCATACCGGTGGTTTCCCAGGGCATTTCTTCCATCAGTGTCTCCATCACTTCGCTTTGGGGGGTAATGGGATAACCAAAGTACCCGTCCGCACCGTAACGGATTGCGGCCAGGGCAATGGCTTCATTCCCTTTCTTCAATAATTTTTCTGCCATAGTATTACTTTTGTTAAATTTTAACTTTGTATACAGTGATCACTGTATCAGGACAAACTATTGCGCAATTACCGCAACCTATGCATTTGTCCGGATGTTCCATGTAGGAATAGGGATATCCCTTACCATTTACTTTTTTGGCCAGGGCAATGGTCTGTGTAGGGCAATTGACTACGCATACACCACATCCCTTACATTTTTCTGTGTCTACTACAATAGCGCCTTTGAATGCCATATTATTTTATAATTATTAGTTGTTTGCTTAAAAATCTTACAAATGTATAGTAAAAATTTAAAATACCTTACATTTTATCGGTTAAAATACAAAAATCCTTTCGCAATGCCTTCCAGGATCCTATCCAGGCTAAGGAGTATAGCCAACAGAAGCAACGGTATCAGGATAACCATAACCTGCATATGGGCAGGCAAATTTTTAAACCAAGCTGCCAGTCGTTTTATCATGTTCGTGAAATCCTTATCCTGGCATCAACGGCTGTCACATTATGTGCTGTTCCCAAAAGAGGGTTCAAATCCATTTCTGCAATTTCAGGTGCACAGGTGCACAATGCAGAGACCCTTACAATGGCTTCTGTGAAAAGGTCTTCGTTGACTCCTTCCTGTCCCCTGACTCCCCGGATCAGGCCGTATCCTTTCAGGTTGCAGATCATTTTCCGGGCTTCTTCGCGGGAGACAGGGCTTAAACCTGTGCTGATATCGCGCAGTACTTCCACAAATATGCCACCAAGACCGCACACTACGGTATGTCCGAATGAAGGTTCTTTTTTTGCACCAATAAAAAGTTCCCTGCCACTAAGCATGGATTGAAGCAGTATGGAAGTAGTATCCTTTATGGTCATCATTTCCCTGAAATTGGCCAGAAGCGTTTGTTGCTCCGTTATATTTAGCCGTACGCCTCCCACATCAGATTTGTGAACGGGGCCGACCACTTTCATTGCCAGCGGGTAACCCACTTGTTCTGCAGCTTTTAGCAAATCCTTTTCATTGTCTGCAGTGGCTTCTCGGGCCCGGGATATACCGGCTGCATCCAGCAGTGCACTGACTTCATTTGGGGGTAGGTACCCGTCGCGGGCATTGTCAACTATGGAACGGATGGCTTTTTGATCGATCCGGGGAAGGTCTGTCTCTTCAGGGACCGGGGCAGGGGTGTTCAGGACTCTTGCCAATGCTGATCCAAATACAACTTCGTCCGGAAAATAGAGCCTTCCTTTTTTCTGAAACTCCAGTATCTCTTCCCTGACGTTCAGAGCGGAAGGGAAAAGCGGGTAGACGGGTTTTGTACACTCGGCCATTTTTTTGTCCAGCAGATCATATACGTCAAAGACGGGAGTTAGTCCGGGAGACCCGAATATCACGGCCATTCCGTCCATTACGGGGCAGTCGTTTTCCACAAAATCAATGATATCTCCAAGTTGTTTAGCCGTTCCGGTAGCCAGGAAATCTATGGGATTGGCCACTGAAGATCCGGGGAACAGCTTTTCCATCAGTTTTTTCCCTTTTTCAGTGTTTATCGGGGGAACATTAATCTTGTTTTCTGAAAGTACATCTGTCAGCATAACGGCCGGACCTCCTGCGTGGGTAATGATGCACATATTTTTGCCTTTGGGTATGCCTTTCAATAAAATACAAGCCACGGTCAATAGCTGGTTCCTGCCGTTGCAACGTATGATCCCGGCTTTTTCAAAAAGTGCGTTGACGGCTGAGTCGGGGCTTGCCAGGGCACCTGTATGTGAAGATGCTGCACGGCTTCCGGCCTCTGAAGATCCGGCTTTTATAGCCGCTATTCGTGCACCTTTGCTGTATAGGGAAGCGGCGTGTTTCCATAATTTGAGAGGTTTTTTTATGCTTTCGGCATAGATGAGTTTTACCGGGGCACTTTTCCCGTGAACATAACTCTGATCCAGAAATTCCAGGACTTCTTCCACGCCAATCTGTGCCGAGTTGCCAACCGAGAATACATTGGCAAACGGGATACCCAGTTGCACAGCGGCATCAATTATGAAAAGCGCCGTGGCCCCGGATCCCGAGATCAGGTCTATGCTGTCGGGGATAAACCGGGGAATGGGGGTTGTAAAAACTCCCGCATAATGTTCGTTCATGTAGCCTACGCAATTAGGACCTATCAAAGTCGCTCCGTAACGATCGGCTACAAGGCGTATTCTCTTTTCGATTTCTGCCCCTTCCGGGCTTTCTTCCGAAAAGCCTGCCGAAAAAATAATGATGCCTTTGGTGTTTTTTTCCGAACAAAGCACTTCTACGGTATGCAGGCAATAGGTCGCCGGAATGGCCAGTATGGCCACATCTGCCCGGGGGACGTCATCCACGCGGCGGTAGGAAGGCAGTTCCTGTATGTTGTCGGCTTTGGGATTGACAACATAAAGACGGCCCGGATAACCGGTGTCTTTTAAATTTTTTAATACTTTACCTCCGGGTTTCTGAAAGTCATCGGAACCTCCAACGACAACAATACTTTCAGGATTCAGAAATTCTTTAGTAATCATCAAAATTGCTTGTTTATCTTACAAAGATAGCAATTTGTTTGCCAATTTATCTAAATTTGTACCCTCATTAAACAAGGGTAACATGATTATAATTGCCGACAGCGGATCCACTAAAGTAGCCTGGAGAATCCTTCATAAGGACGGTACGGTACAGGCCATTCAGACTATTGGGATCAATCCTTTTTTTGTATCGGAAGAAGAAATTTACCGGACTTTGGAATACAGTCTCAAACCTGGCATCAAAGGCAATGTGGAGCAGGTGTTTTTTTATGGGGCCGGGGTAGCCGGAAAAGATAAAATAGATATCCTTACCCGTTGTTTCAACCGGGTTTTTCCGGGATGTGAAGTTGAGGCAAACTCGGATCTTCTGGCTGCAGCCCGTTGTGTATGCCGGCATGAAAAAGGTATAGTGGCCATTTTGGGAACGGGAGCCAATACGTGTTTCTACGACGGAGAAAAAATTGCGGACAACGTTCCGGCCTGCGGGTACATATTAGGCGACGAGGGCGGCGGAGCGGTACTCGGCAAAAAACTCGTCTCGGATTACTTAAAAAGAATGTTGCCTGAGGATCTCCGCGATGCTTTTGAAAAACAATACAAACTGGGACTTCTGGATATTATTGAAAAGGTTTACAGGCAACCTATGCCAAATCGGTTCCTCGCTTCTTTTACTTTATTCCTGGGAGAACATCATACGCATCCCTATATACAGAAATTTTTGGCAGAAGCTTTCGATGAATTCTTTTTGCGCAACATCATACATTACGATTACAAAACGTATCCTGTGAATATTGTCGGCTCGGTAGCTCATTATTTCAGGGATCAGGTGGAAGCCGCCGCTGCACGTAACGGGATGAGGATCGGAAAAATCGTCCGCACACCCGTGGAAGGGTTGGTTTCCTATCACAAAGATTTGATCAGTAAAGAAAAATGATACAAAACATTACTGAACAGGCATCACGTTACGATCGCCTGGAAAAAATGCCCGTCAGGGAATTGCTGGAGAATATTAACAGGGAAGATCATACTGTCCCTGAGGCCGTAAAACCGTGTATCCCGGATATAGAAAAACTGGTGGAAGGCATAGTTCCCCGCATGCAGGAAGGGGGAAGGCTTTTTTATATTGGAGCAGGTACAAGCGGGCGGTTGGGTATCCTGGATGCATCTGAGATTCCTCCTACTTTCGGAGCTCCCTACGACCTGGTCATAGGACTTATAGCCGGAGGAGATACAGCTATCCGCCGTGCCGTGGAACAGGCAGAAGACAGTATGGAAGCAGGGTGGGAAGAATTGCTTTCCTACCACATTGGGGAAAACGACGTTTTGGTGGGAATTGCTGCCTCCGGAACGACGCCATATGTCATTGGGGCATTGCGCAACGCCCGCAGGGAGGGATTGCTGACGGCGTGCATCACATGCAATCCCGGGTCGCCTGTAACTCAGGAAGCCGAGATACCTATAGTTGCTGTGGTAGGACCCGAGTTTGTCACCGGGTCAACCCGTATGAAATCCGGAACGGCCCAAAAATTAATTCTGAATATGATTTCCACAGCCGTCATGATACGTATGGGCCGTGTTTCCGGAAACAAAATGGTGGATATGCAGTTAACCAACGCAAAGCTGGTAGACCGGGGCACAAAAATGATCATGGAAGATACCGGTATAACAGATTACCAGGAAGCACACGCACTTTTAATGAAATACGGAAAAGTTCGTAAAGCCGTGGAAGCATTCAAAAAAGAACAGGATGTTTGAACCCCGTTACAATTCTGAATTACTCCAAAAAGCAGTTGATGCATTTTCCCGGCTTCCGGGGATCGGACCCAAATCTGCCCTCAGGCTTGCGTTGTATTTACTACGTCAGCCGCGGGAAGAAGCTGACAACCTGGCTGAAGCCGTAGCCGATTTGCGTCACCGGGTAGTCTATTGTTCCCAATGCCGGATGATATCGGACGCACCTGTATGTCCGGTGTGTTCGGATCCCAAACGGGACAAAGGGATTATATGTGTGGTTGAAAATGTGAGGGATGTTATGAGTATAGAGCATACCTGCCGCTATAAAGGTCTCTACCATGTACTGGGGGGGATCATATCTCCCATTGATGGGATAGGTCCTGCCGATCTTGCCGTGGAGCCTCTTCTGGAAAGATTGAAAAATGGAAACGTCCGGGAAGTGATACTGGCTTTAAGCACGACTATGGAAGGAGAAACCACGTGCTTTTATTTATACAAAAAAATGGCCCCTGCTCATCTGAAAATCACTACTATAGCACGAGGGGTGGGCTTTGGAGATCAACTGGAATATACCGATGAACTAACATTGGGAAGATCCATTGAAAACAGACAACTCTTTAAACCTGAATAACCAATTTTTTACCTATGGAACATACTTTTCCCCTTTCCTGGCTGTTGACGGCTTTTGCAGTGTACACGGCCCTGCTTTTTCTTGTGTCCTGGATAACCTCGCGAAAGGCCGACAGCAATTCCTATTTCCTGGGCAATAAAAAATCTCCCTGGCCTATTGTGGCCTATGGTATGGTAGGAACGTCCATAAGCGGTGTCACCTTTATTTCGGTACCGGGTAATGTAATGAATGAGAACTTTTTCTACATGCCGCTGGTGCTTGGGTTTGTTATTGGTTATGTGGTTATTGCCAAAGTCTTGCTGCCCCTGTATTACAAAATGAATGTCACTTCCATTTACTCATACCTGGAAAGCCGGTTCGGGTTCAGCACTTATAAAACGGGGGCCGCCGTATTCATGGTATCACGCGTTTTGGGAGCTGCCGTTAGAATATTCATGGTGGTGCTGGTTTTACATACTTTTCTGCCTCCCGGGTCTGTTCCTTTCTGGGTCGTGGCAGCGGTATTTATGTTCCTAATTTTTCTTTACACATTCAAGGGCGGAGTTAAAACCATTATATGGACCGATGTCTTGCAAACGACCTTTATGCTCCTGGCCGTTGTCCTTACAGTAATTTCAATTTCCAACCGAATGGACTGGAATTTTGCAGAAATGACAAAAGCGGTAACCGCGACCGATTATTCCAGATGGTTCAACTGGGACTGGAGTGCATCCAACAATGCGGTTAAACAGTTTATTAGCGGAATATTTATTACCATTGTGATGACCGGTCTTGACCAGGAGATGATGCAAAAGAATCTTTCCTGCAAAAACATTGGATCGGCACAGAAGAATATTTACTCAACCAGCATCATCCTGGTTGTTGTCAATATAATGTTCCTCTTTTTGGGAGCGGTCATGGCCATTTACGTTAGTCAAAAACTGGGCGGTATGGAAGGCATAGGATTGGCTGATGCTGCCGGGGTGTTCACCAAAGCACAAACGGACAAGCTTTTTCCCGTTATTGCTTCCCAGTACCTGGGATTGGGCGTGGGATTGTTCTTTATTATTGGACTGATATCGGCCTCATACCCGAGTGCAGGAGGTGCATTAACTTCACTGACCACATCTTTTTGCATAGATTTCCTGGGATTTAACAAAAGGGAAGACCTTGCGCAGGCAAGGAAAGACAGGATACGCAAGATCACACACGCATCGTTTGCGGTTCTCTTTTTCTTCATTATTCTGATCCTGTATGTTGTAAACAATCAGGCTATTATAAACCTGGTATACCTGCTTGCAGCGTACACTTACGGACCCCTGTTGGGCTTCTTTTTCTTTGGGATCCTTACAAAATACCGTGTCCGTGACCGGGTGGCACCCTACATTGCTTTGGCCTCACCGGTTTTGTGTTATCTGGCAGATTTGGCACTTAAGACATGGTTTGATTTTGGATTGGGTTTCACCATATTAATTGTCAACGGGTTACTAACATTTTTCGGGATGTGGCTATTCCGTGAAAAAACTACCCGGATTGCAAACTGATGTTTGTTTGAAAAAAAAAAGTTACATTTGCAAAAATTATTCTATCAGAGCAGATGCCGGACGGTTAAATGACCATATAATCCCTCGCTTGCAAGGACTTAAAAACATGGGTATGCATATAAGTATAAAACATACAGGAAGTTCATGGGCCTGCTGGCGAATTGCTCATAAAGTAAGATCAAAGCCGCGAAGTAGAAGGTAAACGTTTGCACCCGAATGTTTCACCTTTCAATCTTCGTATTATGATCGAAATTTTCTACAAATCAAAAGGACAAGTCTTAAGCGACAATGAAGTAAAGATCCTGGATAAACTGGGATTGGATGATGTTTTATGGATCGATCTGCACGATCCCACAGGAGAAGAAAAACGTGCGGCCGAAGAATTCCTGGATACGACACTGCAAAGCAGGGCGCAGGCGGAAGAAATTGAATCTTCTTCCAGGTATTTTGAAACCGAAACCACCATATTTGCCAACACCAATTTTTTGATTCCCGGGCCGGACGACTATTCCTCGGAACCTGTTTCGTTCATTATCTCTGAAAGTATACTGGTCACATTGCGTCATACTCCTCTCAGAACTTTGTCCGAGGTACAACGTAAACTTTTAAACAATTACAGGCTTTTTCCCACCGGGTATCATATTATGGTAAGTATCCTGGAGAACAGGATTGATGTGGATGCAGACCTGGTTGAAATCCTTTCAAAGGAAATTTCGCAACTCTCCAGGCGTATAGATCTGGGAGAGTCCATGGGGGAGAATTTTCTGTTGGATGTGAATCAGTTACAGGAAAACACCATGGTAATTCGCGCCAATGGTGTGGATAAGCAAAGGGTATTGTCCGGAATCCTTAAAAGCGATAAATTTCCAAGGGATGTCTATTCCAAACTGGAGGTCCTGAACAAAGATGTGGATTCATTGATCCATCATGCCAATTTCAGTTTTGAACGTTTGGAATACCTGCAAAACACGGCTCTGGGTCTTATCAATCTGGAACAGAACAAATTGATGCGGGTTTTTACATTCGTGTCCTTGTTGTTGATGCCTCCCACTCTTATTGCCAGTATTTACGGGATGAATGTCAAATTACCTGTTATTTCGGAAAATAAGTGGTGGGATTTTGCACTTCTGTTGTGTCTGATGTTGTTGACTGTTGTTATGGCCATATGGTTGTTCAAAAAACGAAAAATGATTAAATGAAACCAGGATCTGTAATAAGTGAAAGAGTTGCTTTTTTAAGAGAAGAATCTTACCTGTCCGAACCGTCTATTAGTGTTGAAAGAGCCCGTATTCTGACTGATTTTTACAGAAATTTTGAGCGAATATATTCCGTACCGGTATTGAGGGCGCTTTCTTTCAGGGAATTGTGTGCAAAACAGTCAATATATATAGGGGCCCGGGAATTGATCGTGGGAGAACGCGGACCACAACCTAAAGCCGTGCCTACCTTCCCGGAACTGACTTGTCACAGTGTGCAGGACCTCCGGATTCTCAATACAAGGGAATTGCAGCGTTATATAGTATCGGAGGAAGACATTCGTATTTACGATAAAGAAATCATTCCATTCTGGAAAGGAAAGACTCTCAGGGAGCAGATTTTTTCCGTTTTACCTGCAGACTGGAAATTGATGTATGAAAGCGGTCTTTTTACCGAGTTTGCAGAACAGCGCGCACCGGGGCACACGGCACTGGACGGGAAGATTTATAAATACGGGATCAATGATTTTCGCCGCCGGATTGCGGGCGTATTGTCTGACCTGGCCCATTCAGCTGAACCGGATACATCCGCGAAAAAAGAAATGTTGCAGGCGATGGATATTGCTTGTGAGGCAATGGTAATCTTCGCGGAACGTCATGCTGCGCTGGCAGGTGAAATGGCTGCGGAGTGCCGGGAACGTGGTGATATGAACAGGGCTGCAGAATTGGAAAGCATTGCTGCTACATGCCTTCGCGTACCTGCCAATGCACCTTCCACATACCGGGAAGCTTTGCAGATGTATTGGTTTGTTCACCTGGGAACCATAATGGAACTCAACGGATGGGATGCCATGAATCCCGGTCACCTGGACCAGCACCTGGACCCATTTTACCGGAAGGAAGTTGAAGCAGGGACACTTACCAGGGAAGAAGCCCGGGAATGGATGGCTTGTTTGTTTATAAAAATAAATAATCACCCGGCTCCGCCCAAGGTAGGTGTTACGGCCCGTGAAAGCGGCACATATAATGATTTTACAAATATCAATATCGGAGGGGTAAAACCGGATGGAACCGATGCCGTGAATCCTGTATCTTATATTATGCTTGAGACACTGGGAGAGCTTCACCTTCTTCAACCGGGAGCCTCTGCACATATTGCATCCTGCACGCCCGACCGGTTTTTATTGGAAAGTTGTCGGGTAATACGCAAAGGCTATGGATATCCTTCACTGTTCAATCCCGATGTCTATATTAAGGAATTGACAAGGCAGGGAAAAAACCTCAGGGATGCCAGGGAAGGAGGTTGCAGCGGTTGTATTGAAGTGGGAGCTTTCGGGAAAGAAGCCTATTTATTGACAGGATACCTGAATGTGGCCAAGATCCTGGAGATCACCCTCAATAATGGGACGGATCCCGTGACCGGGAAAAAGGTATGCCCGGAAACCGGAGATCCCACTATGTTTGACACTTTTGATGTTTTATACAAAGCATTCATACGCCAGCTTAAATATGTCATTGATACCAAGATCCGGGTAAATGACCGGATAGAGCGTCTCACGGCCCAAATGACCCCTGCTCCTTTCCTTTCTGTCTTGATAGATGACTGCATTGAGAAAGGGAAAGATTATTACGACGGAGGCCCCAGGTACAATACGTCTTATATTCAGTGTACCGGTCTGGGGACTGTAACAGATAGCCTGTCTGCCATTAAGAAGCATATCTATGAAGACCGGAAGTGGTCTATGAAAGAATTGTTGCTCGCGTTATCCGTAAACTTCAGGGATCATGAACCCATGCGTCAGTATTTGATCAATAAAACCCCGTTTTTTGGAAATGATAACGATTATGCCGACAACCTGGCCGTAAGATTGTATGAAGAACTGTTCCGTGCCATAGACGGAAAACCCAACACCAGGGGCGGCGTTTTTCACATGGATCTGCTTTCTACGACCTGTCATGTTTATTTTGGATCGCTTACAGGAGCCTTGCCAAACGGACGAATGGCCGGACGTTCATTATCCGACGGGACTTCTCCTTCACACGGAGCCGACACAAACGGACCCACAGCTGTCATTCGTTCTCTTTCCAGGCTGAACCAGGAAAAATCAGGAGGGACTTTACTCAACCAGCGTTTTTCACCCTCTATGATGAAAACGGACAGGGACCTGGAAAAACTGGCATTCCTGATCCGTTGTTATTTTGAATCAGGAGGCCATCATATACAGTTTAATGTTGTGGACACCCAAACGCTTCGTCAAGCCCAAAAAGATCCCGAATCCTACCGGGATTTGATGGTACGTGTTGCAGGGTACAGTGATTATTTTAATCACCTGGCCCCGGCTTTGCAAGAAGATGTTATTTGCCGGACAATGAACCGGGAATTCTGAGATCATGTCTGTAGAGGGATGTATTTTTGATATAAAACGGTACGCCATACATGATGGTCCGGGCATTCGTATGAGTTTGTTCTTAAAAGGGTGTCCGTTGTCCTGCCAATGGTGCCACAATCCTGAAGGAATCATGCCCGGGCCGCAGCTTATCTTCAATAAATCCCGGTGTTTGGGATGCAATGCCTGTGCGGATCATACCCTTCCTGATAATTGTCCGTCGGGTGCACTGGAATTATGTGGAAAGTACATGGACACCGGACAGATTATGGATCTCATTCTAAGAGAGAAACTGTTTTTTGACCGTTCCGGGGGCGGTGTCACGTTTACCGGGGGTGAACCACTGTCGCAACCTGTTTTTTTATTGAGTGTGCTTAAGGAATGTAAAGAAAAGGGGATCCATACCGCCGTTGATACATCACTTTATGCTTCCCCTCAGGTGGTCAGCGAAATAATTCCCTATACCGGCCTGTTCCTGGCAGATTTGAAAATAATGGATCCTTTGCTTCACAGGAAGTACACGGGTGTGGACAATGCTTTGATACATGACAATCTGCGTTATGTGGCCTGTTCCGGAGTCCCTTTTATTCTAAGGATCCCGTTTATACACGGAATAAATAACGACGGATCGGGTATTGATGCAATGGTCCGTTTCATTCTTGAATTACGCGATTCCGGCAATTTGCAAGGGATTCATCTGCTGCCTTATCACAGTTTCGGGACGGATAAGAAAAAACGAATTATCAGCGGAAAAGTGCTGTTTCAAAGATCTTTCTCAACTCCTCATAAAGAGAGTATAGATTCTTTGTTCTTGAAATTCCAATCGCTCGGAATAGATACAATGATAGGGGGTTGATCCGTTATACTGTTACCGGGGCGGTTTTCTTTTTCAGCCAGATTGATTCATCATAAGTCAGCAATGGAGCCAGTTTTGTATAAACGGACTTGTTGTATTCATTGAGCCATTCGACTTCTGAAGCTTCCATAAGTGAAACAAGCAAGGGGGACGTATCTATGTGACATAACGTCAATGTCTCAAATCCAAGCCAGGTTCCGAACTCATTTTCTTCCAGAACGTGGCACAGTAGAACATTTTCATGACGTACTCCGTGTGATCCTTCTCTGTAGATACCCGGCTCGTTGGACGTTACCATACCCGGCAGAATGTCCTGATCTTTCCAGGTCATTCTTATGTCCTGGGGACCTTCATGAACACAAAGAAAATGTCCTGTTCCGTGTCCTGTTCCGTGTCCGTAATTCCTGCGATGCCTCCATAACGGATCCCTGACCAGCATATCCAAATGGGTTCCTTTGGTGCCTTTGAGAAAAACAGCCCTGCTCAAGGCTATCATTCCTTTTAAAGCCACTGTATAATCTTCGCGTTCTTCCTGTGTTAACGGGCCCAGGGGAACCGTACGTGTAGTGTCAGTCGTGCCGTATAAATAATGTCCGCCGGAATCTATCAGATACAACCCTTTTTTCAGGAGCGTAAGGGCAGTTGCGGGATTCGGTGAATAATGGGGCAGCGAGGCGTTGGGACCGTATGCCGAGATATATTGAAAACTGTCTCCCATAGCTCCTTCTGCCAGGGTTCGCATCCAGGAGAGTTTTTTTGCGACATCTGTTTCTGTAAAAATAACGTCCTTTTCCAGAGATTTTTCCAGCCAGAAAAAAAACCGTTCAAGGGCCAATCCGTCATTCAAATATGCTTTTCTGAAGCCCTCTGTTTCAACCGGATTCTTAATGGCTTTATCGTGGAGTACGGGTGATTGAAGATCAAGAACAGCACAATGCGCAAGCAAATTATGGAATGCGTTGTAATTAAGTGTGTTCCCGTCTGCCATTATCCCGGTCCCATCCGGCAGGGATCGAAGAACATCGGGGAGGGAATCATATGGCATGATATCTACGCCCTGTTCCCGGAGCACTTTACGGACATTTTCACTTACTTTACCGGGACTAACAAACAGGGTGGCTTCGTTTTCATCAACCAGGACATACGAAACAGCTACCGGATTGTATGGTATATCGTGACAACGAATATTGAAAAGCCAGGCAATCTGATCCAGACTGTTCAGAATGATGTGCGAACAGCTCTTCTCTTTGAACTGTTTGCGCAAACGCTCCAATTTCTTTTGTGTAGATCTTCCGCTGTATTTTTCTTCAAGAATAAAAACCGGGTTCATGGGTAATTCGGGCCTGTCATTCCATATAGCGTTGAGAAAAGACGGTCTGCTGTCCAGTGTGGCGTTCAGTTCTTGCAGGACCTTCTTCATCCGGTCTGCCTCACGGTATGTTACACATTCTCCGTCAATGCCTACAACAGCTCCCGGGCTTAGTTTGGCAGCCAGCCATTCCGGATAGTCCACGGCCTCGGGTACACGTAAGGGATGTAATTCAAATTCGGTTCCCTCCAGTTCCCTCCGGGATTGGATAAAGTACCTGGTATCTGTCCACAACCCTGCATGATCACGTGTTATCACCACTGTTCCGTATGAACCCGTAAAACCCGAAATCCATTTTCTTTGCTGCCAACGTTCCGGCAGGTATTCACTTCCGTGAGGATCTGTACCGGAGATTACTGCTGCGTCCCAGCCGGCTTCCTGCATAAGTGTTCTGAGTGCCTGAATCTTTTCTGAAATGTTCATGATCTACGAATGTTTTTTTATTACAAAACGGTTAAAAACCATAAGACCCGCGACACTGGTCAGTCCTATGCAGCTGAATATGATCCATAAGATATCCGGTCTGCCCAGGTTGTCAACAAAGTGATTGTATAAAGGAGCACCAATGAATCCGCCTATAAAACTTCCAATGACACTGCAGAAAAACGAATAACCCATATAAAGGCCTTTTTTGTCTGCGGGAGCAATAAGCCCTACAAAGGAATTAAATTTGGGATGAGCCGTCATTTCTCCGAGTGTGAAAACAATACAGCCCGTTATGAATACCCATGCATCTCCGGAAATGGCAAGTATGCCCATCCCCAGAGTTCCCAATCCTATACCGGTTATGATGGTAGGCAGGGCTTTAAAACGATTGACCAGCCTGGAAACAAACAATTGCAGTAATATTATGACTCCGGCATTAAGGACCGTAACGTGTTCCACATCAAATTGCCATCCGGCGGGTTTACCCGTAATCCATTCCAACGATGTATTTACGGCATGATTCACGGAAGCCATGTCCATCTGATCGTGCACATACCACAATACGGTGCCGTACATTTGAAAATACATGATCCAGAACCCGGAATACAACAATATCATAACAATAAACTTCCAGTCTCTGAATACCAGGGCCATGTCTTTAAAGACCCTGGTCAATGATTCTTTGGACCTTTGATGCAAAGGTTCTTTATAAAAG
The DNA here is from genome assembly GCA_964542305.1 of uncultured Muribaculaceae bacterium. Lineage (GTDB taxonomy): Bacteria > Bacteroidota > Bacteroidia > Bacteroidales > UBA932 > DMER64. The sequence goes on along the minus strand of CAZITX010000009.1, from coordinate 62,052 downwards.
ATTATATTGATAAGTAACAGCACGATCCCTGCGGCGGCAGCCATCCAGAATACATATGTGTAAGATTGCTTTTTCAAGACCGGGACCAGGATCAAAGGAAAAAGAAAAGCCCCAAGATTGATGGCCCAGTAAAATATTCCAAATCCCAGTGTTGAGTTTTTTTCATTTGTTGCGTGTGCGATGGTCCCTGAAATGACAGGTTTAAAGAGTCCTGCACCTATAGCCATGACTATCAGGGAAGCAAAAACCAATCCATAGGATTCTGTTATACCGGTGAGAAAATACCCGGTTGCCAAAAAAGTGAATGCTACCATCAGCAGATTCCGGAACCCGTATCTGTCTGCAAGTGCTCCGGCAAATATCGGAAGAAAATAGAGCAGGGGAGGGATCGTTCCCATGATGGCGCCTGCTGCTTCCCTGGAGAAACCCAGTCCTCCTTCGTCACCGGAAAGTACCAGGTAAACAGATAAAACGGAAAGTACCCCGTAATAGGCTCCCCGTTCAAAGAATTCCATAATGATTGCCGTCCAATAGTTCTTTGGGAATGATCTGATACCGGAATTGTTGTTATTCATAAGAAATGGGCTAAAAAAATGATTCCGTAAAGTTACATTCTTTTGATAATTAAAAAATAACGTTTACTTTTGCAGCCCCTTGCAAAGGGATTATAAATAAAGTCTAACTTTCTAATTCTTATTGAAATTAAACAAAATGGCAAAAGAAAAAGATTTGTCCCCAAAAAAGAGCCTGAAGGAAGATCAGGACCCGGATGAGATCATAATCCGGAAAAACGATGAGGTTGAAGATTATTCAGAAGATCTCAGCGTAGAAGAAAACCAACCAAAAAACAAAATCAGCAATGCATCCGTTCCCGGCGATCAGTTTGACTGGGATGCTTTTGAAAAAGAAACCGTGTACGATACACCAAAAAGCGTCATTGAAGATCAGTATCTTCAGACACTGAACAAGGTGATCGAAAATGAGATCGTTGAAGGTACCGTTGTCGCCCTTAACAAAAGGGAAGTTATTGTAAACATCGGATTTAAAAGTGAAGGAGTAATATCTGTTAACGAATTCCGCTACAATCCTGAACTGGCTGTAGGCGACAAGGTGGATGTTTATGTTGAAACGGCAGAAGACAAGAAGGGGCAGCTGATCTTATCACATAAAAAAGCACGTTCCCTGCGTTCATGGGATCGTATCAACGAGGCTTACGACAAAGATGAAATCGTCAAAGGATACATCAAATGCCGCACAAAAGGCGGTATGATAGTGGATGTATTCGGAATTGAAGCCTTCTTGCCTGGTTCGCAGATAGATGTGAAACCTATCCGTGACTACGATATATATGTAGATAAGACCATGGAATTCAAGATCGTGAAGATCAATCACGAATACAGGAACGTGGTCGTATCGCATAAAGCCCTGATAGAAGCCGAACTGGAAGCCCAGAAAGCCGACATCATAGGGAAGCTGGAAAAAGGCCAGATCCTTGAAGGAACTGTCAAAAACATCACTTCTTACGGTGTGTTTGTTGACCTGGGAGGTGTTGACGGATTAATCCATATTACGGACCTTTCCTGGGGTCGCATAAACCATCCTGAAGAGATTGTACAACTTGATCAGAAGATCAATGTGGTTATTCTTGACTTTGACGATACCAAAAAACGTATTGCTCTTGGTCTGAAGCAGCTTACACCCCACCCGTGGGATTCCCTGGGTGATGACATTACCGTTGGGACCGTCGTTAAGGGACGCGTAGTGGTTATTGCCGACTACGGAGCCTTTGTTGAAATCCAGCCGGGTGTGGAAGGACTGATCCATGTTACCGAAATTTCTTGGTCTTCCCATTTACGCAGTGCCCAGGATTTCCTGAAAGTTGGACAGGAAGTGGATGCTGTGGTTCTGACCATTGATAAAGAAGAAAGAAAGATGTCCTTGGGTATCAAACAACTGAAACCCGATCCCTGGGCAACGATCAATGAAAAATACCCTGTAGATTCCAGGCATAATGCCGTAGTGAGAAACTTTACCAATTTCGGGATCTTTGTGGAATTGGAAGAAGGCGTGGAAGGTTTGGTACATATCAGTGATCTGTCCTGGTCCAAAAAAGTGAAGCATCCTTCGGAATTTACTTCAATTGGAGAAAATCTGGAAGTGGTTGTTCTGGAAGTGGATCAGGAAAACAGGAGACTTCGTCTGGGACACAAACAATTGGAAGAAAATCCCTGGGAAGTTTTTGAAACGGTATTTACTCCGGGATCTGTTCATGAAGGAACCATCACCAGTTTTGTGGACAAAGGGGCAACAGTTACACTGCCTTACGGAATTGAATGCTTTGTTAGTCAGAAGAACCTTGCCAAAGAAGACGGCACTGCCGTTGCACTGGAAGAGAAACTGCCTTTTAAGGTTCTGGAATTCAATAAGAACAGCAAGCGTATAAGTATATCTCATACACGTACATGGGAGCAGGATGTGAAAAAAGAACCCGCTGCCAAGGAGAACTCAGGTAACGAACCTGAAAGCACCCAGAAAGCTGTCAAGAAATTGAAAGCCAACTTGGAAAAAACGACGTTGGGGGATATTTCCGATTTGGCTGCCCTAAAATCGGAAATGGAAAAAAATGCCGCTGACGCTGACTAGTCTTGGATGTGCATCCGCACTTCCTACAAGAGATACCTATTTCACCGCTCACGTATTGAACATACGCGGGCGGTTATTTTTACTGGATTGCGGTGAAGGAACGCAATTAAGAATCAGGCAGCTGGGTATATCCATGGGATCTATAGAACATGTTTTCATTACCCATTTGCACGGAGACCATGTGTTCGGATTGTTGGGAATGTTATCTACCATGCATTTGCTCAACCGGAAACAGCCTCTGTTTATTCATGCTCCTGCGGGAATGGGAAAAATGCTCTCTTTTTATTTTGATTTCCTGGGCCAGAGGGAACCTTCCTTTACGATCGTTCATAAAAAGATAGAGGTTGAAGAATTATCTCCGGTCCTGGAAACAGAAACGGCGGATGTCTATGCATTCCCTCTGAATCACAGTATCCCGGCATACGGTTATTTATTTCGCGAAAAGCCTGTCCGCAAGAGTTATCCCCGGTCTGTTGCCTATTGTACCGATACGGCTCCCCGGCCTGAAATTTCTTCCTGGATAAAAGGAGTGGATCTATTGTTCCATGAAGCTACTTTCCTGGAACACGATCACGTTGCTGCTGCAAAATACCTGCACAGTACGGCACGTCAGGCAGCCCAAACTGCCCTTGATGCAGAAGCAGGCCAATTGCTCCTGGGACACTTCTCGTCCAGGTATAAAGAAACCCCGGCCTTTTTGGCCGAGGCACGGGAAATATTTCCCAATACAGAATTAAGTACGGAAGGCCGTACTTTCAGTGTTCCTCGCCGGTTTATCCAAGCATCGGCTGAATAACCCCAAAGATCAGGTAAGCTATTAAAAGGGTGAAGACTATATTTACACCCTGTGCTGTAAGGAATGCCTTAAGAGGCTGACGGTTTTCCTTAGAAAATATTTCTTTGAACCGTGTCTCCAGGCCAATACAAACAAAGGCAATACTAAACAGGGAAGTGCTGAATCCTTTGGTGATTTTTCCCACAACCTTGGCTTCTTCTATACTGAAAAAAATACTGAAGATCAGTGATGCCAGAACAAATCCGACTACAAATTTCGGAAAGCGGTCCCAAATCAGTTTTGCGGTAGGTTTTTCCTGTCCTTCTTTTCCTTTGTAGGTCCAATACAAGGCTATCAGGAAGGCGGCAATACCCAGCAGCACATTTTGGGAAGATTTCACGATAATCGCTGTTTGTGCGGCTTCCTCTCCCAACATGGTACCGGCGGCAGCTACGGCTCCGGTAGTATCTATGGTCCCGCCCAGCCAGGCTCCTGCTACCGATGAAGATAACCCCATAAGTTCAGAAAGCCAGGGCAACAGGTACATCATAGGAATAGCGATTACCAGTACGAGTGAGATTACCGTAGACAATTTTTTGTTGTTTCCCTTGATCACACCACAGGTAGCAATGGCGGCAGACACTCCGCAAATGGAAACACCACTGGCCAGCATGGTGGCCATTTCGTCGTCTACTTTCATTTTTCGTGCAACCCAGAATGCAAAATTCCAGACAACAAGAACAACCACCAATGCCTGGGCCAGGCCGTATGCACCGGCTTTCATGACTTCTCCGAACAAGATGGTAGATCCCAGTGTAATAATACCTATCTTAATATAGAATTCACTTTGTATAGCCGGTTTCAGCCATTTTGGCACTCCTACAATATTGCTTATGATCAAGCCAAAGATTACCGCAAAAAACACGGATTCCAAACCGGTGGATTTGACGGCTGGAATGGCTGCGACCACATTTGAAAGAAGCGCCAGGAGGTAGATTGCCAGGAAAGAAAGGAACAATCCTTTCAGAGGTTTTTTAAGAATAAACGATGTCAGGTAAGTGACAAGCATAAGAAAGACAAACATATACCCCGCATCCAACCATTCTTTTGCCGTAAATAACGTTTTTGGCATCCTGGGCATTACAGCAGGCACTATCACCGCAAGGACCAGAATTATGGTGGCCGCAACGACTATGATCCAGTCTTCGGTCATAAATTGTTTCCACCACGGTTTTTTAGTTTCTTTTGTCATATCAATCAGGTTTTAGTTAATTCTTTTCATTAGAAACGGGCTGTAAGCATAATGCCCAGCAATCCGTTGTTGTTTTCTTTTTCAATAAATGTACGGTAGGTGTAATTGACCTGTACCCGGAACATTTTGTGAGGCCAATAATCAAATCCCACCAAGTAGTTTATTTGCCGCGAATTCTCATTGGCCAGGTCTTTGCGCATGAAATCGTATTTCAGCAAAGGCTGAAATTTTCCGGCGAACTTGTATCCCGCCACAACGTAAAAACCTTCGCTGTCTGTTTGATCGGTTTTTCCTTTCAGGTATTCACCCCTCAACAGTATGGTCCCGTCGTCGTAACGGCCCCCGAATCCATAGCGTATTCTGGGTTTCAGTGAACCGTCTTCCCCAATTTTTCCGTTGTAATAAGATGCGGTCAGGGTTACCGGGCGTATGGGATGGATCTCCAGCCGTCCTGTGATGTCCTTATGTTTATTGTTGTCTTTTACATTTATACCCGTACCGTTGTACAGACCAACTACGTAATCGATAATATTGTAACCATCCTGTTGAAAGAAGCCACCGTAAACGGCAACTCCCAGGTCCCTTCCGGCTGCTTTGCTCCCGGCAAGGTCGTTGATACCTGAAAGGTAACTTACTACCTGAGAATTATCCATAGTCTCCAGTGTTAATGGGCCATATGGATTTTCAAGGGAAAACGCCAGTTTAAACTGACCTGCCTGTATATTGAACATGGGGCTGATTTTGAGCCTGACATACGCATCAATGATCTTTGGCGAGGAAGCAAAGTCAACCTGCAATCTGTAATCGAGCCATTTCACAAGATCGCCTTTGAAATCTAGTCTGGCACGACGGATATCAAAAGAATTTTGATCGTTTTCATATTGGTATCGTAAATTTAAAAAACCCGAGACTTTAGGCAGCTTTGCCACGATACTCTCCAGTTTGGATGTTCTTTCTTCAAGTTCTGATACCTGGGCCCATACAGGTACGGCAGTAAAGAATATCAAAAACAACACGATGACAGGCCGGATGGTTTTTTTCATAGATCAGGTCTTTAAGATAGTATAAGGTTAGATAGTAAATGCAAATATAGTAAAAGCATTTACTAAAATAATAACCTGATTTAAAAAATCCGTAAGAGGAGTAATATTTATTACATTTGTGAATTATGAGAAAAATCCCCTTTATTCTGCCTTTTTTGGCTTTCGCGTTGATGGTAAGCCGGCCTGCTTATTCACAAATTTCTGATGACAGACTGAATCAACAGGTCAACAAAATGGGACAGGCGTTGTTTTACGTCGGGCAGTACTATCTGGATAGTATTGATACGGAAAAGGTTGTGGATGGCATGATGAAGACACTGGTAGACCAGCTGGACCCGCATTCAAGTTATATACCGGCCGATGAAGTAAAAGCCATGAATGAACCCCTGGAAGGCAATTTTGAAGGGATCGGCATTGAGTTTGCCATCATACGGGATACATTGGTAGTTGTCAATCCGATAGCAGGGGCTCCTTCTGAAAGTGTAGGTATAAGGGCAGACGACAGGATAGTGGCCGTGGACAGTAAGGAGATATCCTCTCCGGACCTTACCAACCAGCAGGTATACGATTTACTGAGAGGTCCCAAAGGCACCCGTGTGGGGCTGACCGTAAAACGCAGGGGAGAAAGTGATCTGTTGTATTTTGAAGTGGTACGGGATAAAATTCCCATCAACAGTATAGATGCTGCTTACTGGGCAGCTCCCGGTATCATGTACGTCAAGCTGAACAAATTTGCCCTGACTACTCAGGAAGAATTCATTGAGGCTTTCAGGGGGATTGAAAGGATGCCCGACGGATTGATCCTGGATCTTCAGGGTAACGGAGGCGGTTTTCTGGGGGCCGCGGTTTTCCTGGCAGAACAATTTTTGAAAAAAGGAGAGCTGGTACTCTTTACGGAAGGCGGAAAAATGAACCGCCGGGAGATCCAGGCCTCGGGAATGGGTTTCTTTGTGAACACTCCGGTTGTTGTGCTGATAGATGAAAGATCCGCCTCGGCAAGTGAGATCGTGGCGGGAGCCATTCAGGACTGGGACCGCGGAATGATAGTCGGACGGCGTTCGTTTGGGAAAGGCCTGGTACAGCAATCGTTCCCGTTGAGCGACGGTTCGGAAATGCGCCTGACCGTGGCAAGGTACCATACCCCAAGCGGCCGGGTGATCCAGTCTCCTTATGAAATGGGAGAGAAGGATCTGTATTACAGGGATTTCCTGGAACGCTACCAAAGGGGCGAATCGTATCATGAAGACAGTATTGAGATACCGGATTCGTTGGCATTCAGAACGTTGAAAGAAAACAGGATCGTATACGGGGGAGGCGGGATAATGCCCGATGTGTTTGTCCCTGCAGATACTACCTATTATTCGGAATTCTACATGCAATTGGCCCGCAGGGGGATTGTAAATGCTTTTATCAATGATTTTTTGGATACGCAAAGGGATGACTTGTCAAAGCGTTACGATTCTTTTGAATCGTTCGATAAAGGTGTAACAACGGAGCAAGTTCCGTTTGACCGCCTGTTGGAATATGCGGAAAAAGAAGGGATCGTTCCGGGTGAAGGTGACCTGGCATTATCTGAAAAACACATCAGAATGCAGCTCAAGGCTTTAATAGGGGCCCGGCTGTTCGGACAAGGATGTTTCTACAGGGTGATCAACCCGTTACTGCCTGAATACCGGAAAGCATTGGAAGTTATAAACGGGATGCTATGATACCGGACCCTGCCAGTTCCTCTCCCGAGTACCAGGCTGCAAACTGTCCGGGAGTAATACCGCGTTGAGGTTCTGTGAAGGAAATGGTTATTCCGTTTTCACACTTTACTATTCCGTTTTGGAGTGGTTGCCTGTAACGTATGCGGATACTGAAGGGACGCTCTTCACCTTCCCGTAATTTCAGGCCGGGACGTATCCAGTGAATATCTTTTGCTTCAACTGTGAGTTTGTTGTGGTACAATCCGGGATGGTCCTGTCCTTCTCCCACATAAACTGTATTGTTTTCAATGTCTGTCGAAAGTACAAACAAGGGATGGACGTGTCCGCCTATATTTAGTCCTTTACGCTGTCCGATGGTATAGAAATGAGCCCCGTTATGCTTGCCGATGGTTTTGCCGGAACCATCCCGGAAAATTTCCACCACATCTCCTTCGCGCGGCTTGAGCTTTTGTTGTAAAAAGACGGGCAGGTCCACCTTTCCCACAAAACAAATACCCTGGGAATCCTTCCTGTCGGCCGTGGGCAGACCGGCTTCCTGTGCCAGCTCCCTGACCTGCGGTTTTCTGAGTTCACCTATGGGGAAGATCGCCCTGGACAATTGCTCCTGGTTAAGCTGGCACAGAAAATAAGACTGGTCTTTATTGCTGTCGATCCCCTGCAAGAGCCTGTATTCCCCGCCGGCAGTCATATCCGTCCTGCAGTAATGGCCGGTAGCCACTTTTTGTGCACCCAGTTCAAATGCTTTTTGCAGAAATGCATCGAATTTGATCTCACGGTTACACAACACATCCGGATTGGGTGTGCGGCCTTTTCCGTATTCGTTGAACATATAATCTACTACTTTCTCACGGTATTCCCGGCTCAGGTCCGTAAAATGAAAAGGGATATCCAGTTTGCGGGCAACCATTTTGGCCAGATCCAGGTCTTCTTCCCAGGCGCAGTCTCCGTGCAAAGTCCCCGTAGTGTCGTGCCAGTTACGCATGAACATAGCAATAAGATCATACCCCTTTTGTTTCAAAAGCAGGGCAGCTACGGAAGAATCCACTCCGCCTGACAATCCGATGGCTATTTTCATATTGAAATAAAAAAGGGTAAGCTTGGTGTATCGCACCGCTACAACCACCTACCCTTGCTGTCTTCCAACCCTGGGGGAGTTCAGTGGGAGCTGGTCGTACACGACTTACCCGTGGCAAAGGTACAAAAAATCAGAAAGAATCAAATCCGAAAGGCAGGAGATCTTTAACGCTTTCAAAAATAAAGATCTTATCTTCGTTTGCCAGGATAATGCGTACGGGAGCACCGGCTCTTTTTTCACTTTCCAGAAGTGCCTGGCGACAAATTCCACAAGGAGAGGCGGTAATTGCAATGGTCCGGATTTTTGATTCAGGGAAATTGGCGTGCGCGTAAAAAATGGCTGCACGCTCGGCACATATTCCGGCAGGAAAGCTGGCATTTTCCTGGTTGTTTCCCTGCAGGATCATCCCGCTGTCCAGCCGGACAGCGGCTCCCACCTTAAAGTTTGAATAAGGTGAATAGGCATTGTGTGCCGCCTGGAAAGCCATATCTATTAATTCGGAATCTTCCCGGTCCAGGTTCTCTTTGACCGTCTCTGTGTAATCTATCTTAAGGGTACTCCTGTTCATGAGGTGTGGTGGTTTATAGAACGCAAATATAATAATTTATACTACATTTGCAGCATGTTGAATCCGTGTCTATATAAGGCATTTTGCATTGTTTTATTTATTCTCCCGGTGAATGTCGCAGGTGCCGCCGGTTCTTTATCCGGTCAACGGGTTCAGGAATTGACACGTGAGCAATACATAGCTCGTTACAAAAATATTGCCGTAAAGCAGATGCACCGATACGGCATACCTGCCAGTATCATTCTGGCGCAGGGTTGCCTGGAATCGGGCAACGGGAACAGTCGCCTGGCCGTAGAAGCAAACAATCATTTTGGTATTAAATGTCATGAATGGGAGGGAGACCGGATCTATCACGACGACGATGCCGCCGGGGAATGTTTCAGAAAATATCCTACCCCGGAAGATTCCTATTACGATCATTCTGAATTTTTAAGAACACGACCCCGTTACGCCGGTTTATTTGATCTGGATCCAAAAGATTACAAAGCTTGGGCATACGGACTTAAAGAGGCGGGTTATGCCACAAATCCCAGGTATGCGCAATTGCTCATAGATCTTATAGAAAAGAACGGATTGGAAATATACGACAGTTATCCTCTTACTGAAGCAGGGGAGGAACCCGTTGTTACCGGGATCCCTGCGGGAAAACCTTTACCCGCTAAGGACGATGATGTGTTTACCATCTCGGTGGAAAGACGGATCCGGTTGACCAACGGGAAAAGATATGTACTGGCCGCACCCGGAGATACTTACCGTTCACTTGCTGCTGAATACAGGCTTTTCCGTGGAGAGATCACCCGCTTTAACGATGTTCCCCGGAATGCCGGATTAGCTGTAGGAGAAAAGGTTTACTTGGAACGTAAAGCTAAAAAAGGTCCGGAAGGTACTTCCACCTGGACATCCCGTGAAGGGGAAACCTGGCGTGATGTATCCCAGCGTTTTGGAATAAGAATGGGTTCAATTCGTGATATGAACCACGGGATTGAAGGTGAATTGATCACGGGAACTGTATTACGTCTCAGATAATTACTAATTGCATGAAAAGACGAACGGGCATTTTTAGAAGTTTTTTGGTTTTGATCCTGTTAATGGTAGTCATTGCAGCCGGATTACTTTTTTTTACTTTTCGCCACAAGAATATTGTAACTCAAAACAATGTTGTTTCTTATTTGTTGGTCCCCCACGGAGCGGACTTTGAACAACTGATGGACAGCCTTACCGGTAACGGTTATTTAAAAATTGAAAAAACTTTCCGTTGGGCTGCCGGGCATGAAAACCTTCCGGACAATGTGCACCCGGGAAGGTATGCCGTTGATCCCGGTATGAATAACCAGCAGCTGGCAAGAAAGTTGGCCATGGGCTGGCAGGATCCTTTGAATATCACCATATCGGGGACCATCAGGACGTTTGAACGGTTGGCTGCCGTATTGTCCCGGAACCTGGAAATTGATTCGGCAGGTGTGTTGTCTCATATCAGGAACGATTCCCTGATTGCTTCCATGGGTTTTGATTCGGTAAGTGTAAGGGGAATGTTCATCCCCAATACATACGAAGTTTATTGGACCATATCGGAAGAAGAACTTCTAAAACGGATGTGCCGTGAATACAATCAATTCTGGAACGAGACCAGGAAGGAAAAAGCACGGCAGCTGGGCATGACGCCTATGGAAGTGAGTACGCTGGCGTCTATTGTTTACGAAGAAACTAAGAAAACCGATGAAATGCCTGCTGTTGCAGGTGTTTATATTAACCGTATCCGGATAAATATGCCTTTGCAGGCAGATCCTACATTGATCTTTGCAGCCGGGGATTATTCCATCAGGAGGGTACTCAGAACACACACACGCATTGACTCTCCGTACAATACGTACAGAAACCGGGGGCTTCCTCCCGGTCCCATAAGTGTACCATCCATTGAAGCCATAGATGCCGTATTGAATTATCAGGATCACGATTACCTGTACTTCTGTGCCAAAGAAGATTTTAGCGGGTACCACAACTTTGCCCCGACATTAAGGGAACATATGAAAAATGCCCGGAAATTCCAGCGAGCTTTAACCGAGCGTCTGAGTCAGGAGGGGCAGGGACAATGAAAGAGGCGGTCTTATACCTGATACCGGCACCGCTGGGAGATGCGGATCCCCGGCTTGTAATTCCCGAAGGAACTATTGAGAAGGTAAGGGAGTTGCATTATTTTGTAGTTGAAGAATTGAGATCGGCCAGGCGTTATCTGTCTTCTTTGGGATTACAGGTTCAAACCCTCGAAATGGGATTGTTGAATGAACATACTATTCCCGAAGAAATGAATCCATTGCTGGATCCCATGCGTAAAGGGTTTTCAATGGGACTGATCTCGGAAGCGGGATTGCCGGCCGTGGCCGATCCGGGTGCAGGCCTGGTCGCTCTGGCACATGAAAACGGATTTCAGGTGGTTCCTCTTACCGGACCTTCTTCCCTGATGCTGGCCCTTATGGCCTCGGGACTCAATGGACAGCAATTCGCATTCCACGGGTACCTTCCGGTTAAGCCGCAAATGAGGGATAAAAAGATCAGGGAACTGGAAAGAGACTCGGCAAGAGATCATCAGACGCAGATCTTTATTGAAACACCTTACAGGAATGCGGCATTGTTCCGGGCGTTGGTGGCTTGTTGTCATCCCCGCACCAGGCTGACAATTGCACTTAACCTTACCATGCCTGATGCTTTTATCGGGACACGGACTATAGAAGACTGGCGAAAAAACGAACCCGGTTTTGAAGGGATCTACAGGAAAAAACCATGTGTATTTTTAATAATGGCTGATTGATTATGGCTACCATTGCTTTGCATGATCTGATGTTTTACGCGCATCACGGATGTTTTGAGGAAGAACGTCTCATAGGCACCCGGTTTAAAGTGGATGTTGAAATGGATACAGACGGTTGTAAAGCGGCTTTGACTGACTGTTTGGAAGATGCGATAGATTATTCTCGTGTTTACGAATTGATATCTGCAGAGATGTCGGTTACCAGTTTGTTACTGGAAAATGTGGCCGGAAGGATCCTGCAACGCCTTACTGAGGCCTTTTCCCTTAGTGAATGCCGGGTTACGGTCTCAAAAATGGCTCCCTCGCTGGGCGGGGAAGCGGGTAGGGCTTCCGTGACACTTACCCGGAAGGATTTACGAAATGAATGAGAAAAAGACTTTTGCCGTTATAACCCTTGGCTGTAAACTGAATTATGCCGAAAGTGCAACCATAGCGCGGGATTTCATGCAACAAGGCTATGAAAAAGTCAGTCCGTCCGGGAAGGCGGACGTATACCTGATCAATACCTGTTCGGTAACCGAACACGCAGATAAAAAAAGCCGTCAGGCAATTCGCAGGGTGTTAAGGATCAATCCGTCTGCATATGTAGTGGTGACAGGTTGTTCTGCGCAGTTAAGACCGGACAGTCTGGAAACGATCCCTGGAATTTCATCATTGTTCGGAACCGGTTACAGAGACCGGATCGTCCGTGCGGCAGGGGATTTGGAGACAGGGAAAGTATACCTTGGCCCGAGTGAAGCGGAGGAAGGCTTTTTCAGTGCTTATTCGGCCGGAGAAAACAACCGGGACAGGACGCGATCTTTTCTGAAAGTTCAGGACGGCTGTGATTACCGTTGTACTTACTGTACTGTTCCCCTGGCCAGGGGAAGAAGCAGAAACATACCCATAGCTGATGTAGTACGCCAGGCGATGGAAATCGCTTCCAAAGGAGTCAAAGAGATCGTTTTGACCGGCGTGAATACCGGGGATTTCGGAAAAACAACGGGAGAGTCTTTTTCCGATCTTCTGGATGCGTTGGCAACCGTTCCCGGAATAGACAGGTACAGGATATCTTCCATTGAACCGAATCTATTAACCGATGGTATCATAGAAAAAATTGCCGGCGGAAAACCTTTTCTGCCTCATTTTCATATACCCTTGCAAAGCGGTAGTGATCCCGTCCTGAAAAGAATGGGAAGACGTTACAATGTTGCCTTGTTTACCGATAAGATGAAGAAGATTCACTCCATGATGCCTTATGCCTTTACCGGAATTGATGTGATAACAGGGTTTCCCGGCGAGAGCGAAAAAGATTTTATCAATACCTGTGATCTTCTTAAGGAATTGAAGCCGTCTTTTTTACATGTATTCCCGTTCTCTGTAAGGCCCGGCACACGGGCTGCCTCATTTCCGGTTAGCGAGCGGATCCGGGATGGGATCATTACAGAAAGGGCGCATAAACTGGGTGAGTTATCCGATATGCTGCACCGTGATTTTATTCTTGCAAATAAAGGCAGGCAGGAGGAAGTTTTGTTCGAGGGAAAGACACGGGACGGGAAAATGCACGGTTATACACGTAATTACATCAGGGTTGAAAGATCATACCAACGTACCCTTATCAACAGGGTGGTGGAAATAATACTGGAGTGATCATGTACTGGGATCTGTTTAAGGTTTTTTTCAGGATCGGCGCTTTTACCATTGGCGGCGGACTGGCCATGTTGCCTTTGATAGAGGCTGATGTGGTGAACCGCAAAAAATGGATCACTAAAGAAGATTTTACTGATCTCTTGGCCGCTACACAGACACTTCCCGGAGTAATTGCCATCAATATTGCCGTGGGTGTAGGTTACAGGCTCAAAGGGTTGAAGGGAGCTTTGACGGCTGTAGCCGGAGCAGTTATAGCTCCTTTTTTTGCCATCCTGGCTCTGGCACTTTTTTTCAAAAGTTTCCGGGACAATCCTGTGGTAGAACGGATATTTTTGGGAATGCGGCCCGTTGTGGTAGCACTTATTGCCGTTCCGGTCATTACTACTATGAGGGCCATCGGGCTGACGGTGGTAACGGGTTTTATTGCTGCATCATCGGCCATGCTGATATGGCTTTTTGGCGTTTCCCCCGTCTGGGTGATCCTTGCAGCCGGACTGGGCGGTTATTTGTGGTATCGTTTTGATAAATACAGGAATAGGAGGAAGGGCTTATGATCTATTTACAGCTTTTCCTGACATTTTTAAAGATCGGACTATTCTGTTTTGGAGGAGGCTATGCGATGTTGTCCCTGATCCAGGATGAGGTGGTTGGGCATCACGGCTGGCTTACCATGCAGGAATTTTCGGATATTGTAGCCATATCCCAGATGACCCCCGGACCCATAGCCATCAATACAGCGACTTACGTGGGTTATACTTCTTCCGGCGGCAATATCCTGGGATCGGTTATGGCAACCCTGGCCCTTATAATCCCTTCCGTTGTGTTGATGATCCTGGTGAGCCGTTTTATTATCAAATACAGGGAAAATCAAACCGTACAGGGGATATTCCGGGCCATTCGTCCCGTAGTGGTTGGACTGATCGCATCGGCTGTTCTGGTTATGGCAACACCTGAAAATTTTGTGGATTTCCGCAGTTACCTGTTGTTCTCACTGGCATTTCTGGCGGCTTATTTTTATAAAGTACATCCCATTCTGCTGATGTTTCTGGGAGGAGTGGCCGGTTTTTTGATGTACTGATCATCCTTATAACAGCCACTCGCTAAATTTTCCGTAAATTTGTCATCCGGAAAATTTTCCTATGGAATTCAAGCTTCAAGCCCCTTACAAGCCTACGGGAGATCAGCCGCAGGCAATAGAACAGTTGAGTACCCTCTTCAGGGATGGTACCGGGGCTGCCGTATTGTTGGGTGTTACGGGATCCGGCAAAACATTTACTATGGCCAATGTGGTGGAAAAATTGCAGAGGCCGACATTGGTCATAAGCCATAACAAAACGCTGGCAGCGCAGCTTTATTCCGAGTTTAAGAGTTTTTTCCCGGACAACGCCGTGGAGTATTTCGTGTCTTATTACGATTATTACCAGCCGGAAGCATACCTCCCCGTTACGGATGTATATATTGAAAAAGACCTGAGTATAAACGATGAAATAGAGAAGCTCCGTTTAAGTACTTCATCTGCGCTGCTTAGCGGCAGAAGGGACGTATTGGTTGTATCCAGTGTTTCATGCTTGTACGGGATTGGGAACCCGGACGATTTTCACGCCAATACCATAACCTTGAAAACAGGACAGGCGCATGATTTCAACCAGTTGTTATACAGACTGGTGGATGCCCTGTATTCACGTAACGAGAACGAGTTCAAAAGGGGTACTTTCCGTGTCAGGGGAGATGTCATTGATATATACCTGGCGTACGATGATATAGCCTGCCGGATCGCCTTTTGGGGAGATCAAATTGAGTCCATTGAACGTTTTGATCCGGTTACAGGCGGTGTTTTGGAAAGGATTGAAGGCATTGCCATCTATCCGGCCAGTGCATTTGTGACCACAAAAGAACGGAAAGAAAAAGCCATCAGAAGCATCCAGGATGATCTTACCGAACGTGTCACATACCTTAAGGATGCAGGGAAACACCTGGAAGCCAACCGGTTGTTGCAACGTGTGGAATTTGATATAGAAATGATCCGCGAACTGGGTTACTGTTCCGGGATTGAAAACTATTCCAGGTATTTTGACGGCAGACAACCGGGGACCAGGCCTTTTTGCCTCCTGGATTATTTTGCCGATGATTTTTTAACCATTATTGATGAAAGTCACGTTACTCTTCCCCAGGTAAGAGCAATGTACGGAGGTGACCGTTCCAGGAAAGAAGTGCTCATAGAATACGGATTTCGCCTGCCTGCTGCTGCTGATAACAGACCGCTGACCTTTGATGAGTTTGACACAGTGATAGGTCAGCGAATGTATGTTTCAGCCACTCCGGCAGATTATGAACTGGAAAAATCCGGCGGGTTGATTGTAGAGCAGGTTGTAAGGCCCACCGGACTGCTGGATCCGCCGGTGGAAGTGAGAAAAACCGAAGGGCAGATTGACGATTTGATAGAAGAGATCCGGGTCTGTGCTGCCAAAGATCAGCGGGTGCTGGTGACCACGCTGACCAAACGCATGGCAGAAGAATTGCATAAATTTTTGCAAAAAATTCAGATCCGTTGTACTTACATACACTCGGATGTGGAAACCCTGGAAAGGATAAGGATCCTGGAGGAGTTTCAGAAAGGGTATTACGATGTACTCATAGGGGTAAATCTTTTACGGGAAGGGCTTGACCTTCCCCAGGTATCCCTGGTAGCCATACTGGATGCGGATAAGGAAGGATTCCTGAGGTCGGAAAGAGCCCTTACACAGACCGCCGGAAGGGCGGCACGTAATGTAGACGGAAAGGTCATTATGTATGCAGACCGCATTACAGACTCTATGGCGCGGACGATCAGCGAAACGGAAAGAAGACGCAACAAACAGATACAGTATAACAGGGAAAACGGAATTACCCCCACACAGATAGCCATAAATGTAAGGGACACGCTGGGTCAGGGCAATATATACAGGGAGCAGCGCGATACGGTATCTATGGTTGCCGAGGATCCCGTTACACGTTCCATGACACCGCAACAATTGGAGAAAGCCATTGCTACAGCCAGGCAAAGAATGGAGGACGCTGCCTCTAAACTGGATTTTATTACAGCCGCCGGTTTCAGGGATGAAATGTACGCATTGGAAAAAATACGTAAATGAACACGCAGGGGAATGATCAAATGATAGTCCGTGCCAAAGACTTTGCACGGGAAAAGCTGGCCGGCCTGGTTAGGGGTAACGGCAAGCCGTTCATGACCCATGTGGATGCCGTAGCGCAGATCGTAGAAAACGAGATTGGTCTAACCCGGGAAGCGATCGTTACGGTATACCTTCATGAAGCCAGCCGCAAGAATCCCGGGCTTCAGGATGAGATCGGGAGGGATTTCGGGAATGATATCGGGTTGATGGTCGCCGGACTGAACAAAATCTCGACAATCAATCCAAAAGAGACCCGGTTGCAGGCAGATAATTAC
Organism: uncultured Muribaculaceae bacterium; assembly: GCA_964542305.1. Taxonomy (GTDB): domain Bacteria; phylum Bacteroidota; class Bacteroidia; order Bacteroidales; family UBA932; genus DMER64. Next base: position 45,107 of record CAZITX010000009.1, on the reverse strand, counting down.
CGGAAACTGATCATATCCTACTCGGCAGATCCCCGCATAACTCTCATAAAACTGGCGGACAGGCTGGAAGTAATGCGTTCCCTGATCGAATGCTTTCCCCGGGGCGAACACATTAAAAAAGCAACCGAAACACTGATGTTGTACGCACCCTTGGCACACCAGCTGGGAGTGTACAGGATAAAAAGCGAATTGGAGGACCTTTCTTTCAAGATCATTCAGCCTGAAGACTACCGACTGATAACCAACAACATAAGGGCCACCGAAATAGAGCGCAAGGCCCGGATAGCCGTATTTGTCAGGCCACTGGAGAAAGAATTGAAAAAGGCCGGAATAAAGTATGAGCTGAAAAGCCGGACCAAAGCCACCTATTCCATATGGCGCAAAATGAAGGCACAACAGGTAGATGTAGACGAGGTATACGACATCCTGGCCATACGTTTTATCATAGACACTCCCCCGGAAAAGGAAAAAGAAGTCTGTTGGCAGGTATACTCCCTGGTTACCCAAATTTACGAACCGATCCCGGAACGAATGAGGGATTGGGTCACCGTTCCGAAAGCAAGCGGTTACGAATCGCTGCACATTACGGTCCGCACCCCTGATCAATGGGTGGTGGAAGTTCAGATCCGCAGCCGGCGCATGGATATGGTTGCCGAGTATGGGGTAGCGGCACACTGGGCATACAAAGGGATGCGAAACGAAGAAGTTCTGAACGACTGGCTCGCAAATGTGAGAAAACGGTTACAGAACCCTGCTAATGAATTCAGATCCGGGGAAGATGCCGATCTTTTTAAACCCAATGAAATATATGTATTCACCCCTACAGGAGATCTGAAACGTTTACCGGCCGGATCCACCGTCCTGGACTTTGCTTTTGAGGTCCATACCAATGTTGGGCTCAAATGCACCGGGGGTCGTGTGAACGGGAAAATGTCCCAGGTGAGGGATATCCTGAGTACAGGCGATGTGGTGGAGATCCTTACTGCTAAAAACCAGAAGCCTTCCAGTGACTGGCTGAATTTTGTGGTTTCAGGAAAAGCCAAAAACAAGATCCGCCAAAAACTACGTGAAGAAGCAGGTGTCCAGGATACAGCAGGCAGGGAGATCCTGGAAAGACGTTTGAAAAACTGGAAAGTCGAGCTCACTCCCGATACGATTGCCCGTCTGATGAAAAAATTCCGGATAAAGCAAATAAGTGATTTTTATGCGGCCATAGCCCGGGAGGACATTTCCCTGCAGGAGATAAAATCCTTCCTGACCCAGGAAGAAACAGGAAAAGAAGAAAAATCCGCAAAGCAATCCCCGGAAACCCAGACGACAGAAAAGGAAGAAGATCATACACGCTACGGAGAAGGAGATTACCTGGTGATAGACGATTCTTTTGGTCGTATAAAATACAAACTGGCAAAATGCTGCAATCCGGTTATAGGAGATCCCGTTTTTGGATTTGTCTCCATTAAGGAAGGCATTAAAATTCACAGGATGAGTTGTCCCAATGCCGCCCGTTTGATGGAGCAATACCCTTACAGGATACAAAAGGTAAGGTGGCGCAATACGGTGACATCTGCCGTTTTCCAGGTGGGAATACGGGTAACGGCTTACGAGGAGATCGGGTTGACAGGAGAGATAGGGGAAGTGATGAGAAATCTTTCCCTTAATATGAGAAGTTATACATTTTCAGGACACGGCGGAAAGATCGTGGGACGTTTGCAGGTAGCCGTTAATTCCAACAAACAGGTGGACCTTCTGTTGTTCCATCTGAGAAAGATCAAGGGGATCATCAAGGCAGTAAGGGAATGATGTTATGAGTGAAGAAAAGATTGTTGTTAAAGGTGCACGGGTTCATAATTTAAAGAACCTCTCCATTGAAATTCCCCGGGATCAGTTTATAGTAATTACCGGTGTCTCGGGCTCGGGAAAATCTTCCCTGGCCTTTGACACCCTGTTTGCCGAAGGGCAGAGGCGTTACGTGGAAAGCCTCTCGGCATATGCCCGCCAGTTCCTGGGAAGGATCAAGAAACCCGACGTGGATCTGATAGAAGGCATTCCGCCGGCCATTGCCATAGAACAAAAGGTGAATACGCGCAATCCCCGCTCAACCCTGGGAACATCAACCGAGATATACGATTATTTGCGTTTGCTCTACGCCCGGGTTGGCAGAACCTATTCTCCCGTTACCGGAAAAGAAGTAACCCGTCACACGGTCGGGGATGTGCTGGAATTTCTTTTTTCGTTGCCGGAAACATCCTATGCCTTGATCCTGGCTCCTTTTGGCTGGGAAGACCGGCAACGCCGTGTGGAGATCCTTTTACAACTGCAACAGGAAGGACTTGTACGTTTCTGGGACGGTAAGGAAATGATCCGGATAGAAGATATTTTGCAGCAAAAAGAAAAATACGGCAACAGGGAGATCTTCCTTCTGACCGGTCGTGTGAGTCCTGTGGATAATCCCGATAACAGGGCACGTATTACCGAATCGCTCAATACTGCTTTTTCCGCAGGACGGGGAATGTTGTATGTTCAGACCGAAGAAGGGACCGTCCCGTTTTCAACCCGCTTTGAAGCTGACGGGATCACGTTCATGGAACCCAATGAATACATGTTCAGTTTTAACAATCCCCTGGGAGCGTGCCCCGTCTGCGGCGGGTACGGACAGGTTACCGGAATAGATGAATCCCTGGTGATCCCGGATACCGGTTTGTCTGTATATCAGGACGCGGTGGCCTGCTGGAGGGGGGATGTTATGAAATCTTTCAAGGAAGAAGTAATAAGAAACGCATCCGCGGCCGGTTTTTCCATACATAAGCCTTACAGGGAACTGACAGACCGGGAAAAAGACTGGTTGTGGAACGGAGACGACCGCATAACTGGAATAAACAAGTTCTTTAAACAGCTGGAATCGGCCAGGTACAAGATCCAATACAGGATCATAATCAGCCGTTTTACAGGAAAGACACTATGTCCGGAATGTTCCGGGACACGGTTACGGAAAGAAGCTTCTTATGTCCGTATCTCGGATAAGCGCATAGATCAGCTCCTGGATATGCCTGTTACACAGTTATCTGTATTTATGGACAAGGTCAGTCTTTCAGTAAGGGAATTGGAAATTGCCGGCAGAACGTTGGAAGAGATCCGCTCCCGGTTGCATTTTCTGAACCAGGTGGGGCTGGGATACCTCACCCTCAACAGACGGTCTGCCACGTTAAGCGGTGGTGAGAGCCAGCGGGTGAACCTGGTCAGTTCGCTGGGAAGTTCGTTGGTGGGAAGCCTTTATATACTTGACGAGCCGAGTATCGGGCTTCACCCCCGGGACACCCAAAGACTTCTTGCTTCACTGAAAGCACTCAAAGAGATGGGTAATACCGTGATGGTCGTGGAACACGACGAGGAGATCATGCGGGCTGCCGATCAGATCATTGACATAGGACCTCTGGCCGGCAAAGACGGGGGCTCCCTGATGTACCAGGGGCCGCCTGTGAAGCCGGGCGAAAAGATTGATCCGGGCGAAAGCCGCACCCTCCGTTTTTTAAGCGATCCCAACGTAATACCGGTACCGCAAGGTTCGCGCATATGGAATTCTTATATCACAGTCCGGGGAGCTTCCCATAACAACCTGAAAGGGATTGACGTAAAGTTTCCCTTGCAGGTCTTTACGGCAGTTACCGGGGTCAGTGGCTCGGGAAAATCTTCCCTGGTAAGGGATATTCTGTATTATGCCTTAAGCAGGCAATACAACCAGTCCAGGACACCTGCTCCCGGAAAATACGACGGTCTGGATGGAGACCTGCACAGGCTGGCAGGAGTGGAACTGGTAGATCAGAATCCCATAGGAAAGTCTTCCCGTTCCAATCCCGTAACGTATATCAAAGCGTATGACGACATCCGGAAACTGTTTTCCGAACAGCCTTATGCCAGGATGAACGGGTACGGGCATTCCCATTTTTCTTTTAATATTGAAGGCGGCCGTTGCCCCGAATGCCAGGGAGAAGGCGTTGTGAAAGTGGAAATGCAGTTTATGGCCGATGTCGTTCTGACATGTGAATCCTGCTCAGGCAGGCGATTTAAACCGGATATTCTGGAAGTCAGGTATAAAGACAAAAACATATATGATATCCTTGAGATGACAGTGGAAGAGGCAATAGCTTTCTTCGCTGCCCAAAAAGAACCTGCGGCCATACGAATAGCCAATAAGTTAAGACCTTTGGAGGAGGTGGGCCTTTCATACATCAAACTGGGGCAAAGCAGCAGCAGTTTAAGCGGAGGTGAAAGCCAGAGGGTAAAACTGGCATATTTCCTCTCCCGGGAGAATTCGGAAGCAAACAGGTTGTTTATTTTTGACGAACCCACAACGGGTTTGCACGTGTTTGATATTGAAAAGCTGCTGAAATCCTTTCAGGCACTTATAAATAACGGACATTCCGTAATTGTGGTGGAACACAATATGGATGTGGTAAAATGTGCCGACTGGGTTATTGATATGGGACCCGAAGCGGGACAAGATGGGGGTACTTGTTGTTTTTGCGGAACACCCCGGGCTATGGCTGAAAGAACTGATCTTCCTACCGGAAGGGCTTTGCGCTCAAAAATTTTACTACTTTTACCAAATGGTCCTGAAGAATAGTTTTACCGTATTTGTCATGACACTCATCTGCCTGGGTGTATTGTCTGCAAATTCATTAAGGGCACAAGATCCTGTATCATTTGTGCCGTCATTTTGCATAGCTCCGCAGATAGGGACGGACATTGGCGGAGCCATGCCTGTGCCCATGAATGCCGTTGGCGGTTCTTTCAATGCATATCCCAAGCTGAATGCAACACTTGGAGCTCGTTTTTTTATTAACTTACATTCGCGCTGGACCCTGGGGGCAAACCTCAACTACAAGACCATTGCCATGGATGCGGATGCACGTGTTACCAATCAGAAGTTCAAAGGGGAAAATATGGTACAGTATTTCACGGGAACTTCCCAGATGTCTATGGGATTCACCTTGCTGGAACTTCCCGTATATCTGGAATTTCTGGCCGGTAAAAAAAGGCAGCATGGTATCCAGCTGGGATTTTTCGGGGCTTATGTCTTCAAATCCCACTTTATTACCAATGCTGTTAAAGGTTTTATAGGGTCAGAACCTGACCGGATTGACTCCGAAATAAACACATCGCAGGTGATGGATTTTTCCTCATTGCTTGACACATGGGACACCGGTATCTTCCTGGGTTACGAGGCACGTATACTCCCGCGTATCCGCATGGGACTTCATATCATGATGGGTGTAAAAGATATTTTTCAACCCGGAAGTGATTTTTTCGATTACAAAATGAAACAAATGCGGGGCAGTGTTACGGTATCTTATGACTTGATCCGGATTTTTCAACGTTGAAGAAGATCCCACAGGGTAAAGAAAAGCCACCGCGTTCTGAGCTCCAGAACGGGCAGATCAATAATATCCGGTGTATCCCGGGGCTTGTAAGTGTGATCGTTCACTCCTGATGTTACCAGAAGAGAGGGGATGTTTTGGAGGGATAAAAAATACTGCTCGGTCATGGTGAAAAATATCTCAGCGAATTCCGGGCTCCGATAAAACGAATAATCCAGTTCCAACCCTGTATTGTAGTAAGCATTGGTGTTGTTCATTGAACGGATAATATGTTCAGGGACTTTTTCCGCTCCCAGAATCAGCATGTACTTATTTGAATCTCCGGGAGGTGCCAGGGTAGTGCCCATCTGGTCCAGGTTGAGGTTCAACACTACCTGTCCGGCCGGAATTCCCAGGGATAAAGCAAAGATCCTTGCTCCGGTCATTGAAAATTCCTTGGCGTCGTAAGCTACAAAGATCAGGTTACGTGAAAGTCCGTGTCCGTCATTAGTTGCAGCACTAAAAGCTTTGGCCAGGGATAACAATGCGGCTACACCCGAAGCATTGCTGTCTGCCCCGGGATAAAGAACGCCATCTATCACACCCAGGTGATCGTAATGGGCAGATATGATTATGTATTCGTTGCTTTCTTTTCCTGTTGCCGGAATCCAACCGATCACATTGCGGCCTTTCTGGCCGGTAGGACATACAAATCCCTGGATGTACGAACCGTTGTACCGGTAAGGGTTTGCCGTGCCCAGGGGACGTAACCCGGATTCGTCGAACATCCTGTTGATGTATTGAGTTGCCTGAGAACCGCCGGTCGAACCGGTTTCCCTGCCCTGTAAAAGACTATCTGACAAGTAACGTATATGGAAGTCCAGTTCTTGTGAGGTGATCGTACGGGCATATTCTTCCGGACGAGTCGTTTGTGCCTCCAACGGTACTGACTTAAACAGAAGAACTATTGAAATGCAAGACACAAGAAGGAAAAGGCGCGGCATATTTTTTGTTTTTCAATTGCAAAGGAACAAATTTTTCCTTTCAAATTTCATACCTTTGGTAAATGGTAAAAAAACACAGCCTCTATATTGTTTTTCTTGTCTTCCTTTTTTTCTCCGCGGGAAAAGCAGAAGCCCAATATGATAAACAACAGTTTTTTTACCGCGGCCAACATTTGTTGTTCGAAGGACGTTACCAGCAGGCCATTGACAATTTCAACAAGCTTATTCAGCTGGACCCTTCTTTACATGAAGCCTATTTTTTCAGAGGGATAGGAAAGTATAACCTGGGAGATTTTATGGGAGCCCGCACGGATTTTGACCGGGCCATATCCATCCATCCAATCTTTACCATGGCTTACCATTACAGGGCAATTACATATTCCCGTCTTGGAGAATACGAAAAAGCCCTGGAAGATCTGCAGGAAGCCATCGATTTGCGTCCCGGCTATAACGGGCTCTATTTCAGCCGGGGGGTTACTTACCTGCTGTCTCAGCAATTTGAATTGGCAGAGCAGGATTTCAACCGTTTTATCCGTCACGAACCCCGGGTGAGCGAAGCCTACCTGAACAGGGGTGCTTGCTACCTGTATTTGAAGGATACTGTAAAAGCCCTGCATGATTACGATACAGCCGTTTTATTGAACAAATTCGATCCCGAAGGCTACATCCGCAGATCGCGCGTTTATGCCATGCGGGAGCAATATCCTTTGGCCCTGGAGGATCTGGACCAGGCCTTATCTTTGGATCCGGAAAATTCATTTGCCTATTTCAACCGCGCCTTGATCCGCTACAATCAGAATGATTTGAACGGGGCACTGACCGATCTTGAAAAAGTACTGCAGGAAGATCCCGGGAATGCCCTGACCTTATACAACCGGGCTTTGATACGTACCCAGATAGGAGATTACAACAACGCCCTGGGAGATTATGACCGTGTCATTTCCATCAATCCCAACAACGTACTGGCCTATTACAACCGGGCAGCTTTGTTCATTCAAATGGAACGTTACAGAGATGCCATGCGGGATTACGACAAGGCCATTGAATTGTATCCGGATTTTGCGAATGCCTATATGAACCGTTCCTTTGTCAAGAACAGACTCGGTTTGTTTGCGGCAGCAGAGCTGGATTATAAGGTGGCGCAGGACAAGGTCAACGATTATAAATCCCGGCTGGGAGATACCTCCTACTCGGCATTTGCAGACACTACCCAGCGTTTTGACCGGCTTTTGGCACTGGATGCCGATTTTGCCAAAAAAGACTTCAACAACGAATTGCTTCAATACAGGGATGTGGACATACGTCTAAAACCGCTATACAAACTGCTAGCAGGGCCTGCGGAAAACACCGTCGCGTTGGAACAAAGGTATTATTACGAGGATCTGGAAAAATTTATGCTCCGTCAGTCAATACCTGTCAGTTTGTTCAGCCAGGAACCCGAAATAAATCCGGAACGTATTGAATTTCAAAGAGAGCAGCTGGAAAAACTGATCCAGGGAGAAGCAGATTCTCCGGATCTTTATTTCATCAGGGGTATCCTGGATTTCCAGAGCAAATTGTTCAATGCTTCCCTGGCATCCTATGACAGGGCCATAGAAAAAGATCCCGATAATGTTTTTTATTATATCAACCGGGCTGCTTTACAGAGTGAGATGATAGATTTCATCTCTTCTATGGAAAATAACGTGCAGATTCTCACCCTGGACCAGGCGGGTACAACACGTACGCGAGTACAGGAACAGGGAAGGCGTCAGTACGATTATTCGGGAGCCATAAACGATCTGGAAAAAGCAGCCTTATTGGCCCCCGACTTTGCCCATATTTATTACAACCTTGGGAACCTCTATTGTTTGTCCGGAGATTTTCCCCAGTCCATAAACAATTATTCAAAAGCGCTGGAATTGTACCCGTATCTTGCAGAAGCTTATTACAACAGAGGCCTGATACAGATCTATCTTAAAGAGAAAGAGAAGGGCTGTATGGACATATCCACTGCCGGTGAATTAGGTATTCAGGATGCCTACAGTGTCATAAAAAAATTCTGTGTTACGGATGAGTAACACAGAATTTTTCTGGTTTGTACCTGTTAATGGACTATTCAGAATACGAGGCTTTTACGTAGGCAGCGTTGTTCAAATAATCATAAGAAGCTTTAATACTTTCAAAAGGTGCCATATCAAAGGCTTCCTGTTCCACTATGGCGTATTTCATTCCCGATAGTTCTGCTTTTTCATAGATGGCCTGGAAATCGATCTCTCCGGAGGCTCCTATCTCTTTTTCGTCTTTAACATGCCACAGGTCATACCTGCCGGGATATTTTTCCAGGTATTCGACAGCAGGAGCTCCGCCCATCTGGCTCCAGTAGACATCTAGCTGGAAGAAAACTTTTTCAGGATCGGTATTTTGAAGCATATAGTCATACAGGACCACATCGTCAAAAACTGTTGTGAACTCATGCGCATGATTATGGTATCCAAAACGGATGCCTGCCATATTGCATTTTTCACCAACCGCATTGAACAATTCACAATACTTTGAAAGTCCTTCCAGGGATTCGTAGGCACTTTTCCACATAGAAGGCTGAACTATATACAGAACCCCGGTTGTCAGGTGATCAGCTATAGCTTTATCCCACCATGTCATACATTCTTCCCATGGAGTGACATTCGGATCCGGTCCGTTAATATGTGAGGATATCACTGCCAGTCCTTTGGAATTACAAAGTTCTTTAAAAGCATCCCCGGACAAGCCGTAGAAAGTTCCCTCCTGGGCATTGTAACCGGCCATTTCCACAAATGTGTAGCCGGCTTCGGCTACAGCATCCAGCGAAGTGTTCAGATCTTCATTTATCTGCTCTCTTATGGAGTACAGCTGAAGACCGATCTCTTTTTGTACGGGTTCTGTAGCACAGGAAACCAGGCTGAAAGCAGAAACCGTTGCCATTATAATTGATGTAAGAATACTACGTACCATTAGTCCAGGATTTTTACTTTGATGTTTCTGAACCATACATCATCGCCGTGATCCTGCAAACCAATGTAGCCCGCTTTTTCTTCTCCTCCGCAATTCAGTAACAGATCGTAGGCAACAGGCCATTTGTCTTTGCTGAACTTGCTATTGTCAAGCATTTCCTGCCATTGGGGTGTCCACAAATGGTATTCCAATACAGGTTGCCCGTTCTGGAAATGAGCCACTGTGCCTTTATAAACCAGGATTTTACCGGTGTTCCATTCGCCAAAAGGTTTGGAATTTTGAGGTTTGGCAGGTATCATGTCATAAAGGGAAGAGGATTGACGGTTTCCGTCAATACCGAGCATGGCATCGGGATGGTTTGCGTTGTCCAGGATCTGGTATTCGGGTGCCGAGATATAAATTGGTTCTCCGGGAACTTCCTGGGCCAGGTAAAATATTCCCGAGTTGGAACCTTTGGCGACTTTCCATTCAAAAGTCAATTCAAAATTACCGAATTTGCGGTCAAAAATAATGTCACCGCCGTTTTCGGCACCGGCTTCACCACGGCCGGAACCATTGATCTTGATGGCGCCGTCTTCTATGGTCCAGGCTCCGGGGATACCGGTGCCGTTGTATGCACGCCAGCCTTCAAAAGTCTCTCCGTCAAAGAGAACTACAACGTTGGGGTCTTCTTCCTGTACTTCCTTTTTATTGTTATTGCAGGATGCACAGGAACTTGCGATCAACGCAGTCATAAGAAAGGGGATTATTAACAGCTTTTTCATAATATTTTGAGTTTAAGTTTACGGCATTTCAGGCAATGAATAACCTGCCCTGTAAGTGTGGCGGATCAATTCGTTCGAGAATTCCAGGGCGTTGATCGGATCTGTATACTCATTGTTGAAAGTGGGGTGACCGTCCTTGATGGAGAAACCGTCCTTAACTTTCATCCTGAGGGTATCGTTGGGAGAAATATTTGTGAATTTCATATCATCTCCGTTCCACAGGAGTTCACGGTTCAGGCCCTGCAAACGTACAGCCAGAACGCCCATAACTACCATCTCGTTCAGAGGTCCTGCTTCGGAAAAATCAGACGCAGTCTTAATACGGCTTTCAGGACTTTCCTTGCAGGCATGAATAAAGTCTGTATAGTGATTGTTATCCGGAACTTCACGTGTCATGGTAGGTGCAGGGATCTCTTTGCCGGATATCAGCCACGGGTTAACTCCGTAACATCCGCAGATAAGTGTGTCCTTTGTTCCGTGGAAAATAACGGCGCCACCGCTGTCATTCATATTGCGGCCGGTAGGCCAGCCCTTGGGGTACTCGGGGATAAGTCCGCCGTCGTACCAGGTAACTTCCACTCGGGGCATACCCACCTTGGGCATATTGTCACGTGCCGGGAAAACGAATTTGGCTATCTGTGCATTAGGGGCACAATCGGTCATCAGGGAAGTAGAGCTGCCCTGAACGGCAACGGGAGATTTCAGATTCAAGGCTTTAACTACAGGTTGCAGGATATGGCAGGCCATGTCACCCAGGGCTCCTGTGCCGAAATCCCACCATCCGCGCCAGTTCCAGGGGTGGTAGATCTCGTTGTAAGGACGGTAAGGAGCCGGTCCTATGAAAAGATCCCAGTCCAGATCGGGATGAGGGGTGTGGACTTCAGAGGGAGTTTCAAGGCCCTGGGGCCATATAGGTCTGTCCGTAAAGGCTTCCACTTTGGTTACTTCGCCTATCATACCTGACCATATAGCTTCACATATTTGCCTTACGCCGGCACCTGATGCTCCCTGGTTCCCCATTTGAGTGGCTACTTTGTGTTTTGCGGCCAGACGGGTCAACAATCTGGTCTCGTATACAGTATGTGTAAGAGGTTTTTCGCAATAGACATGTTTTCCCATGGAAAGAGCCTGGGCGGCAATAACAGCATGGGTATGGTCGGCCGTACCAACTACAACGGCATCGATCTTGTTTCCCATTTCATCAAACAATTTGCGAAAATCTTTATATTTTTTCGCATTAGGATATGTTTGGAATTGTCCGGCAGAATATTTCCAGTCAACATCGCATAAGGCAACAATGTTTTCGGAACTCAGCTCACGTATAACTCCGCCACCTCTTCCCCCAATACCGATCCCTGCAATGTTTAGTTTGTCGGTAGCCGATGTTTTCTTTTTCTTCTGTGATTCCAGAGGAACTTTTGCCATCAGCGGAGAAGAAGCAACAATAGCACCGGCTGTGGCCATGGCGCTTTTCTGTAAGAAATTTCTTCGAGAGATGTTTTTTTCCATAGATTTTATGTTTTATCGTTTAATGAAATGGATTGCTTGAGTTTACGAAGATAATAAAAAAATCATTTTTTTCCTTTCCCTGAACGAAGTCTGTTATAGGATTGCACCAGGGCTTCATCACTGCCTATGGCACGAAGGGCAAGAATCACCAATATGATACTGATAAGAGGGAAAACTGTAGTGACGGGGAACCGCGTACTGGCCATATTTTTGAAGTAGACAGCACCCATCCATACCTGGAGACCCAGCATGATCAGGGAAGTATAGATACAGAGACGAATCTGGATCTTTCTGGCTTTGAACAGCAATATGATAACTGCCAGCAATGCGCAAATGGCTCCTATCAGAACTATGAAAGGGATGTAAGTGGAATATATTCCGAAAAATAAAGAGATCATAAGACCTAAAGCCACGGTTAGGTATAAAGTCTGAATGCGTTGTATCATGAGTCGTTCGTTTTATTGGAACAAATTTAGAGGAAAATCCGTGATTTTCCTCTAAATTTGCAAAATGAAAATTATTGAACCTTCTGAATTGGTAATCAACAGTGACGGGAGTGTATTTCACTTGCACATACGCCCTGAACAGCTGGCGGATAAGGTATTGCTGGTAGGGGATCCCGATCGGGTGATCTTATTGCGCGATTTGTTGACGGATGTTGAATTTGTTTCACACAGCAGGGAATTTGTAGCAGTAACAGGTTACTTTGGCCGTAAAAGACTGACCATATTGTCTACCGGGATAGGGACCGACAATATTGACATTGTAATGAATGAACTTGATGCACTGGCCAACATAGATTTCGAAACCCGGATATTCAAAAAAGTGCACCGCTCATTAGATATCCTGCGGTTAGGTACTTCAGGAGCCATTCAATTTGATATTCCCACAGGGACACTGGTTTTTTCACGTTACTCAGCAGGAATCGACGGATTGCTTAACTGGTACGAAGGAAGGGATACGGTATGTGACAAAGAGATGGAAAAGGCTTTTATGGAACACATGCAATGGTCTCCGCTGCTGGCCACTCCGTATTTTGTGAAAAATTCCGAGGAGACAGGTAAGCGTTTTAAGGATGCCATGCAGGGTATTACCCTTTCTGCTCCCGGATTCTACGGACCTCAGGGACGTGTCATAAGACTTCCCTTATCAGATCCCGATTATTTGCAAAAATTAGCGTCGTTTTGTTACAATGATCTGAGGATCACTAATTTCGAAATGGAAGGCTCGGCCATAGCCGGACTTTCCCGTCTTATGGGACACCGGGGAGCCACCGTTTGCATGATTATTGCACAACGAAGCAGTAAAGACATGAATGTGGATTACAAAGGTTTGATGGTAGAAAAGGCAGCAGAGATCCTGGATAAATTCTGTAATGATTATGATTCGTAGCACAGAAATATTGGACATTGTACCTCTTCTGGACGATCCCGATCAATATGTACGGGATGCATTGTTCCGCGTGCTCAAAAATATGGGACGTCCGGCAATAGAGGAGCTGGAGGGAATTTGCAGGGAAGAAAATGAAGATAAGTATCCCGGTGTAGGGGAGATGTTGTCTGCGTTAAGGGAAGAACTGAAATTCGATGCCCTGCAGAATTGGATCGGTGATACCAAAGACGATCTGATGACCGGTCTTTGTCTTATACAGGATTTGTTGAGCAATGATGTGGATCAACAGGTTTTACAGGATATTTTAATGGATCACGTAAATGAGATTGTTGTGGAGATGAACGACGATCAAACATTTATGGAAAAAGTGAAATTATACAACCACGTGTTCTTCAATAGATTGCGCTATAAAACCGTAGATCCTATGTTTTCAGATCCCGGGAAAACATTTTTTCACCGGGCCCTGAAAAACAAAGAAGGAAGTCCGGTCATTATTGGTATTATTTATCTACTGATCGCGTACCATTCAGGAATATCTGTCAGGGGAAGGGTTTTTAAGGGCGGATTTCTGCCGGCGGTTACAGATAGTTCCGGCAACGTATTGTTCTATGTCAATGTTTATAAGAACGGCCTGTTATTTCCACATACGGAGCTCCGGTCCTTCTTAAGTGACATGAACCTGAATATTCCTGCTGAATCATTTCGCGAAGCACGATCGGCGGATCTGGCACAGATTTATACCGAAACATTATATTATAGTTTTTCTGCCATAGAGGAAAACACCGACAACCGGATTGTTTCAAAGCTGGAAAAAATCATGCAAATGTTTGGGAAAGACCATTCCCTTCTCATAGAAATTGACGAGGAAGATGAATAAAGGTCAGGTTTCAGGTTTGGTTATGAGCGGGAAACGAGGTTCGAACTCGCGACCCTCAGCTTGGGAAGCTGATGCTCTACCGACTGAGCTATTCCCGCATTTCCAAATAGGGGAACAAATATAGCGATTAATTTTTTATAAGCAACATGAATATCGCCTTATACATAGCCGGGAAACTTAAAGGCGATGCTACCTCCACAGGCCGGGTCAGTCGTATGGGAAACCGGATAGCCATAGTTAGTGTAGCCGTCAGTGTGTTTACAATGATACTTTCCATAGCTATTGTAAGGGGTTTTAGAAGTGAGATCCAAAAACGTGCTGTCGGCTTTACCGGTGAGATCCTGATGGAGGCTCCGGGTGCCGGGTTTGTCACTGAAGCAATACCAGTTTCAACCGATCTGTCATACCTGGAAAGTTTAAAAAATCATCCGGAAATTGATCATATTCAGGAATTTGCGGTATCATACGGAATCATCAATACAGGGGATGCCATCCAGGCCGTATCCCTGAAAGGAGTAGATGCGGGTTACCAATGGGATTTCTTTGAAAGACACCTTAAGGAAGGCCGTATTCCCGTCTTTTCTCAGGATGCGTCCTCCAGTGAGATCATGATATCACTCCGCTTGTCGACACTTCTGAAGATTGGGTTACAGGATGTAGTAACCATGTATTTCATAGGCGATAACGTCAGGATGCGTCGTTTTATCATATCGGGTATATATGATGCACAACTGGAAGATATTGATAATCATTTAATAATTGGCGATATAAGACATACTCAAAGATTAAACGGGTGGAGGGAAGACCAGGTAAGCGGCATGGAAATCTTTTTGAATGACAAGAAACGGATTGAAGCACAGCAGGAGGCCATTGAAGATTTTATAATTGCCAACAGCTCCGATACAGATGACGGGGTTGTTCTGCGCAGTGTAAAGAGGATATATTCACACCTTTACGACTGGCTGGATTTGATGGATATTAACGTGGTTATTTTGTTGACCCTGATGGTTCTTGTAGCAGGGTTTAATATGATGTCCGGGTTGCTGATCTTGTTGTTTGAAAAAACAGCGGCCATTGGATTGTTCAAGGCTATGGGAATGAAGGACCGCAGCATAAGGAACAGCTTTCTGTACAACGCGGCCGGAGTAGCTCTGAAAGGAATGACAGCAGGGACAGTTCTGGCAGTAATCTTTCTTGTCATTCAGAAAACGACGGGATTGATCCCATTGGATCCATCCACATATTTTGTGGACAGTGTCCCGGTTGATCTGTCCTGGTATCATGTTTTAATGGTAGATGTTGCTGCTGTCGGACTGCTATTGGGAATTCTGATGCTTCCCCTGAAAAACATTATCAGGATCAGTCCCGATAAAGCTATTCGGATGAGGTAATCCAGTCCAGATATCTTGTTTTTATTTTTTCGACGTATATTTGAGTCTGGGAAGGAGCGTAAGGAGCCACTTCTGACCAGATATCCGGATCCTTTCCTTCCAGAGCAGCTTGTTCCCGGTCTTTTTGAATACGTGTCATGCCGGCATTGTATGCAGCCAGAACAAAATGGATCTCTTCTTCTTCAGACAGATGCGTCAAATGCATATTTCTTTTAAGATAAGCAAAATATCGAATCGCTCCTTTTACATTGTCCTCGGGATCGAAAAGATCCTTTACTTTCATGTCTTTAGCTGTAGATTCTTTCATTTGCATCAAACCGACAGCTCCCATTCCCGAATAAGCATTCATCCTGTATTTTGATTCCTGGTACATAACCGCCCTGAGTATTCGCCAATCCCAGCCCAGTGGCCTGCTGGCTGCACGGATAAGTGAATCGTAAGGACATCTGTTGGGAGAAGCGGGGAGAAAACGTCTTCGAAATCCGGGATATTGCGGATCTTGTCTGAATAAGGTAAGCCAATGTACAAGATTCAAATGCCAGGGGCACCTGTTTTTTACCATAACCCACACCTCTCCCAATGGTGTAATTTTTGGTGTAATGCATAATTTCCCTGTCAGGGATTTCGGGATAGGATCACGAATAATATTCACAGCCAGAATATCTGTTTGATCTCCTTCAAGCATATCCCATACAGAAACCGTATCGTTTACCGGAATGTATTTCAATGCCAGATCATGAGATTCGGCAAAACGTCGCATAATCTCATAATGGTATCCTACCCGGGATCCTGCGTGTGAGGGAAGGTAAATGGTACATTTGAGTGTATCGCTGTGAGATCTCAATACTTCCCTTTCTGTCCTCATATTGGATGAAGAGTGGATTAATCGTGTGTGGTATTCCTTAAACAGGAATGATATGAAGAAGGCTGCAAGTAGTGATATGAAAATTTTCCTTTTTGACATCAGCGGGCGGTGTTTCCTGCTGCTCTTACGGGAGGGCCTTCGGAAGAAGAAGCCCGAGCAGCTGTCTTACCGGGTTTTATGTAAAACGGCCATGTCATGCCGAGTTTAAATACGCGTTGAGGGCGAATATAATGCGGTGCGGCAAAATAATCGTTGTCCGGCCACCCCTGGGCGGCATTCACATATTTGACAAAAATGGTCGCCCTTTTCCACTTTACATTTATAAACGCGTCTATGTAAGGAGTATTCCCGTATTTCCTGTCGTTTTGCAAGTGGAAAACACCCAGGGCGGGATTGTAGGATTCCATATAATAAGCCGTGTGAAAAGTAACATCGGCACCTATCTGAGCTGTCATAACGTCTTTAACGACCGGTATTTCCAGGTAATACCTGAGGTTGGCACTGAATGTGGGTAACGGAACAATGTCCTGGCGGGAAGATACCTGGAACATCAGTCTGTGATCAAGTCTTACATACCAAAAACTGAAATTTTTGGTTAATGTTGCGGTCATCACGTTAACAAGGTCTTCTGTTTGTCTGACTGTTCCCAGGGTGTCGTAATATACCCGGTTTCCAAGTAATCCGTATGAAAATGTGGCTTCTGTTTTCCATCCAGGGATAGATATCCGGGCCTCGATCCTTGTTTCGTTTGTTTTTTGGAAATCGTTATTCCAGGTATAATGGTTGGAATACATATTTTGAGTAAACCAGTCCGGGGTTTGCCTGAGAAAAAGGAACCTGCCGGTCAGGTGAATTCCCGATTCCATAGGATAAAAAGAAAAACGTGCGTTGGCATCCAACGAGACGTCTCCTGCGTAATAACCGGCATAGTCCAGTTTTCCCAGGGCGTTCCAACGGAAATATTTTTTGAACATACCCGAAGCTCCGGCATATACGTACATATTATTCTGCCACCGGTTGGAAGTGCCTTCCGTATAAAAATCGGGATAAAAGCAATAATTGGATATGAGCTCATATCCCACTCCTCCTTCGATCTTTGAAACGATTGCAGTGTTGGACCAGGGTTGTAAACGCAGGAATAACCTGTTGTCTACGATCATTGTTCGTAAAGAATCTGCTGAACGGGTGGGATGCAAATAAAACCGGTCTTTATAAAAAGCTCGTCCCGCCTGATCGGTCAGATTTATTTCATCATTGTAATTGCGTGTAAGTGTGGTCCACTCTCCCGAGTGTCCCAGGATCATCATGGTTCCTTCCCCGGTATCCAGAGTATCTCTTTTAAACAGTTTAATGGGGATCCCGTAACTCTGGGTTATGAAAAGCTGACTGCTTTTAAGCAGGGAAGATGCATTGGTCAGATTAACCGGGATGGTGCGTGCTTCTACCAGGGTATCCAGTATAAATCCGTCATCCTGAATACCTCCGTTCTCATCCTTTTGAAGAGAATTCCGGATATAACCTCCGTGCATAATGTATTTTTTTCCCAGGTAATCAGCCGTTACGGCCAAAGTTCTTGTGTTGGTACTCTCGTTTTCAAGCAATCCTTTTGTGCCTTTCTTCTGGTAAAAGAATTGTACGTTCGTTGATGGTGAAAGATTCTGGGTGTGAAGGAAACCTACATTCATTTCTTCGGTTTCCTTATTGGAGAACAATGTCCCTGTATAGGACATTACTGTAAATGGCGATTTGGTGTTATAGAACGGGATGGTTTTCCTGTCATAGGCTTCGTACATTCCGGGGCTCCAGAAATCAAAACGCTCTTTGGTCTCCCTGATAAAAAAGTTAAATGGAAGGGCAGGAGATCCTGCCGTTCCCAGGGTTACAGCTCCCACGTCCTTTTCCAGATAGGCATAGTCGTGAAAATTGCTGTTGATATTTGTGTCTATTTGTATAAAATTCAGGTCGTTGAAATATTCGTCGTTCGTCCACGAGATAACTCTTCTATATAGAAGTGAATCCGGAACAACGTATGTTTCAAGTGGATGGAACGTACTGTTCCATATGGAATCTGCAATGGCTTTATCCTCCCTTCTTTGTTTACGGGCCATTTTCCGGAGTTCTTTTTTGGTGTAAGTTGCCAGGGAATCTATCAGGAAAGATCCCAGGCTGTCCAGTTTGATCAACCCGATGCTGTCTGTCTGGTAGATGTATCCCAGGCTGTCCCGAACCTGTCTGCCTGCTGAATCAAGTGTCGGAATTCGGATTGTATCCTTTAAAGGCAGTTTCAGGCTATCCATAAACGACATCAGGGAAAGCGTTCTGGCAGAATAGCTTTTCAGGGAATCAATAACAGGCAGCCCATTATCATTCATTATCATAAGTCCCAGGCTATCCAACTTATAAAACAATCCTTTTTCGTCTGCCGTTATCCTTAGCAATGAATCCAGAGCCGGAACACGATGAGCCTCGGTATAAGGAATACGCAGGCTGTCCAGGTAGATCATGGTTAATGAATCAGGGAGTGCTGTTTCCAACGTGTCCGGGGAAACCTTACTGAGCGAGTCAGTCTGGCCTGTTGCTTTTCCAAAAGAGGAAAAGAGGATGGCAAGTATCAGTATGGTTACCCTTTGGTTCATGTTTGTCCGGAGTAGATGAGGCGCAAAGCTACAAAAAATATGCCTGTTGCCTGATCGTATCTTCCAATTGCTTAACGGACAGGGCATCTTTAACCAGGACCCGTTTGTTTTTATCCAGAAGATACAAAGTGGGAATGGCTTTCAAATCGTACATAGAACCGTTCCTGATCTCACCTTCCGGATTGTAAGTATGGATCCATTCAGCGGGAAGTTCCTGCAAATGTTCCTGCCATCCTTCCAGATCTTTGTCTGGATATACGGTCAGAATGGTAAGTTTTTTTTGTTCAACCGTTTTTTTAATCAGTTCGGAGTTGAGGATCTCTTCCTTAACCTGATTACAGGAAGGACATCCCAGGTTAATAAACATGACCAGGATGAAATCAGCGTCCAGATCGTATAATTTTTCAATAGAAGACGGATCATCCGTATAAGGAAAATTTCTGACTGCACGGATAAAAGAAAAATTGCCGGCCTTTTCTCCCGGCCGGTTTTTTCGGACTATGTCCAGCATATATATGGGACGTTGTATTTCCATGGAATCCAGTAAAGGGGAGGAAACCATTACCTCCAAAGCCGGGATCAGAATATTATCGTTCCTGAAGGGAGAATTCGGATGATAGAAAAAATATTCCGTTAAATTGAAAAATTTCATGAGAATCCTTTTCCTTACGACCGGATCTTCGGCCGTTGTACCTGCCTGTATCATCATACGTTTAATGCTCTCCCGGGCATCTTGAATTTCAGCCTGTTGCAGTAAGTTTGCATATCCTGTGAAAACCTGATCGGCAAAACCTTCCTGTATGATACACAGGGAGTCCTCAAAAGGAAAATGATCCCAGTAATGAATGGTTTGGTAGTGAACGGCTTCTTCCTGCGATCCTATTACTACCGGAACGGAAGGCGGATTGAAAGTAAGTTTTTTTTTCTCTTTCTCTTTGTTTCCCTGTATGCAGGACATCGTGAGCAACGCTCCTAAGATCAATACAAGACGGAGGAAAAGAAGCTTCATAAAACAAAAATACAAAATTTTATTACATTTGTGAGCTATGAATATATCCCTGCAAACCTTCTACCTGTTTTTATTGATTATGGCGGCAATTGCAATAGTGGTGTTTATAGCACTCTATCATGTAAAAGC
The DNA here is from genome assembly GCA_964542305.1 of uncultured Muribaculaceae bacterium. Lineage (GTDB taxonomy): Bacteria > Bacteroidota > Bacteroidia > Bacteroidales > UBA932 > DMER64. The sequence goes on along the minus strand of CAZITX010000009.1, from coordinate 25,204 downwards.
CGGATACGGTATACTTTTAGACAAAAGCTGGGGTATAAGCTTATCCAACAAATGGGCGTGGATGATTATGGAAGCGCCGGTTTTCATTGCCATGTGCTGGTTTTGGGTCATGTCTCCCAGGAAATGGGAGCTTATCCCTTTTGTTTTTTTTCTGCTTTTCCAGACACACTACCTGCAGCGTGCATTTATTTTTCCCTGGCTTATCAAAGGAAAAAGCCGGATGCCTGTTCTGATCATGCTAATGGGTATAGTGTTTAATTTGGCGAATGCGTTTATGCAGGGACAGTGGATATTCTTCCTGGCGCCTCCGGAGATGTATACGGAATCATGGCTTGGAGATCCCCGTTTTCTGGCAGGGACCGCTTTGTTTATTACGGGACTCGTGATCAATATCCGTTCAGACGGGATTATCAGGAATCTAAGGCAGGAGGGTGATACAAACCATTATTTACCGGAAAAGGGCTTATTCAGGTATGTAACCTGTGCAAACTATTTTGGAGAGATCATTGAATGGATGGGATTTGCCGTTTTAACCTGGTCATTGAGCGGATTTGTTTTCTTTTTGTGGACTTTTGCCAACCTGGTTCCCAGGGCTCACGCCATATACAAAAGATATGAAAATGAGTTTTCAACAGAAATGATAAGGGATCCCAGAAAACGTATTTTTCCGTTTATATATTAAGCAATGATCCACAATTCTCTTTTATTCACTCCATCCAAAATAGGCCCTCTTACTTTACGCAACCGTACCATCCGCGCGGCTGCTTTTGAAGGAATGTGTGTAGACAACGGACCGTCAGAGGCTCTTTACCGCTATCATACATCTGTAGCAGCAGGCCAGGTTGGAATGACAACAGTAGCTTATGCGGCTGTTAACAGAAGCGGCCTGTCTTTCCCCACTCAACTTTGGATGCGGCCGGAAATTGTACCAGGCTTGAAACACCTCACCGACGGCATTCATAAAGAAGGAGCCGCTGCATCTGTTCAAATGGGCCATTGCGGAAATATGAGTCACCGGAATATTTGCGGCTGTACACCTGTTTCTGCAAGCAGCGGGTTTAATCTTTATTCTCCCACGTTTGTAAGGGCTTTGAGAAAGTCCGAAATACTTGATATGGTCAAAGATTTTGGAAAGGCAACAGCGCTGGCGTATGAATCCGGTTTTGATGCCGTGGAGATCCATGCCGGTCACGGATACCTTCTGAGTCAATTCATGTCTACCTGGCTGAACAAAAGAAAAGACGAATACGGAGGCAGTTTCGTCAACCGGTTGAGATTTACCTCCCAGGTTATGGAAGAAGTGATGGAAGTCGCGACCAGGAGAAAAATGGCCGTATTGGCAAAAATGAATATGCGGGACGGATTCAGGGGAGGCATGGAATTGGATGAATCCCTTCAAGTAGCAGCACTATTGGAAAAGGCAGGCGTTCATGCTTTGGTACTTAGCGGCGGTTATGTAAGCCGTGCGCCCATGTATGTTATGCGCGGTGCCATGCCCATTAAAACGCTGACGTATTATATGCCCTGGAATTATGTGAAGATAGGGGTGGGTATGGCAGGCAAATGGATGATCCCCCCGGTACCTTTCAGAGAAGGTTATTTCTTGGAAGACGCCCGGGTTTTCAGGAAACATATTCGTATTCCCCTTGTATGCCTGGGAGGTCTTTTTTCTCGTACGGTTATTGAAGAGGCCCTTGAAGATGGATTTGAATTCATAGGTCTGGCACGCCCTCTTATAAATGATCGTTCATTTGTCAGGCATATGAGAGAAGCGGAAGAAGAAGGGAACGGGAATTATTTTTCCAGTAATTGCAAGCATACCAATTATTGTATAGCCAGGATGTATAGTAAAGATATGGTATGTCATCAACATCTGGATGATATCCCCAAAAAATTGTTGAATGAATTCAAATAACCGGAAGATAGCACTCGTCACAGGCGCTAACGGAGGTTTAGGCAGGGTGATCAGCCGGGAACTGATCAAGTCCGGCTGCAGAGTCATTTTATCCTGCCGTCCGGGAAGTGAGGGTATGAAATTTTGCCGTTCTCTGGTCAGTGAATACGGTGAGGAAACGGTCTCTGTTCTTGAAATGGACCTGTCATCCCTGGATTCTGTCCGTCAGGCAGCTCTTATACTTAAAGACAAGGAGGATCACCTGGACATTTTGGTCAACAATGCAGGTATGTTAGGGTGGAAACCGGAAAATACCCCGGAGGGATACGAAATGCATAATGTGGTTAATTGCCTGGGACCGGTAACCTTTACCTGGCTCGTTAAACCTTTGTTGGGTAGAGGAAGTCGCGTGATCAATACCGTATCTGTGATGCTCAGAAGGGGGAAGATCCCGGTTTATTTCCCTATGTCACCCCAAAAATTCAACCGTTTTGAACGTTATGCCTGCTCCAAGCTGGCTTTTACCTTGTGTTCCATTCGTATGGCGTCATTATGGAAAGAAGAAGGAATATGCGTCAACATGGTTGATCCAGGCATTGTCAATACACCCATTATAAAAATGCACAAATGGGTAGATCCCCTGGCTGACGTTTTTTTCAGACCCGTAATCAGACAGGCTCCCAGGGGTGCTTCCACAACCGTATACCTGGCGCTGGATCCTTCTGTTGAAGGAGTATCCGGGAAGTTATTCAAAGACAGGAAACCGGTAAGATTACCTTCAGGCTTGTCTGCCATTCAGTCTCTGGACAGTGTATGGAGTTTTTTTATAACTTTGAACACTTATGGGAATAAGCAATAAGATCAATCTGGGTTTCCTGGTAGTAGGATTTGTCCTGATCCTGGCCAGCCTGGTCAGTATATTTGAAATTGGCAGGATCCGTCGTTCTGTTGGAGACGTTATTTCAGTTAATGTAGAGAACATTAACATATCCAGTCAATTGCTTGAAGTGACCGATCAGAATAATTTTGCATTGCTCAGCCAGATAGGTATTACCCCTGATTCTTTACTGGAAATGCAATCCATTTATGATGATGCGCGTTTTAGCCGTTATCTGGAGGCCACCAGAACTACATTGACCACAAATCAGGAAATGGCCCTCACTGATTCCATTATGTTTGCCTATGCCGCTTATATGCAAATATTGAATGAAGCCAGATCGGTATGGCAGGAGCACGGATATGTTCAGAGAAGGGAATGGTATACACAAAGATTGTATCCTACTTATTCCCGGCTGCGTAAATATGTTCAGGATTTGATTACTCTGGAGCAGGAATTACTCCATCAGAACACGCAATTGATACAGGACGGGTTCTACAGGAGCCTTATGCCGGGAGTTATTGCAGTGGCCAGCAGTGTGCTGCTCTTGTTTTTATTGTCTTATTTTATTCGCATATACCTGATCCTTCCCCTGAGGCAGATCCGGCTGGGTATTAAAAATACATTGTTGTTTAAAACAAAATACCAGGTCAAATTGCCTTCCGATGATGAACTGGTGGACTTGAACGAATCCATAACAAAACTTTGCGACGAACACAATAAGCTATGAGAATCCACGTGATAGCAAGGAATATGGGCCTGGTTCTCCTGGTTAATGCCCTGTTCATGTTCATTGCCGTCTTTGTCTCGGCAATAAACGGATTTGACACCGGGTTTTCTCCTTTGCTCCTTTCAGCCATCATCACTGCGACAATCGGATCTTTTCCTTACATATTTGTCAGAAGTGCAGGCGATGTTGCAACCCGTGAGGGTTATGTGATCGTAGTCCTTTCCTGGGTCATATCATGTCTTTTCGGGATGCTTCCTTATTTATTGTGGGGTGGGGAGTTTACATTAATAAATGCCTGGTATGAAAGCGTAAGCGGGTATACTACTTCAGGGGGAACTATCCTGACCAACGTAGAAATACTGCCTAAATCATTGCTTTTCTGGCGTGCTTCAACACACTGGATAGGGGGTATGGGAGTGGTTATCTTCATGTTGCTCATATTACCGGAAGTAAGTTCTATACGTTTAAAGTTATCCAAGATAGAGATCAGTGCGCTATCACAGGATTATTTTCGTTTCAGAGCAAAAGAAACGGTTCGCGTAATAGCTATTATATATTTTGGATTGACGTTATTGGAAGTCATCTGTCTTACATTGGCAGGTATGAATTTCTTTGATGCCGTCTGTCATTCTTTTGCCACCATTGCAACAGGGGGCTTCAGTACAAAAAATCTCAGTATTGCAGCATACGACAGTAAACTGATTGAAGCCATCATTATGGTTTTCATGTGTCTGTCTGCTTTGCATTTTGGAATGATATTTCTTCTTGTGGCCAAAAAATCCACTACATTGTTTAAATCCCCGGTAACGCGTTATTTTATCGCTGCTTTACTTACAGGAAGTTTGTTTGTTTCGTTAAGCTTAAAAATGTCAGGGACTTATGATACTTTCGCGGAATCTTTCAGACACGGCTTCTTTCAAACCATATCATTGGCTACTTCTACGGGTTTTGCAACGGCTGATTCTTCCGTATGGCCCGGGTTTATTATTCTTTTGTTGTTTTTTTTCACGCTGCAGTGTGGTTGTTCAGGATCAACCTCGGGAGGTATTAAAGCGGACAGGATATTGATTTCAGTTTTTTCCTTCAAAGCTCAGATCACAAAACGGTTACATCCAAAATCCGTTGTTCCGGCAAGGATCGGAGGTCATGCACTTGACTCGGAGATGGTTTCGGGCGTAAATCTTTTTATTGTTTTTTATTTGTTTTGTGTTTTAATATCATCGTTGTTATTAACGTTGACGGGTATAGATATTATGGATGCAGTAAGTGCTACAGCGGCACATATCGGGAATGTGGGGCCGGGATTCGGGAATGTGGGATCAATGAGCAATTACAGTTCTTTTAATGGCTTTGCAAAATTTGTTGCCTCATTGGTGTCAATTATTGGCCGTATTGAATTATTCGGATTCTTCATTCTTTTCAGTTCCCGTAAATAACGCATCCGTTTATGGGCATTGAACAGTACATCTATCAAAAAATCCGGGAAAATCTGCCGTTTGAACCTTCCGATGACCAGGAACAACTGTTCAGATCATTGTCTGCTTTCATAACTTCAGGGGATCCGGTATTCATACTGAACGGTTATGCCGGAACCGGAAAAACCACTGCCATGGCTGCCCTGGTAGGGGCCATGAGAGAACTTAAAAAAAACACGGTATTGCTTGCTCCTACCGGCCGATCGGCCAAGGTTCTGATGGGATATGCCGGGGCACCGGCACATACGATACACAAAGCCATTTACAGGCAAAAGCCCCATGCTGCCTCTGATGCAACAGGGTTCGGTGTTTTTGAATTGCATCCCAACCGGGATAAAAACACGCTTTTCATAGTGGACGAGGCCTCTCTGCTGTCCAATACTCCGGGCGGAATGCTTTTTGGTAGCGGGAACCTGTTGGAAGATCTCCTGGCTTATGTGTTAAACGGGAAGGGAAATCAACTTCTTCTGCTGGGTGACTCGGCACAACTTCCTCCCATCGGGCTGGACATATCTCCGGCGTTGGATCCGGCACACATGGAGATCTATGGCAAGGTGGTTTATATGGAAATGAAAGAGGTCCTCAGGCAGTCTTTTGACTCGGGCATTTTGTACAACGCCACACTTCTGAGACAAAACATTATCCGTGAGACATATACGGTCCCGGAATGGAAAACGGAGGGATTCAGTGACATTCACCGCATTGGTTCCGGAGAACTCATGGAAGCGCTCAACGAGACAATATCCCGCTACGGCCTGGAAGAAGTAGTCGTTTTGTGCCGCTCAAACAGAAGGGCCAACAGGTATAACAAAGGGATCCGTGGCAGTATATTGTACCGTGAAGAAGAGATCACTAAAGGGGATCGCGTCATGGTAGTGAAGAATTGTTACCAGTTTCTGGAAGATGTCCCAGATATGGATTTCATAGCCAACGGGGATATTGCCGAGATCATGCGTATACACAAATTCAGGAACCGTTACGGTTTTCGTTTTGCCGAGGCTGTTCTGCGCTTCCCCGATTACAAGGACGTGGAACTGGATGTGCGCCTGTTGCTTGATACGCTGGAAAGTGAATCGCCCGCTTTGTCGCGCGAACAGCAACAACAGCTCTACCAGGGAGTCTCTGAGGATTACGCCCACATCAAAGGCAAAAGAAAACGCTATAATGCCGTTCGTGAAGATCTGTACCTGAATGCCCTGCAGGTGAAGTACGCCAATGCAGTTACATGTCACAAGGCACAAGGCGGACAATGGAAAGCCGTTTTTGTGGATAAAGCCTTTTTTGGTGATATTTGCAATAAAGATGTATTGCGATGGTATTACACGGCTTTTAGCCGGGCGCGCGAACAGTTGTATCTTATAAATTTATAAATTCCATACCATGAAACGTTTAATAATCCCGTTGTTTTTTTCTTTGCTTCTAACTCTATCGGCTGCAGCTCAGGAGCGTGTTATACGTGAAACCCCGCCCGAAGGACTTGTCAAAACTTTTGAAATGCCTGTATCGTGGGCAGATGCCCGCACCTTACTGCTGCGTTCGGGAGACCGGCAGCAAAGCAAGTATCTTGCCGAGGATATTGTTACCGGAAAGAGAACTCCTTCGGAACCCCCTGCCTTGCCGTCCGGAAAATCCGACAGTTACGGATTGGATGAAAAAGCACAAAATCCTACATTGTCCCCGGACGGGAAGTATGTTGCCTATACTTTGGAGAATGATCTTTATGCCAAAGAATTGAAAACGGGTAACAATAGACGGTTCACCTATGACGGCAGCCCCACGGTATTGAACGGCTATGCATCATGGGTTTATTATGAGGAGATACTGGGAAGAAGCAGTAATTACCGTTCTTTCTGGTGGTCTCCTGACAGCCGTCGACTGGCTTTTTTCCGGTGTGACGATACCAACGTTCCCATGTTTCCCATATACGTGGCTGATGGACAGCACGGTTACCTGGAAGAAACCCGTTATCCAAAGTCCGGGGATACAAATCCTCAGGTCAAAATAGGTATCGTTTCTCTGGAAAATCATTCAGAGATCGTATGGGCTGATTTCGATCCGGCTGCAGATCAGTATTTTGGTCAGCCTTTCTGGACTCCTGACGGAGAATCCCTTTTGGTACAGTGGATGAACCGGGACCAGAACCGGTTAAAACTGTATGCCGTTGATCCCGGGAAAGGAACGGGAAAAGTAATCTACAGCGAAGAACAGCGGGCGTGGCTGGATTGGATAGCTGCTCCCCTCTTTACTGAAAATGGCATGATCATGGTAAGGGATTTTGAGTCCTGGCAACAAATCTACATGTGTTCAACTGACGGAAACGGTTTCCGGAAGCTTACAAACGGTAATAACTGGGGTCTAGTACTACACGGAACCGATCCAAAAGGAGAAAACCTGTTTTTTTCTGCACGCAGGGAGATCTCTACCCGATCCGATGTCTATTCAGTACCTATAGAAACGGGTAAAAACGAAAAAGAACCGAATATTTGTCGTTTGACTTCGGGCGAATATCATTATACCAATGTCTCATTTTCCCCTGATTATAAACATTTTACTGCCTTGTTCTCCAACGTGTCCACTCCCACGCAGGCTGCCTTGTTCAGCGTGAAAAAAGGACTCGTACGTATTTTGGGAGATTCTAAAGGAGAGAATTACGACCGTCTGCTGAACGAAGGTAACGTCCCCCGGTCGCGGATGCATTTCATAACTACGGAGGACGGTTTTACCCTTCCTGCTGTTATTACTTTTCCGCTTGAAATGGAGGAAGGTAAAAAATATCCCGTGATCGTCAGCATTTACGGAGGTCCGGATAACGGGAGCGTTATGGATCGCTGGACTTCTCCGGCCTCAAAATACCACTGGGCAAAAAAGGGCGTTATACAGATAGCCATGGATCACCGGGGCAGCGGACATTGCGGTAAAAAAGGCCTTGATATGATGTACAGAAATCTGGGTAAATGGGAAATACATGATTATAAATTATGGATTGACTACCTGAGAGAAAATGGGCAGGCCGATCCCGGGAAAGTAGGCATCACCGGTTACAGCTACGGCGGATATATGACAGCTTTGGCCGTTTGCACGGCAGGAGATTATTTCCCTTACGGAATTGCCGGTGCCGGTGTATATGACTGGACGTTCTACGACACCCACTACACGGAACGTTTTATGGATACGCCAAAAGACAATCCGGAAGGATACAAAAACGGTTCCGTACTGGAACAATGCGGCACATACGGTACTTTTGGACCCTCCGTGTTGATGATCACACACGGCACGTCGGATGATAACGTTCATTTCCAGAATGCCATGCGCCTGGTCAATGAACTGATGAAGACCAACAAACATTTCCGTTTTATGATGTATCCGGGCCAAAGACACGGTTACAGGGGGTATCAGGGCACTTTTTCCGCCGAGGAAGACCTGGCCTTCTGGACCCATTATCTTATGGAGGAATAGTTGATGCTCACTGCCGGGGAAATAGCGTTTGTAAGGGAACATCTTGAAGACGATGTACACGCATTGCTGCTTTCGGCAAGCAAATATCCCGGTAAGAACGTTCCAAAATGTGTCCGGCAAATTGAAGGATTGCGAAAAATCCGTGACAAGGTTCCGGAATGGTTTGCATGTCTGCAGGTGTTTATCCCGTCTTTAAAGGCTGCCGAACAATGCTCCTCGGCATTTACGGCCTCTTATAAAAATCGATTTGTCAATCCGGACGACCCGGTTCTGGATATTACCGGCGGATTGGGTGTGGATGCTTTTTATTTTTCAAAAAGCTCGGACCATGTGATTTATGCAGAACAGGATGTTGCCTTATGCAGGGCTGCGGAATATAATTTCAGGGTATTGGGAGCAGGAGATCGCATACGCGTGATTCATTCGCAGGCAGAAAATTTATGGAAAAACATGCCTGAGATTCCTGAAGCCGCGCTTGTGTATGCCGATCCCTCACGAAGGGATGCCACAGGTAAAAGGCTTTACGCTCCGGAACAATACAGTCCCGATATTACCCTTTTGCAAAATGAGATATTGAAACGAAACAGAGCTATGCTGGTTAAAGTGTCCCCTATGACAGACATTTCCCGGACATTGGCATTATTGCCCGGAACATCTGAAGTGCACGTGGTATCCATGGGAAATGAATGTAAAGAACTATTGTTCCTGGTGAAATCACGGGAAAGGATACCCGGTGAACCGTTGATCGTATGTACGTCCGGCTTCTCATTTTACAGAAGTGAGGAAATCCATGCAGTCTCTTTAATCGAAAAAGGGGATGACGATCCGGTTATTAAGGAAGGAGATTTTTTATACGAACCGGACGTGTCGGTCATGAAAGCGGGGGCTTTTGCTTTGATTGCAGTAAGATACGGGTTAAAAAAAATACACAGGAACAGTCACCTTTATTTTTCTGACCGGCCGGCAGCCGCATTTCCCGGTCGAAGATTCAGAATACGGGAAGTGATTCCTTTTTCATCTTTCAATATAAGGCATTTAAAACAGAGATTTCCCAAAGCCAACATATCTGTGCGCAATTTTCCCTTGACCGTGGAGCAGATTAGAAAAAAAACAAATATTGCCGAGGGTGGGAGCGCATACTTGTTTGCTACCACGGTGCGTAAAAACAGAAAAGATATACGTATACTTATTCATGCAATAAAATGGGAGGAAACTATATGAAAAACAAAATTTTTATCATGCTATTGACCGTACTGACGGGGTGCAGTACGGCAAAAACAACAACAGATATGTCAAATATCAGAGAACAAACCGTTCAGACCGTTATTGCCCGCCTTGGGGAGACTTCACAGGACGCATTGGCTCCCCTGGCTGAACGTGGTGTCCGCCAGGCGGCTGCCTTATGGAGGGAACCGGACGGCAGTCAGGATGACTTTATTGAATTCTGCCTGGAGAATTATTGTAAGGATGAGCCATCCAGGGAAGTCCTTTTTAATAAATTGTCTGTTGCCTTTGAAAACATTTTCGGAACAGCAAACCAATTGAGTGTGGTGCTCAAGAAACCTGTTCACTTACAGGGAGATGATCTTACCCAGATAGATCTTATCATGGGGAATTACGGCCCTTCGGCTCATTTTATGGAAGATATGTATGCCAACAAGGTCGCTTTTATTTGTGTCCTGAATTTCCCGAATTTCAACCTGGAGGAAAAAGATACCCTGGGACACGAATGGAGCAGACAACAATGGGCCTATGCCAGGTTGGGAGATCTGTTCACCCACAGGACTCCTTCCGGTTTGAACCAGGAAATGGCACGGGTTTCTGGTAATGCGGAGAACTATATTGCCTCTTACAATATTATGATGGGGCACCTGCTTACAGAAGACGGAAGACGCCTTTTCCCGGAGGATATGGTTTTGTTATCTCACTGGAACCTGCGGGATGAGATAAAATCCAATTATGCTGCGCTTCCCGATGCCTTAGAAAAACAGCAGATGATACAGAAGGTTATGGAACACATTGTTTGCCAGACGATACCTGCCTGTGTAATAAACAATCCCGGATACGACTGGAAACCGTTTTCAAATACGGTATATAAAGACGGTCAGGTCGTAGAGGCGGCCGGGGAAGGTGCGGTTCGCTACGAACACTTGCTGGCAACGTATACTGTTGAAAAACAAATGGATCCTTACCATCCGAACATGCCTACGGCTATAGTCAGAAATTTTGAAGGTTCCATGGAGGTCTCTGCCCGCGAGATAGAAGATCTGTTTGTAAACCTGATATCTTCAGAACAGGTCAAAAAAGTGGCGGCTCATATTGAAAAACGTTTGGGCAGGGAACTGCAACCCTACGATATCTGGTACGACGGGTTTAAAAGCCGTACCTCAATTCCTGAAGATGAGCTTACTGCACTGACCAGGAAAAGATACCCCCATCCGGATGCCTTCAGGGCCGATATGCCTCGCATGTTGCAGGTTATGGGCTTTGACGGCCGGGAAGCACAGACGATCACTTCACGGATTGTGGTAGAGCCGGCCAGGGGTTCCGGTCATGCCTGGGGTGCCGTAGGACGCTGGGAACCTTCCCGTCTGAGAACCCGGATCGGTCCGAACGGCATGGATTACAAAGGATACAACATCGCGGTACATGAATTCGGGCACAATGTGGAACAAACCTTGAGCCTGTACGATGTAGATCACTACATGCTCAACGGCGTTCCCAATACGGCGTTCACAGAAGCATTGGCTTTTATTTTTCAGAAAAGAGATCTGCAGTTGCTGGGTTATCCTGAACAGAAGATGGACGACAATACGGTACTGGATATTTTCTGGGGCTGTTACGAGATCATGGGGGTTGCCCTTGTTGATATGTACGTCTGGCAATGGTTGTACGAGAATCCGGGAGCAGATGCCCAAATGCTGAAACAGGTCGTGAATGATAAAGCACGAATGGTCTGGAACCGTTACTATGAGCCCGTGTTCGGGCAGCCTGACTGCCCGTTGCTGGGGATATACTCGCACATGATCAACAGTCCTATGTACCTGCCTAATTATCCTTTCGGGCATATCATTGAATTCCAGCTGGAAGCGTATTTCAACGAAAACCTGAACAAAAACGGGAAAACGCTTGCAGGAGAGATTAAACGTATGTTTACACTGGGCAACCTGGTTCCCCAATTGTGGATGGAACAGGCTGTGGGATCGCGCGTAAGTACAGATCCGCTGCTTAAGGCAGTTGACGACTGTGCTCTATGATTTCAAGACACATTCTGGAATTGTGGTAAGGGCATTTCCAGAAGCCGGCTTTATCATCAACCGTATTTCCGGGACTCCAGAACCATTCCCCGTTCCGGTTGTCCCGGATGTTTTCTTTAATGTAGTTCCAGCAATTGATGGCCATATCCATGGCATGAGGTACTTTATGCCATGCGTATAAATAATACAGTCCCACAACCGTTTCTGCCTGTACCCACCAATGTCTGGTTTTGTCTATCCGACCGCTGGATTCTACTTCATATATAAGGCTACCGTCGGGTTGCAATCCTTTCAGAGCCGCGTACGCGATGTTTTTGCTATTTTCGGTGACCCGGCTCAACAAGGCCCCGTAAATTCCGGGCTTATAATCTGCCAGTTCCCTTGCCGCTTCCATCAGCAACCAGGATGCCTCAATATCATGTCCGTAAGACAGGCCCGATCCTTTTACGTGGTATTCCTCGTCAAAGAATAAAGATAGGTGATGCGTCTTGGGATTGACAATTTTGTCCAGGAATACTTCTGCCAGACTTGCCAAAGCCTGTTCCAGCCGCGGATCTTTCCATACCCTGAACAAATTGGTATACGGTTCCAGGATATGCAAATGCGTGTTCATGGTTTTTTTCTCGTTGGCATCTTTTGCTGAAAGACGCAAATCGCGGATCTCACTCCAATCCCTGGCGGCTGCCTCCAGGTATCCTCCGTAGATCTTATCATAAGAATGGGTTTCAATATCATTGAAAAGGGTAATCGCCTTCTCCAGGGCAACGGGATCACCGGTTGCCCTGTGGTATTCGCTCAATCCGTAAAGAGCAAATCCAAGTGCATAAAACTGTTTCCTGGGATCTTCAATATTTCCTTTATGATCAACGCTCCAGAAAATTCCTCCGTACTCTTTGTCGTACATTTTCCCCAAAAGGAAATCTTTAGCGTAAGCAGCATAAGCCAGATACTCTTTATTTCTGAGTATGCGCGCTGCCGCTGAAAAAGTCCATAATATTCTGGATTGAAGAACAGCTCCTTTAGGGGCATCTCTGACAAGTTCTTCCTTACCTGTCACCCGGCCGTAATAGCCTCCAAAACCGGTGTCACGGAGTTTCATCCAGTACGGAAGGATGTTGCCTGTCAGTTCATCGTGAAGTTCCCCGCGAAAATTGTCTATTGTAGTCTGATTATCCATTCGCAGCTCTTCTTTTATTCAATTGCGCAGTGATATCCAGTACTTTTTTTTCTCCAAGAGGGTACAAAGCAATGGCAATGATGGCCAGTACACATCCTATGGCAGGCAGAAAACTCATCATCAGACGTACACCGTGTATAGCATTCTGGCTTTGAACGGCAAGGTCTGCATCATAGCCGAACGCGGCCAGCAACCAGCCTGTAATGGCACCACCTACTGCCCATCCGAATTTCTGCGACATGGAAGATGAGCTGAGGATCAGTCCGGTAGCCCTTCTTCCTGTTTTCAGTTCCTGGTAATCCACAATATCGGCATACATGCTCCAGAGCAACGGGAATATGATCCCGGCACAGGCACTGATCACTACCTGGAATATCATGATCAGCATGATTTGGTCCGACTTGAGCATGAAGAAGAAACAACTCAGCAAGGCAGCCAGAATCATAGCTCCCAGGTACGTTTTCTTTTTGCCGATCCTATTGGCTACCGGTGCAGCCAGGGCGACTCCTATCATATTGGAAGCTTGTCCCACCAACAGATAGATGGTTCCGACAGTCCAGCCGAAAGCTGCCGTTCTGAACGTGGAGGTAACGTAATCGGTAAAATAAAACAATGCCACGCCGTCACGGATGGAATTGAATAACAACGCCGAAATTCCCGAGGCCAGCAGGATCCACCAGGGCCTGTTGGTAAAAAGACGTTTCAGATCCGTTCCTACAGAAGCCTTGTTACTGCTTTCATCGGCTGCTTTTACCCGTTCTTTTGTAAAGCGGAAACACAGGAAAAACAGCAGAGCGCATATGGCACCGATTACGGCAACGGCTGCTGTCCAGGCACCCGGTTCCATGGATATCTGTTCCCCTGTTGATCCGCGGCTGCTGAATGCATCTACCAAAGGTTGCAGGATCATAAACGTGATGAAACTTCCCACGTAGGCAAAGAACATCCGGTAAGACGAAAGTGTATTCCTGTCTTTGGGAAGAGGCGACATTACCCCCAACAATGATGCATAGGGTACATTAACAACCGTATAGATCATCATCATCAGGGTATAGGTGAAGTACGCATAGGCAAGTTTGGCATTTTCACCCCAGTCGGGAGTGAAAAAGGTCAATACGCCAATGAGGGCAAAAGGAATGCCTCCCCACAAAAGATAAGGACGGTATTTTCCCCATCGGGTTTGTGTTCTGTCAGATATCAAGCCCATGATGGGATCATTCACTGCATCCCAGATACGTGTTAGAAGAAACATGGTACCGGCTGCGGCAGGGGAAATGCCAAACACCTTGGTGTAAAAAAACAGGAGGTACATCCCGAATATTTTCCAGAACATGCTGGATGCCATGTCTCCGAAACCGTACCCCAGTTTTTCCCTGAAAGTGATCTTTTCCATGCTTATAATGCGTTAACAGGCGTGAGAACAACGCAAATAACATCGTGTCCGGGCAGCAGGGCATTGAGATCCTTTTTGCCGGTAGTTCCCAGGTCTTCCTTTGCCCATATATCCCTTACTGAATATACATTTTTCTTAGTGTCCAGTTGCTGTCCGCTGAGTTCATCTTTAACAGTAAATTGTTTCCAGTCAATGCTGAGCGAAATATCCTGTGTGCCGCGGTTCAGGAAACATACGGCCCACCTGCCTTCCGACAAAGGTTTCAGCCAGGTGTGAAGACTCCCTTCTTTTTTAAAAGGAAATCCTTGTATGCCCAATGGATCCTGGTCTATGGCAATAGCTTCCCTGTTCATCAGTATTTCAATTGTTTCCGGGTTCATGTTCCTAAGGTCGTTGCCTGCCATCAAGGGAGCAGAGAGTATACACCACATGGTGAAATGTGCCCTGTCTTCTCCCACAGTCATCCCGTTGCCCACCTGGAGCATATCGGGATCGTTCCATCCGTCCGGGCCTGCATAGGTGCGGAGTGTGTCCTGCAGGTCAAGAATCTGCAAAACCCCCAATGTTTTATAGGTGCCGTGGTCCTCCAATCCGTCGAAAATGGCACATATATCCCCGGTAGTTCTCCAAAGGTGTCCCATTTCCGCACCCCAAAGCCACGGTTTATTGCTTCCCCATTCACACAAACTGAAAACTACGGGCCGGCCGGCTTCGTACAGGGCGTCGCGCATGGTCATGTAAGCTCCGTAAGCACACAGTCCCTCTGTACCGCACCAGTCGTATTTCAAATAATCCACATCCCAGGAGGCATAGACCATGGCATCCTGGTATTCGCGACCCCGGCTGGCAGGCCTTCCCGCACAAGTTTTAAACCCGGCAGATGAATAAATGCCGAATTTCAGTTCTCGTGCATGAATGTATTCGGCCAGAGCTTTCATTCCTGAAGGGAACAGGTCCGGATGTTCCTGAACGAATCCCAGGGAGTCTCTTTCTCCGTGCCAGCAATCATCTATGACCAGGTATGTGTAACCGGCATCCCGCATTCCTGTTTCTACGAGCATATCAGCCGTTTCTTTCAGCATTTTTTCATTCACATTACAACCAAAACGGTTCCACGAGTTCCATCCCATGGGAGGAACGGGGGCCATATTCTGAAACTTCTGGGCATAGATTGTGTAAGTACTGAATGAAAAAGAAAAAAACAGTATAAATACCAAGAGTTGTTTTTTCATAGTAAAAATTATTGGTGGATCAGTTCAATATAGGATTTTATCAGGGAAACCGTACTGTCCTGTGCAAAAACAGAGTTGAGGCCCTGTTCTTCCTGGGAAGGATCCCCGCAGTAATCGTCTCCGGGTTGCCAGAACACATTACGGGGTTGTGCAAAGCCGCCCCATGCCCATATATTGCATCCGGAAAAAGGCCCGGACTCCTTTACAGATTCCAGTAAACGTTTAAAAATGTGTTCGAAAAAAGAATTGCGTGCCGTAACTGGATCTTCCCTGTTATACAAGTGATTGTCCCGGGGGAACCCGAATTCCGAAAGGACGATGGGCTTATTCAGTTCCCCGGCAAGGGCTTTGTGTTCGTCCAGGTACTTATTTGCCGCGGCTGAGGCCCGTTCCACGGATCCGGGAATATCCCGGATATCAATCCACA
This sequence comes from uncultured Muribaculaceae bacterium, assembly GCA_964542305.1. Classification (GTDB taxonomy): domain Bacteria; phylum Bacteroidota; class Bacteroidia; order Bacteroidales; family UBA932; genus DMER64. Next base: position 9,286 of record CAZITX010000009.1, on the reverse strand, counting down.
TCCAGTTTTTGGGCCAGATATGGCACGTCAGGTAATCCACGTATTCGGTCTGATGCACCCTTCTGTAAAGGTCCATGTCGTTTTCGCTGCCGTATGATCCTTCCGATCCTACAGACACCATGTGATTGGGATCCATGGATTTAATATATTCGGCGGTAGACAAAATGAATTTCTGGTACAATTCCTTGTTGTCCGCACCCATAGGTCTGGGTTCGTTGGCTATCTGCCAGGACATAATGGCGGGCTCTTCAGAATAAGGTACGCCTGAAATGCTGTTTACGCGTGTGATGATGTTTTTCAGATGGTCTCTGAACAAACTGTCACATTTTACACATCCCATGTATTGCCCTACATATTCCTGGAATGCCGGCCATCCGTCAATAACAGGGACAGGGGCTTTGCCGTAACCTGCCCATTCCAGGTATTGGGAATACCCTCCTGTCCATTCCCAGGTATTGTTGAAAAACAGTACGGCCAACATATCCCTTTTACCTAATTCAACAAGCAGGTAATCCAGCCCCCTGAGCAACGTGTCGTTGTATACTCCGGGTTCAGTCTGCAGGCTGGGGCGCACCTTTGCCCTGTTTTCCGGTCCGTCTGCCCCTATCATGATCCTTAGATTGTCCACCCCGGCGGATTTCAGAAAATCCAGTTCCCGGTGCAACCGGTCCCTGTCTCCCCCGGTTCCTTCAGAGGCCAATATACCGGCATACCAGAAATTAAAGCCGATAAAATGATAAGGTTGTCCGTTTTTGATGAATTGTCCGTTTTCCACGTGAACGAACGGAACGTCCCCGGCAGTATTGTTGCAACTGGTGATTCCCAGTGAAAAAAGAAAAAATACGGCAAAAAAGAGTATCGTTTTTCTCATGTTATTTCAGGTTTAAATATTTATTGAAAAAGTCCATACGGACATCCTGCCATTCAGGTGGTGTGTTGTGTCCGTTTTCCCGGTAGATCCGGTACTCTTTGGGCGCCGTGATCAGGTTGTACCCGGCAAAATTGGTGTGTGGGGGACACGTTTCATCCTGTAACCCGACGGCCATGATGGTAGGGGTTTTGATGCGGGAAGCCAGGTTTTTGATATCAAAGTAAGTCAGTAACCGATAAATGTCTTCCCATCGGGCATCAGGATATTCTCTCATATAAGCATCGAAATCACTCCTTGGCCAGTCTACGATCCGGAAATAATCACGGTAATCGCTCAAAAAAGGAATGGTGGGGGCAGCAACGGCTATCCGGTCGTCCAGGGCACAGGCGGCCATGGTGAAAGCACCTCCCTGGCTACCGCCTTCGGCAGCGATCCGTTCTGTATCCGCCTCGGGCCTTGAACAAACAAAGTCGATTGCGCGGACAAGGTCCATGAAAGCACCCCGGTAATAGTAAGTATTTTTGTCTTCCAGGCCGGAAACGATCCATTTGTTGTCGTATTTGTTTCCCGGTTTATAGATACCTTGTCCACGTACCGATACAATAAATGAAATGAATCCGGGTTCGCCGTCTGTATGTGGCATCCAGGCATTGGATCCGTATCCCATGTATGTAATGATAACAGGATATTTGCCTTTCTTTTTAGGAGCTGCATAATAACCTCCCATGATCTGGTTGTCCAGGGATCTCATTTCCACGTAGTATACGTTTCTGGCTCCGGTGGAATGTTCTCTGAGCAGTTTCATGGTGGCGCGCATAGGTGTACGATCCAGTTCCGCACGTGTTTCCGCCCAGAATGCATCAAAATCTTCCTGTGCGTCCTGTGGTGATACGATCTTTTCAGGTTCGTACCCCACATTGAAAGTTGTCGGTTCTCCCTTTAATCCGTTGGTTTCCAGACGAAGGGTGCAACGGTAAAATCCCGGCTGAGTAATATCCAGTTTAATGCCCCATGTCATTCCCGCTCCCGGTTTGATCCGGGCTTTGTATGAAGATTCCTGTACAGGCTGGTAATCATCAGTGGTTACAGTCAGGTGGATAACGGACTTTGTTGTTTTATCTTCATTATTGGTTACGGTAACGGTAAGCGTCCGGGGATCGTCTCCCATGAAAACGCCGTTTTTCGCATCCACAGTGTAATCAAGAGAAATATCCTGAGCCGGGGCGATAGGCTGGATGATAAATGCCGAAGTAAGCAGCCCCCCGTCTCCTCCACCGTCATAGACCTGTACTGCAATGGTGTTGGGTCCGTCGGTTCGTACCTGTCCATAAGGTACTGTGTAAGCTCTTTTTATTCCGTAACGGCTCAGATAATCCGGCGGGAAACTGCCAGTAGTATCTACAGCCTGTCCGTTAAAATACAATGCATCCGAATCGTCAGCGTTGTCGTAGCGGATAAGCAACCCTCCGTAAAATTGTGCGGCTTTGAGTATATCATCGGGAAGCGTAATGGTTTTACGGTACCAGCCATACCCGTCGTAATTGGTGTACCCCTGGTTTTCCCAGGAATCGGCAATAGAGATTCCGGGCCACTGGCTGTCGTCAAATTCGGGTGAAGCCCATTGGATCTCGTTTCCAGTTTGGAATTTCCATACAGGATCCAAAGCTATTTCCTTTACTTCAGGGGGCTGGTTGCACCCTGCCAGCAGGAGGAAGGCAAAAATTGATGATAAATATTTTTTCATGATGTAACGGTTAAATGTCGTATGATTTTCAAAATGTAAATTTAACGTCTTTTGCCTTGATATCCTTTGCTTATTTTATCTAAAACACATAAAATTGGCTACATTTGCTGTCCAACGCATGTAATATGTTTATCTATGAAAGGAATAACTATTTTGTTTATGACAGCTATGTTTTTTGCCGCTTCCTGTTCGGGCGGTTCAGGAGATAATCTTCCTTATATGAACCCTGATCTGAGTGTAGAAAAACGAGTGGCCGACCTGATGAAAAGAATGACACTGGAGGAAAAGATCGGTCAGATGAATCAATGTGTGGGATTGAATCACATTGATGAATCCCAGGCGGGTATGACAGAGGAAGAACTACTGCGCAATACTGCCCAGGCATTTTATCCCGGCTTTTTGAAAGAAGATATAGCAGAGATGGCCCGGGATGGAAAGATTGGATCCTTTTTGCACTCGGTAACTATCGGAGAGGCCAATGAATTGCAGCAACTGGCAATGGAATCGCGGCTTCGTATTCCCTTGTTAATGGGGATTGATGCAGTACACGGATGTGCCCTGGTAAGTGGAACGACTGTCTATCCCACGTCAATAGGCATGGCATCCACTTTTGATCCTGAGTTGGTTTATGTGTCTTCCCGGCAGACGGCATTGGAAATGCGAGCCATCGGGATGCACTGGACTTTTGCCCCCAATGTCGAGGTGGCGCGGGACCAGAGATGGGGCAGGGTAGGAGAAACATTCGGAGAGGATCCTTACCTGGTATCCCTGATGGGGGAAGCTGCTGTTAAAGGATTCCAGGGAGATGAAGGATTGGAGAAGGACCTGGTGCTCGCCTGTGCCAAGCATTTTGTGGGAGGGTCCCAGCCTGTAAACGGGACCAACGGAGCTCCGACCGATGTCTCGGAAAGAACATTGCGGGAAGTCTTTTTTCCGCCTTTCAAGGCATGCGTTGATGCCGGGGCACTTACTTTTATGATGGCACACAATGAATTGAGTGGAATTCCGTGTCATGCGCATCCCTGGTTGATGCAGGACGTTCTCAGGAACGAAATGGGTTTTGAGGGCTTTGTGGTCAGCGACTGGATGGATATGGAACATATTTATGATCTCCACCGTACTGCCGTTTCGGTTGAAGATGCTTACGCCCAATCAGTTATGGCGGGTATGGATATGCATATGCACGGACCCGCTTTTGTACCGGCTATGATGAAGCTCGTTGAAGAGGGAGTGATCCCCGAATCCAGGATTGATCAATCGTGCCGAAGGATACTGGAAATGAAATTCCGTCTGGGACTGTTTGAAAATCCTTTCTTTGAGGAATCTGCTGTAGACCAGGTTCTTTTAAAAGAAGAACACGTGCAGACTTCTTTGGAGGCTGCCCGCAAAAGTATAGTGCTACTGGAAAACAACGGGATCCTGCCCCTGACAGACGGAGGAAAATACAAAAACGTATTTGTGACCGGACCAAATGCCGATTCCCAGGGGATCATGGGCGACTGGACGTTCCCGCAACCCGATGAAAATGTGGTGACCTTCCTGGAGGGACTGAAATCGGTGGCTCCCGAAACGCGTTTCACTTTCCTGGACCAGGGAGAATCCATCCGGTATATGGATCATGAAAAAGTCCGTCGCGCCGGGGTGATGGCCCGTAATGCAGATCTGAACATTGTGTTTGTGGGAGAGTATGTGAATCGCAAGGACTGGAACAATAAAACGTCCGGGGAAGATGTGGAGCGGGGCAATTTGCGCCTGCCCGGACTCCAGGAAGAATTGGTTCGAAACATCCTGGACAGTGGGAAACCCTGCATTGTGGTGCTGAATAACGGACACCCCCTGGCGGTGGAATGGATTGCCCGGCAGGCCGATGCTTTGGTGGAAGCCTGGGAACCCGGTATGAAAGGCGGAATCGCCCTTGCCGAGATCCTTTACGGCCACGTGAATCCCTCCGGAAAATTGCCTGTCACTTTTCCAAGATCCACCGGCAACATTCTTTCTGTTTACAATCATATGCCTTCGCATTACTTCCATCCCATAGTAATGGAAAATCCCATGCCTCTTTACGAATTCGGCTACGGACTGTCATACACAACGTATGAATATGCCAATTTGCAATCAGGCGGTTTTAAAGAAGGAGTTTTGGAAGTAACAGTGGATGTTACCAATACAGGAACCCGGTCAGGAGAAGAAACCGTATTGCTGTTCATCAGGGATGATTATGCATCCATGACCAGGCCGGTTAAGGAGTTGAAGGCGTTTTCCAAAATCATCCTGGAACCCGGAGAAACCAAAACAGTACGGTTGAGCGTACAGCAAGATCAATTGCAATTCTGGGGAGCTGACGAAAAATGGAGGGTGGAACCGGGAACGTTTACCGTTATGGTGGATACGTTGTTTGCCTCGGTTGAACTTTAATTTTTTACCGCACTTATTCTTCCGTTATGCAATGGATCACATAACGGATTACCGGTTTTCCGCACCGTTGTACAAAAAACGTGTCCAGCGGGACTGTGTTGGAGATGTTTCCGGGGAAACGGCTTGATTCAATATAATAAAGCTTTTCCCCGGGAGCGATCCCGCCCCTGATTTGCGTGATCTGATGGTATTTATGGGTCCTTTCCACGGGACCCTTTGTTTTTACCACCTTACCGGATGGCCGGGCCACATAGTAATCCAGATGTGCTGCCGGGAACCAGCGATACGCCAAAATGGCACTTTCTCCGGGCATGCCTTTGTTTCCGTTTGATTCCTTGTAAAGCGCTTCCTGTTGCCCGCTGACAACCGCAAAATAATCTCCCAGCTGTTCCCATCCGTACATGTCCAGGGTAAAATCTTTTCTGCCGAGTTCTCTGTATGGATCGGTTGCAGATTCTTCTGTAGCAGAGGTCGGAGGCACGAGGGGAATAAAACCTGTTTGTATCTGTACTACGCTCACTAAAACGACTATGAAGAGAAACGCTACGGACACTTTTACCGGCCATTCCAGAGAACGGACATCAACCGTGGCAGCAGCCAGAAGGATCAGGGGATAGAATGCCGGAGCACTCCAGTGCGGCAGAGTTTCCCTGAAAAGTGAAAAAAACAAAAAGGTGGCTATAAGCGGGAGGGATTGTAAAAGGATCATCCTCCTTGTTCCTGTTGTCACTGCATCACGTGTTGGAACTTGTGTGTGTTTTCTGATGAATGAAGACAGGATGGCCCAGATGATGAGGATAAAATTAACCGGGTTGTTGTATAAAAACGCTCCAAAGATCTCCCGCCCGAACAGGAACGGTTTGATGCCTTCTCCAAAAAAGGATACGCGTCCGGAGTGAAAAGCAAAACTGGAAAGATCCTGGGTTAAATTCCAGATAACGACCGGTAAAAACAGGAATGCCGAGACCAGGATACCCAGCCAGAAATACAGGTTTTTATAGAGGCTCCTGCGGTAAAAAAGGACAAAAAGGAACGTTCCCGCCCAAAGAAAAACTCCGGTGTATTTACTGAGCATGGCCAGACCTGCAAAGACGCCGGCCGGTAAAAAAAATACCGGTTGTGGATCTTTTTTATCCGATGAACCCAATCCGCAGGCCTTAAACATGAAAAACAAGGAAAGCAGGTAAAAAGTACTCAGGGGTGTATCCGGCAGAATGAAAGTTCCCACAAGGATCGTGGCATAGAGTGATCCGGTATGGAGCAGGGCGGCGTACCAACCTGTCCGGGGGTTTCTTATCAGCATTCCCAGGCGGTAGATCATCCACGTATTGACTGTTCCCAGGATCAGGGCCGGCAGACGGAGGAAAAAGGCGGAATCGTACCTGAGATTTAACGTGAACAATTGTATGATCCATCCTACCATAGGAGGATGATCAAAGTGACTCCAGTCCGGGTATAATGCATATGTCCAGTAATATACCTCGTCGTTTCCCAGTTCTGTCAATGCAGCCACAATACACCTGACCAGCAGTGAAACGGCCAGGAGCAGGATCATTTGTTTTTTGTAATCTTTTGACATATCAGGCGGTCTGACGGCAAAGATAAGCAAAGTGCCGGGTACCTTGTAGCTTCATTTTTAATATCTTTGTTAGTATGAAAGTGGTTCTTACAGGGGCACAGGGAGGTGTAGGCACGATAGTATCCCAAATAGCTGCATCTCAAAATGATATCGATTTGGCGGCTTTTTCCCGGGAAAAGCTGGACATCACGGATCCGGATGCTTTAATGTCCTGTTTTATGCACGAAAAACCGGATTATGTGATCAATGCAGCTGCCTTTACCCATGTGGACAAAGCGGAGGAAGATCCACAGACGGCATACCGGTTAAATGCAGACTGTCTGGAGGGAATGATAAAGGCAAGCGAAAAGACACGTACCGTAATAATCCATTTATCTACGGATTATGTATTTGACGGAAAGAAAGACAAACCTTACACGGAAGAAGATGAGACTTCACCTGTAAACGTATACGGAGCATCCAAAAGGGCCGGAGAACTGAAGGTTTTGGCCTATCCAAGGGGCGTCGTAGTCCGCACCAGCTGGGTCTATTCCCGTCACTCCCGGAATTTTTTGGCTGCAGTACCCGGTTTACTCGGAACCCAAACCGGACCGTTGTATGTAGACGCATTTCAGAAGAATTCGCCAACGTATGCACCGGACCTTGTGGATGCTTTGTTTTGCCTGATGAAGGACCGCATTGACTCGGGCTTGTTTCACTATACCAATTCGGGAGGAGGTTGCAGCCGCTACATTTTTGCACAGAAGGTACGGGATCTGATACAGAAAAAAGATCCGGCTTTTGTTCCGGTTCCCGTTTTACCGATTGAAACAGGCTATCCGGAAGGTGCCCCCAGGCCGGTTTATACTGTAATGAGTCCGCAAAAAATAAGTCAGTTGCCAGGGGTCAGGGTTCCCCATTGGCAGGAAGGAATAGAACACATAATTTGAAAGAATATGGAACAGAATAGTATGGAAAAGGCCCGGGAATGGATGGGTCCGTCTTTTGATGAACAAACACGTAACGAAGTACTCAGGCTTATGAAAGAAGATCCTGCAACATTGGAAGATTCGTTCTATAAAAACCTGGAATTCGGGACAGGAGGGTTACGTGGTATAATGGGCGTGGGAACAAACCGTATGAACCGGTATACTGTGGGTATGGTTACACAGGGATTGGCTGATTTCGTAAAAAAGAACGAAGCCGGACCTTATAAAGCCGCTATAGCTTATGATTGCAGAAATCAGTCTCCCGAGTTTGCAAAGATTACAGCAGAGGTGTTGGCAGCCAATGATTTTACTATTTACCTGTATGATTCTCTAAGACCTACTCCGCAATTGAGTTTTACAGTCAGGCAGCATAAATGCAATATCGGCGTAATGATCACGGCAAGTCATAATCCCAAAGAATACAACGGATATAAAGTATACGGCAATGACGGGGCACAGGTGGTGGCACCCCGGGATGCCATGATTATTGAGGAAGTGCAAAAAATATCTTCACCTTCCATGGTAAAATTTTCCGGGGGAAAGGGAAAAATTGTAATGCTGGGTGAAGAAGCAGATACGTTATATCTGGATGCCATTTTAAGCCTGATAAATTTAAGTCCTCAAGCTATAGAAGCATTCCGTGATCTGAAGATGGTTTATACGCCACTTCACGGGACAGGTGTACATTTGGTACCTGAAGCTCTTTCAAGATTGGGCTTTACAAATGTTTTTCACGTTCCCGAGCAGGATGTGACCGACGGGTTTTTTCCTACTGTTGTTTCTCCGAACCCGGAAGAGCCGGCTGCCTTAAAACTGGCTATTGAAAAAGCGGAGCAGACAGGAGCCCAATTGGTCATGGCTACTGATCCTGATGCTGACAGGGTAGGGATAGCTGTCAGGAATCCTGCCGGTCAGATTGAGTTACTGAACGGGAATCAGACAGCAGCCCTCTTGACTTACTATTTATTGGAGAAATGGAAAGATACAAAACGCCTCAAGGGAAATGAATATATTGTCAAGACGATCGTGACAAGTGATCTTTTACAATCCATAGCCGACCATTACGATGTTGCCTGTTATAATGTGCTTACAGGATTCAAATACATAGCCGAAGTGATCCGCAACAACGAGGGCAGAAAAGAATTTATATGCGGGGGAGAGGAAAGCTACGGTTTTAATGTAGGCCAATTTGTAAGGGACAAAGATGCCGTTGTAACTTGTGCTTTGGCTGCGGAAGTTGCCTGTTGGGCAGCCTCCAAAGGAAAAACGCTTTATGATCTGATGCGGGAAGTATACCTGCGGTTCGGCTTTTTTAAAGAACGTATGGTTTCAGTAACACTCAAGGGAAAAGACGGTATGGAGCAGATCAGGTCCATCTTGGCTCGTTTCAGGGAAAATCCCCCGTCCCGGCTTTTGGGATCTGAAGTCGTTTTGTTTCATGATTATAAGAAAAGGGAAACGGTAGATCTGGTAAGCGATCTGAGGTATGAGATCAACCTTCCTGAATCCGATGTGCTACAATTTGTTTGCGCAGATAATACTGTGGTGACCGTAAGGCCTTCAGGAACAGAACCAAAAATCAAGTATTATTACGGGGTTAGGACAGATTTGCCTTCAGAAGATCAGTATGAGGAGAAATGTCGTGAGCTGGATGAAAAACTCAATGCGTTGAACGACCTTTTTCAAAAATAAGTTTCCGACCAGCACAA
>CAZITX010000008.1:0-89836 GCA_964542305.1 uncultured Muribaculaceae bacterium | reverse complement strand
CCAGGCCGTATCCTATAGCATCATCTACCTGCTGCTGTACTCTTTCCGGTAGTGGTGAAAGCCAGGGTTTTATAAGTTCCACAGGAGCGAACAAAACAATACAGGTCAATCCTATCAAAGGCATCACTACCCTTAAGATCCTTATCCATTGCTTTTTGTTCATAACTTCCTAATTTATCTGGGACGTTTTGGACATTTGGGACTCCTGTCAATCTTCCTGTAATATGTGTTCAATAATCTCTTCAACCTCACTGGCAGATTCTGTCATCACTTGTTCAGCAATACCACCAAAACCTGCAGCAATCATTGATGAATTCATTCTTGATATATACGTCTTTCCGTCTGCCTTTTCATAAATGCTTACACGACAAGGCATCATTGACGAAATAATGCGTTCTGAATCTTTTTCCAGAATCCTGCTTGAATGATTTGGATGACAAAGAGAAAAAACCTTAACAGGCAAGACATCTTTACCATGTTGATTTAAAGTCTTCTGTAAATCATATACATTTGATACCTTCCATGATTTATTCTCTATTTCTATTGACAATTTTTCTACTGTTGAAGGAAAGTCAAAGGGACTTAAAGTCTCCAAAAACATCTTATTTTTCAGATTTTTTTCTTTATTCTCTACCATTATTCAATATTTTTAAGACTCCTGGGTTCTTTGCAATTCAAGCAAAAATCCCTGTGTACACAGAGTGTGGCGCCACAGGCAGGGCAAGTCCAACGTTGTCTCTCTAATTGCATAAACCGTTCCAGACCTGATTCCTTTATTATTTGAAGGTTCTCAAGCATGCTCATATTGTATTTTGTCCTGTACCTTGTATCCAATTGCTTTAACCTTCTGCAAGGGTATTTTTCACAGTCGTAGCAAAAGTTTGATTCTGTTTTATGAAGCAGTTCGCAGTTTACAATGATGCATTTCCTGCAGTATTCAGGTTTGTTCTTGCTCCATTCCCTGCAGCCGTTGCAATGGTTTTTTTCCCGCAGATAGCCAAGACATATCCCGCAATTCATTCCACATGGCGCTATCAGAGTATTAGTTATCATTGGGATCCTCCCTTTCTTTTACAAGCGAACCGAATCTTCTGCCATCAGCGTAATCACTTCATTTTCAAAATTGTATAGCCTGACATGCGTTTTAGAGCAACAATCATCTTTCTGAGGGGTAATAACCACAAAATTCATGGTTGTCCTTTTGGGATTGTCATCAATCCAGGTCCCGGAATTTACATAGATCGATTTTTGCTGTAAATGATCAAAAGAAGATAGGATTACAGGAACGTGAGAATGACCAAAAACAACAATTCTTACGTTTGACTTTGGATTTAAAAAGTATTGCTCAGCTGCCTGATTATCAGTTTCGCTGGCCAGGGCAGATCCGGAAATGGCCTGTTGAGCAGGGATAGGAACCGGCACATGGTTGTGCGCCTGTCTTTGCATCCAGGTATCCTGGATTCCTTTGTAAAGATTTACATCTATGAATCCTCCGGGAGTTTCCTGATAAGGAAGTACGTCGTTTACGGAATAGGACCCTGTAAACCCGTTAACATTTGTCACAATGATGTCCTCGTCAAATTGATCCTCAATGGTGAAGTTTGTTAATGTCCACTCCCACATTTTCCAATAGGCATAAAGCAGGTTCTGGCTTTCATCTCCTGAAGTATTGGGAGTTACAGGCGGAAGAACAATTTCTACCGATGGATGTCCCTGCGCAACATACTGGGCAGCAATCCGGGTGAAAAAGTATCCCGGCGGCAGGATGGTTCCCGGAGCAACATCCTGGTTGGAGTACGGATCGGGAGAACAAAAGAAATTGTACCGGTGCCCGTGCTCTATCACAATCTTGGGATAACCCACTGGAGAGTAAGTTCCCAGGCCCAACTCGGGATCGCGTTTCTGGTTGATTCCAGGAAGAATGAGATCAACGCTTGCCTCGGTAATGGTCAGATCGTGGTTGCCGGGCACATAAGTCACCAGGATCCTCTTTTCCCGGATGATCTTTTTCAAAACATCAAAAACGCCTTTGTTTGCCTCGGCAATACGTTTTACAAAATCCGCCTGGTCCTTTCCCCGGTAGGTATCCACCGGAGCCGGTACGAACCACTCGTCAAGCAGGTCTCCGGCAATAACCAGTTCTTTTACATTGGCAGATTCCCTTATCTGCGTCAGGAATTCTTCCAGAGCCGGCAAGTTGTCCTTGCATTCGGCATAAGCAAGGTCTGCCCCCAGGTGTATATCACTGATTACAACGATCAGTTCTCTCTCCATACTGCATTTTCTAAACGGATTGATGATATGCGGCTTTTCACAGGACAGAAAAACACCTGTGATCAATATCACAAAAAGGGCACTAAATAATTTTTGATAGGTTTTCATAAAGAATGTTGCTTTATTTGTTAAAAACGTAGCTGAAATAAACGTATTTTTCGGAAGTAAAATTGTTGTATGTATCAGACCCCAGTGCCCCGGCAAAATTCAGAGCAAGTTTGTGAAGGAATTTGGGAGCCAGGGTTTTAATAAGGCTGCGTCTGCGATTGTCATCCAGTTCAAGCGCTGTAGTGATTTCCCGGTTGATAATTTTTTCTTTGATCACAGTGAATCCGCTTCCTTTCAGATCTTTCTTTAGTTCATCCATCTCACTATCGTATCTGAAATCGGTAAATAAGAAAGAACCACCGGGACGCAAAATACGGAAGACTTCATTTAAAAAGGCAGTCATATTCGGATAGCGGTGTGATGATTCCACGTTAATGACTATGTCGCAGGAGTCGTCCTCCAGTTTCAGATGTTGGGCGTCGCCCTGTGAAAATGACAATCCGTTCATTTTGTAACGACGGCCACAAAACCGGACTGCCCGTTTGTTCAGGTCAATCCCAATTGCCGTCGCGGGTGAAAAGTTACTTGCGATATAAGACAAACCGCCACCTCTGCCACAACCGATCTCCACAATATCTTTACCTTGCATGTCAACGGCTTCTGCCAAATGATGGTATAGCTGGATAGAGTACCTGTCACGTTCACTTTTTTCATCCATGGCAATATGCTGACTTGGGTCATGGTAACCGAAGTTCATGAAAAGTATTTGGGCGTTCTTGTCTGCTTTGTTCACGTACCAATACCAAATACGAAAAAAAGTTTCACGTAGATTAGTCTTTAAAGTCATAAAATCAGGCTTGGTTTCATATTCCTTAAACTATAAACCCTGGAACGTACATGTTGTGCCCAGTCCAGGTGGGATCTTGTATTGACAAACATTTTATGGGGAATTGGTTCGCCAATAATGACTCTTACGGTTTCATTTCTTTTTTTAAACATTTCACGAGGCAGCAGCATTAATTCCAGGTTCGCTTTAATACGGAACAATCGTCTTAAAGAGAAGATCAAATAGAATAATAATGAATTTCTCCCGTAAAAATAAATGGGAACAATGGCCCTGTTGCTTGAAATGGCTTTTCTGATAAAGCTCTTTTGCCATTCTGTATCCTGGATCTTTTTGTTGTACACTCTGGATACTTCACCTGCCGGAAAATGGGTAATTGGAATATCCATTGTAAAAGTATCGTCAAGGGCTTTGATATAGGCCTTTGAGGATTTGTCGTATACATTTACAGCTGCAATGAAGGGATGCAATTGAGGGATAAGCATAAAAGCATCGTTGGCAATGGCCTTCAGTTGCCCGTATTTTTCTGATACAATGTGTGTCAGTATCAAACCGTCCAGTATTCCGTACGGATGGTTGGCCACAAAAAAGCACTTTCCGTTTTCAGGAAGGTTTTCCTTTCCTTCAACAACAACCTTTACGTTAAATTCTTCTATGATTTTGTCAAGAAAATCCTTCCCTGAATAATCTGAATATTTACTTAGTATGTGGTTGATTTCATCTTGCCTGATAATCGATATGATCCATTTAATTGCAAATCCGGGGATGCGTGTCAGCATTTTGGATTTACTTTCCCGGATGGATTTTTCTATGTCAATATATTTATTGTCTTTGCCAAGCTCTGTCATGTATTTTTGTATGTGTTTATGTGTGTACGCAGACCTTGACAAGTGTCAAAATTTGTGACTTTAAATATACTTATTTATTTCGGATAAATGGATTAACGCTACCAGAGTGGTTTCTTACAATTTAAGCAAAAATGCCTGTTAACACAGAGCAGAGTAGTTATTTTTCATAATGTTTATTGTACCTGTTTCCCTGTTATCTATCACTCTTTGATTATTTAATGTTGTTGCGGGGAGGTAGTAAGTACGTGCATTTTTGCCGAGACGGGTACTTACCACCTCCCCCGAAATTCCTGCGAATTCCTGCTTTTTGCGGGGAGGTAGTAAGTACGTGCCTTTCCTTTCAAAGCCGCATCTTTCTGGTATTGTGCTTGTTACGTATATTTTTGCCGAGACGTGCACTTACTACCTCCCCCGGAATTCCTGTAAATTCCTGCTTTTTGCGGGGAGGTAGTAAGTACGTGCCTTTCCTTTCAAAGCCGCATCTTTCTGGTATTGTGCTTGTTACGTATATTTTTGCCGAGACGTGCACTTACTACCTCCCCCGGAATTCCTGTAAATTCCTGCTTTTTGCGGGGAGGTAGTAAGTACGTGCCTTTCCTTTCAAAGCCGCATCTTTCTGGTATTGTGCTTGTTACGTGTATTTTTGCCGAGACGGGTACTTACCACCTCCCCCGGAATTCCTGCAAATTCCTGCGTTTTGCGGGGAGGTAGTAAGTACGTGCCTTTCCTTAAAAAGCCGTATCTTTCTGGCATTGTGCTTGTTACGTATATTTTTGCCGAGACGTGCACTTACTACCTCCCCCAAAATTCCTGCAAATTCATGCTTTTTGCGGGGAGGTAGTAAGTACGTGCCTTTCCTTAAAAAGCCGCATCTTTCTGGTATTGTGCTTGTTACGTATATTTTTGCCGAGACGTGCACTTACTACCTCCCCCAAAATTCCTGCAAATTCCTGCTTTTTGCGGGGATTACCTTCGGCCACAGGCGCTCGGTGTTCCCCGAGGGGAGGCTTCAGATCCAAAAACGCAAAGCAGCAAGGCGCAGCTTTTTATGACAGCGGGCCGGGAAAACAAGCTTGTTTGTTTTCCGGCCAGCTGCCATAAAAAAGACACGGACGTTATCCGTGTCTTTGCGTTTTTGGATCTGGCGGAGAGAGGGGGATTCGAACCCCCGGAACCCATAAGGGTTCAACGGTTTTCGAGACCGCCCCGTTCGACCGCTCCGGCATCTCTCCGTTTATGTGGGTGCAAGCTCCGTATTTAAGGTCTGCGGCAAGTGCCTCCGGCGGTGCCAGGTGCGTCCTGGGTGCGTTCTGGGTGCGCAGGTAGAACCTTTACGGTGGTGCGTTTCATGCTCCTTAGGGGGTGGCAAAGGTAAGGATTCTTTTTATTTTTTGGAGAAAAATTTGTATTTGAAAATTAGCAGGTAGAGGGCACCGCAGGTGATGGCAGAGTCGGCAATGTTGAAGATGAATTGGAAGAAGACAAAGCGGCGGCCGCCCCAGATGGGGAAGTGATCCGGCAAGACGGTGTCTATCAACGGGAAGTAGAGCATGTCTACGACTTTGCCGTGCAGGAAGGTGGCGTAGCCGCCTTCGGGAGGGAACATCCGGGCTACCTGGGTGACTCCGGATTCATTGAAGATCAGTCCGTAGAAAGCACAGTCAATGATGTTTCCCACAGCACCTACAAATACCAGGGAGAGGCCTACAAGAACGCCCATGGGTGTGTCCGGTTTTTTCAGTAACCTGACAATGTACCACATGATGAAAATACTCAGCCCTATGCGGAACAGGCTCAGGATGAGTTTTCCGGCTTCTCCGCCAAAGACCATCCCAAAGGCCATTCCTTCATTTTCCACAAAAAACAGCTGGAACCATCTGCCCAAAACGGGGACGCTTTGGTGTAGGGTAAAATGGGTTTTTATCCAGATCTTAAAAACTTGATCCAGGATAAGAATGGTGCTGATAATGATGGCTATGATTTTGCCTTTGGATAACCTGCTTTTCCCCATGGAACTTTTATTCTCTGTTGTTCTTCGCTTCTACTGACAGGGTGGCGTGAGGTACCAGGCGAAGGCGTTCTTTGGGTATGAGCTTTCCTGTTTCACGGCAAATACCATAGGTTTTGTTTTCTATTCTTATCAGTGCCATTTCCATGGACTGGATAAATTTGTGCTGGCGCAGGGCCAACTGGCCGGCTTCTTCCTTGGAGAGTGCGGAGGCACCTTCTTCCAATACCTTAAAAGTGGGAGATGTATCTTCTGTGTCGTTACTCTGGCTATGGGTTACGATGGCTTTCAGTTCTTCATAATCGGCACGGGCCTGTGCCAATTTTTCGTTGATCAGGGCTTTGAATTCCTGGAGTTCCTCATCTGAATAACGAACCTTTTCTTTTACCTCTTCCGTCGCTTTTGGAGCGGTTGTAGTTTGTTTTTTAGTCATGGTTCTAGTTTTTTGGGAAACACAAATGTAGTATTTAATTATGATTTGTCAATATGAATGTTCAATGTACCCTCTTCCCATTCTACAGCATGGGCTGCAGGGGGTGTCGCAGACAGTGTGATTTGAGTCGCAAGTACCTGTTGGGCAATATATTGAGAGAAATCCTGCAAGGCCTCGGCAACATCACTGCGGTCTTCCAGGATCACACGGATCTTGTCGGTAACGTCCAGTCCTGTGTCTTTGCGCAGGTTCTGTATCCGGTTCACCAGTTCGCGGGCAATTCCCTCTCTGCGCAGCTCATCGGTAATGGTAACATCCAGGGCAACGGTCAAAGGTCCGTCGGCAGCAATAAGCCAGCCGGGCATATCCTGTGAAGTGATGGTAACGTCGTCACGTTCCAGGGATACGGGACCGGAAGCAAGGACCAGTGTATACGCACCGTTCTCAGTGGCTTTTTCAAGATCATTGATCTCTTGCTGTGAAAAACCGTTCAGGGCAGCGGTGATCTCTTTCATTTGAGGTCCGTATTTTTTCCCCAGTACTTTGAAGTTGGGTTTGATGCCTTTGTGGATCAGCCCCGCTGTATCGTGTATGAATTCCATGTCCTTGACGTTGACCTCACTCAGAATAATCGGACGTACCTGTTCCAGCTTGCCGGCAAGGGAGGGGTCCAGTACGGGGATGAGAATCTTGTGCAGAGGTTGGCGGACTTTTATGTTCACTTTACGGCGCAAGGCCAGTACCAGGGATGTACATCGCTGAGCCATATCCATACGTTCTTCCAGGGCAGTATCTATGAGGGTTTCATCAGCTGTGGGCATCAATTCCAGGTGTACCGAATCGTTTCCCGTCAAATCCATAAAGAGCCGTTCCATATAAACAGGTGCCAGGGGTGCTCCCAGCAAGGCAACTGTTTTCAGGCAGGCGAACAAAGTCTGGTAAGCGGCCGCTTTCTGGCTGTCCATCTCTCCACCCCAGAAACGTTTGCGGTTCAGGCGTACGTACCAATTGCTCAACTGGTCGCATACAAAGTCCTGGATTAAACGTCCGGCAGTAGTTATATCGTAATCGTCGTAAGCAGCCAATACCTTAAAGGTTAAGGAATTGAGCAACGACATAATCCAGCGGTCAATTTCCGGCCGCTGCGCAACAGGAACCCATTCATCACTATCGGGACAGGCCCGGGCAGAACTATCCGGGCAGGCCCGGGCGGCGGTAAAACCGTCTACGTTGGCATAGAGAGCAAAGAAAGAATATGTATTATAGAGGGTTCCAAAGAATTTACGCCGGACTTCATCAACTCCACCCTCGTCAAAGCGCAAATTGTCCCAGGGTTGTGCATTGGTCATCATGTACCAACGCAAGGGATCGGCTCCGTATTTGTCCAGCATGGTGAAAGGATCCACGGTGTTGCCCAGGCGTTTGCTCATCTTGTTGCCGTTCTTGTCCAGGATCAGCCCGTTGGACAGCACATTGCGAAAACATACACGGTCGTTGATCATGGTTGCGATGGCATGAAGGGTAAAGAACCATCCGCGGGTCTGATCCACCCCCTCGGCAATGAAATCGGCTACCTGTCCGAAAGCCGGAGTGCCGAGTTTTTCCAGGCCTTCCTGCGAAAAGGGCATGGAGCCCGAGTCAAACCAGACGTCTATCAGATCGGATTCGCGGCGCATGGGTTTTCCTTTTGCCGAGGCAAGGATCCATTCGTCCACAAAAGGACGGTGCAGATCAATTTTTTCGTAATTCTGCGGTGTGAAATCGCCCGGAACAAAACCTTTGTCTTTCAAGGGATTGGACTTCATGAATCCTTGTTTGACGGATCCTTCCAATGCATCGTACAACTCCTGTAACGACCCGATGCAGCATTCTTCGCTACCGTCTTCGGTGCGCCACACGGGAAGCGGAGTGCCCCAGAAACGGCTGCGGGAAAGGTTCCAGTCCTGCAGATTTTCCAGCCATTTTCCAAACCGGCCCGTTCCGGTGGAAGCGGGCTTCCAGTTGATGGTGTCGTTTAGCTCCATCATGCGTTCCTTAACGGCAGTAGTACGGATGAACCACGAATCCAGCGGGTAGTAAAGTACGGGCTTGTCGGTCCGCCAGCAATGGGGATAATTGTGAACCATTTTTTCTATGCGAAAAACCAGCCCGTGCTTTTTCAGCCACATGCAAATATCAACATCCAGCGAATCAAATTCGCCATTCTGTTCTTTTTCTTCAGTCCATTGGGGATCGTAAACGTTTTTTACGAAACGTCCGGCAAAGGGACTGTACTGTTCCACATTCACACTGGAAGCTACAAAAGCAGGATCCAGCTCTTCAGGCAGGTAAAATTTTCCGGTTTTATCTACCATAGGGCACAATGCGCCGTTCTTATCTGTCAAAAGCAATGCGGGAATATCGTATTTTTTGGCAACCTTGTTGTCATCATCCCCGAATGTAGGGGCAATGTGCACAATCCCGGTCCCTTCTTCCGTGGTAACAAAATCTCCAAGGATTACCCTGAAAGCCCCATCCCCCGGATTGACCCAGGGCAGAAGCTGGTTGTAACGGATACCTTCCAGGTCTTTCCCGGTATATATTCCGGGTTCCTGCACGTAAGGGACGGCTTTGTCCCCGGTTTTGTAGGAATCCATAGGAATTTCCGCGTTTTTGGCAGGAAAGAGGGTCTCCTTCAGGTCTTCGGCCATTATTACGGATATGGGATCACCGGTATACGGATTGAACGTACGCAACTTGATATAGCGGATGCCGGGACCCACACAGAGCGCCGTATTTGAAGGCAAAGTCCACGGAGTGGTAGTCCAGGCAAGGAAATATACCTGCTCCCCTTCCCTTGTGAAAAGAGACTTGCTTTTTTCATCAGGGATGACGGCAAATTGTGCGGTGCACGTTGTATCTTTTACGTCTTTGTAGCAGCCGGGCTGGTTCAGTTCGTGGGAGCTGAGTCCCGATCCGGCAGCAGGAGAATACGGCTGGATGGAGTATCCCTTGTAGAGCAACCCCTTTTTGTGGATCTCCTTCAGCAGGTACCAGACTGTTTCAATATAGGAATTGTGATAGGTCACGTACGGCCGGCTCATGTCCACCCAATAGGCCATCTTTTGGGTCAGCGTTTCCCATTCCCGCGTATAACGCATCACTTCCTTGCGGCATACAGCGTTGTATTCTTCAACGGAAATGGTTTTGCCAATGTCTTCCTTGGTAATGCCCAGCATCTTTTCCACGCTCAGTTCTACAGGCAATCCGTGGGTATCCCAGCCGGCCCTTCTTTCCACCCGGAAGCCCCGCTGAGTCTTGTATCTGCAGACCACATCCTTTATGGTGCGTGAAATAACGTGATGGATGCCGGGTTTTCCGTTTGCCGAGGGGGGGCCTTCAAAGAAAATAAAAGCAGGAGCACCGGCACGCTCGTCAATGCTACGGCAAAAAGTATTGTGGCTATTCCAGGATTCAACAATTTTTTCCTGTACCGAAGGCAGGTCAAGGTTCTTATATTCAGGGAACTTCATAACAAAACGGGGTAAAAAATAGTTTGCAAAGATACGAATCTTAGCTATCTTTGGAAACATGTTAGCGAAACTTTCACTCAATTACATAGATATCATACTTTTAATAGTATGGATACTGGCCGTCATCGAAGGCCTGAGCAAAGGGCTCATAAAACAGGTTTTTGGTATACTTGCACTGATCCTGGCCTGTTATTTTTCATTTCATTTTTCCGGATTTGCCGCCGACCGTATAGTTGAATGGTTCGGATGGAACGGAGACGGTCTGAAAATCGTGGCCTTCGTGGCAACATTTGTTATTGTGGTCATAGTTGTCGCATTATTGGGCAGGCTTCTGGACCGGCTTCTGAAAATTGTCCTTCTGGGATGGCTTAACCGTCTGACAGGAGCCATATTCGGGTGGATAAAATGGAATATTTTACTTGTCATTTTATCCTATGTTTTGACCCTGATCAACGACTACGCCCCGTTTTTGCCGACAGAAGCTTTTGAGGCTTCACGCCTTTATCCCGTAGTAGAGAAATTTTCTTCCATTTTAATGCCGTACCTGCCCTTCCTGGGATCATAATTGTCCTTTTCCCAGGTTTTTGATTTGATTCTTTTATTTTTTTTGTCCCGGGATTTTGATTCCGTCGGGTTAGGTTTGCAACATGAAGGCAATCAAAAAACCGTCCTATCCCGCTTTAGCAGATACGTCAATCAGCGAGGAAATCTTTGACAGGAAAGATAAGAAGGGGTTTTTCATTTTTTTCATAGCGATTATCGTAGCTACCGTGACGGGAATGGTTGCCTTTCTGTTGTTCGTAACCACGGAGTTGTCCGGCGTGAAGGGTTCGGGAAGTGTCGTAAACGGGGAAGTGCGGGCTCTGTTTTCGGCATGCGGACCGGTGCAGAAAGAAAGGACAGCTCCGTATTTAAAAGATGGGGAGGATGAGGAAGATAAAATTCAGGCAACATCATATAAGTGATTGCGGAGCGGCATGCCTGGCGTCTGCTGCCGCCTGGTTCGGGTTACGCTTTCCTCTGGAGCAGATCCGGCAAATAAGCGGCACGCAGACGCACGGCATTTCTGTCCAGGGGATCCGGGAAGGAGCTAAGGCATTGCATCTGATAGCAGAAGCATACGGCCGTCCGGGACAGGCTCCTGAGGCAGATGAAACAACGTTCCTGCATATTCCCGTACCTTCGGTTTTTCATATCCTGAAACCAAACGGATACACCCATTTTGTGGTGTATTACGGATTGACCTCCGGCCGTTTTGGCAGAATCAGAAAATGCCGTATAATGGATCCCGAAGACGGCAGGATGCATCGTATATCCAGACAGGAAATTCTTTCCCTGTGGACCGGGGTGGTTGTGACACTCAGACCCGGTCCGGACTTTGAAAGAGGAAACTTAATACCGGGTTTTTTACACCGCGTTACAGTGTTGATGAAAGGACAGAAGCGATTGTTCTTCAACGGACTGGTTGCTTCTTTTCTGTATACTTTTACAGGTATTGCTTCTGCCCTGTTTCTGCAACAGATCGCAGACAAGGTCATACCCGGGGGACAGGGAAATGTGTTGCGGATATTGGGATTTTCAATGGTATACATTGCCGTTTGCGCAATGGTTTTAAATGTTTTCAGGGTGCGTTATCTTTTACGTACAGGATTCAAAACAGCCATGCGCCTGGCAACGGGGTTTTACCGTCACCTGATGTACCTGCCCCAACGTTTTTTTGATCAAAGGCCCTCCGGTGAGCTGGTAGCCCGTATGAACGATGCTTTCAAGGTTAGCAATTTTCTGAGCAACGGCTTGATGAACATTGCCCTGAGTGTTTTTACGTTGGTTTTCTCTTTCGGGATCATGTGGTTGTTCAACCGGAAACTCACCCTGATCTGCCTGTCCTGCCTGCCACTTTATGCAGGTATTTATTACCTTTTTGACCGTCGTAATAAAAAAACGCAACGTTTGATCATGACTTCCCGGGCCGCCCTGGAATCGGAGCTGGTAGATTCCCTGCACGGAGTAGCCCAGATAAAATACAGTGCTGCCCAGGAACACATTATTAGTAAAACCCGGGAACACTTTGGCCTTTACATAAAACACACCTACAGGGGTGGAATGAATCAGTTGCGGGCCGCAACCGGAGGAGAAGTTATCAACCGCGGATCGGGACTGGCCATTTTGTGGCTTGGAGCAACGCTTGTTACAAGGGATATAATGAGCTTTGGCGAACTGCTCTCTTTCTATGCCCTGACCGCATATTTCTCTGCTCCCGTAAGCGAGATAATTGGATTCAGCCAAAAGTACCGGGATGCCCGGATCGCAGGGGAACGTCTTTTCGAGATCATGGAACTGGAAACGGAACAGGATCCACGCGCACCGGGACAGGAATGCAGGAAAAAAAATCTTTCAAAAATAAGTGAAGGAGACCTGGTCATTGACCGGCTGCACTTCCATTATCCTGGCCGTCTGGTTTTGTTCCGGGATTTCAGTTATGTATTTCCCGCCGGGAGCATCACGGGAATTGCCGGGGAGAGCGGCTCCGGAAAAAGCACCCTGGGACAGTTGCTGCTCAGGATGTACACACCCGACAGCGGTTCCATCCTGTTGGAAAATACACCTGCCTGTGATATTCCTTTGAATACCTGGAGAAAAATTGTGGGCATTGTGCCTCAGAAAGCTGATCTTTTCCGGGGTAACATTCTGGATAATATAGCCTTGGGAGATCCAACCCCGGATATGGACCGGGTGCTTGCCCTTTGCCGGCAACTGGGACTGGATTCCTTTTTGGACGCACTGCCAAGGGGAATCCTGACTCCGGTCGGAGAACAGGGTGTCCAGCTTTCCGGGGGGCAACGTCAACGCATAGCACTGGCACGTGCCGCTTACCGCAAACCCCGCTGGCTTATATTGGACGAAGCCACATCCTCCCTGGACAGCACCTCGGAAACGTATGTAATGGAAG
Organism: uncultured Muribaculaceae bacterium; assembly: GCA_964542305.1. Lineage (GTDB taxonomy): Bacteria > Bacteroidota > Bacteroidia > Bacteroidales > UBA932 > DMER64. The sequence goes on along the minus strand of CAZITX010000008.1, from coordinate 76,919 downwards.
CGTTGCGGTGTTGGAAAAAAGACGGTACAGGGATTATAATTATTGGACACAGAATGTCTACTTTGTCTGTGGCCGGGACAATCTTGTTGCTGGAGAACGGGCGAATAGCGGAACGGGGCGGTCACCGGGAGTTAATGGAAAAAAACGGAAAATACGCTGTTTGGTGCAAACAGCAGGGATTATAAAAGCAAACGCGCGATTGCCGGCGGAATCTCACGCGCCTGAACGGTGAGAACTAATTTATTAAAACCTAAAAGTATGAGTGATTATGTGATGCGGAATTTTGGGTTCACTCCACTGGACCAAACGGCCCGGTGCGTGGTTACCGGAGGAGAATCCGATTACGGTGTCCTGGGAGATATCCTGGAAGACCTTCTCAACGGATTGGCGGGAAAAATGGGTAAAGCAGGGATACTGGTTACCACACTTGCCAAAAACATTGACAGTTTTATTGACGGATTCAAAGCGGGATGGAACAAATGAAGACGTCAGACTGCCCTCAATACATGCCGGGCTTTGTGTCGCTGAGCGACAACGCCTGCTGTGCCGTCACCGGAGGTATGTCCGATTTTGATGCCGACCTGGCATACAAATTCGGAGAGATCCTGGGACAGGCATTCCGTGCCCTGTACGATATGGGATGCAACCTATTCGGTAAACTTACAAAAGCGGCCGTACCGGCCTGATGCGTAAATATTTATTTTTAGCCTATCCCGTCGGGCTCTATGTCATTTTTTCTTTACCGGTACTGTTTCTGTCCGCCACACTTAAAGCAGTATTCGGAATTGACCACCTCTTAACACATGCTCTTGGAGCAATGGGAATGGCTCTAAGCCACATAATGGTCAAACGTAAAAAAATGACAGACCCGGGTAAGCTGCCCTGGAAACAGATGTTTTCTCTTGCGGGTATAATGATGATTCCTGTGGTAACGCTTACACTGAGTCTTACGGGAAAGGCTTTTTTCAACACTCTAACGGGATCTTTCCCTTTAATAACCCTGGGAACGTTTTTCTGGGCTTCCCTGAGCGAAGAATTGCTGTTCCGGGAATTCCTTATCTGCCGTATGCAAAAGACCGGCATGCCCCGCTGGCTGATACTGTTGCTGCCGGCATTGATGTTTTCCCTGTGTCATCGTCCGGAATCCTTTTCTATGCTTATTCAGCGTTTTATGCTGGGAGCCGGATTGGGTGTCTTGTTTTTGAAAACAAAAGACCTGGCTCTATGCACGGCAACCCATTGGGTGTACAATATTGTGATCTATACCTTTCATTGTACTTTTCAAGAAGTTAGCACCATTTATTCTCCGGCGCGGGCCGCCCTGAATGTATTGCTGTGCCTGCTTTCTCTTTTAGGCATCGTTGTTGCATATTCTATAAATAAAAGTAAATTTGCAAGATATACTTAGTTATAATTATGAAATACCGTTCCTTTTATTTGTTGCTATTGGTCTTGCTTCTTCCCTTATCTGCAACGGGCCAGCAAACATGGTCCCTGGAAGAATGCATTCGTTATGCCTGGGAGAACAACCTGACCATTAAACAGCAGGAACTGGGCGTAGCTCAGACAGAGAACACCCTGTTCCAGTCAAAAATGGCTTTCGGACCTTCGGTCAGCGCACGTATTAGCGAAAATGTAAACTGGGGACAGTCTGTAGACCTGTCAACCCTGACCATATTGAATCACGTACGGAGTTCCAATACCGGTATGGGCATTTATGCCGATATGGACTTGTTTACGGGCCTTCAGAGACTCAATACCGTAAAACAGGAAAAATCCAAACTCAGTATTGCTATCCAGGAAGTGCAGAAACTGCGTAACGAGATATCCATAGAGATCACCCGTAGTTACCTGAACGTTTTGCTGGCCGGAGAAATTCTTGATGCTGCGCGTCAAAGCCGTGAAAGCGTTGCCGAACAATGTGAGAGGACGCGTAAATTGGTAGATGCCGGAAGCCAGCCGCTGAGTGCCCTGCTGGAAGTGGAATCCCAACTGGCCACCGAAGACTTGCAGGTGGTGGAGGCTCAGAACAACCTGCGTACGTATAACCTGGTTCTGCAGCAATTGCTGGATCTTCCAACAGATGCCAATTTCCAGATAGTAAAACCGCAGATTGGGGACTTGCATGAAATGGACCCCGTTTCTGTGGATGAACTTTTCTATGCATCACGTGAACTACCCCAGATCAAAAAAACCGAGTATACCCTGGAACAACGTCAACATGAACTGGCCATAGCTCAGGGCGGACGTTACCCCCGGCTTTCTCTTTCATTAGGATATGCTTCTTTTTATTCAGATGCAAACCGGAAAAAAGATGAGGAACCAACAGAAGATACCGGATCCGGTTCAATAGATGATCTGTTGGGAGGTTCTTCAGCCGGATTCTGGGATCAGTTGAAAAACAATAACAACCCTTCCATAGGATTGTCGCTTACCATTCCCATTTTTAACAAATGGCAGGTCAGCACCAACGTAAAGAACGCCAGCCTGGGTGTTGAAATGGCAGAGCTAGAGATGAAGAATGCACAGCAGTTACTTATGAAAGAAGTGCAACAGGCAGCCAACGATGCCACATCAACCTATCTGAGGGTTCAGGCAACCGAAAGGAACGTAAAAGCTATGGAAGAATCCTTCCGTTATGTGCAACAGAAATTTGACATCGGAATGCTTAACGGAACGGATTACATAGTATCAAAAACGAATTTATTCAAAGCAGAAAGCAATTATTTACAAGCCAAATACGAGCACGTCTTCAAACTCAAGATACTGGACTTTTATAAAGGCATTCCCATAACGTTATAATAATTATCATCATCCCATGAAGAAATCAATATTGTGGATTATCATAAGTGCCGTTGTACTTATTGTCATTTTAATCATTGTAGGAAGAAGCCGCTCCGGCAAGGGTGTACCTGTAACCGTGGAAAACCCGATTGTTAAAAACATAACCGAGATCATTCCGGCCAACGGGAAAATCCAGCCGGTAACCGAGGTGAAGATCAGTCCTGACGTATCTGGTGAGATCATCACCCTGAACGTGGAAGAAGGAGATCAGGTGCAAGCCGGACAGGTTTTGCTGCAGATCAAGCAAGATCAGTACATTTCGGCACGTGACAGGATGAAAGCAGCCCTGAACCAGGCCAAGGCACAGCTGGCCCAGCAGGAAGCACAATACGCACAAGTGAAATTGTCTTATCAAAGAAATCTTTCCTTGCACGAGCAAGGCGCGATATCCGAAGCCGAGTTCGAGGCCTCTTCCTCTGAATACGCTATTGCGGAAGAACAGCTGAACGCGGCGCGTTTCCATGTGGAGAGCTCCCAGGCGGGACTTGCCGAGGCGGAAGAAAGTCTGACCAAAACCACCATCCTCTCACCCATGAACGGGATCGTATCCAAACTGGATGTGGAAAGAGGGGAACGCGTTGTGGGAACAAGCCAGATGGCCGGAACGGAAATGCTTCGCATCGCCAACTTCCGGGAAATGGAAGTTTTGGTGGACGTGAATGAAAACGATATTGTCCGAATCAGGCAACGGGACACTGCTCTGGTTGAGGTGGATGCCTATCCGGGACGTCAGTTCACCGGAGTGGTGACGCAGATCGCCAACTCGGCAAAAAACATCGGATCTGCCCTGGAACAGGTTACCAATTTTGAAGTGAAAGTTTACATTCTTCCCGAATCTTACAGCGATCTGGTGAGAGAAGGTTTCAGCACCCCGTTCAGACCGGGTATGTCGGCATCGGTATCCATTCAGACGGAAACCCGCCGCAACGTGGTAGCCATCCCCATTCAATGCATCACCACGCGTACCGAATTGCTTCCTGACAGCGTCCGTGTGCAGTTAGGACCTAACGAACTGGTAGAACAGGTCTTTGTCCTGCGTTCCGATAACACCGTGGAAGCGGTGACCGTAAAATCCGGTTTGCAGGATCACATGCATATTGAAATCACGGAAGGGCTAACAATTGAAGATCAAGTGATTACGGGCCCATATTCAGCTATTTCAAGAACGCTGAACAACGGGGATAAAGTGGAACCGGAAAGTGAATAACAGATCCGTGCAACCGGTCTTGCTTTTACTGGATACAAGCACTGCGGTCTGTTCTGTTTCCCTGGCACGGGGAACAGATATCATTGCCCGCAGACAGTCTTCCGTACCGAAGGCCCATGCTTCCTTGTTGGCTGTTTTCATAGACGAGGTCTTAAAAGAACATCACATAGCTTTGAAGGATTGCCAGGCGGTAGCCGTCAGCGGCGGACCGGGGTCATACACCGGGTTGCGGGTTGGTGTATCTACGGCAAAAGGATTGTGTTTTGCTTCTTCATTGCCATTGATAGCGGTAAATTCCCTGGATCTGATCGCACAACTGACTGTTGAGCATGATCACTGTGAACAGCCATACCGTGTCTTTCCCATGATCGATGCCCGCAGAATGGAGGTTTATACAGCTCCTTATTCCGTAGCTGATACTGAAGAAACGGGCAAACTGGTTCAACGGGAAGGGCCTGTGGTTGCCACAGAGGTAACCAAAGAGAGTTTCAGGGAAACCCTGGATGCCGGTCCCGTAGTATTTTCAGGTGACGGGGCGTTAAAATGCCGGGATGTTATAGTACACCCTAATGCACGTTTTATTCCCGTTCTATCCCATGCAGACGGTATGGCTAAAGCAGCTCTGAAAGCTTTCCGGGAAAAAACATTTGAAGACGTCGCTTATTACACTCCCTTTTATCTGAAAGAATTTAAGGCCATCCTACCTAAAACAGGTTTCTGACATTCCGGATTACTTCCTGTACATTGCTCAATCTTTGAAGGATATTGCCTTCCTTGTCAATAATAAAGAAAGTGGGTATTTCCACCACATTGTACGTTGTCACGGCCGGTGAATAGATACCCAACCCGTCGCACACACTGATCCAGGGCAAAGACTGTTCCCTTACCGCCGTAGCCCAGGCGGTTTTATCCGTATCCAGGGCAACCTGGTAAATCTCCAGGCCGCGCGGGGCATACCTGTCATAAATTTCCTGCAATTCCGGGTTGTCCAGTCTCATGTCAACATTGCCAGAATGCCAGAAAGAAAGTATTATGGTTTTTCCCTGCAAAGAAGATAAACATACGTTTTGCCCGTCTAATCCCGGTAAACAAATATTCGGAAAATCTGCGACATCTGCATTTAAAAAGGCCTCTTCCATCTGCATTGCCTTCTGCATGCTTTCGTAACGGTCTCTTACGGCGTTCACATAGGGTGAAAGCGGGTAATCCACGTATAAGGAATCGTAAACGCGCTGCAATAAGGCAGCGTCCCGGGTATCCGAAAAAACATATACCTGACGCGGCAAAGACTGAAATACTACGGATGTGTTTACAAAAGAACGCGGATGTTCGTATAAAAACCGGATGGTTTCCTGTTTGTATTTCACAAAAAGACGTCCCAATTCAAGGCTGAGTGCTTCTTTTTCCTTTTCAGGAGCATTTTCGTAACGTGTGTAAAGGGAATCGAATCTTGCGGCTGCTTTTTCCAGATTCTTATTTGCTTCCTGTAGCAGGAGCGATTCCGGGGATCCTTCCAGTTTAAGTATTTTCCCATCCAGTGTAACTTCCAGAGTTACTTCCGTTCCATTTTGAAGTATAAGTCCTGCAATCCTTTTATTGCCGTTATAAAGGTAATAGTAACCGGGCATGTCGTTTCCCGCTTCAAATCGATAACTGAAACTTCCGCCTTCCCGGACTGCGAGGGTGTCCAGTACAGCTTCCGTTGTAAAGTCAAGGCGTTTCAGGACCAGGGATGCCTCCTGCGGAAAATCCTTAACAGTTCCATTAATCCGGATGATCTTGCCTTCGTTGCACGATGTAAGCAGCACCGATCCTAAAACGGCGGCGGCAAAAAAGATTTTAAAATATTTCATAGTGGTATTATTCGAATTTTGCGGCAATGGAACGGCAGATACGCTGCATTTCTTCTTCAGGAACAGAGCATACCGGGTTGCTTAGGTTCATGTCTTTTTCAGACTGCATGGGGATCAGATGTATATGAGCATGCGGTACTTCCAGGCCCAACACACCTACTCCTACCCTTTTGCAGGGGATGGCCTGTGCTATGGCACGTGCTACCCGTTGGGCAAAACGGAACAAGTCTCCCAACTGTTCCGGATCCAGGTCAAATATGTAATCCGTTTCCTGTTTGGGAACGACCAGTGTATGACCCGGCTGTTTGGGATTGATGTCCAGGAAAGCAAAAAACCGGTCGTCCTCTGCTACCTTGTAGGAAGGAATCTCTCCGGCAATGATTCGTGAAAATATACTGGCCATATCAGATTGATATTTCAAGAATTTCAAATTCAATGATCCCGGAAGGAGTCTGAACCTGTGCAATTTCACCTTTCTTTTTTCCCAGCAATCCTTTCCCGATGGGAGATGAAACGGCCAGTTTGCGCTCTTCCAGGTTAGCCTCACTCTCCCCTACCAACGTAACTTCCAGGATCGATTTATCTTTCATGTTGCGAATTTTTACCTTGTTCATAATCTGAACGGTATGTGTATTGAGCCGGGATTCATCCACTACCCTGGCGTTTGCGATCAGATTCTGCAATTTCGAGATTTTCAGCTCCAGCAATCCCTGTGCGTCTTTTGCCGCATCATACTCGGCATTCTCGGACAAGTCTCCCTTGTCCCGGGCTTCGGCAATGGCACGGGCAGCGGCTTCACGTTCCACGGAAGTCAAACGGTGCAATTCTTCTTTTAATTTCTCCAGTCCTTCGGCTGTGAGATAATGAGTCTTGGTCATAACGTTCTTGTTAATTAAAGCAGAAGAAGAATCCTGCACGTGCAGGACTCTTCTTATGACAAATATAATACTTCTTTATGAATCAACCAAATTCGTCGAACTTCGGTTTCAGGATTTCCGAATAAAGGACTGCTTCTTTTGCGTTGAACCCGTATTTTTTTTGCTCATTTACGGTCTTTTTATGAACGTGAGGCTCCGTTACCTCGTCTGAAGAGGTGGCCGGTATGCCTTCCTCGGGGATCGCGTTGCCTTCAATGGTGGGTTTGGAGGCCTGAAACGTGTATTCCCGGGGTAATTCGGATTCCTCGGCATAATTTTGATCACGGCGTACGGGAGGTGAAGCAGAGGCGTTCCGCTTTTTTTGCCGGGCGTTTATGATCCCGAAGGTTATGGCCAGTACGCTCAATAACAAGGTTACCAGGGTTTCGGAATTCATAGCAATGCTTGTTTGTCTTTGTTAAGTTGTTCTTTTAGGGCATCCAGTGAAGGAAATGCGATTTCCTGCCTGTGGTGCTTCAGTACCCGGACTGTAATGTCCAGCCCGTAAATATCATCATCAAAGTCAAAGATATGGGTTTCAATGGTATGTTCCAAATTATTGGCGACAGTAGGCCGGAATCCAATATTCATCATACCGTGGTACCACCTGCCGTTGACCTGGGCTTCTACCTTGTATACGCCGTTGGCAGGGACTTGTTTCAATGGTTCGTAAAGTTGCATATTGGCAGTGGGAAAACCCAGTGTCCTTCCAATGCGGTTTCCTTCCACTACAACACCGTGTAAGGTATACGGATAGCCCAGCCACCTGTTTGCAGATTCCATGTTCCCGGCAGAAATGGCTGCCCGGATCTTTGTGGAGCTGATGTGTTCCTTTTCAGGGGTAACAAATTCGGGAACCCTGATGATTTGAAGCCCCATTTGCCCGGCCTGAAGATCCATTTTGGAAGGATCGTAAACACCGTCACAACCCAGCCTGTGGTTGTACCCGGCAACCAGGATCTGCACTCCGTAATGGTCCAAAAGGTAATCCCTGAAAAAAGATCCGGCCGGAAGTGCCGAAAAATCCCGGGTAAAAGGAATGATATGAAAGTCATCCACCCCAATATCCAGGATCATTTTCTTTTTCTCTTCAAGGGTAGTAAGCAACCGGAATCTTTGGGCATCCTGTTGCAGAACAGCCCTGGGATGGGGCCAAAAAGAAACCACCAGGCTTTTGCCGCCTTGTTGCCGTGCTGTTTCTACCAGCGCAGACAAAACGGCTTTATGTCCCAGATGGACTCCGTCAAAAAAACCTGTTGCCGCTACAACCATTTTACCAAAGGAAAATCCTGCCGGTGTGGCATTTTGGGGTTATTTGCATAAATCCGGGAGGCTATGTAATAGGAACCTGCCGATTGGGGAGTCAGTTTGCATACATATACGGCTTCCCCGTTATTGACTTCTTCCAGCTTGTATGGAATGATATCGTCTATAATGACCTCTCCGTCTTTTCCCCTGGTAGTAATGACCATCTCAACCCCTATGTCATCTGCCGAAAGCGCTCCCAGGTAAATCTTTACACGGGATTCGCTTTCACTTCCCAGAGTCAGGATGTCTTTGCTGTCGTTGGGATGCGTGTAGGATAACACTTCCAGAGAATTCCATTCCCTTTCCAGTTTGCGTTTCCAGAAAGCCGTTTCCCGTGCCAGGGCATAATTGTCTTTTACCATTTGAGCATACCGCAGTTGGAGCGGCTTGTAAAACTTTACTTCGTAATCTTCCATCATACGGTTGGTAGTATAATTACCTGCCACGTATGCCACTGTGTTCTTTATATGCCGGATCCATTCTACAGGGATCCCTTCTTTGTTACGTTTGTAGAAAAGAGGAACTATCTCATTTTCAAGCATATTATATATCACTGCAGCATCCATCTCGTCCTGGTATTCCTGGTTTTCATAGGTTCTTTCCTCTGACAATGCCCAACCGGCTCCCGGTTTGTATCCTTCTACCCACCAACCATCCAGAACGCTGAAATGCATCACTCCGTTCAATGAAGCTTTTTCCCCGCTGGTGCCTGAAGCTTCCAGGGGGCGCGTGGGCGTGTTCATCCAGATATCTACTCCCTGAACCAGGCGCTTGGCCATTTCCATATTGTAATTGGGAAGGAAAAGCACCTTGCCCATAAAGCGGGGCATACGGGAAACCTCCACTATACGTTTAATCAGGTCCTGACCGGCTTTGTCGTGTGGATGTGCTTTACCTGCAAAGAGGAACTGTACGGGGCGTTTTGGATTGTTTACAAGTGCATCCAGACGTTCCAGGTTTGTGAACAACAGGTGTGCCCTTTTATAAGTGGCAAAACGCCGGGCAAAACCTATGGTTAGAATATCCTTGCTCAAAGCCGCACGGATAGATACGACATCCCGGGGAGAATAAAATTCTGGTGCTTTTTCAGTACTGGACAAGGCCGTGATTATCCTGTCCATAAGTTTGGCTCTTAGCTTATTGCGGACTTCCCATATTTCCTGGTCATCAACGTTCAAGAATTCTTTGAAACAGTCTTTGTCATAATGATGGGTACCGAAGTCCGGACCAAAAACACGGGAATGCACCTGTTTCCATTCAGAAGCCGTCCAGGTGTGGTAATGCACTCCGTTGGTTACATAATCCACATGGGATTCCTGCGGCAGGTATCCCGGCCAAAGAGGATTGAGAATCTCCCGGCTTACCTGGCCGTGCAGCTTGCTCACTCCGTTGATCTCCTGAGACAGGTTCGCTGCCAGGAAGCTCATTGAAAATTTTTCATGCACATCACATGAGACGGATTTACCAAGAGCCATAAGTGTTTCCCAGGATGTTTTTAACCGGTCCGGGTAATGGGAGAAATAGGGGCGCAACATATCTTCCGTAAAGGCATCGTGACCGGCAGGAACCGGTGTGTGTGTGGTAAAAAGCGATGATGCCCTCACTACTTCTTTGGCTTCTTCAAAAGAAAGGTTTTCTTCAATAACGTATTCTCTGATGCGTTCCAATCCGGTAAAAGCAGCGTGTCCTTCATTGCAATGGTAGATATCTGAATCGATACCCAAGGCACGTAATGCGCGTATACCTCCTACTCCCAGCAACAACTCCTGTTTTAGCCTGTTTTCCCAATCTCCCCCGTAGAGCTGGTGGGTAATGGGACGGTCTTCGGGCAGGTTGTCTTCAAAATCGGTATCCAACAGGTATAATGCTGTTTTCCCAATATCAACCCGCCATATTCTGGCATACACATTCCTTCCGGGGAAAGCGATGCTGATGGTAGTCCAGTTGTCCTGGCTGTCACGGACAGGTATTACAGGTATTTTCTGGAAATCTATCACTTCCCTGTCGCTTACCTGATCTCCATGAGCAGAAAGGAATTGCCTGAAATAACCGTACCTGTATAACAATCCAATGCCGGTTATGGGAACTTCCTTGTCTGAAGATTCTTTCAGGTAATCCCCGGCCAGGATACCCAACCCTCCGGAATAGATCTTCAGGGTCCAGTCCAGGCCGTATTCCATACTGAAATAGGCAATGCGGGGCCCTTTCATTTCCTTACGTGCGTTCATGTATTCCCGGAAACGGGTTTCCACGCTGTCCAATTGTTCCAGGAACGCCTTGTTCTTTTCCAGGGCTTTGTATTTTTTATAAGGTATTTTATCCAATAACACAATGGGATTCTTTTCCACCAGGCGCCATAATTCCGGATCTATGCCCGAAAAAAGTTTTCGGGCATCCTGGTTCCAGGACCACCATAAATTTCTGGATAACACTTCCAGGAAAAGCAACCTCTGTGGCAATTGTTTTTGTATGGTAACAGGGGACCAGGAAGGCGTAGAACTTAGCAAATCCTTGTGAAGGGTTGAACATTCATCCCTTTTGACAGGAAACGCGCCCATGTTCTCCACTATTTTTTCCAGAGCGATGGCATAGGCTTTCCTGTAATATTTCAATTGGTTGTCCCATAAGGCAATTGTAGAAACCTCCCGTGCATTTTCTTTCACCTTTTCCGCTTCCTGCGGTGTCAACAGGCTCATTTTCCGGACCACGGCAGCTACATCTTTGACAACGGATTCATGGTTATTGTCGTCCCGGTGTATTATCTCAACTGCCGGATGGTCCTGCTTGTACTTTTTGTCAACCCAGAGTCCGAATCCGGCCAGGGATGTAGTAACGGTGGGTACGCGAAAGGCAAGGCTTTCCAAAGGAGTATATCCCCAAGGCTCGTAATACGAAGGAAATATGGATAGGTCCAGACCAATGAGCAATTCGTAATAGGTCTTTCCTATAAGTCCGTCATCCCCGTTCAGGTAACTGGGAATAAAAAACACTTTAACATGGTTCTTTTCCGAGTTCTGCAAATTTTGCTCCCGCATCACATTGAGTACCGGATCGTATTCCGGTTCGTTTAAAATATGTGTAGTAAACAGGTCGTCGTAGTTTTTTCTGGGTCCTTTATGGTAAGCCGGGATCATAAGAAATGCCAGAATTTCGCGATCAGCGGATCCTCTTTCCCTGTCCAACATGGCCATAGCCTCCAGAAATACGTCTATTCCTTTGTTCTTGTATTCATAACGCCCGCTTATTCCAACCAAAAAGGCGTTCTGGTCCACTTCCCTGTGAAGCATACGGGAAGCCGTTTCCAGCAACTTTTGCCTTCCCTGTTGGCGGGTTTCTTCAAATTGTTCCTCTTTGGGCGTTATGCTGTTTTCAAAGCCGTTGGGTGTTACTATGTCTACTTTCTTTTCCAGAAAATGACTGCATTCCCTGGCCGTAATGTCGCTTACTGTAGTAAAAGCATCGGCATAGGAAGCAGCCGTTTTTTCCAAAGAATGTTTGGCAATGACATTGTATTCCCGGGCCTTGTCAACCGGATTGTACAATTCCATATTATTGTACAGGGGAAGCATGTTTCCTGCAATGGAACGTCCCACTACAGTTGCATGGGTGGTAAAAGTTGTGGCGACCGGGATTTTTACGGATTTCAGGTACAACAGGCCCATCCCTGTCATCCATTCGTGGAACTGGGCCACACTCTTGTGATGGGGGGCCAGGTTAAAACGAACGAAACTTTCTATGACAATCCCGGATGCATACCCAAACAGGGCGGGTTCAATGTAATCCCATTGACCGCTGATGGAATCCAGTCTGTATTTTTTCCAAAACTCGGTAAAAATTTCGTCTTTTTTAGATATATAGGATGAGAAATCCACCAGCACGGCTATGGGATTTCCCGGGACATTCCAACGTCCAACCCGTATCCTGAGTCCGTCCTGTGCGGCACGGTCCCTCCAGGAACGCAACAGCCGGGGGTCTTCAAGGAACTCGGGGTTTTGTTTTGTTTCTCTCCATACATCAGGGCCTATGAGAATATGCCTGTTTTCCATCTCTTTTGACATATTCAAGGCCTTGGTTGCAATTACGGTATGGATCCCTCCTACCTTGTTGCAAACTTCCCAACTCACTTCAAACAAATAATCGGGACTAAGATTCAGTTCACTCTTCATACTTTCTTTTTAGTGGTGCGTAGCGTAATATCGCTCAGCACGTTCATATAATTAATAAATGCCTCGTACGGGGTATCGTAGGGATTGAAATATTTATGTACATCCCCGTCCGAAAAGAATTTGGTACACATGTAATAAAAATGATCGCTGGCCTGCAGCCTGCGAAAATCCCGCTGTAACCGGGTATCGTTGCTTTCCCTGACCAGGTTTTCAATTTTGTAGAGATTTTCAAATGCTTCTTTCTGCAATTCATTCCCAAGCCAGGCGCTGATATCTCTTTCTTCGTCTGCCCAGGAAATAGCATAGGGGACATTCAATGGAGCGATAGGCTGGTGTTTTATGGCAGCTTGTGTGGGAGTGAGCATTTCAATACCCGAATGATTGAGAACCATACCTGGTAATGCCCTTAGGAAGTCAAATATCCCGGAAGAAGCCTTTTGGTGTTCACCAAAGCTTTCGTAATCCATAAATATGTTCAGAATATCATCTTTTTCCAGTGCTCCGGCAACCCAGGATGCGTATTTTTCGGCAGTCAAAGGCCAGTCTCCCCAGTTCTTGTCCGAAAAACGAAAGGCGATGTCGTCACTAAGCCTGAAATTCCTCAGCAGTAGTTTCAATTTGGGGTTCAGAGCATTGACATAAAGGTAATTCGGGCTCTTCCAGCCCATAATGTGCCGCGCACCTTCTGTCAACATGGCACTGAAGCCCATTCCGGATACCATTTCACCTATGGTGTCTGAATAGATCAGTTCCGTATTCCTGAAAGCAGTCGGTTTTTGTTCAAAATATTTTTCCACTGCCTTGACGTGCATAGTCGTCTGATCCCTGAATTTTTTGGGCGAGATTAGCGAGGAAAGGGAATGCGAATACGTCTCGGCAAGAAATTCCACACAACCTGTCTTTGCCAGTTCCCGGAAGGAGTCCAGGGCCTGCGGAGCGAATTGCTCCATTTGTTCCAGGGCGATCCCGCTCACGGAAAATGCAATCCGCAAAGCACCGTCATATTTCTTTATCAGATCCAGCATCAGACGGTTGGCAGGTATGTAGCACCGCTCTGCCACCCGTGACATAATTGTCTTGTTGGCAAATTCATCAAAATAATCGTGGTTTTTACCTATATCAAAGAACCGGTATTGACGTAACCTGTAAGGTTGATGCACCTGAAAGTACAAACAGAGTGTCTTTTTCATATTATTGGATTTTTGATTTTTCCCGGATAACAGATTCGTAGATATCCCTGACTTTGAGTGCGGCATTGTCCCATTTAAGGGCATTTACCTCTTCCAGGCCACACCGTACAGTCATGGCTGTCAACGCAGGATAGGTAAGTAGTCCGTATATGGCATCGGCAAGGGCATTGACATCCCAGAAATCTACTTTTATGGCATGGTGCAGCACTTCGGCTACTCCCGATTGTTTGGATATGATGGTTGGTACATTGGCCCGCATGGCTTCCAGGGGCGATATTCCAAACGGTTCAGATACCGAGGGCATTACGTAGACATCCGAATAGGCGAACATATTTTTGACGTCTTCTCCCTTTAAAAAACCGGTAAAATGAAAGTTCGGGGAGATTCCCAACTTAGCCACCCGCCGGACAGCGCGGTTGAACATGTCTCCGCTGCCGGCCATGACAAACCGGACATCTTTGGTTTTCTGAAGTACCTTGTACGCCGCTTCAATAAAATATTCCGGGCCTTTCTGGAAAGTGATCCTTCCCAGGAATGTAACGATTTTTTCAGGTACACCGCGCGTGATCTCCCGGTGTTCACGCGAACTGAAGTCTACAGCATTGTGAACGGTCACCACTTTTTCCGGATCAATATGGTAACGGTTGATGATTGTATTGCGGGTCAGATGGCTAACGGCTATGACTTTGTCTGCGGCTTCCATACCCCTTTTTTCCAGGTCGTAAACCTGCGTATTGACGTTTTCCCCGGAGCGGTCAAATTCTGTTGCGTGCACATGGATGACCAACGGTTTTCCCGATACACGTTTTGCGGCGATCCCGGCCATATAGGTAAGCCAGTCGTGTGCATGGATCACGTCAAATTGATTTTGACGGGCAATTGCAGCTGCAACCAGGGAATACCTCATGACTTCTTCCATCAGCGTCGTTCCGTATTTGCCTGAAAATTTATATTTCTGTCCGAATGAGATCCTGAATTCATTCCATTCTTTTTCCCTTTCCAGATCTACTTTTTCTTCAAACTCATCGGGTCCCAGGTATGGGATCAGGTTGGAGGTAACTTTCAGGAACTGTACTTTGTCAAAGATCTGCCGGGCTTCCTTCTTTGTATGAAAAGCAGCTACATCACTGGCGTTGATAATGCGTACGGCTGTCTGATCCTCATCTCCCGAGGCAGAGGGCATTACAAAAAGCACTTCAACCTGTTGCTTGGCCAGTCCCCGGGTAAGACCGTCACAGGCTGTGCCCAGTCCACCGGCTATATGGGGCGGGAACTCCCATCCGAACATTAATACTTTCATAGTTTTCTGTGTTTTTCTATGAGTTTGACTATACGCAACAATTCAGCAACACTGCGTGCATTGGATATGCATCCGTGAGGACGGTGAGGCGGATTCCCGTCGTACAACTCGGCAATGGATCCCACACCGTGCTCGGCAATGTCTTCTTCAAAAACAAGTATGATATCCCGGGCACAGGAGGCGAAGGATTTTCCGTGAATACGGAATTGCGCATCTATATAATGACCCAGCAACCAAGGAAATACGGAGCCCTGGTGGTAAGCGGTATTTCTTTTTTGGGGATTCCCTTCGTAATGACCTTCAAACAAAGGATTCTTTGGGGACAATGTCCTTAAACCACGTGTGGTAAGCAATTCTTTGGTGCAGATCTCGAGTACGGAATTTATTGTTTCGTCGTTGAGAGGAGTGTGCGGTAAGGAACAGGCAAACAATTGGTTTGGTCGTGTATAAATATTCTGGCCATCCCGGTCAACATAATCCGCTAATTGTGAAAGTGATTCACACCAGAACGTGGGTAGAAAGTTTTCTTTGACCAGGTCGGGAATGTCATTGAATTCATTTTCAAATTCCTTATCCCCGCTGTTCTGCGCCAGTTCCAATGCAAAACATACGGCATTGTACCATAAGGCACATACTTCAACATCGTATCCGGCCCTGGGAGTTATTGGTTTGCCATCAATATCGGCATCCATCCAGGTAAGCGGAGTCCCTTCTTTTTCTGCCCAGATCAATCCGTTTGGATGCATTTGCACTATTTGCGTTCCGTTTTTATAGTTACGCAAGACATCTTTCAGGAAGGGTCCGTAGGAATGCCACAATGACTTCCTGTCACCCGTTTCCTGCAGGTATTGCTGTAATGTCCAGAACACCCATAAAGGAGCATCTGCAGACTGGTACAAATTGCTTTTGTCGGCTATCAGGGTGTCCAGAGCCGATATAAACACGCTGTTATCTGCGTTTTCTGCGGCCAAAGTCAGTCCGGGCAGAGCCATAGCCGTATCCCGGGGACATTTCCCGAGCCAGGGATAGCCCGCAATAACCCGGGTTTTTCCGTGCCTGCTGATCAAAAATTGGGAAGCTGATAATTTCAGGCAATTTTTAAAGGAGTCCCGGGAAGGCCTTTTGGCAACTTCATTGGTAAATATTGTTTTAAGCCGGGAAGGATTGGCCGGGGCCAGTGAAGCGGAAAAGACTATGCTTTGCCCTTTGCGTATGGGACATTCAAAATACCCCGGGACAAACAGGTCCTCGTGATGTTCATAACCACGAATACTTTCCTGAAGGTATTCAATGTTTTTATACCAGTCGGGATACCTTACAAATTCATTTTGGACGTTCAACTGCATATACAGACGGGGAAATCCTTCGTATAAACGGTATCCTACCCCTTTTTCCACATTGGCGTGAAATATGTCTGCTGTCATATTGGCATGTGTTAACTCATGAATGTTTCGAAAAGCCAGAAAAGGTTTGAGCCTTAAAGTTGTAGGTGAATGGGCTTCCAGGAGTGTATACCGTATCAGTAATTGTTCTTTGTTGTGTAGGAAAACAATCTCTTTGCGAAAGATCATACCCCCTATCCTGTAAGTCAGGATTATGTTTTTATCTATCTCAAAATCAATAATATATTTATGCCCCCTGGGTTCATATATTCCGGGGTACCGGTGAATGCCCAGGTTAAAATCCTGGTTATGCTGAATGAGTGTTTCATCCAGAGTAGACAAGAGGACATAACTGTTTCCTCCCAGTTCGTCAATGGGCACTACGAACAATCCGTGATATTTCCGGGTATTGCATCCCACCAGCGTTGTATTGAGGTATCCTCCGGCCCGGTTTGTAACCAGTATCTCCCTTGGAAGGGAATACTCCAGGTTTCCCAATTCGTGTTTGTTGAACTGTAAATATGCCATAGTTTTTTTTGTTATTGCATAACTTTGCAAGATACCAATTTATTCTCTATTAAGTACCATTGCACAGCGTGCAGGGAGGTAGAGGAAAAGGACGTTGGTACCTCTCTGGGGAAGTGTTAAATGAACCGTTCCTTTGTCATTTCTTCCAAAGCCTCCATACAACGGATCATCAGTATCCAGTATGCAACGGTATGTTCCGGGATACACTTCCATACCGTAATCCTTGTAAGATTTGGCCGGATTCAGGTTAAAAACAAAGAGCAAACTGCCCCGTTCAAAAGCCAATACTTGCGATCCGATATCCTGAACAACGGGACGCGGAGTATTACCGTACAAATTTTGTGCCCCTGCCATGCTGATCATATCCCGGTCAAAAAGTTCGAGTTGTCCATAGCGCAACAATCCGTTGTCGGCAAGAGACCATTGCCTGCGGGCATAATGATAACTCCACCCATTACCTTCCCTGGGAAAATCTATCCATTCGGGATGCCCGAATTCGTTCCCCATAAAGTTGAGGTACCCGTCCCCGGATGTGGCCAGGGAAAGCAGGCGGATGATCTTGTGCAGTGCCATTCCCCTGTCTACAACCAGGGATTGAATGTCTTTGCTCATAGATGTATACATTTCCTTATCTATAAGCCTGAAAATAATGGTTTTATCCCCCACCAAAGCCTGGTCGTGACATTCGGCATACGATATGGTATGTTCGTCCCTGCGTTTGTTTGTCAACTCGTAAAAGATGTCTCCTACATGCCAGTCTTCGTCTTTGACTTCCTTGATCCATTTTATCCAGTTATCTGCAACCCCCATACTCATGCGAAAGTCAAAACCGATGCCTCCTTTTTCAAAAGGATAAGCCAAAGTAGGCATACCGCTCACGTCTTCGGCTACGGTAATTGCATTGGGGTTGCATTCGTGTATAAGCTTATTTGCCAGACCAAGGTAAGTTATGGCATCTTCGTCCTGGGTTCCGTCAAAGTAGTGTCCGTATTCGGTAAATGCCCTGCCCAGCCCGTGATCGTAATACATCATGGAAGTAACCCCGTCAAAACGGAACCCGTCCAGGTGGTATTCTTCCAACCAGTATTTCACATTGGATAGAAGAAAATGCATGACAGCGCCCTTGCCGTAGTCGAAACAGCGGGAAGACCATAAAGTGTGCTCCCCTCGCGGCCCCGCATGAAAATAAAGATCATAGGAACCGTCAAAACGACTAAGCCCTTCTATTTCATTTTTTACTGCATGTGAATGTACCAGATCCAGGATGACCGCAATACCCAGGGAATGAGCTTCGTCTATCAGTTTTTTTAATCCTTCCGGTGTCCCAAACCGGGAGCTGACCGCATAAAAATTGGAAACCTGGTATCCGAAAGAACCGTAATACGGATGTTCCTGAATAGCCATAAGCTGGAGGGTATTGTATCCGAGCCGTGCTATACGGGGCAAGACCTTTTTCCGGAACCAGTCAAAGTCAGCGACTCCCGGATCTTCACCACTCATGCCAATATGGGCTTCGTATATGAGCGGGTTTTTTACCCGTGAAGGGTTTTTATGTTTCCATTTATAGGGGACAGGAGGATCCCATACCTGGGCGCTGAATATCTTAGTTTCCGGATCCTGGACACAACGCCTGGCATAAGCAGGCAATCTTTCTCCGGATCCGCCGGGCCACTCAATAAACCATTTATACAGCTGTCCGTGCTGCAAGGTTTCCCCGGGAAGTTCCAGTTCCCAGTTTCCCATGCCAACAGGTCTGAAGGCATAGTCCGGATCCTTTTTCCATCCGTTGCATTCCCCTGTCAGGAATATTGCCGCTGCGTTGGGAGCCCATTCACGGCAGATCCATTTACCCCTTGTTTTATGAAGTCCGTAATAGAGGTGATTGTTAAAAACATCGCAGTACCTCTCCTGTGAGCCCTGTAATTCCAGTGCTTTCTCCAGACGCATCTGATGCCGCCGCCATATAACGGGTTTAAAGGGTTTCAGGTAGGGATCCAATTCCCATATTTCCAGATTTTCCATCTTTAAAAATTATAACGCAACATACAATTCAGTCGCCAAGTATATCCTTTCCTTCCATCGTGATCTTTCCGGTCGCCGTAAATGGCTTCAATTCCCAACATCCCGTGCTGGTAGACTGTCCAGAAAGTATTAATTGCAGCATAATTGGTTTTCCGGTAAAAATAATCCGGTGCATTTTCATACGGTTCAACATGGACAGCGGAATAGACCAGTCCCGTAAAACATTTTTCATTCCAATGGTGTTCCCAGGCAGCATAATAACCTAAGGCGCGAATTTTATCAAAATCTCCCTGGCTGTTGATGAAAACATCATATCCCAGGCCTCCCAGGTCCTGGATATAATGCCCTATACCGGCTCCGCCTGTTGCCTGGAACATAAGGACATCACGGCGGGTCAGATCCAGATGGCCTGACAGGGCAAGTCCGTATCCCCTTTGTTTCTCCATGAAACGCAGAACCCCGGCCATTTGCATATGCCATTTTGGCCTGTCATACCCTGTGGAAACAATCAGATCGGGGAAACGCTGTCCCATTATTTGGACATCATCCAGAACCGTATTTTCAGGTATATCCAGCATGGTCACTTCCGGATCTTCAAGGGATGCAAAAAATCTGAGCCCGTTGGTCCACATCCATCCGTACCTTATCTGGGGCTGTCGTAACCCGTTCAGACCGGATGGGCCTTCCCCGTCTACTGTTGCGGGGGAAGCCTTCAGGTCCATGATATTGCTCCAGGTCTGTCCAATTAAAAAATGTTTTACAGACAGGTAGGCATGCTTCATGGAAAAGGTGTTTCCCTGGGCTGAAAAACCTCCTTCGATATAAGCCTGAACTTTTCCTAATCGAGTATCTCCTATCAACTGAAAGAAAATTCGGGAATTACTGGCATCCAGACTGAAGCGACCACTCCTGAGGGAAGAATGGTCCATGGGGATCAATGCAGTGATCATATCCCTGGACAGGAAGCCTGTTCCGTCGTAATAAGCATAACAGGAAACATATCCTCCCATTCCAAAAAGAAAATTTCCGGTGCTGTCAATCATTACAAAACGCGGAGGTGAAGGATCGTGAAATACCTGGGATGCAGATTCCGTAAGTAAACTTATAAGCGGATTGGAAAGTGTATCGGTTTTGGATAATTTCAGTCGTGTTTGTCCCTCCAACGGCTGAAAGGTTGCCATAAGCAGCAGTATTGTTGCCGGGATCAGCAAACCAATGTTATTCTTTTTCATAAGAATCGAGCGTTTTTTCTGCATCTTCCTGAACCTGATGCAAATAATCCTTGCAATAAGCGATCAGCTCCAGGGCCCTTTTAACTTTTGCCGAGATCATACCCAAGTCCGCATCGGGTTGCTCCAACGATGTCACCAGTGTGTCAAGTTCTTCTCTTGCCTGTTCGTAAGTCAGCTCTGTTTTCTTTTTCATAATAGAATTATTGTTCAACGTTTTCCACTATTGCATCAAAAGCCCCTTTGCGCAATACAGTATGGACTTTGTACCCGGATTTGAGCGTGGAAACATCCCTTACCGTTTTTCCGTCGTACAGTGTCAGGGAGTAACCTTTTTCCAGCAATGCAAGCGGATTGTTCTTGCGTATGCGTTGTTCAAGGATATCGAGTGTGTGGGTGTGTTGCTGAACAAGCCACTTTACGGCACCTTTAATATCTTTTATCATATGCCCCAGATCTTGTTTTTCCCGGCTTATCCGGTTGTGAACTGAACGTTCCAGCCGGTGGGACAATTGGATCAGGCTGTCTTCTTCCTCTTCCAGCAACCCTGCAAGAAAATCAGCTACGGCAGTAGGTGTTTTCAGCGACATGGCAGCAACCCTGTCTGCAATGTGTGTATCCCTTTGGTGACCAATACCTGTTATCACAGGCAGGGGAAACTGGGCTATGTTTGCAGCCAGGTCGTAATTGTCGTAACAATGCAGGTCTGCAACAGCTCCTCCTCCACGTATCATAATGAGCAGATCAAAGGGAATTGAGGCATTGGCTACCTGTTCCATCGCCCTTATGATACTCCCGGGAGCATCAATTCCCTGCATAAGTGCCGGAAACAACTCTACTCTGAATCCAAAACGGGAAGCCCCAATATGATCGGTAAAATCCTGGTAGCCGGCAGCAGCCGGTGAAGAAATTACAGCCAGACGCAGTGGAATCCGGGGAAATGGCAATTCCCTGTTCATATTCAGGATCCCTTCACGTTCCAACCGTTCCAGGGTTTTTCTTCTTTCCAGCTCCAACCCTCCAAGGGTATATGAAGGATCTATATCACTCACAACAAGACTCAGCCCATAAAGGGCATGAAAGCGTGGCTCTACACAAAGCAGCACCTGTAACCCGGCACGAAGTTCCATTCCCGCAGTAGTTCTGAAGAAGGGACCGAGCATGGAAAATACACCTGCCCAGATGACTGCCTGGGCTTTAGCTATAAGCCTGTCTGTTTGGGGTTCTTTCTGTACCAGCTCCAAATGGCAATGACCGTTACGTACATCCAGCCGGCTGATTTCCGCACGCACCCAGCAGGGTTCCTTAAAAGCTTCACTTACAACACATTCCAGCCGTTTTTGTAAATCTATCAGATCCAGTCTCTCCATGTTACAAATTTACGTTAAAATCTCAGAAAAACGTTACCTTAGCTTCATGGAAATAAATCAGGCCATATTCCAGGGGAGCTTCACCAATACCGAAGTACCTGTTGGAGACGCACCGGTTGAATTTGCTTTTATCGGTAGGTCCAATGTGGGTAAGTCATCTCTTATCAACATGCTGTGCAGAACGAAAGGACTCGCACATACGTCCTCCACTCCCGGAAAGACACAATTAATCAACAAATTTCTAATTAACGGAAAATGGATCATAACTGATCTTCCCGGATACGGATTTGCCAAAGTGTCCAAAACGCTCAGGGCACGCCTGGAAATTATGATCCAAAACTACATTCAACGCACGCCTCAAATGGTCCTGCTGTTCGTACTTTTGGATTGCAGGCATCCGTTACAGAAAATTGACCTGGAATTTCTTTTAAAACTGGGATCATGGCAAATCCCTTTTGCACCGGTACTCACCAAATCCGATAAATTGTCCAAAACGGCTCTCCAAAAACAAACCGAGTTGTTTCAAGAAGCTCTTTCCCAATACTGGGAGCCCCTTCCCCCGTTATTTGCCGTATCTTCAAAAACAGCGTCTGGCAGACAAGATCTTCTGGATTATATGGGATCTGTGCTTGAGGAAAACGGGTGATTGTCCATTTTCTTATTATCTTTGCCCCATCTAACCTAAGGGACAATGGATCATCTGCATTTATTTAAAATCTTCTCCTGCCGTGGATCCCGATATCTTGCCGAACGTATTGGTTCTCACCTGGGTATGCCCCTGGGTCTATCATCGGTAACGGTGTTCAGCGATGGAGAATTTCAACCGGCTTTTGACGAAAGCGTCAGAGGTTCCACCATTTTTATCATCCAATCCACGTTTCCCCCGGTTGACAATCTCTTTGAATTACTGCTGACCATCGATGCGGCAAAAAGAGCCTCGGCCTATAAAGTGATAGCCGTAATACCTTATTTCGGTTGGGCAAGGCAGGATCGCAAAGACAGGCCAAGGGTCTCGATCGGGGCCAAAATGGTAGCCAATCTGCTGGAAGCCGCAGGCTGCGACAGGGTTATGACAATGGACCTGCATGCAGACCAGATCCAGGGATTCTTTGATTTCCCTGTAGATCATGTGTATTCAAGCTCTGTTTTTGTGCCTTACATCAAAAACCTGAATCTTAAAAATCTGTCGGTAGCAGCACCGGATATGGGTGGTGCCAAAAGAGCCAATGCCTATTCCCGGAAACTGGAATGTCCGCTGATCATCTGTCATAAATCCCGGGAAAAAGCCAATGTTGTGGGAAGCATGACCGCCATAGGGGACGTAAAAGACAGGAATATTATCATCCTGGACGATATGATAGATACGGCAGGTACGATCGCCAGGGCTTCGGAAATGATGATGTCAAAAGGCGCCAGAAGTGTAAGGGCCATGGCCACCCATCCCGTCCTTTCCGGACTGGCATACAATACTATAGCCAATTCTGCATTGGAAGAAGTTATTGTAACCGATACCATCCCTTTATGTTCGGATCCAAACGTAGACAAGAGCAAAATTAAAGTGTTATCCATAGCACGTGAATTTGCCGATATTATCAACAAAGTTTACAATTACCAATCAATCAGCAGTAAATTCACACTGTAATGAAAACGTCAGAAGAAATTTACAGAATACTGACCCATGGCATCAGGCAATTTTTTAATGAAACAGGTAAAAAACAAGCAGTAGTGGGGCTCTCAGGAGGGATTGACTCTGCCGTTGTGGCATGTCTGGCTCAGGATGCCCTGGGAAAAGAGAATGTTCACGGCTTGATGATGCCCGGACCCTATTCGACTGTTCATTCCCTGACAGACGCGCTGAAATTATGCACTCTTAGTGAGATCGCTTATCATATTATACCCATAGATCCCATATTTCATAAATTTTTACGTGAATTGTCCCCTGTTTTTGAACACGCACCACATGATATTACAGAGGAAAACATTCAGGCACGGATCCGCGCGGTACTTCTAATGGCCTATTCAAACAAAAAAGGGCATCTGGTTCTCAATACCAGCAATAAAAGTGAACTTGCCATGGGTTACGGGACTTTGTACGGAGACCTGACCGGAGCCCTGATGGTCATTGGTGATATATACAAAACGGATGTGTACGATCTGGCAGCATACCTGAACAGAAACGGGGAACGTATTCCGGACCATACTATAAAAAAAGAACCGTCCGCCGAATTGCACATAGACCAGAAAGACAGTGACACCATGCCTGAATACGAGGAATTGGACCCCATTCTTTACGGACTAATTGAAGAAGCCAGGTCTGCCGACGACACCACACTGGGTGGCGGAGGAACGGAAAAAGCAGTGTGGGTCGCACAAAAAATGAAACAAACCTCTTACAAAGGACATCAGTTACCTCCGCTTTTAGCCGTCACGGATCATCCATTGCTCCCTGAATACAAGTGTTTAAGGTATAACTCATGACCGTTTTCCTGTTAACTCTTATACTACTGACCCTTGGGATCACAGGGATGTGTATTGCCCTGATCATTAGCAAAAACAAAACATTCCCGGATTCTTCAATCGGCAGAAATATAAAAATGAAAGAACGGGGAATAATGTGTCCCAACCACGAAGAACGAACCCTCTTGAAAAGAAACAAAAATGAGCATTGTTGCGATTGTAGGCAGGCCTAATGTGGGAAAATCCACTTTATTTAACAGACTGGTGGGAAAACGCCAGGCCATCGTGGATCAGACTGCGGGAGTAACCCGCGACCGCCATTACGGTAAAACAGACTGGAACGGCAGGGAGTTTTCCCTTATTGACACGGGAGGTTATGCCGACAATACAGACGATATCTTTGAAGAACAGATCCGCAAACAGGTAATGCTTGCCATAGAAGAGTCGGACGCCGTGATCTTTGTGGTAGATGTTCAAACCGGCATAACCGATTACGACCAGAGCATTGCCCGGATACTCAGAAGATCTGAAAAACCGGTACTTGTGGCCGTGAACAAGGTGGATCACGGGGGGAAAATATTCGACTCCTTTGAGTTTCATGCACTGGGATTGGGAGATCCTGTTTCCATTGCGGCCGTAAGCGGAAGCGGGACGGGAGATCTTCTGGATAAAGTGCTGGAAATGCTTCCACAGGAAGGCTCTGCAGAAGAAGAACATGAAATACCTCATATTGCCATCGTGGGAAGGCCTAATGTGGGAAAATCATCCCTGACCAATGCTTTTCTGGGAGAAGAAAGAAATATAGTGACCCCGTTGGCAGGGACTACCCGGGATGCCATAACCACCCGGTACAATAAATACGGGCATGATTTCATGCTGATCGATACGGCAGGTCTGAGGAAAAAAACCAAGACAAAGGAAGATCTGGAGTTTTATTCTTCCATGAGAGCAGTAAGAGCCATTGAATATTCGGATGTATGCATCCTTATGCTAGACGCCACCTTGGGGGTGGAATCCCAGGATATGAACATTTTTCAGCTTATCATCCGGAACAAAAAAGGATGTGTTATTGTAGTCAACAAATGGGATCTGGTTGAAAAAGTGACTAACACATTAAAAGAATACGAAAAAAACATCCGGGAACGCCTGGCTCCTTTCAATGATGTTCCGGTGATTTTTACGTCTGTGGTAAAAAAACAACGGATCATGAACGTGCTGGATGCTGCCGCCAAAGTATTTGAAAACAGATCCCGGCGTATTCCCACCTCCCGGCTCAATGAAGTGATACTGCCCGAAATTGAGAATTATCCGCCGCCCGCGTATAAAGGAAAATTCGTCAAGATCAAATACGTTACACAGTTGCCCACTGTATGCCCGTCGTTTGCGTTTTTCTGCAATTTACCTCAATACGTTCGTGAAAATTACAAGCGTTTCCTGGAAAATAAACTCAGATCGCATTTTGATTTTTCCGGAACTCCTCTACAGATCTATATGAGGCAGAAATAACTCAGTCCTTTTCTATACGAATTTGCTGGAGCTGATGGGTTTCTCTTTGGGTTTTAACAAAAAGGGTCACCCGGAAGCGCTCCCCTCCTGCGATCAGATTGCCAATGCAATAGCGCATGGGAAGAGATCCGCTCATATGTACTATGGAAAATGATTTGGGAGTATATCTTTCGTAGAAATTTTTCATAAGCTGCCTGGCCTGACTGCGACTGCATACACCAGCATTACCCATCACATCTACTTCCATGTCTTCGGCAAACCATTGAGCAAACGTTGCTGCATCCCCGCTCTTAAGGTCATCCCCTATGGAAGTGAAAAGTACTTTTGACTCATCATCCTGGGAATACGCAGTAGAGGGAATGATCGCGTAAACACATGCCAGCAAGAGGGAAAAGATGGTCTTCCTAATCATAACAATAACTTAAATCAACGGCAAGTTACACATAATTTCTTACTTTTGCCCAATGAATATGGTGTTGCTTTGCATCGGCAAAACGCAGGAAAAGTACCTGCTTGAAGGCATCCGTGATTATGAAAAACGTTTGGTTCACTACATTCGTTTCACACGTCTGGAATTGCCCGATATAAAGAACACTTCTTCATTGTCCTGCAATCAGATCAAAGAGAAAGAAGGCCGTTTGCTGTTAAAGAACATCAAACCGGGAGACCATCTGGTCCTTTTTGATGAGAATGGCAGCACCTATACATCCAAGCAAATGTCGTTCCAAATTGAACAACATATGCAAAAAGGAACACGCACGCTTGTTTTTGCCCTGGGAGGGCCGTATGGTTTTTCAGAACAGGTCAGGGGCCGGGCACAGGAAATGTGGTCTTTGTCCTCTTTGACATTTCCGCACCAACTGGTACGTTTATTGTGCATGGAACAAATTTACCGATGTTTAACCATCATTAAGAGAGAAGCCTACCACCACGAATGAAGAAACCGACATTACCGGAAAAAATACGGAAGAGAAAATTCCTTATACCGCTGATCATTGCAGTGATATGCCTGGTTTTGTCTTTTTTTGAACTAACCTCCCACAACCACCGCATGAAGCGACTGGTTAATGTGGAAAAAGTCATTCACCGCAAACAAAACGCTATTGAGGAAGTGGCTTTGAGGGAACTGGAAAAGGAGGCTGTTGCCGATCTTTCCGGCAAAGATGTGGATCAGGACATGATAGTCTACAAGTATTACCGGGACAGTCTCATTTCCTGGATTAATACTTTCCCCATTATTAATGACAGTTACAGTCCCGGGGCCATGTTCCCCAATTTTTCCTTTTTTTCCAGAAATACCAGTATGCATCAGCCGCTTTCGGGAGTGGATCTGACAGAACAGTATCTGAACCTGGGAAGTGCCTGGTACGTGGTAAGGGCTTACACAAAAGAAGAAGTGACGATCATTACCGGTATCCTGATCCGGACAGATTTTCCGTTCAGTAACAATTTTGTGGAATCCCGGGTTAACAGGTCACTGGGATTACCCGCTCATTGTTCCATCGTTCCGTTGAATCTGGACGAAGGTTTTATAGTCTTCGGAAAGGACGATGGTGTTTTGTTTACCATATTGAGCGACACTTCCATGCAATCCTATTCAGAAGGGGTTGTCCTCAGGTGGTTTGCCATTGCACTGGTTTTGCTGGCAATGCTCATGTTTTATATCAGGAACAGACAGGCTGTTTTTGCTATGGCCCTTATAGCCGGCCTTTGCATGCTCCGTTTCCTGACCTATGTGTATTCATCTTACCTGCAACTGGATATTCTATTCTTCTCGCCCCTGCTTTTTGCCGGCGGCCCTTTGGAAAATTCCCTGGCAGCCATGATCCTGAACACCATTTGTGTGTTTATAGGAGCCTGGGCTATATACCTGGCCCGCGGGGATCTGGATACCATAAGACATAATTTGAAGAAGCCATTCCGTATTCTGACAAACGGACTTATAGTATTGCTAGCTTCAGGTGTTATCTTGCTGACGCATCATACCCTGAGAGTCGTCACTATGGATTCCAATATAGTCCTGGAACTCTTCAAACTGGACGAGCTCTCCGTGTACACTATTGTAGCCTATGTGCTGGTGGCGATGCTTTTTCTTTCATTTTTCCTGTTGATCCGTACGTTGATATCCGTTAACAGGGTATCCGAAAAATCTTTTTTTGCAGGAAACCGCTTTACTTACCTGTTCGTTTTCATTGCTGCTTTGTACAGCCTTGTGACTGTAAGCCTGTATGGAAAAGAAAAAGAGCTGAACCTCTACAAAGTCTGGACGCAGAAAATGTCAATCGAAAGGGATCTGGAACTTGAGATGCAACTAAGGAGGGTGGAAGAACGCATAGCCATAGATCCCATTCTTTCGGTCATGATACAGATGGAGCAGGATCACGATCTGATATTGTCCAGGATCAGGGAGACTTATTTCCAGGATTTTCTTCAAAAATATCAAATACAGATAACCATTTGTGAACCGGGCGACGTACTGATAGTTGCCGGATTACCCCGTCCCGTTTCCTGCTACCAGTTTTTTCACAGCGAACTGTTACGCAACGGAACACCTCTGGCAGAAAATTCGAAGTTCTACAATATAGACAACAAACTGGGCAATATCAGCTATATTGGTGTTTTCACCTATTACAGTTACAGCGGGTCCCAGGATCTCTATATTGAACTGGATTCAAGATATATAAAAGACGCCTTGGGATACCCTTCGTTGTTATCGGATCGTTCGCAGCTGGACCGTTTCAAATTGCCTTACGATCATTCGTACGCAAAATATATTGACGACAGACTGGTTTCAAACAGCGGTAAATATGTATATCCCAGCAAACAAACCGAACCGCCCGGGGAAGGATTCAGTTCCCGTAAGAAAGGTCGGAGTTTTCACTTCATGTACAAAACCGGCAATAAAGTGCTGGTCATTTCACGGCCGTTGAGGACTCCTGTTCCTTACCTGGTTTCCCTTTCGTACCTGTTTCTTTTTTACGGATTGATATTTGCCCTGGCCCTTGGATTGATGAAGGAAAACGACTTGAGTATCAATCTACCCAGGAATTCCTTCCGCCGCAAAATCACGTTTTTGCTGGTAGGGCTACTGGTGGTGGCGCTTGTACTTATGGCAGTGGGCAGCATAGGATTCGGACTGAAACTGTACGAAGAAACCAACAGCCGGCAAATGCAGAATCAGATGGATGCGGCCAGGGCTTCTTTGGAAGAATATGTCCGTTTTGCCGACCGGACACCCGATCCCATGGAAAATTTGGTTGAACTGATGAATACGATCAACCGTCTTTCTTCCAATGTACAGATCCATATTAACCTGTACGATCCTCACGGAAGACTTATGCGTTCATCCCAGCCCGAGATCTTTGAGCGGCACCTTGTAAGTGCACGTATGAACTGGGAAGCTTTCCGGGAAATGCACATGGAAGAGAGGCCACAATTCATTCAAAAGGAACGGATCGGCTCCCTGACTTATTTTTCTATGTATGCCCCATTGTACAATACGCGAGGAGATCTGGTGGCATATATCAACATCCCTTATCTTTCAGGACAGACAGACGTTACCAAGGACACCTCCTCCATTGTCGCAGCCGTTGTTAACCTTTACCTGCTTTTATTACTGGGGGCTGTTTTTGTCAGTTTCACATTTTCCAATCAGATCACCCGCCCCCTTGCAGAACTGGAAGAAAAGATCAGTCGCCTGGACGTAACCCGGCAACCCGAACACATTCATTACAATTCCGATGACGAATTGGGGGTATTGGTCAACGCATACAATAAGATGGCCGACGACCTGAATGAAAGCACCAAACGACTGGCACAATCTGAACGCGAACAGGCCTGGAGGGAAATGGCGCGGCAGATAGCGCATGAGATCAAAAATCCTCTCACTCCCATGCGTTTGAGTATTCAGCACCTGATCCGGCTGAAACAGGAAGGTTCACCAAAATGGCTGGAGCATTTTGACAAGATCGTTGCTTCCCTGCTGGAACAAATAGACATTTTATCCAATGCAGCTTCCGAATTTTCCAATTTTTCAAGATTCAACACAGAAGACCCGGTAGAAGTGGATCTCAATGCATTGATAAGAGAACAGATGGTCCTTTTTTCAACTTTTGAGAATATTCGTATCCATTTTGAGTCAAATGTACGTAAGGCCACTGTCAGAGTGCGACGTACACAATGGGTCAGTGTCCTGGTAAATTTATTGTCTAATGCTGTTCAATCAGTCCAGGGACAAGCAATAGGAGTGATCAGCGTACAATTGAAAGACGAAGGGGAAACCTACCTGATAAGCGTTGCTGACAACGGGTCCGGAGTATCCCCGGAAAATCACCACAAACTCTTTAAGCCCAATTTTACCACAAAGAGTAAAGGGACCGGGCTGGGTCTGGCCATTTGCCGGGGCATTGTGGAACAATACAGAGGGGAAATATTTTATACTTCTTCCGAATGGGGAGGGGCCTGTTTCAATGTGAGGATTCCTAAACATCCCATCATTTAAACAACGGATCGGCGTAAGCTTTCACATCTTCTTCTTCTATCCTTTCCGGGGAAAGGATGATCAGCCGTTCAATGACATTTCTCAGTTCCCGCACATTTCCTGTCCAGCTGAGTGTCTGGAGTTCTTCAATGGCGCGAGGCGAGATCGTTCTTTTTGACATGCCGTACTCGGCACATATCTGCTCCAGGAAATACTCGGACAAAAGGGGAATGTCTTCTTTACGTTCGGCCAGCGGAGGCACGTGGATGATAATAACACTCAGCCTGTGGTACAGGTCTTCCCGGAATGTCCCTTTACTGATCTCTTTAACCAAATCTTTATTGGTGGCTGCAATGACCCTTACACTCACGTTGATATCCTTGTCCGAGCCCACCCTGGTGATCTTGTTTTCCTGCAATACGCGCAACACCTTTGCCTGGGCAGCCAAAGACATATCCCCGATCTCATCCAGAAACAAGGTTCCTCCGTCTGCCTGTTCAAATTTGCCTTTGTGTTGCCTTATGGCCGATGTAAACGATCCCTTTTCATGTCCAAAAAGCTCACTTTCAATAAGTTCACTTGGAATAGCGGCGCAATTGACTTCTATAAACGGCATTTTGGAACGGGTGCTTTTTTCGTGCAGCCAACGTGCGACCAGTTCTTTACCTGTTCCGTTGGACCCGGTAATAAGAACACGGGCATCGGTAGCCGCCACCTTGTCAATTATGTCCCATATACGCGTGATTGCAGGAGACTGGCCTATGAGCGGGGGAACTTTGGAATCTTTCTTTTTTAGTTTTTTGTTTTCCTGCACCAAAGAGGTTTTGTCGTTGGCATTTCGTAAAGTGATCAGGATGCGGTTCAGATCCAGGGGTTTTTCAATAAAATCGTATGCGCCCTTTTTAATGCACTCCACCGCTGTATCAATATTGCCGTGTCCCGAGATCATGATAACGGGTGCATCCAGGTCCATTTCCTGTATTTTTTCCAAGACTTCAATACCGTCAATACCCGGCATTTTTATATCGCAAAAAATCGTATCAATCTGCAATTTGCCTTGTTCCAGGACAGATAGTGCCTGTTCTCCGTTTTCGGCAAGCACCACCTCGTGATCTTCGTACTCCAGGATCTCTTTCAGGGTATTCCTTATACTTTTCTCATCGTCAACGATCAAAATTCTCATACATCCCTCTTTTTATAGGCCACAAAGATAGTGGGAATTTCACAAATAGGAGATTTTCATCTACATTTGAATCACATTATGAAGAAGATCATCATAGCTATAGACGGCCATTCTTCTACGGGAAAAAGTACTTTTGCCAAAGCAATTGCCAAGCTGATGGATTATACATACCTGGATTCAGGAGCGTTGTACCGCGCAATAACATTGTACGCACTGGAACACGGATGGACGGATCCAAAAGGGAAACCAAATGGACAGGCTATCATTGACCATCTTAAGGATATCCGGTTAACATTTAAAAAAGATCCTGTCACAGGTCAGAACCTGACCTATATGAATGGGGAAAACGTAGAAGAACGAATCCGCAGCATGGAAGTTTCACATCACGTAAGCCCCGTTTCTGAAATTCCGCGTGTCAGGGATTTCGTGGATTTGCAACTTAGAAAATGGGGGGAGAAAAAAGGGATCGTTATGGACGGCAGGGATATTGGTACAGCCGTGTTTCCACAGGCCGAGTTAAAGATCTTTATGACCGCCCCTGCAGAAATACGGGCCGAGCGCAGACTCCGGGAACTGGAGGCAAAAGGAATGGATGCCACATTTGCCGAGGTGTTGGCCAATGTGCGTGAACGGGATCATATGGACTCCCACCGGAAAACACACCCGTTGATTAAAGCCCCGGATGCGTTATTGCTGGACAACGGTCAACTGAGCGTCGAAGAACAGATGGATTGGTTTAAAAAAATCATGGAGGAAAAATGGGATATCAGGTTGAAATAGATAAACAGTCCGGTTTTTGTTCAGGAGTCATACGTGCCATCAAATGTGCCGAAAAAGCACTTGACAAAAAGAAAACAGTATATTCACTGGGAGCCATTGTACATAATAACGAGGAATTGCATCGCCTTGAATCCAAAGGATTGCGAGTTATAAGCCGGGAAAACATGAGTGGCCTTCCCCAGGGGTCGACGGTATTGATCCGCGCACACGGAGAGCCGCCTCTCACATATGAACTGGCCCGTTCCAATCATATATCCATGCTGGAATGTACCTGTCCCGTGGTATTGCAACTGCAGAAAAAAATACTGAAAGAGTACGACAGGATCAGACCCCTTGGGGGACAGATCCTGATATATGGAAAAAAAGGACATGCAGAGGTGGTGGGATTGCTTGGACAGGTTTCCGGGGATGCCATAGTAATTGAGACTTTGAAAGATCTTGATCAGATTAGTTTTTCAGGCGGACCGGTTTCCTTGTTTTCTCAAACAACCAAAAATCCGGGAGAGTATCAAAAAACCACAGAAAAATTACGCCTTTTAATGGATGAAAAAGGCATTGACCCGAAATCTTTGAAAATCTTCAACACCATTTGTGCCCAGGTTGACGGCAGGCAGGAAAAGCTCACACGTTTTGCCGCAGGCAAATCCCTGATACTTTTTGTGGCAGGAAGAGAGAGCTCCAACGGCAAAGTACTTTACCGGACGTGCAAAGAGGCCAATCCGCGGAGTTATTCCATAGAGAACCCGGGAGATATTGATCCGGGATGGTTCAAACCGGGAGATACAGTAGGAATATGCGGTGCTACTTCTACTCCTTACTGGCTTATGGAACAGGTAGCTGAAAAAGTCCGCGATCTGTAATGGAAACGTATGCCGATATACTGTTTCCCCTCGCTCTGGAAAGCCCTCTTACTTACAGAATACCCGGAGATCTTGCCGATGCAGTAATTACAGGTATGCAGGTTAAGGCTCCTGTAGGTCAAAAAATTATTACCGGAGTAGTTTGGCATATACACAAAAATGGTTTTAAACCGGTATTAGGTGAAGCTTACAAAGAGATTGACGGGGTGGAAAAAGCGTTGCCTGTTATCCCGGAGGAAATTTTACGGTTTTGGGAATGGATCGCGCATTATTATATGTGTCCCTTGGGGACTGTTGCAAAAACGGCATTAAGTCTGTGGAAATTTAAAAGGCGTAACGCTTTTACCGGAAAAGAGTCATATTTGATTCAGGAATCCTGCAAAACCCTATACATCAACGGTGTAGAAAGAACAGAGATTTACAGGGAACACCTGCAGAAAGTCATTTTGGCAGGCGGGCAATGCCTGGTGCTGGGACCGGACAGAGTAGCCTGTGAAAAAATTTATGAAGCTTTGTTGCCTGCATTTGGAGAAATTCTGCTCTGTTTTCATTCAAAAAGACCTCAGAAAGAACAAAGCCGTGCCCAAAAGGAACTTTACGCCGGCAATCCATGTATTGTATGCGGAATGCACCATGCCTTATTTCTTCCCTATACCCGTTTGGGAATGATCATTGTGGATATGGAGGAACATCCCGGTCACAAGAAACAAGACGCAGCACCACATATACACTCCCGGGATACGGCATTGATGATGGGACAAATGTTCCGGGCACAGATTCTTTTAGGATCTGTTGTCCCTTCTCTTGAAACGTATTACAACCTTGAAAAAGGAAAATTTCAACAAATTCACGCAATCCCCAATAAAAATTTTCCCGATAACCACCTCACAATAATTGACACGCTCAAAGCCCTGAAAAGCAATGCAATGAAAGGCACACTGCACATAAAAAGCTTACGTGCGGCCGAAGAAGTTATTGCCGGCGGAAAAGAAGTGCTTCTTGTGGAATCCGATCCCGATTACCTGGAAGATGCCCCGCAGGATCCCGCAACAAAAATATGCAGACCCTACCGGATGCATCATTTCCTGGATGACAAAACGGGAATGATCTGTTTTTTGCATTGTGAAAAGCTTCTATCCAGAAAACATTTCCGGGCTACCGAGCAGGCCCTCCAGTTGACCGTTCATGCACTGATGCGGGCCACTTTACAAAACCAGGCAGTTCAAGTATTTCTTCAGACTTCAGACACAGATCACCCATTTTATATGTGGTTAAAGGAGGGAACTCTTCCTGATGCTTTATCACAATTAATGGAGGAACGGATACGTTACGGTTACCCGCCTTATACGCGTATGATCGCTGTAACGGTTTCTCATTACAGGAAAAATACAGCCCGTATAAAAGCGTCAGAGTTCATTGATCTGCTTATTAAAGAAAATTTTCCGGCCCGTATGGAAGGACCTTTTTCACCTGCCGGAACAGGGAAGATACTTTTTATGTACCGGGTACAACTCATTATCCCAAGAAGGGTAAAGCTGGAGGATGTCAAAAATAAACTTTCAGGTATCCTTGCACAGAACCCCTGTTCTCCCGCACAATGCAGGATAGATGTGGATCCTGCCTAGATCACATTTTCCGTACTTTCAGCTTTTGACCCGGATAGATCCTGGAACGGTCTCCCAGGCCGTTCAACGCACGTATGTTTTGTACTGTTATACCGAGTTTGTTGGCAATATCCCAGAGGCTGTCTCCTGATTTTACCGTATAATACTCAAAATCACCATCGTGAGAGGTGGCAAGAGTGGCCGATGTATAGATCTTAAGAGTACCTCCGGCATAAATTGTGCTATTTCTCATGTTGTTCCAGGAACGGATATTTGCTGCACTTACACCGTACTTTTCGGCAATGCCTCCCAATGTCTCCCCTTTTCTGACTTTGTGGGTGATCAAATTTCCCTGCGCCGCGGCAGTTCCGGCGTTTTGTGCTGAAGCCCTTGGAGCCGCATTTCTGTCAGTATATATGATCAGTCGCTGGTTGGGCATGATCCTGTCTGAACGGAGCCCGTTCCAGTATTTTATATCTGCTATTCTTACCCCGTAGCGGTATGCAATATGGCTCAAGGTCTGTCCGCTGGTTACCCGGTGGGTTATCTGGGTGTCTGTAGATTTGGCACGTGTATTTAAAATAAGCGGGTTGAAATACACACTGTCCTTATAAGAAAAAATGGAATCCTGCAACGACGCAAATTCTCCACTGTATTCAAAAGGCACACGCAGTATATAAGGACGCTCCACACCGGGAACTATGTCTTTAACATATTGCGGGTTCAGATCGCGCAGCTGGTCTATGGAAATATCCAGAAATGATGTTACCTGTTCAAAGTGCAACATTTTATTCACCTCAAAAGTGTCTACATGCGCCGGCATTTCAACTGGAAGAGGTTTGATATTGTGTTCATTATAATAACGCATGGTATAGAGAGCTGCAACAAAAGCCGGCACGTAACCACGGGTTTCACGGGGAAGGAAGGGATAGATGTCCCAGAATTCCCGCGACCCTCCGGCCCTGCGGATGGCTTTGTTGACATTGCCTATTCCGCAGTTATACGAGGCAATGGCCAAAACCCAATCATCGTAGATCCTGTAGGAATCCAGCAAGTAGCGTGCCGCTGCATCCCCGGATACAATAGGATCCAGACGCTCGTCCACATAAGAATTGATGGTCAGGTTGTAACTCAGGGCGGTCCGGTACATGAACTGCCACATTCCTTTAGCACGTGCCCTTGAAACTGCCCTGGGATTCAGTGCCGATTCAATTACTGCCATGGCTTTGAGTTCCAGTGGCATTTCATAAGAATCGAAAATCTCTTCGAACAAGGGCATATAATACTGGGCCAGTCCCAAGATGGTGGGTATACGGTCCGGCATTTTTTGCGTATAGTGGATTATATGGTTCTTAACGATGTTGTTGTAAGGCAATTTTATAAAACAATTCATCCGGGTTAACCTGTCTATATAGACCGAATCGGGAATATCGGATCGTAATGAGGCGGTATCCAGGTTTTCCAGTGTCATGGGATCCGGCATCTGGTTTAAAACATTCTGATGATAATAAAGACTCAGCCTTTGTTCGGTAGTAAGCGAATCGAATTCAAAAGTCAGATCCACCGGAGGATTGTCAAATCCGCCCTCATTGATCTCGTTTTCCGTTATCAGGGTATCGGCTGCCGGCAGTTCCATGGTCAAAATAACCTGTTGCAGGGAATCGGTCAATTGCAGCAGGGAATCTACCTGTTGCGTCAGTTGTTTTTTTGTGGGTTTACGAAACACCTGGGCTTCTGAACTCTGGGAAAACAAAG
This sequence comes from uncultured Muribaculaceae bacterium, assembly GCA_964542305.1. Lineage (GTDB taxonomy): Bacteria > Bacteroidota > Bacteroidia > Bacteroidales > UBA932 > DMER64. The sequence continues at coordinate 40,978 of CAZITX010000008.1, read as the reverse complement.
TCATGGAAATTATCAGTAGAAAGAGGCATCTGGATCTCATAAAATATTCATTTTTTTAAAAAGTAAATCTCATTTGTATTCCTGCCCCCGAGAATGATGTGGAAGCATACATAGCCTGGGGAATAATCCCCGGCTCAATCCGCAAGGTCAGGTCGTCACTGATATCAAAATCCTGGAAATGGGCAAAAACATTCGCATCAATGATGTTAAGGGCGTATACCAGGACAGTGGCAATTATGGAATAATCCCTGTACCGCCTGAAAGAGTCACGGTACCATTTAATATTTTCCGGTGTCATCCATCCTTCGTACCTGGAAGGAGTGGCCGTTGCGTGATTATACATGGTCTTGTAACGTTGGTATTGCATCCCGTTGTATTGCCAGAAGTAGCCACAGGCAATAAGGCCTCCGTAGATGACGGGAATTTTCCAATAGTCCCTGTTGTAGATTTGTCCAAGACCGGGCAACAGCACCGAATACAGAGTAGCCCTGGCGGGTAACACTTCTTTGTCGTGTTTAAACTTTACAACACCGTCCAGCAAACTGCTCCAGTAAAACAATCCTGCTCCCGCATAACACAAGTTCCGGTACAAAGCATACGTGTCATTTTCCGTATCCAGGTATTTCATATTGTATCGATACCCCATATAAATACCTGCGCCCATTCCGGCATATACTACAGGGATCTTCCAGTACTGGCGGTTATAAGCCTGGGAATAACCAGGAAGGATTACTGCCCCGGAAAAAACCCTGCTCAGTTTTAAGGAATCCTTACCTGCCAAAGCGGTAAAATATGTTTTCAGTTTAAAAGGCTCTTTTGCCTGTATCGTGGTATCACTGCGGGATTGCGCATTCTGATCTCCCATATCCACGGCAAACTGACCGTAGACAAAAGTCACGGATACAAACAGGTATAGAAAGATGAACAGACAACGTTTCACAAATACGGGACCGGCTATATATTGTTCTTTTCTAATGCATCCAGGAAAGCTTCCATTTCCGAGTCACTGGAGCAATGAATGGACAAGACCCCTTCTCCTTTCGGATTCCTTTTCACGCTGATATTGTGATTGAAATACCTGCCGATTTTTTCCAGAACCCGGTAATAGATATCGGGCAATTCGGTTTCTTTGGGTTCGGATCTGGCAGGGGCAGCATCCCGCGGACGCACCATTTCTTCCACTTTCCTAACAGACAGATCTTTATCTACTATTTTCCGGGCCAGTGCCAAACGGGTTTCATCATCTTCCACGGATAGCAACGCACGAGCATGTCCCATGGTCAAAGCCCCGGCTCTTAAAAGCAACTGGATCTCGGCTGGTAATTGTAACAATCTCAGATAATTGGCAACAGTAGCACGCTTCTTCCCCACCCGGTCGGCCAATTTTTCCTGGGTCAGGCTGCATTCTTCTATCAAACGCTGGAATCCGAATGCAATTTCCATAGCATCCAGGTTCTCGCGCTGTATGTTTTCAACCAGGGCCATTTCCAGCAATTCCCCATCCTCAACCTGACGAATATATGCAGGAACTTTCGTCAGACCGGCCATCCCGGCGGCCCTGAGCCTCCGCTCGCCACTTACTACCTGGTAACGGTTTGCAGCAAGTTTCCGGAGCGTGATGGGCTGGATCAGACCGAGGGTTTTAATGGAAGCAGCCAACTCGGCAAGGGATTCTTCATTAAATTCTTTTCTGGGCTGTTCCGGATTTACTTCTATATGTGCAATCTCTACCATGGAAGTGCCTTCCATTTGAGGAAGCACAACGGGATTCCGTGGTTTCCAGTCTCCCAGCGAAGGTGATTCCGAAATCAGGGCTCCCAAACCTTTTCCTAAAGCCGGTTTTTTAGTCATTCTTATTTTTCTTTAAAAATTCCCTGGCCAGATTCAGATAATTATTACTGCCTACGGATGCGGCATCGTACAATATCACAGGTTTTCCGTGTGAAGGTGATTCACTCAGGCGGACATTGCGCTGGATCACGGTTTGAAAGACCATATCCTGAAAATGGTGCCTGACTTCTTCCACTATCTGGTTGTGGGAACGAAGACGCACATCGTACATTGTCAGTAGAAACCCTTCAATTGCCAGGTTGGTATTCAAACGATTTTGCACTATCTTGATGGTGTTGAGCAATTTCCCCAAACCTTCAAGTGAAAAGAATTCACACTGAACCGGTATGATCACCGAATCTGCAGCCGTTAGAGCATTGACTGTAATAAGTCCCAAAGACGGTGAGCAGTCTATAAAGATATAATCAAAATGTTGCCGGATGGAATCCAGGTTTTGTTTCATAACCTGTTCACGATCCGGGACAGAAAGCAATTCAATTTCCGCTCCCACCAGGTCAATGTGTGATGGGATCAGTTTTAGACCGTCAATTTCCGTCTGTATAATGGTTTTTTCAACAGGGACATTCCCTATCAGGCATTCATAAAGTGTATCACCGCTACCGGAATTCGGGTCAAAACAAAGCCCGGAAGTGGTATTCGCTTGCGGATCTGCATCAACCAATAAAACATTTTTTTCCATAACGGCCAGTGAGGCAGCCAGATTGATGGCCGTGGTCGTTTTTCCTACTCCTCCTTTCTGATTTGCAATGGCGATTACTTTACCCATGAGTCTTGCTGATATGATTTCAATTTGACAAATATACTACAAATACCACAATTATTCTTATTTTTGAACTTTCAAAGCAATGCCTGGTATTATGACCTCTACTCCCTGGATGATTATACTTAACCCCATAGCCGGCGGGGGAAAAACTGCCGTTATGTGGCCTCGTATTTCAAACTTTTTTCTTGAGCACAACCTGAATTTTGAATGCGTTTTCACAAAGCACAAGTATCATGCCGTTACCATTACCATTGAAGCCATACGTGAAGGTATCCGGCATTTTATTGTTATAGGCGGAGACGGGACTTTTCACGAAGTGATAAACGGGATTTTTTACCAACAGGATGTTCCCACGGATTCCATAACCATGGGGATCATACCCATAGGGACCGGCAATGACATGGTTTCCTCCTACCAAATTCCGACCGATTACGAGAAAGCTATGGAAACGATCATCAAAGGGAAAAGCATACTGACGGATGTGGGCTGGGTTTCTTTCCAGGATTTCGGGATCGAACGAACACGTTATTTCTCCAATGCCGCAGGCATGGGACTGGATGCCGCCGTGATCAGGCATTACGAAAAGAAAGTTGAAATGGAAAACAAACGGGGCAAAGCACAATATCTGAACAGTCTGCTCCACCAGTTTCTGTTTTACCGGTGCAAAGATCTTCGCATATTGATTGACGGACAAATGTTTTACGAAGGACCCGTGCTAACCTGCAGTGTCGGGATTGGAAAATTTATTGGCAGCGGTATGAAAGCTTTGCCACTGGCAATTCCCGATGACGGATTGTTTGACGTTACCCTGGTGGGACCTATGAATAAGGCTTCCCTGGCTCTGAGGATCAAGCATTTTATTGCCGGGGAGGTATATTCCTTTAAAGAATCGCTTCACGGCCGCGGAAAAACGGTAGAAATCCTCCCAAACAGCAAGAATACCGGGTTTCTGGAAACTGACGGGGAACCTATGGGAACGCCTCCCTATATGTTCAAGATCATCCCTTCCTCCCTGCGTCTGCTGGTAGGTGAAGATTTTGTGCCTTTTGTCAAAAGCGAACCCGGATCTGTATCTTAGCATCCACATCCGGTTTGTCCTTATAAGTACAGGATATCCTAAACCATAAATCCATATAAGACAGCGGTGTATACTTGATATTCAGGTAACTCCTGACCCCTTTTCCGTAAAGTGCAGGAACGGAAAAACCATAAAGCACATCCGATTCATAGACGTATATGCGGCTATCCCAGGAACGGGTATTAAAGATACTCACCCGGAAGGATCCTGTAAATTGCTCTTTCTTACCCCGGTAGGCCAATTGAATATAGGCGGCCGCTCCCCACTCATTTTTCGTTCCCTTTAAGACACTGTTAACCAAATCTGTACGTAATCCAAGGGAAAGGGTTTCTGAAAGGAAAAGCGTCGTTTGCATACGCAATGATTGTTTGTCCGTGATCCCTTTATCCAGGATAGATCTTTGCTGACGGACAGAAAACCGGTGGTTGTCATGATGGAGTTGAACGCGGTAATCCCATCCGTACGACTTGTCGTGACACAGATACCTGGAAACAGGAAAATAATAAAACCAGGCATTCCCTGTCAGGGTCCATTTTTCGAAAACATTCCGGCAAGCGGAAAATTGAACGCTGATTTCATTGGAAGAGGTAGAATTTTTGCCGGCATCCGTTCCGTAAGCCGAGGTAAAAGAAGGCGAAAAAAGCCTGAGAACCAGTGCATCCCTGGCACCGTCCCTGCCGTAGCGAATCACCCCGCCCAAAAAGGCAGGTGATAGTCCCGCATCCATTGCCATTTCTGCAAACACAAGCCAGAGACCATACCTTCCGGAGTAATCCAGGGCAACCCCGCCGAAAGGCAATGTTCTGTTTTTAAACTGGTTGTAATAAGTGATTTTTCCTGCATCCGGTTTGTCGTAACCGTATCCCAAAACCGTAGTTCCCATTTTCCACCCTTTTCCCTTATAGGACAAATTCACCCCGGTTGCCCATGCCGCGAGTGTGTTTTTCTTTTCCGTTTCCAGGGGTGTGCGGTGGTAACCGGTTTTTACCAGTGAGGTGAATCCTTCCGGGATTATGCGCGCATCCAGACGGCGATACGATCCGAACACCGATACGTCAAAATCCTTCAGGGAAAAGGTGGCACCGGCTCCCCTGAATGATCTGTTTTCGTCCCGGGATGTATATGAGGTTAGCCCCATTTCCTTGTTGAATAAAGCAGACGGGGATAACGAAGCACCAAAATGTGTCCCGTTCCATACCAACAGCCCCTGTCCAAAACGTGCCCGGAAATCCCCCACAACCAAAGATTTCAGAGATCCCCTGTTTTTCAAACTCACATGGCATGAGACAAAGTCAGCCAATGGCCGTTCTCCGGGATCACTTTCCAGGGTGAATCCCCACTCCAATTTTCCGTAATAACTGTAATTGTAACGGGCATAACGGTACCAGGGAAGCCCAAGGTAACGGGAATTGGGACGCTGAAGGTATTCCTGTTCTGTAATGGAACTGTAGGGCTCTCCCCGGGGAAGAAAGGTGCGTGTCTGGAGCATAAGAGAACGTTTGCCGTTCCGGACAAGCGCACGCAGATTGACAGGCATGGATCGAGGTTTTGGTGCCAATGTGAAAAACAAGGCGAGCCATTGCGTATCTTTTTCCGTAAAGCCGGGGATAATTGCAATCTCAGCCCATGTAAAAAAATCCCCGTAACGTTTTCTGTAATCCAGCAGAGAGCGAACCTGGTACAAAGAAAGAAATCCGGTCATTTGCAGCTCTTCCTCCGAAGCTGCGTTCAGATTTATACGTGATCCAAGGATTTCTTCGCAGTCATCCGGGTTAAAACTGCCATTTTGCGCCAGTTCTTCCATTAAGAATTCCCGGTTCTGACCAAAGGACAAACTCCAAACGGTGCTGCAAAAGAGCACACAACAAACTATTCTCATAATGCTTTCCCCTCTTTCGCTCCCCTCTGATGAGCGTTGTTGTTATCTAATTATTCAGATTTTAAACCTGTATTGGATCTTTTTGATGGATTCGTTCGCTTCTTCTACTTTACGTGTGAGCGAACTGCGAAAGCTTTTCATCCTTCCGGCCAGTTCTTCATTTCCCAATGCCAGGATACCGGCGGCAAAAATGGCTGCATTACGTGCTCCGTCTAATGCCATGGTCGCAACAGGTATACCTGAAGGCATCTGCAGAATGGATAAGATGGAATCCAGTCCGGCCAGTGAATTCGAAGACTTGACAGGAACCCCTATAACGGGAACATCGGCATAGGCGGCAATCACTCCGGGAAGGTGGGCCGCTCCGCCTGCCCCGGCAATAATCACACGTACACCTCTTTTGGATGCATTCCGGGCAAAATCAGCCACCTTATCCGGCGTCCTGTGCGCAGACAAAGCATTGATCTCAAAAGGGATCTCCATTTGTTCCAGGAAACGGGCGGCTTCTTCCATTACCGGCATATCCGATAAACTGCCCATAATTATACTGACTTGAGGATTCATGATCTATTGCTGTTAAAAGTTCAAATTTAATCATTATTTTTGTTCCATGGAAAGCATAACCCTTCAAGACAAAAATTTCCGCACATATATCCCGTACACGGAAATAGACAAAGCTATCTCCCGGATAGCATTACAATTAAACCGGGATCTTAAAGAAGAAGACAGGCCTGTATTCCTGAGCATTCTTAACGGATCATTTATGTTTACTGCAGATCTGATGAAGAAAATTGACCTGAATTGCGAGATCACGTTCGTAAAGCTTGCTTCCTACAGCGGGACCCGCAGCACCGGAACTGTAAAAGAAGTACTGGGTTTATGCGATGATATTACAGGCCGGACAGTTGTCGTGCTGGAAGATATTGTGGACAGCGGTTCTACCATTGCCAACTTGCTGAACGATCTGAGGAAAAGAAATCCCAAACAAATAAAAATATGCACCCTTCTGTTCAAGCCTGCCGCCTACAAGGCTGATATTCCCATAGATTATGCTTGCATAGAGATACCCAACGACTTTGTTGTTGGATACGGACTGGATTACAACAATCTGGGAAGACAATACAAAGACCTTTACGTAATAGATTGAAACATGGTAAATATTATTATTGCAGGCCCTCCCGGATCGGGTAAAGGGACACTGGCTAAATTGATGGTGGACGCATTCGGATTTGTGCATCTTTCAACGGGAGATATGCTGCGAAACGAGATTGAACAAGGCACCCCACTGGGAAAGGAAGTGGAATCCATCCTCTCCAGGGGCGATTTGGTTTCGGATAAGATTGTCATATCCCTGATCTCGAACAATCTGGAAGCACATCCCAACGCACGCGGTTTCCTTTTTGACGGATTCCCCAGAACATTGCCCCAGGCTCAGGCGTTGGATGAGTTCCTTGAAGCTAAAGGCCATCCTCTGAAGCTGCTCATACTGCTGGACATTGACGATTCCATCTGCGAAATGCGTCTTTTACGGCGTGCCTCCATTGAAAACAGGCCTGATGACACGGATACAGACAGGGTACGTCACCGTCTGGCAACGTACCATGCCCAGACCGAACCAATCATAGATCATTATAAAAAACAAGATAAATTTGTTTCCGTTGACAGTTCCAAAACTCCGGATTACACCTTCAACCAGGTAAGTGAATGTCTGAAACCAATTTTGTAGACTATGTAAAACTTTTTTGCGCTTCCGGCAACGGAGGTGCCGGCTCGGTGCATTTGCTACGGGCCAAATACGTCCCCAAAGGAGGCCCCGACGGGGGTGACGGAGGACGGGGAGGTCATATTGTTCTGAAAGTCAATCCGCAATTCTGGACGTTGATACACCTGAAATACCGAAAACACATCCGTGCCGGGAACGGCGAACCGGGAAGGGGAAGCCTGGCCCACGGAGCGGATGGAAAAGACGTCTATATTGACGTACCTCAGGGCACTGTAATCAGACGGGCAGATACGGAAGAAATCCTGACTGAACTTACCTCTCCGGGAGAGGAATTTATATTATGCAGGGGAGGAAAAGGCGGTTTGGGGAACAACCATTTCAAATCACCCACCCGCCAGACACCACGGTACGCCCAGCCGGGACTGCCGGGTGAAGAAAACTGGTTTATCCTGGAATTGAAACTGCTTGCCGATGTGGGACTTGTAGGATTTCCCAACGCCGGAAAATCCACGCTTTTAACAGCTGTCTCTGCAGCCAGGCCCAAGATCGCGGATTATCCCTTTACCACGCTTGTCCCTCAACTGGGGATCGTAGCCCTGTCCGATAACCGTTCTTTTGTTATGGCAGACATACCCGGCATTATTGAGGGAGCGCACGAAGGCAGGGGCCTGGGACTCCGCTTCCTGCGTCACATTGAACGAAATTCCATACTCTTGTTCCTGGTACCTGCATACAGTCCGGACATTACAGCCGAATACAAAATATTACTCCGGGAATTGAGTCAATACAAAGCCGAACTTATGGATAAACAGAAGATGTTGGCCGTAACCAAGGCGGATCTTCTGGATGAACAACAGCAGAAGGCTCTCAAAAGACGTGTTCCGCGCTCACTCCCTGTATTGTTGATCTCATCAGTTACCGGAAAAAACATAGACCAACTCAAGGAGCATGTATGGAACATTTTGTGGAATCAATAATCCGGCTGGATCAGGATCTGTTTTTCATCATCAACGGAGCGCATTGTCCCTTGTTGGACCCGGTAATGAAGGTCCTTTCAAATATCCCCGTATGGATACCATTGTACCTGTTGATAGCGGGAGGGTTTTTTCTGGTGCTTCCTTGGAAAAAGGCCCTGGTGGCCATCGGGGGCATATTGCTGACTTTTTTATTGACAGACCAGATATCCTCTTCCCTGATCAAGGAATGGGTCCAAAGGATAAGACCCTGCCACGTTCCCGGATGGGAAGACCGGATCCATTTGCTTGAAGGAAAAGGAGGACTCTTCTCTTTTGTCTCGTCTCATGCGGCTAATGTTTTTGGACTGGCTGCTTTTACGAGCCTGGTTTACAGGAAAAAATGGTATACAATATTCCTGTTCCTGTGGGCTTTCCTGGTGGGATACAGCCGTATCTACGTTGGTAAACATTTTCCGGCGGATGTTGTATGCGGAGCTCTTGCCGGAATGATGCTGGGATGGCTCGTATACAAGATCTATTCTTTCATCATCTTAAAAATGGATAAACATGCGTTGTCTGATAGATAATACAACCGATCCGTACTGGAATCTGGCCGTTGAGGAATATTTACTGACCCGTTTGCACGTTCCCGTTTTCAGACTGTGGAGAAATTCTTCTGCCATTATTGTAGGACGTAACCAACATACCCGGTCAGAGATCAACAGCGAGTATGCCCGTGAAAACAATATCGCCGTGGTGCGCAGACTAAGTGGAGGGGGCGCGGTATTTCATGATCTGGGCAATATTAATTATACTTTCGTTGACCGCTATCCTCCGGGAACAGACACATCGGAAATCTTTGCCCGGTTTACCCGCCCCATACTGGATGTTCTGCAGACTCAGGGAGTAAATGCCAGCCTGGAGGGAAGAAACGATCTGGTTATAGACGGTCGTAAATTTTCCGGCAATGCCATTGCGCTCCACAAAAACCGCATCCTGATGCACGGAACCCTGCTCTTCAGTGCTTCCATGAAAGACCTTTCTCTTGCCTTGAAAACAAAAGTACGTGAAAAATCACGCGGAGTCCCGAGCAATCCCCGTGCTGTTTGTAACATTTCCGAATACCTGAAGCAAGAAATGAACGCCACTCAATTTCTGGATATTCTAAAAAAACATATTGCCGGAAATCCGGATAAGACATACAAAGATGAACCGTTGAACGAAAAGGAAAAAATGGTCATTGATGAACTGTGCGATATCAAATACAGAACGTATTTGTGGAATTACGGAAAAGACTCTGAATACAGCACGGTACGAAAGAACCGGTTTCCCGGAGGCAATATGGAAGTACTTTTAGATGTACACAATGGATTAATAAAAGAAGCAAAAATATACGGGGATTATTTTTTCCTGGCTCCCACAAGGGATATTGAAGAAGCCCTGAAAGGCTGCCCGCATACAAGAGAAGCCATCAGGGAAAAGCTAAAGAACTTCCGGATGGAAGATTACTTTCGCAACATCCCTCCGGAAGATTTCATAGAATTACTGCTCTGATTGCTGTTCCAGAAGTTCCAACATTCTTACGGCACATACAGATACCGGGGTTCCCGGTCCAAATACAGCCACAGCTCCCGCATCGTACAAATCCCGGTAATCCTGGGCCGGTATAACACCGCCTACAATAACCAGGATATCTTCCCGTCCCAGTTCTTTCAATGCGTTAACCACCTGCGGAACCAGCGTCTTGTGTCCTGCAGCCAGCGAAGAAACGCCCAGTATGTGGACATCATTTTCAACAGCCTGCCGGGCAGCTTCTTCCGGAGTCTGGAACAAAGGCCCCATATCTACGTCAAAACCAATATCGGCGTAACCGGTAGCCACCACCTTAGCCCCGCGATCGTGTCCGTCCTGTCCCAGCTTGGCAATCATTATGCGCGGCTGACGGCCTTCCCTTTCAGCAAAACGGGTTGCCATTTCCCTGGCTTTGGCAAATTGGGCATCGTCTTTTACTTCAGATAAATAAACTCCCTTGTTCATACGTATTACTGCTTTATATCGTCCTGCCACTTTTTCGCAGGCGTCAGAAATTTCGCCTAAAGTGGCCCTGTTACGGGCTGCTTCAACAGCCAGTTCCAGTAAATTCCCGGATTTTTCACTGGCTGCACGGGTGATCGCTTCCAGGGAAGCTTCCACTTTTGCGGAATCCCTGTTCTTTCGCAATGTTTCCAGCCGGGCAATCTGGGAAAGACGGACCTTGGTATTGTCCACGTCCAGTATTTCAATGGGATCTTCTTTCTCCAGACGGTATTTGTTAACACCCACCAAAACATCCATACCGGAATCAATACGTGCCTGGGTACGGGCTGCAGCCTCTTCAATCCTGAGTTTGGGGATCCCTGTCTCTATGGCTTTGGCCATACCGCCCAGGTCTTCGATCTCTTGTATGAGTTCCCAGGCATCGTGAGCGATCTTGTTGGTCAGAGATTCCACGTAATAAGAACCTGCCCAGGGATCTATGCTACGGCATATTTCCGTTTCGTCCTGCAGGTACAACTGAGTATTCCGGGCGATCCTTGCCGAGAAGTCCGTGGGCAAAGCAATGGCTTCGTCAAGTGCATTGGTATGCAGACTCTGCGTGTGTCCCAGGGCAGCTGCCATCGCTTCGATGCAGGTCCGGGAGACATTGTTAAAGGGATCCTGTTCTGTCAGGGACCAACCCGAGGTCTGGCAATGCGTTCTCAAAGATAACGATTTGGGATTTTTGGGATTGAATCCTTTGACGATCCTGGCCCAGATCATGCGGGCAGCGCGCATTTTGGCAATTTCCTTGAAGTGGTCCATTCCAATGGCCCAGAAGAAAGAGATCCGGGGCGCAAATTCGTCAATATCCATACCCGCCTTAACCCCTGTACGCAGGTATTCCAATCCGTCGGCCAGTGTATAAGCCATTTCAATTTCACTGGTAGCGCCGGCTTCCTGCATATGGTACCCCGATATGGAAATGGAATTGAAACGGGGCATATTGCGGGAAGTGTATGCAAAAATATCACCTATGATACGCATGGAAAAGTCAGGCGGATAGATATAGGTGTTACGGACCATAAATTCTTTCAGAATATCATTTTGAATAGTTCCCGTCAATTCGGTAAGACCGGCACCCTGTTCCTGCCCGGCAACAATGTAAAAAGCCAGGATGGGCAGAACCGCCCCGTTCATAGTCATGGATACGGACATTTTGTTAAGCGGGATCTGGTCAAAAAGCACTTTCATATCCTCGACCGAACAGATACTCACCCCTGCTTTGCCCACATCTCCCACCACACGGGGATGATCGGCATCATACCCTCTATGCGTAGCCAGGTCAAAAGCTACGGAAAGGCCTTTTTGGCCTGCAGCCAGGTTCCTGCGATAGAAAGCATTTGATTCTTCAGCTGTGGAAAAACCGGCATATTGTCTTATTGTCCAGGGTTTTTGCACATACATGGTACTGTAAGGTCCCCTTAGGTAAGGAGGAATCCCTGCGGCATATTGCAGGTGCTCCATATTTTCAATATCTTCGGCTGTATAATATTGTTTCATAATTCCAGTTCTTTTTGGTATTGAAGAAGCGTGTCAAGAACATTGCTTCTAAGACTGATGAAATGAGTGATCCCTTCTTTAATGAGTGCATCTTTGCATTCCGGGTCCCCGGCAACGGTCAGTATTGTGTCTTTCCCCAGACCCCGGGCTATCCGTGGGACCGCCTCGCAATATTCATCGTCGGACGAGCAGGCCACCACTATACGTGCACCGGAGCGAACAGCAGCCTGAATGCCTTCCTCCACGGAGGAAAAATGATTGTTGTCTGTGATCCTGAACCCGGCAACTCCAAAAAAATTCGCTGAAAACTGAGCCCTTGCCCTACACATGGCCAGGTTCCCGAACGTAAGCAGGAAAACCTGCGGGATTTCAGAGGCTTTTTCAGTTTGTAACCGTAATTTTTCAAAGGGAGCTGCTGCGCGCATCCATTTTTCTTCTGTCGCCTCTGACAATCCCTTAGGAGCTTTCGTCCCGGAATCCGGGTACTGGTTGATTCCCACCAGTATCTCTTTGCGGGAAGCCAGGCTTTTCAAAGAACGTTCCCGGGCGGCACGGATCGTTTCAGCTACCCATTCCCTGCCGGTTGCAGAAGATAAACCTCCTTTTTCCAATAGTTGGTGATAGATTTTTTCGGATTCTGCTAAAATGGAACGTGTTAGGTTTTCAACATAATATGATCCCCCGGCGGGATCGGTAACCCGGTCAAAATGCGCTTCCTCTTTTAAGATGATCTGAATGTTCCTTGCCAGGCGATCGCTGAAATCGCTTCCGTCCGTGATCACACGGTCAAACGGGATCACCTCCAGGGAATCCACCCCGGCAATGGCTGCAGACATGGCCTGTGTAGTTCCCCTGAGCAGGTTCACATACATGTCATAAGCCGTCTGATTCCGGAAATTGGTTGTAGCATGCAACCGGAGTTTTTGATCTTCGGGATCTTTGACCCCCTGCTCTTTCACGATCCTGCTCCAGAAGACCCTGGCAGCCCTGAATTTTGCGATTTCCAGAAAATAATGGGATCCTATGCCTGTGTGAAAATGAATGGAACGTGCCGCCAGGGAAGGATCCAGGCCTTTGTCCTTTAACAGGCGCAGGTACTCACTACCCATAGCCATGGAAAAAGCCAGTTCCTGAACAATCCCGGCACCGTTGTTCCTGAAGTCGTACCCCCTTACACACGTGACACGGATGTGCTTATATTCACTGCATTTTTCAATAATTTTTTTTAAAACATCCAATTCATCACCGGACGGGTTCTTTGCATCTGTATACGCTTCTCCCAGCGGATCAAACTCAAAACGCGCCCTGACCTGAGAAGGTTTAGTCCCTGTGGCTTTAATATAGTTCAGAAAAGCATCCGGAAACAGCGTATTTTTACAGGAAACCCCTTCGAAAGATATCTCTACGGCTGGTAGAAAGACACCTTTGAACATAAGTTCCAGATCTTTTTCCGAATAATCCTTCTTTTTGTCCATGCGGAATCCTATGGATTCCACACCCCGGTTCAACGCATTAAGCACCCGTTCATTGATTTTCTCCAGGGATCCGTCGACTGTGAATCCTTGCCGGATTAGCCAGTTATTGTCAGGGCGGGTCCCGCGAAGAAACGGAGGCTGCCCGGGAATTGTATCCAGATATGGAATCTCTTTCAGATCCTCATCCCTGAAATACGGCCGGACGGAAAATCCCTCGGAAGTCCTCCAGACCAGTTTTTTTTCGTAATCGGCCCCTTTTAGATCCTTAAGGATCTGTTCTTCCCACTGCCGGGTAGAGACCGGTGGAAAATCATGGAATAATCTTTCTGTCATATTATGCATTTTGGATAAATATCAGTCAAATTCATTCAAGACACCGGGATCAGCCAAAGAAGGTACGGTAACCTTAAGTAAAGGTTCGTCCTTCATTGCCCTTTCCAGAGCAGCCATGGCACCTTGGTTCCTGGCCCAGGCCCTTCTGGCAATACCGTTGTGTACGTCCCAGTAAAGCATGTTTTTGATACGTCTTTCGGCATCCGGACTTCCGTCGATGACCAGTCCAAAGCCGCCGTTAATAACCTCACCCCAGCCAACGCCACCGCCGTTATGCAGGGACACCCACGTAGCTCCGCGGAAAGCGTCTCCTATTACATTGTGTACTGCCATATCAGAGGTAAGGTTTGACCCGTCGTAAATATTGGATGTTTCCCGGAACGGGGAATCGGTGCCGGAAACATCGTGGTGGTCACGTCCCAGCACTATGGGTGCTTTTATGCGACCATCCCGGATCGCACGGTTCATTTCCAGGGCAATACGAATGCGTCCCCGGGCATCTGCATACAGGATCCGAGCCTGGGATCCTACCACCAGGTTATTTTTTTCTGCTTGTTGAATCCAATGAAGGTTGTCAAGCATCTGGTTACGGATATTTTCAGGTGCCTGACGTGCCAATTCCTCCAGCACCTGCGCGGCTATCTCATCACTTGTGCGTAAATCTTCAGGTAACGAAGAGGTACATACCCAGCGAAAAGGACCGAACCCGTAATCAAAAAACAACGGTCCCATAATGTCCTGTACATAAGAAGGATATCTGAATTTACCGCTTTCATCCAGTACATCTGCTCCAGCCCGTGAAGCTTCCAGCAGGAAAGCGTTGCCATAATCAAAGAAATACATCCCCCTTTGAGCCAACTTGTTTATGGCAGTGACCTGGCGAATGAGACTTTCTCTTACGGCCTCTTCAAAACGTTTTGGATCGTGAGCTATCATATCTGCGGATTCTTCCAGGGAATAACCCACAGGATAATACCCGCCCGAATAAGGATTGTGCAGACTGGTCTGGTCGGATCCAAGTTCTACAGATATACCGGATCTTTCCAGGTGTTCCCACAGATCTACCACGTTGCCCTGATATGCCAGGGAAACGGCTTCGCCATTCTCTTTTGCTTCACGTATGCGGGTGCTCAGTGTTTCCAGGTTTTCGTATACTTCATCCACCCATCCCTGACTGTATCTCTTTTGGGTAGCCTTTGGATCGATCTCGGCAACAACGCCCACAACCCCGGCTATCCGCGCTGCTTTTGGCTGGGCACCGGACATACCTCCCAGGCCGCTGGACACAAAAAGCAGGGATCCTTTGTGGCGGGCATTGCGCATTCTGGCAGCATTCAATATGGTTATTGTAGTTCCGTGGACAATTCCCTGCGGACCTATGTACATAAAAGAACCGGCCGTCATTTGTCCGTATTGGGATACCCCCAACGCATTTAGTTTTTCCCAGTGATCCCTGGATGAATAATTGGGAATGACCATGCCGTTTGTGATTACCAGCCTGGGAGCTTCCTTTGCAGAAGGGAACAGACCCAGGGGATGACCCGAATAAAGAACCAGTGTTTGTTCTTCCGTCATCTCGGACAGATACTTCATGGTAAGGCGGTATTGGGCCCAATTCTGAAATACGGCCCCGTTTCCCCCGTAAGTAATAAGTTCGTGGGGATGCTGTGCCACAGCTACATCCAGGTTGTTGTTGATCATCAGCATAATGGCTGCAGCCTGCGGACATTTTGCGGGATAATCGTTAATGCTTTTTGCCGAGAGGGGCTCCTCCGGCCTGTAGCGATACATATATATGCGTCCGTATTGTTTCAGTTCCCGGGCAAATTCGGGAGCCAACACAGTATGCTGTTCTTTTGGAAAATAACGCAGGGCATTGGCCAGCGCCAGTTTTTTCTCTTCCGGGGTAAGTATGTCTTTCCTTACGGGGGCATGACTGACACGCTCATCAATGGGTTTTGCCGGCGGAATCTTGGATGGAATACCTTCAATTCTCATGATTTGAAAGAAATGTTTAAAATTTGCTCACAAATATACAGGTTACGCTTTGATTTCCCATTTTTTTATCTACTTTTGCACCCCGTAACAAAAGGAGGTGTCTGTAAATATGATCATTGTACCGATTAAAGAAGGCGAAAACATAGAACGTGCTTTAAAGAAATTCAAACGCAAATTTGAAAAAACCGGGATCGTGCGCGAGCTCAGAGGCCGTCAGTCTTTCACCAAACCTTCAGTTACCAAAAGAGAACAAAAAAAGAAAGCGATATACAAAGAACGCTTACAGAATAACGAGGATTAATCCTCGTTTTTTTTGTATATTTGTGTATGATGGAAAGGAGTGAATTCATAGAATTCCTGAGGGTACAAAAACGTTATTCCGAACGCACCCAATCCATTTATGATCAATCAATCAGGGACTTCTACAAATTCATGGATTTTCAAGCTGAAGACAATCCCATGGAACTTGTGACCCTTACCTCTCTAAGGGCCTATACAGGGTCATTGCTGGATCAGGGTCTGAGTCCTTCCACCGTTTACCAGCGGTTGTCTGCATTAAGCTCTTTTTGCTACTACCTGGTAAAAAAAGGAGTACTCGCCGACAATCCTCTGAAATTGCTTATCCGTCCAAAAAAAGGACGCAGGATCCCGGAATTTTATTCCCAGGATAGTATCAATGCCTGGATTGACCATAAGGAAGTGTCTCCTACACCAGTATCTGTTATGATACATTTATTGTATGCCACAGGCATCCGGCGTGCGGAACTGACCGGCATACGTGTTCGGGACCTGGATTTTGAACGTTCCCTGCTTCGTGTTCGGGGCAAAGGAAATAAAGAAAGAGATGTTCCCCTCAGTGCAGATATGGTCCGGGATTTGCAACGCTTCCTGGAAGAAAGAGAGGTGCCTTCTCCATGGCTTTTCAGCCGCAAGAACGGAGATCAACTGGCCCTGACAACAGTTAGCAAAATGGTTCACAAAGAATTATCGCGAGAGCCCGCATTTACAGGGAAAAAAAGCCCGCATGTGCTGAGGCATTCCCTGGCGACTCATTTGCTAAACCGGGGTGCCGATCTGAACAGCATAAAGGAGTTGCTGGGTCACACATCTCTTGCTGCGACTCAAGTGTACACACACAATTCGTTTGAAGTATTGAAAAAAGCATACAAAAAGGCTCATCCAAGGGCATAAAGTCCCGGAAGCCTATTTATTAACAATATAAAATGGAGGTATATCATGGACATTAAGGTTGAATCCGTCAAATTTGATGCTGACAGAAAACTGCTTGATTTTATTCATGAAAAAGTAGGGAAACTGGATAGATTCTTTGATGCCATTATGAAAGCAGAGGTGACGCTCTCCCTGGTACCCGGTCATGACAACAAAAAAGCCATCATTCGTGTAAAAGTACCCGGAAACGATCTGATCGCGGAGCGCACTTGTCCGACTTTTGAGGAAGCCATCGCAACAGGTGTAGATATATTAAAAGAAAACCTGGTTAAAACAAAAGAGAAAATGCGGGGGGTATAGTTCCTACCTGAGTGACCCGGACAAAATATCAAGAATTTCTGAAGTAATGGCCTGCTGGCGGCTTTTATTGTACTGAAGTGTGAGGTCCCTTATAAGATCTTTCGCATTTTCAGATGCTGCTTTCATTGCCATGGTCCTGGCAGCGTGCTCAGAGGCATTTGCATCCAGAACGGATCGGTAAAGCTGAAAACGGAGCACCTTGGGCAATAGATTGTCTATGAGTTCCTGGCGGGAAGGCTCAATGATATAATTCTCGAAATATTCAGGATTCAATTCCTCAATAGGGTATTCCTGTGGAATGATCAATCCCTGTTTTCCTCTTAATTCGCGTCCGAAGGAAGGATTGGAACTTTTTACCAGCTCGGACTGAAAAGGGAGGAAGGTATCCCTTTGAAGGATTTGCACGGCTATGCTTTTGAAATGGTAAAAGATCAACTCGGCTTTGTCTACCCTTCCACGCATGTATCCGATCCCCAGTCTTTTGGAAAGACGTTCGCACGACAAGTAATCGGGGCGTGATATCAGGTTCGTAAAATTGTCACACACAACACAACCTGTTTTTTTGGCAGCTTCCAGCATTTTTATTCCAACAGGGTACAAAGTAATGTTCTCGCGGGGCAGGTGTGCGTATTCGTCCAGCACCTCGTGAAGCTTTTTCTCCATATTGGCGTTATACGCCCCACAGAGCCCAGTGTCAGAAGCCATAAATACAATGGATACGTAATTAATGGGCCGTGCTATGGCAAAGGGAGTTTGACGGAGTGAATGCATTCCCTTTGGATACCCGTGCTCATGCATGTAACGTTCCTCATGAATGAAGGACAGCAGCATATAATGCAAGCGTTCTTCGTAGGGAAGCATATACCCCAGGGCTGTCTGTGCCTTGTGGAGTTTAGCAGAAGATACCCGCTGCATGGCTTCGGTGATCTTCTGTGTTTTTTTGATGGAGTTGATCCTTCTTTTAATTTCCCTTAAAGACGGCATGGCTATCCGGCAATTTGTTCTGCTACTGTTTCTATTAACGAGGCTATTTCTTCGCTTATTTCGCCCTTGTTCAGGGGTTCAAGTATGGTTGTACGGTGGCTGCTTTCCAGTACATGCAGGAATTTTTCTTCAAATACGACGATCTTATCCAGTGGAACCCTGCTCAAAAGACCATGCGTACCGCAATAAAGTAACGCTATCTGTTTTCCGACTTCCAGCGGACTGTATTGTTTCTGTATAAGAAGTTGCGAATTCTTCTGTCCTTTATCCAGAATGCGCGCGGTGTAGGGATCCATATCTCCCCCAAAACGGGAAAATGATTCCAGTTCACGGTATTGGGCTTGGTCGATCTTGAGCGTTCCGGCCACTTTCTTCATGGCTTTTAACTGAGCATTGCCCCCCACACGGGATACGGAAATGCCCACATTTACGGCAGGACGGTTCCCCTGGTTGAAAAGGTCTGTATCCAGGAATATCTGTCCGTCCGTAATGGATATTACATTCGTGGGAATATATGCCGAGACGTCTCCCGCCTGGGTCTCAATTATGGGAAGGGCCGTCAGCGACCCGCCTCCTTTTACTTTGTCCCTGAGCGATTCAGGCAAGTCGTTCATGCGCGAGGCCACTTCATCCTGGGCAATGATCTTGGCTGCCCGTTCCAAAAGACGTGAATGGAGGTAGAAAACATCCCCGGGATAGGCTTCCCGTCCAGACGGCCTCCGCAAGATCAGGGAAACTTCCCTGTATGAAACTGCCTGCTTGGACAGATCATCGTATACGACCAGGGCATGGCGCCCGGTGTCGCGGAAATATTCACCTACTGCGGCTCCTGCAAAAGGCGCAAAATATTGCATGGCAGCAGGATCTCCCGCTGTTGCCGAGATAACCGTTGTATATTCCATGGCCCCGTATTTTTCCAACGTGTTGACAATGGATGCCACGGTGGATCCTTTCTGGCCAATGGCTACATATATACAATAAACAGGATCGCCGGCCTGAAAATTGGATCTCTGGTTAATGATTGTATCTATGGCAATGGCGGTTTTACCGGTCTGCCTGTCTCCTATGATCAATTCCCTCTGACCCCTTCCGATGGGGATCATGGCATCGATGGATTTAATACCTGTCTGAAGCGGTTCGGATACCGGTTCACGGAAGATCACTCCGGGGGCTTTTCTTTCCAGTGGCATGGAAGTAAAAGGACCGGGTATCTCTCCCCTTCCGTCCAAAGGATTACCCAGGGGATCCACCACCCTGCCCAACAACTTCTCACTGACGGGGACCGATGCAATGCGTCCCGTTCGTTTGACCATATCTCCTTCCCTTATCAGATCCGTAGGTCCCAGCAATACAGCACCTACGTTATCCTCTTCCAGGTTCATAACAATGGCCATCATACCATTGTCGAATTCCAGCAATTCATTGGACTCGGCCTGGTACAAACCGTAAATACGTACCACGCCGTCACTTACCTGAAGGACCATACCCTTTTCCTCATAAAGAGGACGGTTGTCAAGTCCTTCCAATTGCATACGCAATATTTCGGTAACTTCGGCAGGTTTTATCACATCTGACATATAAGTCTACTGTTTATCGTTAATTCCAAAGGTTTTTCTCACTTCTCTCATACGGCCGGCCAGGGATGCGTCCCAGACCTTCATACCTACCCTGAGCGAGAAACCCCCTATCAATTGCTTGTCCTGTTTCAATTCCAGCTCAACCTTTTGGGGATGTTCCGGATCCAGGACTTTCTTAATTTTTTCAGTTGTCGCCTGGTCAACCGGTACGACAGTGGTCAGCACTCCATAGGTAAGGCCCTGTTCTTTCCTGTATTTGTCCAGATACTGCAGGCTGACCGACCGGATTATATTTTCTCTGCGGTGCCGTATTAACAGGTCCAGGAATCCCGACAAGACCTGTAAGGAATGCTGCGGATAATCCCGGAAAAGATTCAGAAACATATTTTTTCGCTTACTCTCAGGTGCCATGCGGTCACAGAACGTTGTTTCCAGGTCGGGAATTTCAGCGAAATATTCCGACAATCGTTTCATCATGCGGTACACGTCGTGTTCTGCTACGGTGTCGGTTGCATAACACAACAACGCTGCGGTATAACGGGATACAATCAGTCCTGTGTTCATGGGATTATGCCTCCGGTTTTGTGGATTCCTCCAACAGGCTGTTTATAAGATCCATTTGCCTGACTCCGGGATCCAATTGTTTTTTCAGTAATTTCTCAGCTACCTCAACCGATAGTGTAGCAACATAAGCCCTTACCTCCCGCAGGGCCATATCCCTTTCTTTTTCTATTTGTTTTCTTGCCCGGTCCAGCATAAGGCGGCTTTCATGACGGGCTGCTTCCCGGGCTTCATCCAGGAGTTGTTGACGCAGCAGGGATGTCTGTTCTATGACTTTTGCCTGCTCATCGCGGGATTGTTGCAATATTTTTTCTTCCTGTTGCTTCAGGGTGGCCAGCAGTTTCCGGGCAGCCGCCGCATCGGCCAGTGCCCTTTGAATCTTTTCGTTGCGACGTTCCACCACACCGGTGATCAGAGGCCAGCCGAAACGGGCCAGCACCAGGAACAGGATGCCAAAAGCAATGAACATCCAGAACAACAATCCGGAATCGGGGATCATCAAATCCATAACACAAAAAAATTACAAGGCTACCAAAAGGCAGACAATAATGGCAAACAGGGAAACGCCTTCCACCAAGGCACCAATGATGATCATGGACATCCTGATACCATCAGCCGCTTCCGGTTGACGCGCAATGGCCTCCATAGCGGCACTTCCGATTTTTCCAATACCAAAAGAGGCTCCCAGAACTACAATGGCAGCAGCAATAACGGCTCCGATTTTTGCAATTTCGGCTGATGCCACGGCAGCTTGCAATACAGTAAAAAGTAACATAATAATATGGTTTAAAAATTAATGCTCATTCTTATTTGTTTCAACGGCACGGGCCGGCTTGATCTTGTGGGTTCCCTGGCGTGAAAGTCCAATAAATATGGAGGACAGCATGGTAAACACATACGCCTGTATATATGCCACCAACAATTCCAGGGCCAGCATGAACACGGAAAACAACACAGATACCGCACTCATGGACACATTGATTACCGGTCCCATTGCCACGGTAAGGAACACCAGCGAAGTCAGGGCCAGAATGATTATATGGCCGGCAAAAATATTGGCAAAGAGACGGATCATCAAGGCCATGGGTTTGGTCAGTATCCCGAAAAATTCAATAATCTGCATAATGGGGACCGGGACCTTCATAAACACCGGTACATCGGGCCACAGGATTTCTTTCCAGTATTCTTTGTTCCCGAAGAGATTGACAGCTAACATGGTAAAAAAAGCCAGTCCGAATGTGATGGCAATGTTGCCTGTCAGGTTTGCTCCCCCGGGAAAAAGCGGGATCAGCCCCAAGACATTGTTCAGGAATATGAAGAAAAAAGCAGTCAGTAAATAGGGAGCATAACGTTTGTAATCCTTTCCCACGCATTTTTTGATCATCCCGTCGTGAATGCTCATTATAAACCACTCCATAACTCCCATTACTCCGGCGGGAACAGCATCTGATTTGCCGCGCATTTCCTGTTTTTTGTACCACTTAGCAAGACTCAGCACCAGTAACATCAATAATCCGCAGGAGAAGAAGAGGGCCAGTACATCTTTGGTAATAGAAATATCAAAAGGCCGGACTTGTTGACCCTGCGTATCTGTCTCAACCAGTTTTCCTTCGTACCTGCCTTCTCCGGCAATATAAAAACCTTCGTATTCCTCTTTTTCAACCAGGTGGGAAGAAAGAAAGAAAAACCAGCCCCTTTCCCGGCTGCGAACGATCACAGGTAAGGGTATTCCTATTTCTTTGTTTTCGGTGGAAAAAAGATGCCAGTGATAGGAGTCTTTCAAATGATTCAGTATCAAATGTTTCACGTCCACAGGAGGTCTTTCCTGATCCGGGACAGCGTACAACGGTGTCCTGTATGCCATCATTACGATAGCAAAAAACAAAACGATCAATATGGACCTGCGGGATACCGGCATGACAAATTACGATTCTTTTTCCTTGATCTTTTTCTGTTCCTTACAATCAACCAGAAGGAACCAGATAGACAAAAAACTGTAGGTAATGAACATACCCATAAAACTAATAATAAAGGAAGCTTTGGGAGGATGCGCCACTCCAATTAACACGATTAGTATCAACAGAACAATACCCCAGCGTACGACACGTTGTATAAGCATGCTGTTGAGCATTTTGGCATTCTGGGTTTTACTTTTTTTCATCATCAGGATCTCCAGCAAACCTACCAGCAAAAAGGTGGCAGGAATCACCGGATACACTGGGAACCACCATAGAGGCATAAACAAGTACATGATCAGTCCCCATATACCTCCCACAAGCAGTATGGTCGCTGTATGTACGGTGATCATTTTTTTTATCATAACAATTTCTGTAAAATACAGGCGTACACCTTGTTGTTTCTTACCTGAACGAATCCGCTGCTGACCGGGATCTCTCCGTTTCCCATTTCTCCCAGGTACGTAATCTGTCCCGTGTTGAGCAGCGACATAATGGGAGCATGATCTTTCATAACTACAAAAGAAGACTTTTTACCGGGGAATCTTACTAAAGAGACATTCCCTTCAAAAAGGACTTTTTCCGGAGACATAACCTGAAGATATACCGGTGCTCTCATAACGGTCATTGCATAATTCGTTTTCCTTTTTCAATAGCATCTTCTATAGTTCCCACATTCAGAAAAGCATTTTCGGGTATATTGTCCACTTCTCCGTCAATAATCCGG
Source organism: uncultured Muribaculaceae bacterium (assembly GCA_964542305.1). Classification (GTDB taxonomy): domain Bacteria; phylum Bacteroidota; class Bacteroidia; order Bacteroidales; family UBA932; genus DMER64. Next base: position 18,009 of record CAZITX010000008.1, on the reverse strand, counting down.
TTAAACCCTTTTATACACTCTTCTATGGGGACCATAACGCCTTTCAATCCGGTAAATTTTTCAGCTACCGTAAAAGGCTGTGAGAGAAACCGCTGAACTTTTCTGGCCCGGTTAACCGTCAATTGGTCTTCACGGGAAAGTTCTTCCATACCCAGGATGGAAATGATATCCTGGAGTTCCTTGTTGCGCTGCAGTATTTGTTTTACTTTCTGTGCGGTATTGTAGTGTTCCTGTCCCACGATGGCCGGATCCAGGATCCTGGATGTGGATTCCAGCGGATCTACTGCGGGGTATATTCCCATCTCGGTAATTTTACGGGATAAAACCGTTGTTGCATCCAGGTGAGAGAATGTAGTAGCCGGGGCAGGATCGGTCAAATCGTCTGCAGGTACATAAACAGCCTGGATGGATGTTATGGATCCGTTGCGTGTAGAGGCAATGCGTTCCTGCATGATTCCCATCTCCGTAGCCAGAGTAGGCTGGTAACCGACGGCTGAGGGCATTCGCCCCAATAAAGCCGACACTTCCGAGCCTGCCTGGGTAAAACGGAAAATATTATCTATGAACAACAATATATCTTTAACACTCCCGTCGTCATCCCGAATGGACTCGGCAATGGTAAGTCCGCTCAGGGCCACCGAAGCACGGGCACCGGGAGGTTCGTTCATCTGTCCGAACACCAGTGTGGCCTGGGATTTTGCCAGCTCAGTGTAATCTACTTTTGTCAGATCCCATTCCCCTTTTTCCATGCTTTCACGAAAAGCTTCCCCGTAGCGGATCACTCCTGACTGTATCATTTCGCGCAACAGGTCGTTCCCTTCACGCGTACGTTCTCCTACGCCGGCAAAAACCGAAAAACCGTTGTGTTTTTTGGCAATATTGTTTATCAGTTCCATAATAATCACAGTCTTGCCTACACCTGCCCCTCCGAACAAGCCTATCTTACCTCCTTTCAGGTAAGGTTCCAGCAGGTCAATGACCTTAATACCCGTAAACAATACTTCGCTTGAAGTTGTCAGATCCTCAAATTTGGGGGGTGTTTTGTGTATGGGAGACGATCCCAGGCTTTTGTCCAACGGTGTCAGCCCGTCTATGGTTTCCCCGGTTACATTCATCAGCCTTCCTTTTACCGGTTCCCCTACAGGCATTGTAATGGGACCGTCCGTAATCCTGATTTCCGTCCCGCGGGAAAGACCGTCTGTAGAATCCATGGCTACTGTACGAACTGTATAATCCCCTATATGCTGCTGAACTTCCAGCACAATTTCTTTGCCGTCGTTACGCTTTGCTTCAAGTGCATGATGTATTGAAGGCAATCTCATTTTTCCGGTTTCTGCGGGAGTAAAGACTACGTCTACTACCGGCCCGATAATTTGTGAGATGCATCCCTTCATATCTGACATAATGAATTATTTTGTTAATAGAACCAGCCGCAAATGTAATCATTAATTAGACTACTTATACCAGTTTTTTTTATCTTTGTGCCCCGTATGTCTAACCCATTATCATCTTACTCAGAAGCGAGTTTCAAAACCCTGGAATGGAACGAGCATATCCGCCTGAGGCCGGGTATGTACATTGGAAAATCGGGTGACGGAAGTACCCCCGATGACGGGCTTTATGTGCTGATTAAAGAAGTCATTGACAACTCGGTAGACGAGTATGCCATGGGAAACGGAAAAGTAATTTCGGTAACCATCCGTGATAAAGAGATCTCGGTCCGTGATTACGGAAGGGGCATTCCTTTCGGAAAAGTTATTGAGGCCGCTAACAAAATGAACACCGGCGCAAAATACGATAACAAATCCTTTCAAAAGGCCGTGGGCCTTAACGGGGTGGGACTGAAAGCAGTTAATGCGACTTCCACCATGTTCTACATAGAATCTTTCCGGGAAGGCAAGAGCCGTTTCGGAAAATTTTCCAAAGGTATTTTGCTGGAAGAAGGAACCACCCAAACGGAAGAAAAAGACGGGACGTTGGTCAAATTTTCCCCAGACCCTGTATTGTTTCCCAATTACACCATTAACCTGGAATTTGTCCAGGAGATGATGCGGCATTATGCCTACCTGAACAAAGGGTTGAAAATGCAACTTAACGGAAATGAATACGTTTCCAAAAACGGGCTGCTGGACCTTGTCCTGGAAAGTATGGCCGAAGAAACGCTCTATCCGCCCATTCATTTAACGGGACAGGATATTGAAATGGTCATTACTCATGCCAATGAAACCGGGGAAAGCATTATGTCCTTTGCCAACGGCCAGAACACATCCCAGGGAGGCACCCACTTGTCGGTTTTCAGAGAGGCAGTGGCACGTACCATTAAAGAGTTTTATAAAAAGGACTTTGAGCCTTCCGACATCCGGCAATCCATAGTTGGGGCCATAAGCATTCGCCTTATTGAACCCAAATTCGCTAACCAGACAAAAACCATTCTGGATTCAAAAGATATGGGACCAGAAGGCCCTACCCTGCGCAGCTTTATAAGTGATTTTGTAAAAGAACACCTGGACAATTACCTGCACAAAAATCCGGAAACGGCGGATATCCTGTTGAAAAAGATCATAGAAAACGAAAAAGAAAGGAAAGCCGTTGGTGCAGTGCGCAAAAAAGCAAAGGAAAACGCCCGTAAGATAAGCCTTCACAACCGCAAGCTCCGGGATTGCCGTGTTCATTTCACGGATAAAAGCGACAAAGCAGAACAGACCATGCTGTTCATAACTGAAGGTGATTCTGCCAGCGGATCCATAACCAAAAGCAGAAATCCAAACATCCAGGCGGTCTTCAGTCTTAGGGGAAAACCAGAGAACACATACGGCATGTCCAAGCAGGTTGTCTATACCAATGACGAGTTCAACCTGTTGCAAGCTGCCCTGAACATAGAAGAAGACCTGGACGATCTGCGCTATAATAAGATCATTATTGCCACCGATGCCGACCCGGACGGAATGCATATCCGCATGTTGCTCTTGAGCTTCTTCCTGCAATTTTTCCCGGAACTGGTTCGGCACGGACACATTTATATATTGCAAACACCCCTGTTCCGTGTCAGGAACAAAAAAGAAACACGTTATTGTTATACCGAACAGGAGAGAGAGAAAGCCGTGAAGGACCTGGGACCGGACCCCGAGATTACCCGTTTTAAAGGCCTGGGTGAGATATCTCCAGACGAATTCAAAGAATTTATTGGAGAGAATATACGCCTTGATATGGTCCGGCTGGATAAGGACGACAGGCTCCCGGAACTGCTGAGGTTTTATATGGGTGAAAATTCGCCTCAGCGCAGGGAATTTATAGTCAACAACTTAAGGATGGTGGGAGATTAAGCCATGATGAGCGAAGACCAACTGAAGTATTTACGTATCCTGAGTGAAGAAGGAGACAAGAAATACCGTTTAACCGGTATGTTCAAAGACTGGTTCCTGGAATACTCTTCCTATGTAATCCTGGAACGGGCTGTTCCCCACATCACAGACGGGCTGAAACCCGTACAGCGCCGTATCCTGCATTCCATGAAAAGAATGGAAGACGGGCGTTACAATAAAGTAGCCAATATCATAGGACACACCATGCAATTCCACCCCCATGGTGATGCTTCCATTGGAGATGCCCTGGTACAGTTGGGACAAAAAGACCTTTTAGTGGATACCCAGGGTAACTGGGGCAATATACTTACAGGGGATTCCTCGGCAGCTCCCCGATACATAGAAGCCCGTCTGAGCAAATTTGCCATAGATGTGGTATTCAATCCCAAAACCACGGTCTGGACACCTTCCTACGATGGCAGAAACCAGGAACCTGAATCGTTACCGGTTAAGTTTCCGCTTTTACTGGCCCAGGGGGCCGAAGGCATTGCCGTTGGACTGGCCACCCGCATACTGCCTCACAATTTTAATGAATTACTGGATGCTTCGGTTGCACATCTTAAGGATGAACCTTTTACGTTGTATCCCGACTTTCTCACAGGAGGCCTTATAGATTGCAGTAACTACAACGGAGGCATAGGCAGTAAAGTAAGCCGCGTAAAGGTCAGGGCACGGATTATTAAAGTAGATAAAAAGACTCTTGCAATTACCGAGATTCCTTACGGACAAACTACCGAAAGCCTGATCCGTTCCATAATAACAGCCAATGACAAAGGGAAGATCCGCATCCGCAAAATAGATGACAACACCGCAGAACAGGTGGAAATCCTGATCCATTTGGCCAATGATGTTTCTCCCGATAAGACCATTGACGCCCTGTACGCTTTCACAAAATGCGAAGTATCCGTGTCTCCGGATGCCTGTGTGATCATGGACGGAAAACCGTTAGTCTTGAGTGTGGAAGACATGTTGCGTTACAGCACGGACCGCACCCGGAATCTTTTAAAAGCCGAGTTGGAGATCCGTATGGCCGAGTTGGAAGAAGATTGGCATTTCTCTTCCCTGGAAAAAATATTTTTCCAGGAAAAAGTCTTCCGGGTTTTGGAAAACGATGCCCGTACGTGGGAAAAACAATTGCAGGATGTGGAAACGGAAATGCTTCGTTTCAAGGATCGTTTGCGCCGGCCCGTAACCTCGGCCGAGATAAGGAAACTGGTAGAAAAGCCGGTGCGGAAGATATCCCGCTTTGACATTAAAAAAGCCGAAGAACACATCCAATCGCTGGATCAGGAAATGGCCCGGGTCAGAAACAACCTGGAACACCTGACACAATATGCCATAGATTATTTTGAAAACCTTAAGAAAAAATACGGCAACCGTTTCCCCCGCAGGACCGAGATCTCTGATTTTGAAACCATAGAAGCGTCCAAAGTGATCCTTGCAAATTGCAAACTATACGTCAACAGTGAATCCGGGTTTGTGGGAACCGAGATGAAAAAAGACGACAAAGCCGTATTTGTTTGCGATTGTTCCAACCTGGACGAAGTGATCGTGTTTCTGAAAGACGGTTCGTATTCGGTTAAAAAAGTGGCCGAAAAGGTATACTTCGGTAAAGACATTATCTACACCGGAATATTCAGAAAAAAAGACACCCGTACGGTGTACAACGTAGCCTACAGGGACGGTAAAAACGGGAAGGTATTCGTAAAACGCTTTTCTGTAAGCGGTATCACCCGGGACAAAGAATACAACCTGACCCAGGGAAAACCCGGATCGCAGATCCTGTGGTTCTCGGCCAATCCCAACGGGGAAGCCGAAAGCATCAAGATATACCTGAAAGCAAGACCCAAGCTGAAGAAGCTTATATTTGAATACTCTTTCCTGGATCTGGCTATAAAAGGACGCAACAGCAGGGGAAATATTCTTAGTCGTTATGCGGTTCAGAAAATTACTCTCAAGGACAAGGGAGTTGCCACCATGGGCGGCCGAAAAATATGGTTCGACACAGACATTCAAAGACTCAACAACGACGGCAGAGGCCTTTACCTGGGCGAGTTTCTTACCGATGAAAGTCTATTAGCCGTAAACCGGAACGGTTCGTTCTATACCACCAATTTCGATTTGAGTAACCGCTATCAGCAGGAAATCCGGCTGATAGAAAAACTGGATACCGGGAAGATCTTTACGGCTATCTATTTCGATGGGGGTTCAGGGTATTTTTACCTGAAACGCTTCCGTTTTGAAGTTTCTGAAAATCTGCTCCAGTCATTTATCAGTGAAGCCGAAGGCTCTTACCTTGTTGATATTTCAGAAGACACATTCCCCAGGATACAGGTCACGTTTTCCGGGAAGCATGCCAAAAGGCCGTCCGAGATTATTGATGCCGTTGAGTTTATCAACGATAAAAGTTTCCGGGCCAAAGGCAAACGTATCACCACATTCGAAGTAGAAAAGATCGAATTCATTGAACCGGGTGCCGATCCCGGAAAAGACGACAATAACGGAAAAGACGACGAGATGGATTTTGAGCTGGACGGACCTGTTTCACAGGGTAAAACACCACCTGCTCCTGTAGCAGGAGAAAAACCATCCGCCAATTTAAGTGATGAGGATGCATACCAAATGACATTACTATAATTCTATACCTATGAAACTTGTTTTCTACATAGGTTTTATGGGTAGCGGAAAAACCACTCTGGGGGCCCGCCATGCACAGGAGAAGGGGGCCCGTTTTGTGGACATGGACAAGGTTATTTTTGACAGAACCGGGATCAGTCCACGGGAGATTCTGGGCAGGAAGGGAGAAAAAGCTTTCCGGGAAATGGAAAGGGATGCCTTGCATGAAATTGTTCAGAATTGGATTGATCTTGGAAAACCCTCAACCATAGTTGCCTGCGGAGGAGGAACGCCGTGTTTTTATGATAACCTGGATTTTATGAAAACCCACGGGCATGTGGTATTTATTGACACTCCTTTGGAAATTATCCTTAAAAGACTTTCCCAAGAGCCCGACAGATGGCCTTTGCTACAACATACAGATGCCGGTAAACTATACGATTCCCGTATAAAATGGTATAAAAAGGCTGATGAAACAGTAGTGCCTTAGACGATCACTTCCCTGTCTTTAATGTCTTTAATGCGCAACTGTATGTTGGCTATACCCCGGTAATAATTCTCGGCAACAGAATAACATACATCAACGGGATTCCCGTTATGCATATGCTCAAAATGCAGGCTTTGATTGAATGCAATGGCAGATATGGGACGGTAAGGTTCTTCTTCCTGGATCAGTTCCAGTTTCAGGTGGCCCGAATCCGATCCCACCAGGCGTCCGTTCCCGTTATCGTACACATTTTCAGTCACAAATACAGGAGAAAGGTTCCCGGGACCGAAAGGCTGGAACTGTTTTAAGAGTCGGAAGAATTTTGGAGTTATTTGCTTAAAATCCAGATAAGTATCAATATTAACCAGTGGCGTTAGCATTTCATCCGTTACTTTTTCCGCTACCAGGGATTCAAACCGGTGGCAAAATTCCTGGTAATGCTTTTCACTCATGGTCAATCCTGCCGCATACATATGACCTCCGAAATTTTCCAGCAGATCACTGCAACTTTCTATGGCTTCATAAAGGTCAAATCCGGGGATGCTTCGGGCTGATCCTGTAATAAAACCGTTGGAACGTGTCAGAACAATAGTGGGACGGTAATAATTTTCCACAAGACGTGAAGCTACTATCCCCACGACACCCTTGTGCCATTTGGGATTATAGACTACTGTGGATTTTTTATTCTCCAGACCGGGCATATCCCTGACCATAGCCAGTGCCTCCTGTGTAATCTTCCGGTCTATGTTCTTTCTGTCGTCGTTATGATCGTTTATGGTATGTCCTATCTGCGAAGCATCGTCATCGGTGCGGGAAATGAGCAGGTCTACGGCCATTTTTCCGGATTCCATCCTTCCTGCGGCATTGATGCGGGGGCCAATCTTAAAAACAATGTCGTCAATGGTGATCTGGTGTTTTTCAAGCCCTCCCAGTTTGATAATGGAAAGCAACCCTTTACGCGGCGCTTCATTCAATTGTTTCAGTCCGTAATGGGCCAGTATGCGATTCTCTCCCGTTATGGACACCAGGTCAGAGGCTATACTGACAACCAACAGATCCAGGAACGGATACAATTCTGTCAGGGGGATGTTCTTACGGATACAATAGGCCTGCATAAGCTTGAATCCTACTCCGCAACCGCTCAGCTCATCAAAAGGATAATGGCAATCAGGCCTTTTGGGATCCAGTACGGCAGCAGCCTGTGGTAATTCGTCCGCAGGCAGGTGGTGATCACAAATTATGAAATCAATACCCTTTTGCCTGGCATATTCCACTTTGTCGTTTGCCTTGATCCCGCAATCCAGGGCAATGATGAGGGTACATCCTTCATCGGCCGCGGCATCGATTCCTATCCGTGATATTCCGTATCCTTCCGTATAGCGGTCAGGTATGTAATAAGAGACCATTGGCGTTTCTTTACGCAGGAAAGAATAAACCAACGATACGGCGGTTGTGCCGTCCACATCGTAATCCCCGTATACCAGTATTTTTTCACTTTCCCGGATAGCCCTGTCAAGCCTTTTGACCGCTTTGTCCATGTCTTTCATCAGGTAAGGATCATGGAGGTCTTCCAGCTGGGGACGGAAAAAGGTTTTAGCTTGTGAGAGTGATTTAATATTTCTTTGAACCAATAAGTTGGCTAAGGCCTGATCTACTCCCAGATCGGAGGCCAGCTGCCTAACCAGAGCCGGGTTCCCGGGCTCTTTAACAATCCATTTTTTGTCCAAAGCCATATTAATCTTACAAAGGTAAGAATATAATCCTTATGCGTGTAAAAAAATGCTTACTTTTGCAGGTTGTTAAAATCAAATTCTATGGAGAATCCTCATATCAGTGAACAAGAACAGATCCGTCGCCAGGCATTGCAAGAACTGGAAAAGCTGGGTGTTGATCCTTATCCCGCAGCTGAATTTCCCGTAGATACCACCGCACGGGAAATTCTTTCCGGCTATGATGATGAAAAGAAGAATTTTCAGGAGGTAACACTTGCCGGAAGGATCATGAGCCGCAGGATTATGGGAGCCGCCTCTTTTATGGTTATTCAGGATTATTCCGGGCGCATTCAGGTTTATTTGAAAAGAGACGACATATGTCCCGGTGAAGACAAAACCTTATATAACACTGTTTTTAAAAAATTGCTCGACATTGGTGATATTGTGGGAATTAAAGGGTTTGCCTTTATCACTAAAACCGGAGAAATATCCATACATGCCAAAGAGCTGGTTCTGTTGAGCAAATCCCTGAGGGTACTGCCCATAGTGAAGGAAAAAGAAGGCCGGCTTTACGATGCTTTTACCGATCCCGAACAACGGTACAGAATGCGGTATGTGGACCTTATAGTGAACACGGAAGTTAGGGAAACCTTCGTGAAAAGAACAAAGATGGTCAACGTAATGCGTGAATTCTTCAACAGCCATGGATACCTGGAGGTGGAAACACCCATATTGCAACCGATCCCGGGAGGCGCCAACGCACGCCCTTTTGTGACACATCACAACGCACTTGATATTCCCCTGTACATGAGGATCGCCAATGAATTGTACCTGAAGAAACTGATTGTGGGAGGTTTTCCCGGTGTCTATGAATTTTCGAAAGATTTCCGTAATGAAGGAATGGATCGTACCCACAATCCGGAATTTACCGTTTTGGAAATATACGTGGCGTACAAGGATTATTTCTGGATGATGGAATTTACCGAGAAACTGGTAGAAAAGGTCGCACTGGAACTTCACGGAACCACCCGGGTGCCTTTGGGAGACCGGGTCATTGACTGGAAAAGGCCTTTTCGCCGGGTTACCATGCTCGGAGCCATAAAGGAATATGCGGGAGTGGATGTATCCGGCATGGACGAAGAAACACTCCGGAAAACATGCCGTGATCTGAATGTTCCCGTTACTCCTTCAATGGGAATAGGGAAGCTGATAGATGCTATTTTTGGGGAGTATTGTGAAAAACATCTGATCCAGCCTACTTTTGTTACCGATTATCCGAAAGCGACTTCTCCCCTTACAAAAAAACACCGTGAGGATCCGCAGCTGACAGAAAGGTTTGAATTGTTTGTCAATGGAAAAGAACTGGCCAATGCCTATTCGGAACTGAATGATCCGCTGGATCAGCTGGAACGTTTCAGGGACCAATTGAAGCTCAAAGAAAAAGGAGATGACGAAGCCATGTTCATAGATATGGATTTTATTCGGGCCTTGGAGTTCGGAATGCCACCCACCTCCGGAATGGGCATAGGTATTGACCGTCTTTGCATGCTGATGACCGACTCGGCAAGTATACAGGACGTGCTGTTCTTCCCGCAAATGCGACCGGAGTAAAAATGATCTCCTCGGCTCATAATCCCAGGATAAAACAAATCCGTTTGTTGATGGAAAAATCACGCGAACGACGGGAGGAAGGGTTGTTTGTGATAGAAGGGGTTCGTGAGCTGGAAATAGCATTGCTAAGCGGGTTTTCCATTCATAGTTTGTTTATTAGCTCTCCCATTCTATCGGATCCGGACAAGGCAGCTTTTTTTACGGCTAAAGCACCGGTAGTGGAAGAGATCGACCCCGCGTTATATGAGAAACTGGCTTACCGGGGAAGTACGGAAGGGGTTTTGGCCCTGATCTACAGTCGCTACCGGACACTGAACGATCTCACACTTTCCACACCCCCCCTGATCATCGTTCTGGAATCTGTGGAGAAACCCGGAAACCTGGGTGCGGTTTTACGTACGGCTGATGCCTGTGGAGCTGATGCTGTGCTGGTATGCGATCCGTTGACCGATCTTTACAACCCCAATACCATCAGGGCATCCCTGGGCTGCTTGTTCAGCGTACCCACCCTGATCTGCTCTTCTGAAGAAGCTTACAGGTGGTTGACAGAAAACAACATACAGATTGTTGCTGCCAGCTGCCAATCCGCTGTCCCCTACCACCTGCAGGATCTGTCCAAACCTGTTGCCTTGGCTATGGGAACAGAAGACAAAGGGCTGAGTTCTTTTTGGAACGAACGAGCCCATTTGAAAGTAAAAATCCCCATGAAAGGGAAGATCGATTCACTGAATGTCTCTGTGGCAACCGCCGTGCTTTGTTTTGAGGCAATCAGGCAGAGAAATATATAGAACGTATGGGACCTTTTGCCATCATAGGAAACCCTGTAAGATCCAGCATGAGTCCGGCCCTTTTCCGGGCCGCATATCCGGAATTGCCCCCGGATACCTACCGGACACTTGAGGTCCCCGATGCCTTCACCGGCTGGAAAGAGATGCAGCGCCTTTGCATTAAGGGTGTCAATGTGACCATGCCCTTTAAAGCAGATTTCATACAGTTAGTTGAGCATACGGAAACTCCTGCCAGAGAAATCAATGCCGCTAACCTGTTATACCTTAAGAACGGGATCTGGATTGCCTGCAATACAGATGTAAATGGAGTGGTAAACAGTTTTATTGATTCCGGCACGATTCTCAGAGGAAAGCACGCCCTGGTCATAGGAGCAGGCGGTGCAGGCCGCGCGGCAGCCCATGGGCTGGAACGGGAAGGTGCCCTGGTGTATATGGCCAACCGGACGCTCAGGGAAGGGGTATTTCCCTTGACATCGGTTCCGGATCTGTTGAAACGTTGTTCCCTGGTGGTCAACACTATACCCTGGGATTCCGGACAGGCGGCTACAATACGGTTTACATCCAACCATGTGATCCTGGATGCTTCTTATACTGAGGCTCCCCTGAAAGAGGTCGCTACACAGGCAGGATCCATTTACCTGAACGGATACCATTGGTTGTACCATCAGGCCGTTGAGGGTTATAAACTCCTGACCGGGACGGAACCTGATAAAAAGGCTATGCGCAATTTTCTGGGTTTGTAAAAAAGATCGTAACTTTACGGAAAATCAATCAAATCAATAGTAACTATGTTGAATAAAGTAATGTTAATAGGAAATGTGGGAAAGGATCCCGATATCCGTCATCTGGAAAGCGGTACGGCAGTAGCGAACTTAACACTTGCTACAACAGAAAGGTATAAAGACAGGAACGGGGAAATGCAGGAACAGACTGAATGGCACAACGTGGTTTTATGGCGCGGATTGGCCGATGTGACCGAACGCTTTGTTAGAAAAGGTTCACAAATCTTCATAGAAGGCAAGATTCGTACCCGCAGCTGGGAAGACCAGTCCGGGCAGAAAAGATATACTACCGAGATCGTAGCCGATAACATGCAGTTGCTGGGCAGAAGAAGTGACAACCCTGCCAACGCTTCTGCCCGGCCTGCCCGGAATGATCAGTCTTCGTTTGATAACGGAGCTGCGGATTTCTCTCCTGAAGAAGTGGACGATCTGCCTTTCTGATCAGCTTTTGATCTTTCTAGCTTTATTGGGAACATCCAGTTGCAATCCGGGATTCTTATCCGAGGATCTGGCCAGGATGAATGATACAGCTATGGCCACCAGGGACAATCCTATGAACAGGTATTCGGAATGAACTGCTGCACGGATCTCATCGTCAATGTTCCTTTCTATGATCTGTCCCACGAAAATCGGGACCAAAAGCATTCCCATATTCTGTATCCAGTATATCAGCGAATAAGCTGTACCCAGATTTTTGTCCGGAATCACTTTGGGTACGGAGGGCCACATAGCCGCGGGCACCAGTGAATACCCTACCCCGAGTATGGCTATTCCCAGATAACCGAAAAAGGGAATGCCTCCTGGAGCAAAACCAATGATCAGGTGTGATATCAGTACCAGGAAAGAGCCCACTATCATCCAGCGGGTCGCCTTTCCCCGTATGTCAACCAATGATCCGAAAATAGGCGTAAAGATCATGGTGGTAAATGGAATAAGCGATACCATCAGGGAAGCAATATCACTCTCGATTTCAAACCGCGGTATAATGATGGAAGTGGCAAACCTTCTGAAAGATATGATACAGGCATAAAAGAATACGCACAACAGGGATATGAGGATATAATGCTTGTTTCCCAAGACCCTGAATATGTCTGAAAACCGGAATTTGTCTTCTTTTTTTACTGTCTCTTTATTTCTCAAAGCTTCTGCTGCAGTCTGGCTATCCAGGTTCCTGTCAAAGATCAGGAAAACAGCCCACACTATAAGTCCGCATAACAACAGGACAAACCCGACCAGGGCCGGTTTGCTTGTCTCGGAAAAAGGAATATACGTTTCATTCAGACTCACGATCCGGGGGACAATGATCAATGCCGTTGCCGTTCCCAGTCTGGCTAATGCCAACTGCAATCCCATGGCCAGGGCCATTTCTTTTCCCCGAAACCACTTTGCTATGGAACGGGTAACTGCCACACCGGCAATTTCGCTCCCTAAACCGAACAGGGCACAGCCGGCATAGGCAAAAGCCAATGAAGGTTTCTCAAAAGTACGTGCCATAAAGGAGTATAAACCGCTGTTATTGAAGGATTCAGATATCCCATACATAACCAGGGCAGCCCCTCCTATCATCAACAGCACAAAGAGGGTGCCGGTAACCCGCACTCCCCATTTGTCCAGCAACATACCGCATATGATCAGCCCGCCCCAGACGCACAGCAGGGAATATGCTCCCCCATACATGCCGTAATCGCCTGATGACCATGAGAGATCCAATATTTCAGGATTTTTGAATATATGACTGATGGTGGTAAACTGGTCGTCAAAAAAGTAAGAAGCGAACATTACCAGGGACAGACACAAGAGTACCATCCATCTGGCCCATTTTGAATTTTTAAGCAAAAGATCTTTTTTAATCATCTGTTTTTATTTTCTTGGTTATGTTTGGCAATTCCAGTCCGTACCCTTTTAAACGGTCTTCCGCTTTAAGCCATATCCCCAGGAAAAAGGCAAGTACCCCAAGTGAGGCAAATATGAGCATGGGGACGGTATAATTGTATTCCAGAGGATTGGTAACTCCCTGGTTGGTCCGGTCCAAAACGACACCAATGAGTAAAGGCAGTGCCCACAGGCCTATGTTCTGGATCCAGAAGATGACCGAGTAAGCAGACCCCAGGTATCTGTCTTTCACCAGTTTTGGTACTGAAGGCCACAACGCGGCAGGCACCAGTGAAAAACTTATACCTAATATAATAATAGCTGTGTAAGCTACCCCTTTTGTGAAATAAGCTTCCGGAACCAGGGCAAACGTCAAATGGCACAGACACATCAGCACAGCGCCGATAATGAGCATGGAGGCCCCTTTTCCCTTGTTATCCAGGTATGCGCCCAACAAAGGGGTCAGGATCATGGCTCCGATGGGGAACCAGGAAAATATATCACTTGCATCAGTGGCCGTAGTCTGCAACCGGCATTCCAGCATATTGGCGGCGTACTTCTGGAATGGGAAAATAGCCGAATAATACAATACACACAAACCGGAAACAATCAGAAACGCCTTATTGGTAAAAAGAATTCCAAGATCTTTTACTTTGAATTCTTCCTCCGGTTCCTCCCCGGATTCTCCCAACTGACGCTCCAATTTCCTGTCAAAGAAAAAGTAAACGGAAAAAGCCAAAAGTCCAATTAAAAGCAGTATTAAACTGATCAATACCGGGGCACTGACATTGGACATGTTCTCCGCAACCCTGGGAGACATCCTGAATATGGCAAAAACTCCCAGCCTGGCTATAGCCATTTCCAGGCCCATGGCCAGGGCCAGCTCCTTGCCCTTAAACCATTTGACAATGCCTTTGGATACGGTGACTCCTGCCATTTCCACCCCACAGCCGAATATCATGAATCCGAGTGAAGCCAGTTTGGCCGAAGCAGGCAATGATACCCACCAGGAGCTGAGCCATGTTTCCAGCCCGGATCCGGCGAAGGCATCAGTCAGGGCGTAATACTTGATTCCTGCTCCGGCGATCATTACCAGTGCCGAAAGAATGGCCGTAAAACGAACGCCCATTTTGTCCAGAATGATACCTGCAAAAATCAGGAACAGAACAAAAACATTCAAAAAATATTCCGCTCCGGTTACCGTTCCGAAATTTTCGGAAGTCCAGCCTCTTGTGGTTTCCAACATGCTTTTCAGGGGAGACAAAACATCTACGAACATGTAGGCAAAAAACATCATAGATGACAGGAGGACAAGCATACTCCATCTGACTACAGCTTTGTCCTTCAATAAAATAGAAACTTTGTTCATATGCAGGTTTTAGATTGATTCCGTCAATTGTCCGAAAAAGAAAATCTAAGATAGAATAATAAGTCAAGTCTGCAAAATTTGTCGTACTTTTGTTCTATTATGAATGTAGACGTAGTTCTTGGACTTCAGTGGGGTGACGAGGGAAAAGGCAAGATCGTTGATTATCTGGCACAGAAATATCCCGTAATCGCCCGTTTCCAGGGAGGGCCGAACGCAGGTCACTCACTCCATTTTGAAGATACTTCCTTTGTCCTTCATTCTGTCCCATCGGGAATATTCCGTAAAGACACGGTGAATGTTATAGGGAACGGAGTGGTCATTGACCCTGTTATTTTTGAAGAAGAATGTCGTGCCATAGAGATGCTGGGTGTACCGGTAAGGGAGCGTCTGATGATCTCAAAACGGGCGCATCTTATCCTGCCGACACACCGGATCATTGACGCAGCAAGTGAACAGGCCAAGGGGACCTCCCGGATAGGTTCTACCCTGAAAGGCATATCCCCCACTTATATGGATAAGACCGGTCGTAACGGGATCCGTGTGGGAGATATCCTCGCCCCGGACTTTGAGGAACGTTTTTATGCCTTGAAGTCAAAGCACCTTGTTTTCCTGCAACAATTCGATTACAAATACCATCCGGACCAGGATCAGGATAAATGGATGCAGGCCATTGATTATCTCAGGCAGTTCAAGTTGATAGATGCCGAGTATTACATCAATGACTGCCTGCAAAAGGAAAAGCCTGTTCTGGCCGAAGGTGCACAGGGAGCATTGCTGGACATTGATTTTGGATCATACCCGTACGTTACCTCTTCTTCTACCACATGCGCAGGAGCGTGTATAGGACTGGGATTCCCGCCTTCCAGGGTTGGCCGGGTATACGGAATATTCAAAGCCTATTGTACGCGTGTGGGAAGCGGCCCTTTTCCAACTGAGCTCTTTGACCGGGAAGGCGAACGGCTCAGGGAACGCGGCAAAGAATTCGGAGCCACCACCGGAAGGCCCAGGCGTACCGGATGGCTGGATCTGGTGGCACTGAAATACGCCGTGATCCTGAACGGAGTAACAGATCTGATCATGATGAAATCGGATGTACTGGACGAATTTGATACTATAAAAATTGCTACTGCATACAAGGTAAATGACATCCTGACCGAACGTATCCCTTACGATATTAATTCCCCTGTCGTTCCGGCATATAAAGAATTCGGGGGCTGGAAAAAAGATCTTACTGGGATTCGTCTTGAAAGAGATCTGCCCGCCGAATTTGCCTCCTACGTCCGTTTCATTGAAAACGAGACCGGAGTACCTGTCAGAATCATTTCTCTGGGGCCGGACCGGGAACAGACTATTATCAGAGAGTAATAAAGCATTATGGATAAACTGCTGGAAAGAATAGACAGTCCGGAAGATCTGAAAAAACTGAATATTCATCAATTGCCGCAATTGTGTGAAGAATTGAGGCAGTTCATTACAGAAAGCTGTTCCCGAAATCCAGGTCACCTGGGTGCCAGTCTGGGTGCCGTTGAGCTTACTGTGGCGCTTCATTACGTTTATGACGCTCCTAAAGATAAAATTATATGGGATGTGGGACACCAGGCCTATGCACACAAGATCCTGACCGGACGCCGGAAATCATTTTCCAAAAACCGTTGTTATAAAGGATTGAGCGGATTTCCCAAAATGGAAGAAAGTCCTTACGATGCTTTCGGAACGGGTCACTCTTCAACTTCCATCTCGGCGGCGCTTGGTTATGCCACCGCTGCTGAATTAAAGAAAAGCCGGGAAAAAATAGTTGCCGTAATCGGTGACGGATCTATGACGGCGGGGTTGGCATACGAAGGACTTAACAACGCAGGGGGCAGATCTGCCGATATGCTCATTGTCCTGAATGACAACAAAATGGCAATAGAACCCAACGTGGGAGGCCTTCACAATTCCCTGCTAAAACTGACCACATCCCGGAGGTATAATAAACTGAAGATTAAAACCTGGAAAGCACTCGGATCGGGAGCTTTGCGTGACACTGTTCAGCGATTGGTACAGGCAGGGAAACGACTCGTTGTAAGTAACAGTACGTTGTTCCAGCCCCTGGGGATCCGTTATTTCGGTCCGGTAGACGGGCATGATATCATACAATTGGTCAACACCTTAAACAGACTTAAAAAACTGAAAGGCCCCAGACTGCTCCACACACTTACCATCAAGGGAAAAGGGTATGCCCCGGCCGAGATGGATCAGGCAACCTGGCACGCCCCGGGTTTATTCGATGCACAAACGGGGAACCGCCTGTCAGACCAGGATCCCGAGATCCCCAAAAAGATTCGCTTTCAGGATGTTTTCGGACATACGCTTTTGGAACTGGCACGTGCCAACCCCGACATTGTAGGAATAACACCTGCTATGCCCGGCGGCTGTTCCCTGAACATCATGATGGAAGTAATGCCTGAAAGGTGTTTTGACGTAGGAATTGCAGAACAACATGCCGTTACTTTTTCTGCAGGTCTGGCTGCTGCCGGATTCCTTCCCTATTGCAACATTTATTCTACTTTCATGCAAAGAGCCTATGATTCGGTGATTCATGATGTAGCTGTTCAGAAATTAAAAGTGGTTTTTTGCCTGGACCGGGGAGGTCTGGTTGGCGAAGATGGAGCCACGCACCAGGGTGCTTTTGACCTGGCTTATTTTAATTGTATCCCGGAAATGTTCGTTGCTGCACCTATGGACGAGGTGGAATTGCGGAACATGTTATACTCGGCCCAGGATAAAAGCTACAAGGCCATTAGCATTCGCTATCCCAGGGGGACCGGAGCAGGTATGAAAGACTGGAGAAGGCCTTTTCAGTTCCTGGAACCCGGAAAGGCACGTCTTTTGCACGAAGGAAAAGATATTGCGCTGCTAAGCCTGGGGACTGCCGGGATTATGGGGGCCCAGGCCGTGTCCCGTGCCGCGGAAGAAGGAGTATCCGTGCAACATTATGACATGCGTTTTTTAAAACCTGTAGATCAAGAGGTTTTAGATTATGTTGCACGTAATTTTAAAAAAGTGATCACACTGGAAGACGGGTGTCTTATAGGCGGATTGAACAGCACCGTTTCCTCCTATATGGCAAATCATCCCGAAGCTGTAAGCAAGGTTACGGGACTAGGTATCCCAGACCGTTTTATTGAACAGGGAAAGACCGGCAAATTGTACCACGAATGCGGGTACGACACCGAGGGCATTACAAAAGCCATCATAAACCTTGTCAAGACATTTTAATGCTTAGGAATCATTGCGGTGACGCGAGTATTTTGGTGTTTTTTTTTGGTAGTTTGTAGAAATCGTTTATCTTTGCGGCTCCAAAATGACGGGATATTTTTGCCGATGTAGCTCAGTTGGTCAGAGCAGCTGATTTGTAATCAGCAGGT
>CAZITX010000007.1:0-91051 GCA_964542305.1 uncultured Muribaculaceae bacterium | reverse complement strand
CCAAGACCCACAGCTTAGAAGGCTGTTGCTCTATCCAACTGAGCTACCGGACCCTTTTATTTTGTTGAACGGACCCCCTTATTTGTTGTCCTGACTCTATCTCACGCGCACTGACTTCTCATTCGGTCGTGCTTATCGTTGTAAGAAGGACTGCAAAGTTCCTGTTTTTTTGGACAGGTTGCAAAAATACGGCATTTTTTTTAAAACTCGTCTTTTGAATGATTAAACTTCATCCATTTCACCAATTCAACCACCAGGATGGGGGTCAGAGACAAGCCTATGGTAATGAGCCAATGTATGGTATCCATGGAAACTGTTCCAAAAACTTCCATCATTCCCGGAACTACCAGAACAGCCAGGAGTAACAAAGAGGAAACCAGTATGGCCCCCAACAGAGATTTGTTTCTAAGTAATCCGAACCTGAAAGAGGAATGAATATTCGAATGCAGGTTCCGTACGTGGAACAGTTGGGAAAAACCCAAGACGGCAAAGGCCATGGTTTGTCCCAAAGCATTCCCGCCGTCACGGTAGCCAACCAGGTAGGCTCCCAGCGAGATCAATCCTATGGTAGCGCCCTGATAACCAATACGACGAATCATTCCCCGGGTAAAGATACCTTGTCCCGGATCTCTGGGCTTTCGGGTCATGATATCGTTCTCGGCAGGATCCATACTCAGGGCCAACGCCGGCAGGCTGTCGGTGACCAGGTTGATCCACAGGATAAGGATAGGGGATAGCGGATTGCCCAAATTGAATACCGAGGCTATGAAGATCAGTAACACTTCTCCTACATTGGCAGAAAGAAGGAATTGTATGGCTTTCAGGATGTTGTCGTAGATCCGTCGGCCTTCCTGCACGGCTCCAACGATGGTGGCAAAATTGTCATCCGTCAGGATGATATCAGATGCTTCCTTGGCCACTTCCGTTCCCACGATTCCCATGGATACGCCAATATCGGCCTGTTTAAGAGCCGGAGCGTCGTTCACACCATCCCCGGTCATGGCCACAATTTCCCCGTGAGAACGCCATGCCTGCACAATACGTACTTTATGTTCAGGTGCCACGCGGGCGTAAACCGAATACTCCCGAACATCCCTGTACAATTCCTCATCGGGTATATCTTCCAGTTCAGAGCCCGTAATGGCTTTGTCTCCGTCATGGTAAATGCCAATCTCACGGGCAATGGCTACGGCTGTGATCTTATGGTCCCCGGTAATCATAACAGGCCGAATGCCTGCTGTTTTGCACTTTTTAACGGCATCCACCACTTCCGGCCGGGCCGGATCTATCATGCCCAGTAACCCTACAAAAATAAGGTCTTTTTCTACCGAACCGGCATCAATTATACCGGGAATTTGTCCAATATCCCTGTAAGCTACAGCCAATACACGCAGCGCAGCCCCAGCCATACGGCTGTTTTCTTCTTCAATCGCCCGGATATCTTCTGCCACGATGAGGCGTATGTCCCCCTGTATCAGAATGTGGGTACATGCACTCAACACCTCATCCAGACCGCCTTTCACGTTGATCCGGAACGTGCCGGATTCCATGCGGTTGATCACGGACATTCTTTTTCGGTCCGAGTCGAACGGAACTTCTTCCACGCGCGGGAACTGCTCTTCCATCCGGCTTTTATTCAAATACAGGCCGAGTCCGACATCTACGATCGCTGTTTCGGTAGGATCGCCCGAGGTCTGGTGCGTGCCGTCATCCAGCATTTTCAGGTGCGCATCGGTGCAAAGCAAAGAGGAGAGCAGCAGGGTACTCAGGTCCGGCCCGGCGGCAAAGTCAGGTCCGGCGGCAGTCTCCGGCTCCGACTCGGCTTTTGTTTCCCGTAAAATTAAAAAATCACGGAAGTCCACCCGGTTTCCTCCCGCCCAGCCTTCGGTAACGGTCATTTTGTTTTGGGTGAGTGTTCCGGTTTTATCCGAGCAAATGACCGTAGTGCTTCCCAGTGTTTCCACCGATGGCAGCGTGCGTACAATGGCATTGAACTTGACAAGCCTCTGTACCCCAATGGCCAAAACAATCGTGGAAACAATCTGCAATCCTTCCGGAATGGCTGCTACGGCAAGGCTTACGGCCATCATAAACATCTCAAACCAGTTGTTTCCGTATAAAAGACCTACCAGGAAGATCACCGCGCAGATCCCAAGGGCAATGTACCCCAGGATTTTTCCCAGTTGCCGGAGCCGTTTGCCCATTGGGGTTTCCGTGTCTTCCGTATTCTGAAGCATGTGTGCAATCTTGCCCACTTGCGTCTGCATGCCGGTCCCTGTTACTAGTCCTTTACCGCGGCCGTAGGTTACTATGCCCGTAGAAAAAGCCATGTTATCCCGGTCTCCCAGGGGAATGTCCGTACCTTCCAAAACAACAGCGGTCTTTTCCGCCGGGACGGATTCCCCGGTCAACGCGGATTCCTGAATTTTTAAATTCACCGCTTCAATCAGCCGTATATCCGCCGGTACAATATCGCCGGTATCCAGGATCACAATGTCACCGGGCACGATTTCCAGGGAATCTGCCTGAAAAACCTGTCCGTCCCGCAGCACTTTTGTCCGTGGAGAGCTCATCTTGTTCAGGGCATCCAGGGATGCCTGGGCTTTTTTCTCCTGTATGGTTCCTATGACCGCGTTGATCACCAGTATTCCCAGGATCACAAACGTTTCCATAAGCCCTTCTCCTTCCACCACACCAATAACACCCGAAACAATGGCTGCAATGAGCAAAATGATCACCATACTGCTCTTGAATTGTTCCAGGAACATGGACAAAAGTGATTTTTGCTTTTTTGTCTCCAACCGGTTGTTCCCGTATTCTGAAAGACGTTTTTTTACTTCTGCCTCTGACAGACCGGTTTGAGCATTTACCCCAAACTGTTTCAGCAGGTCTTCAACGGATTGATTGAAAAATTGATCTGTTTTCATAATGCCTCCCGGTTCCCGGTTACAACGGTGCCGGTATTATAATCGTATTCGGATCCAGCTGTGCTGTGGGGGATTGAATAGACAGCCATGGTAACAAGTGCAGCCACCAGGTACAGGTAGCGCCTCCACCGGCAAAAGCCGGCTGCAGAACAGGGGATCCTGTTGATGACATATGCAACGGTCCAGGAAAGGAAAGCTATCAACGTCTTGGTATCGGTCATATCCCCACCCAGGGGCCAGCCGGACCACCACACGCCAAAGGCATATTTCTGGACCAAGGGGCCCAGGATGAACCCTCCTGCAAGCAACAACAAAATGGTAGCCAGTGCGTATGGATTAATTCTAACATTACCAGCAAACGTATAAAGTCCGGTAAAATTGGAAAACAGGAAGGTAAAAAACATAAATAGTATATGCAGGATCAAGATAGCGGCCGGAACATGATCTCTGAACCTGAGTATCATCTCTTGGGAACGAACCATAACTCCCTGGTGACCTATCAGTTGCAAATAATAAGTAATTTTTCCGGCAGCCGGCTGTACGGGGATTTCCGCATTGACCAGCAGTTCATCACCTTTTGTGGAAAAAGAAGGCACCACAGGAGTATAGTTATCCGTTCCCGGATACCGTTTGTAATAGAGCACGGCCCCAATAAGCTTCTCCTGATCTTCCGGAGTACAACGTATCTTTACTGTCAGAAGGGTAGCAGGATCATTGTTCTTCGGGCGAACCAGGCTCCGGGGAAAAACCGCTTTAAAAAACCCTTCACTGACCTCCATCAGCTCTTTGGAAGGATTACTCGGCCCGGTACTTCTCTGAAAAAAAACAGCGGCCAGGGTGATAACAATGGCTAAGATCCAACAGATGACCCCTCTCATAATTGTACTACCAAATGGTGTAATGTTTCATTCCTGCGGACTATGATCCGGATACGTTGTCCTTCTTCCAATTCCCCAAGAATGTCCATATATTCGTTAATATCCTTTACTGTCCTGTCATTGATCTGTATTACAACATCTCCATTCTGCATACCGGCTTCATCCGAAGGCCTTCCTTTTATAATAGTGCCGGCACAAAATCCTTCTCCTTCGTAAGTAAAATCCGGAATGACCCCCAGGCTTACTTTAAAGGCAGCCCGTTCCATGGAGGATTCGGGTTGTGCGGTTTCCTTGTAAACAGGATGAAAACCTTCCCTGGCAACAGCCCCGGCAACCGACACTGCATAAGATACGATGTGTCCCAGTCCTGAAAAATTGATCTTATCCGGACTATCAAACGGCGTATGGTAGTCGGTGTGCGCACCGGTACTGAAAAAGAGCACCGGGACCTTGTGGCGGTAGAAAACGCTGTGGTCAGAAGGACCGTAACCACCCGGTGAAGTTTTTAGCACCAGGGGCGCATTTTCGCCCAGACGTGCAAAGAGCAGGGAATCTGCTCCTTCAAACGTGCCGGTCCCGCTCACCTGCAGAACGCTGTCGCGCAGCCTTCCCACCATATCCAGGTTGATCATAAATGAAGGCAGCAAGCCCAATTGGTCCAGGGTGTCGGCCAGTTTTGCCGAGCCGAGTGTTCCTTTTTCCTCCGCTCCGAAAGCCGCAAAGATGATGTCTTTGCCGAGTTTCCGACGGCGGGACTGCCGGACCAGCAGCCGCGCTGTCTCCATGGCCGCAGCGACTCCCGAGGCGTTGTCATCGGCTCCCGGGTGTATGACCACGGTGTCCGGCCTCAGGCTCCCGGATCCGGGTCCGCCCATACCCAGGTGATCGTAATGGGCCCCAAGCAGAACAGAACCGGTCTGTTTCCCGGTCTTAAAAACCATAACAACGTTATAGGATTCCAGGTCCCGTACTTTGAAACGGTGTAAAGGGCCATCCTCAAAGAGGGGCTCAAACCCGTATGCTTCCATTCGGTCTGCTATATACAGGGCAACAATAGAATCCTGTTCACTGCCGGCTTCACGACCTTCAAAACCGGTTTGGCAAAGATGCATCAGTGTTTCCTCCAATGTACGAACGTCCGGTTGACGCGTTGTCTGACCGCTGCAGGAAAGAAACAGCACGGTGATGGAAACCATCACCGCGCCGGTTATGTAAGATCGGAATTTCATTATTAATCCAGTAATTCAGCGATTTTAGCTTTCATAGCTTCTCCGCGCAATCCACGCGCCACTATGGTCCCGTCGGGCCCAAAGAGAATGATATGAGGAATGCCGTTAATACCGTAAATATCGGTGGGAATGCTTTGTGCGTTTATGATTGAAGGCCATATAACACCCAGATCTTCAATGGCTTTTTTGGTGTCTTCCGGTTCTTCCCATACGGCTACGCCCAATACGGTGAACTTGTCCCCGTTGTATTTGTCGTATACCTCCCGGATATGAGGGATCTCGCGTTTGCAGGGTCCGCACCATCCGGCCCAGAAATCTACCAGGACGTATTTTCCTTTGCCAATGTATTCAGAAAAAGACACTGTTTTGCCATCTGAATCCTCAATAGTAAAATCAGTAAACATCATGCCTTCGGAAGTTTGTTTGAGGGCCTTACGCTGTTTGATGATACGTTGAACGGGACCTCTTTCAGTAACTGTTTTCCCGGCTTTTTCAAAATATCCGTCAAGGGCATTTGAATCCCCGTAATTGGAAAGGTACATCAATGCCATGGTTCCCACATCATTATTGGAGTTGGCCAGGAATATAGTTCCAATTTCTTCGGTGAATTTCGGAGTCCATACCGTCTCGAAATAACTTTCTTCATCTTCGCCCTGGTAACCCATGATCTCGTCCATCAGGCTGTTGTAGGTTGTAACGAGTGTACCGAGTTCTTTATTTAAAGGAGTTCCTTCTCCCAGTGCAACCTGTCCGGGCTGTCCCAGATCTATGGTGATGTCTCCGCCTTCCAGGATCAATTGTCCGCGGGAACGTTCACCGGTCACAAGACATAATACAGGTTCTTCTATTTGTCCTGAAAATACGGCCGTTTTTTCTGATATAACAACGCTGTCCACAACGCTGCCGTCATGGGAAGCTACAAGCCTTGCCGTTTTACCGTTAAAAGTATCATCCGGGAAAAGGGCTGTTACATTATACGAATTCGTACTGCAGGAACTTAACAGGATGATACCCAGCAGGGGGATCAAAGTGTAAAGTGATTTTTTCATAAATATAGTATTAGAAAATTTAAACAAAGATAGTGTATTTTAGTGTATATCCAGTCCCATACGCATATAAACCATATGTTTCAGCGAGCGGGAGATTTCTCTGAAATATTCCGTAACTGCTTTTTCGCTCCCGGGAAGGGCAAAGATCATGGAATTTCCGGCTACCCCGGCCAGTGAAGCACTTAGCAGGGCATTGGGATTATCGCTTCCGTATTTCAACCGTATGTATTCCATGATTCCCGGGATCTCTTTGTTCAACATTTTCTTTACTTCCGCAATAGTAATGTCTGAAGGACCTAACCCTGTACCACCTGTTGTAAAGATCATATCGTAACCTGCGCGGATGTGCCTTTCCAGCTCCGAATGCAGCATTTCCGCATTATCGGGCAGCAGTACGTAAGCAAGTTGTAAAGGCCAGTTGTTATCTTTGCAGAATTCCAAAACCATTTGTTGCAATTTCATGCCGCTACGATCTTCATAAAGCGCTTTATATGCACGGGTACTGAGGGTTATGACAGCTATACGGTATTCTTTCGGTACGTAAACAAGTTCATCCCCGGGCTTGAGGATGCCTCCGGAAAGGACGCGGGTAAATATGCCTTCCTTTGGCATGACGCAATTGCCTGTTTTTTCCTGTACCGGACATCCCGAGCCGTGGCATTTTTTACCTATTTGGGTAACTTCCAGCAATATATCTCCGCACCGGAACCTGTCTCCGGGTTTACAATGTTTCAGATCCGGGGTATTTGTACCGGGTTTCCCGGATGTGGTGATGTTCTCGGCAAACGATCCAAAAGGGAATTCCCCGGGATCAAGGTTCATCATTTGGTAGGCTTCTTCACCCAGCAGGCTCACCTGGCGGTGCCAGTAACCGGCATGGGCATCTTCTTTGATCCCCGAAGCATCCAGTTCCACAAACGGACGTGAAGTTTTGACCGTCCCTGTTTTTTCAGAGACATTAACGGAACGTATTATCATGGTGTAACTACTTTTTCTTTAGATTTTTCCAGGAGCCTGATACCGGTTATCTCCATATTCTTGTCGACTGCCTTGCACATATCGTAAATGGTCAGCAGTGCGATACTTACGGCAGTCAGGGCTTCCATTTCCACTCCCGTTGGCCCTGTGCAGCGGGCTTCTCCCAGGGCTTCTATCCCGTCTTTGTGCATTTCAAACGTTACATTAGCCTTTGACAGCGGTATGTTGTGGCACAGCGGGATCAAATATCCGCACTGTTTGGCGGCCGAGATGCCTGCAAGGGCAGCAGTGGTCAGCACAGATCCTTTTTTCATTTTGTCTTCCTGTATCAGGGTAAGGGTGTGCGCCGATAAACGGATGAACCCGCAAGCCTTTGCCTTTCGCAGGCTGTTTTCCTTGGACGAAACATCTACCATATTCACTTGTCCGTCCCGTAGTGTGTGAGAGAATTGTTTATTCATGACCAATGTTTTTTTATCCGCCTAAATAATGGAAAGATTCGCAGGTGTTGGTACTCCCGGAAGCCGGTTTGTTATGCAACGCATCATCCAGGGCTTTTTGCGCACCCAGTACTCGTATGTCGTAACCCAGGTTGTTAAACAGGCACGGTTTCAGAATGCCCGTTGAGGTAAGTCTTATGCGGTAGCAATGAGGGCAGTCACCGCCTTCACCGCCTTCTACCTTGGTAAAGGATCCCTTTTTCAGGTCCATGCAGTGGATCAGCCTAAGTTCAAGACCTTCCTTCAAGGTAAAAACCCGGAGCTTTTCAAGTTCTTCCTTCCCGGTTTCGGGCAACAGTACGCAATTGATCTTAATGGGGGACCCCGGCCTGCCGAATCCCGCTTTTTTGGCGGCCTGAATGCCTTCCAGCACCTTGCCGAGTTTTCCGCCACGCGTAAGTGTCCTGTATCGCTCTGCATCCAGCGTATCCAGGCTGATGTTTATCCGGTGCAAACCGGCCTCTCTCAGATCCCGCGCCATTTCCTTTAAAAGAATCCCGTTAGTGGTCATAGCCAGATCTTTGATTTCGGGAATGGCTGCCAGATCATGTATCAGGGATTGAATGCCTTTCCGGACAAGAGGTTCTCCGCCTGTCAGACGTACTTTGGTAATGCCGCGGCTTACGGCGTAACGTGTGAAATCCAGGATCTCTTCGTAAGACAGCATTTGGGAATGCGGGATCAGGGGGATACCATCTTCCGGCATACAGTATATACATCTGAGGTTACACCGATCGGTAACCGATATCCTCAGGTAGGTGATCTCTCTGCCAAATTGATCCTTCATCACGGATTAATAAAATATGAGTATTTCCATAGGCTCTCCTTCCCGTATGTGATCAATTCCCACGGGAATCCTTCCCAACGCATGTGCTTTGGCAAGTGAAACCTGGTGGGCGGATCCGTTATAGGGCAGGGGAGAAACCGTTCCATCCGGGTTGATCTGTAAGGGAATGTGTGCCATCCGGCTGCTGTTTCTTCTTTTATAGTTTCCTTTCAAAGGCAGGTTTGTGGAGAGTGGTTCCCACCGGGCTCCCTGCATAGCAGCTAAAAATGGTATTACCAGTAACAGGCACTGTACAAAAGAAGATACCGGGTTGCCGGGCAATCCGAAAATGTATTTTCCTGTTTCAGGAGAAACGGCAAAAGTGGTTGGTTTTCCGGGTTTTATACGAATCCGGTCAAAAAGAATTTTGAAGCCCAGTTCACGCATCACAACCGGCACCATATCAAAATCTCCCTCGGAAACACCCCCGGACAAGATAACCACCTGGTTTTCCTGTATTGCCCGGCTCAGAAGATTCTGTGTGTCTTGTGTTGTATCCGCTGCAATCCCGTAATACGTGGGTATTCCGTTGATCCGGTTTACCATGGACATCAATTGCCAGGAATTGCTGTTGTAAATTTTTCCCGGTTCGGATGCCTGTCCGGGCTCGGTCAATTCATTGCCGGTAGAAAGGATCCCAATTCTGATTCGCCGGCTGACCGTAATGCGGTCAATGCCGCAGGATGCCAACAAGGCCAAATGCTGAGGCCTTAGGATGGTCCCTTTTTCAAGGACACGTTCACCTTTTTTCAGGTCTTCTCCCCGGACCATAATATTAGACGTGGAGGAGGGTGTTCCGTAAACCAGTTGGTTCTGTGTTGTGGCATGTTCCACTATCAGGATGGTATCTGCTCCTTCAGGGACCATGGCTCCGGTCATGATCTTGCTGCACGTTCCGGGAGTGATCCGGTGTTTGGGCCGGTACCCGGCAGGGATCACCTCAAGCACCTTCATTCCTTTTAAAATGTCTTCTTTGCGGCAGGCATACCCGTCCATAGCAGATTTGGAAAAGGAGGGGATATCCTCGGGTGTGAACAAGTCTAGAGCCAGCACGCGATCACAGGCATCGGTCAGTGCAATTTCTTCTGTACCGGTGGGAACGGCACTATCCAGAACCGTTTCCAAAGCCTCATGGAAATCTATCATACCTGCAAAGATACAATGCTTTTTCTTATATTTGCCCTGAAAGGAATAGCCAATGCTCTACGGGAAAAACTATACATCCATACGCCTTATCTTTTTGTTTTTATCGGGTGTTATGTTGCTGTTCATAGTCGCGCCGTTGTTGGGATTGTTCTTTTCAACATCCGTTCCAGGTCTTTTTGAAACGTTCAGAGACAGGGAGGTTACTTCCAGTATCGGTTTGTCATTGGGCGTATCGGCGTTGTTTACCCTTTTGGCAGGTGTATTTGCACTTCCGCTGGCTTATATCATGGCCCGGAAAGATTTCCCGGGAAAAGCCATTGTTCAGGGTTTGATAGATATTCCCATAGTCTTGCCCCATTCGGCAGCCGGGATCGCAGTGCTTGGGTTCATATCCCGGGATTCAGCACTTGGAAAATTCGCCGATCTGTTTGGACTTAACCTGGTAGGGAGTCCTTTTGCCATTGGGGTGGCCATGGCATTTGTCAGCGTTCCTTTCCTGATCAATGCAGCCCGAGACGGGTTCCAGGCCGTTCCGGAGCGACTGGAACAGGCGGCACGTTCCCTGGGAGCTTCACCGTTCAAGGTCTTTCGTCAAATTTCTCTTCCCCTGGCCAAGCCTTCGGTAATCACCGGATTGGTTATGATGTTTGCTCGTGGAATGAGTGAATTCGGAGCTGTCGTTATTGTGGCATACCATCCCATGACTACGCCTGTTCTGATATTTGACCGCTTCAATTCCTATGGTTTGGATTACGCCCGGCCGGTAGCAGTACTATTTATTATAATATGTATACTGGTCTTTATTGCGTTGCGATTGCTGGGCCGTAAAAGAAAAGGAACTTGATATGCTTTCCTGCAGAAATATGGAATATACCATCGGGGCTTTTTCCCTCAGTAATTTTTCCCTGGAGCTGGAAAGGGGAGATTATTGTGCTTTGCTTGGGTCTTCCGGATCCGGGAAAACGATTATCCTGGAACTTATTGCGGGACTCAGACCGTTGAAAAAAGGATCTGTTGTGATAGACGGGAAAGATCATACACTTACACCACCCCAACACAGACCGGTTGGGCTTTTATTCCAGGATTATGCACTTTTCCCACACATGTCTGTCTACGAAAATATTGCATATCCTTTAAAAATCAGGGGAAAAGACAAGGCCGAGGTTCGGGAAACCGTACATGCATTTGCCGCAGAACTGGATATTTCCAGGCATTTGAACCGGATGCCCGGTACATTGTCCGGGGGAGAAAAGCAACGTGTTGCCCTGGCCAGAACGTTGGTCATACACCCGTTGGTTTTGTTGTTGGATGAACCCATGTCTGCCCTGGATGCGCCACTCAGGGAAAGCTCAGTGGCCTTGCTGCGCAGTGTCTCGGAAAAAGGAATCACGATCCTGCACGTAACGCACGATCCCTCGGAAGTCAATTCACTGGCCAACCGCCGGATCCACCTGGGAAGCACAAGCAAATAACCGCTAAACCCGTTTCGCGTACCGCATTGAAAACCAGTGTTAGGTTCTGACGTCACTGCCACAACTAATATAAACCACCGTTTACTTTTCATGTTACAGCCTCTAAAATCCATTGTGCGGTCTTGATATTACTGCCATTACAAACTACCATGCACTTCTGACGTGACTGCCTCTACAATTCATCGGATGGCCTTGATTTTACTGCCACTACAAACTACCATGCACTTCTGACATAACTGCCTCTACAATCCATTGGGTGGCCTTGATGTTACTGCCATTTCAAACTACCGTGCACTTCTGATTTTACTGCCACTGCAAACCATCGGGAGCTTTTGTTTCTTGCCGAGGCTCCCGGAGGTTTGCAGTGGTAGTAACCTGTTAGCAGTAACCAGACTTGGCAGCGGTATACTGGTAGGGGCAATCTGCTGGCAGGTACTGTTTCAGTTGTGAAGTCGCTGCCACCACAAGATAAGGGAAGCCTCGGCAAAAAGAAAAAGCTTCCCGTTCTTGTGGTGACAGCGACGCCAGCGGGAAGCAAGAGCATGGAGCGCCTCGGCAAAAAGAAAAAGCTTCCCGTTCTTGTGGTGACAGCGACGCCAGCGGGAAGCAAGAGCATGGAGCGCCTCGGCAAAAAGAAAAAGCTTCCCGCTCATGTGGTGACAGCGATCGACATGGCAATAACCTGGTGACCTGTTTTCAGCTGTACTTTCCATTGAAAACACGGGTGGGAGCCCGCGCAAAGGTGGTATATTTTAAATGATAACCGGAGGTGGTAAGTAACCGAAAAAGTGAAAATTCTTGTAACACACAATAGAATAGAAGATTATGTAATTATATAATAGAGTTGTTACTTACCACCTCCCCCCAAAATTACCGAAAAACCGCAAAAACAGGGGAGGGTGGTAAGTAGTCAAAAATCATCGAACGTGTCTAATGAACACATAATCAATGGTTTGAAAAATTTCATAACATAGCCGTTACTTACCACCTCCCGAAAATCAATCTACAAGGTTGCTGTTGGCATGCAATGCTGCTGGCAGGAACTGTTTCAGTCGTAAAGTCGCTGCCACCACAAGATAAGGGAAGCCTCGGCAAAAAGAAAAAGCATCCCGTTTTTGTGGTGACAGCGACGCCAGCAGTCAGCAAGAGCATGGAGCGCCTCGGCAAAAGAAAAAAGCTTCCCGATTATGTGGTAGCAGCGACCGAAGTGGCAGCGACCGAAGTGGTAGCGACCTAATTGGCAGCGGCTGTTGTTACTGCCCCATTGAACGAAGGATCTTTTGGCCTCCGTGGGGGTCTGTTAAAAAAGCTGCAAATTTTTTAGCCAGTTCGGGATTTTCTGCATTGTGGGGTATGGTGAAGCTGTAAGTAATGGGGGTTCCTTTTACCAGGACGGAGTCCCCGGGGCTGCTTCCCCTGATTTTTAATTGTGCCCGGGCATAGAAGTCTGCCATGGTGCTGTCCCCAAGGTTGATTTCCGGGGGCAATTCCAGGAAGCGAAGGCCGTGTTGCATGGCTACTGACTTGTAAATGAATATGTAATCAATGGAGTGGTTTGCCAATAACGCCAGCAGATCTACTTCTTTTGGCCGGATAAAACGCCGGTCCTTTTCTGTAAAATCTGATACCTTGAAAGTCCGCGTCCCGGATTTTTCCCTGTAATGGTCTTCTGCCAGTTGCAACATAAGTACAGAGCGGTACCCGCAGGGATCAGTGTTCGGATCTGAACGGCCGTAAAATACGTCCGGAGAGAGCAATATCTCCGGCCAGTTCACGTTGTTGATCTCATCAGCGCGGCAGGATTCCGACGTATAGGCAATGACCATGCTGTTCACGGCAAAAGCCTGGTTCATGTATGCATGTTCGGGGATGAGTAATTTTTCAATAACCTGGTAATCAGCAGATGCCAGGATATCGCAGGAACGTCCCAGTTCCGTGATCTTGCGTGCACAATCCACACTTCCTGCTGCTTCCATACGGAATTCTGTTTTTGGATGCATCACGGAAAAACTGTCTGCCAGGGCTTTCATGGGCAGGGAAAGGCTGCCGGCATGAAATACCACCAAACGGTTCTCTTTGCGTGAATATCCACAAGATATCAAAGAAAACAGCAGGGGAACCAGGATAATGGGAATGATCTTCTTCATAATGTTACCAAGGATTTTCCAACCTTATTTCACTAAGTCCTTTTATGCACCGGTCGGCAAAAGCATCTCCGGCCGCATAAATGGTAAAAGAATTGCCTTCCTTAACCAGAAGGGGGTCCCGGTGGTCGTTGCGGTTGATCAACTCGGCAAGGGAAAAGGCAGCCCGGTATCCGTCCACCCCGGCTACGCTCAGCATTCCGGAACGTATGGAAGGGTAATCATCCGAGGGGAACCAGGGGACAAGTACGCGGTTGATCTGAAGGCCCCGGAATTCCCGGACTCTTTTGTATCCCGTGCTGTTTCCGTAAAACAGGGTGGTGTGGCTGATCAGGGGCAGGTCTTGGGGCAGGTCCGTTATTACGGTCAGGGTGTCCTGCAGGGAAGACATTACAGCGAGCCTGCCCGGATCATTCTCCAAAACAATGGGATCGCGGTTTACTATATAATTGCCTTTCAGAGACCTGATGGTGATCCGCGAGGGGGATTTGATGTTTCTTTCAGAGATCAAATCCGATTCCACTACCAGCTGTGTCTGGTTGGGTAATTCCCACAATTCTCCCGTTTTGCCCGGAATGACACGGGTTACCCTTTTGGCAATGACAATGCCGTAGGGATTTGCCGAGTAGAAAATTTCTCCCCAGGAAAAAACGGCCATATCACCCCGGTCGTTTCTCACTTCGATGTAAATATCCACCGGGGGCCAGAAATCTTCTTTGCTGGCTTTGTTCACTTTCAAGGCACTCAAAATATCACACAATGCATACCCGTCGTAACGGAAAGCTCCTTTGAATGCGATGGAATCACCCGAGGGACAGTAAACGGCTTCTTTTACGGTAACGGTCCTGAGCGGGAAACGTGAAAGTTTGATCTCTTTTGTTTCTTCAACTTCTCCGTCTATCAACATCTTTTTGGGGCCGGGAAGGGTTGTGTAAGCCTCCCTGTTGAAATAATTGTTGGACCCGGAATTCCATATCAGTGTGGATCCGCTAATGGCATCCAGGTCAAGGGAAATGCAGGAAGTGATGAGGCTGCAGGATAACAAGACAGCCAACAGGGTAAGGAAACGATATGGTTTTATTGTCATAATTATTGTATTTATCCGGTTCAACCTCCACTTACAAGATGTATGATATCCAGGCGATCTCCGTCCCGCACAACGGTCAGGGGCCAGGATTCCCTGGGGATGAGTATGCCGTTAAGCTTCACTATAAGCATTTTAAAATGGAACGATTTCTGGTCCATGATCCGGGTAATGCTCATTTCTTGTTGCGAAAAGGTTTCTTTACGGTTATTCAGAGTTATGATCATCTGTCTTGTTACGGTTTTTCCTTTAATAAAAGTTGCAGGGCCAGGTTGGCCTGCATCATGGCAACCATGATCACCCGCGGGGCGAGTAAAGGTACAAGTTTTTCATCGGTTTCTTTTTGATCACCGCAAATATACAAATTTCCGGATCTTTGTACACGCAGGGTTTCCGGGCTGCCGTACCCGGCCATTCCGGACCCCATGATCAGAGGTTTGAATGGAAAATGCGCAATCATCCACTCGGCAAACCATTTTTTTTCTTTGGCACTGTCCAAAGCTTCAATTACCACGTCGCAGGAATTAAAAAGAGATTGGGCGTTGCGGGCTGTTATTTTGCAAGAACGGGCTTCCACATTTGTCCGGCTGTTTATGCGCAGCAGGTTTTCCCTGAGTGCTTCCACCTTCAACCGCCCCACCTGATCTTCAAAATAGAACTGGCGATTGAGGTTGGATTCCGTTACCGCATCGTAATCTGCAATGACAATATGACCTACACCGCTTCTGACCAGGGCAGCGGCTACGTTGGAACCCAGACCTCCTGCTCCGGCTATACCTGCTTTTTTTACGCTAAGGTGTGATGTAATATTTTGTATAACGGTCATTTTGGCTATTTTTGTAATGCAAATATACAACTAAAACACCGTTTATGAATGCAATCATTGGCAACCGGAAAGTGCTGGCCAGAATCCCTTACCAGTGGAAAGCGCTTGATAAAGGGTATTCAGACCAGAGCCTGTATGTAAATCTGGATACATTTTCAATTGAAGTGCGCCCTGTAGATCCGGAAGTGAAGGAAAGATTTGTGGGAGGAAAAGGATACGGGCTCAGAATGCTATGGGATGCAGTGACTCCGCAGACCAAATGGACCGATCCTGAAAACGAGATCGTTATTTCCGGAGGGCCGGTATGCGGGATCACTCAATACGCAGGATCCGGAAAAAGTATTTGTGTGGGTTTGTCACCGCTTACGGAAAGGGTGGTGGATTCCAATGTGGGAGGACATTTTGGGCCTCACCTGAAGTTTGCCGGGTTCGATGCCCTGGAAGTGCAGGGTATCGCTTCACAGGAAGTGATCGTGTACATTAACGGGGTAGACCATGAAGTGGAATTTTTTGCTCCCCCACAAGGTATGCATATAGACTCGCACCTGCTGGCAGAAGAATTGCATGAGATGTTTTCTGACAACGAAAGCGATAAACTAAACGTTTCGGTTGTATCTACAGGTCAGGCAGCTGACCACTCGCTGGTGGGCATGTTGAATTTTTCGTTTTATGATGTCAAGCGGAAAAAGATCCGGCTGAAACAGGCAGGAAGGGGCGGTCTGGGAACCTTGATGCGTCATAAGAACGTACGTGCCATTGTGGCCAAGGTGCCCAAAGTCTCCGGCAAACTGAACAATGTAGTGGATTTGCCGGCTATCCTGGAGAGAGGAAAACGTTTCAATAAGGAAATGAACGAGATGGATGATATCCAATGCCAGATGCGTAAAGTGGGTACGGCTCACCTGATGGGGGTAATGGAAAAATACGACCTGCTTCCGGTGATGAATTTCAAATACGGAGACCATAAGGATTGCCATAAAATTGATATGGAGGTGTGGAAAAAACATTTTTCACAGGGCATTCCGGACGGATGCTGGCTGGGTTGTACCATGATGTGTTCCAAAGGGATAGATGATTTTGAGTTGCGGACAGGTCCTTACAAGGGATCCAAGGTCCTGGTAGACGGACCCGAGTACGAAACGGCAGCTGCCCTGGGATCCAACCTGGCCATTTTTGATCCCTTGTATGTGGCCGAACAAAATTTTTACTGCGATACTTACGGGATCTGTACCATTTCCTGGGGAAATATTATTGCTTTTATTATGGAATGCTGGGAAAACGGCATACTTAATAAAGAACGTACCGGAGGACTGGAAATGACCTGGGGAAATGCTCCTGCAGCCCTGGAATGTATGCACCAGCTGGCGCGTGGTGAGGGCTTTGGACTGATTGCCGGACTGGGTGTACGTAAGATGAAAGAATTGTTCATTGAAAAAGGGTGGGGTGATCCGGGTTTTCTCAAAGACATTGCCATGGAGAACAAAGGCATGGAGTATTCCATGTACATATCCAAGGAATCACTTGCCCAGCAAGGCGGTTATGCCATGACAAACAAAGGGCCCCAGCACGATGAAGCATGGCTTATCTTTATGGATATGATCAACAACCAGATCCCAACCTTTGAGGATAAGGCAGAAGCGCTCCATTACTTTCCTATGTTCCGAACCTGGTTTGGCCTGGCAGGATTCTGCAAATTGTGCTGGAACGACATTGAACCTGCCGATAATGCACAAACCGATGAACCGGCAAAAGTCCCCGAACATGTGGACAATTACGTGACCGTATTCAAAGCGGTTACGGGCCGGGATTTTGACAAGGAAGAAATGATACGTATGTCGGAAAGGGTATACAATTTTCAGCGGATATTCAATATCAGGATGGGATACGGCCTTCGTAAGGACGATGCACAGCCTTACCGTGCCTGCGGTCCGGTAACCGAAGAGGAATACCTGTCCAGGCAGGAGCGTTACGACAAGCAATTGAAAGAAGAAGCAGGCGTTGATCCCCAGACCATGAGCCTGGACGAAAAACGCCGTGTGCTACGCAAATTCAGGGAAGACAGGTACGAAAGCCTTCTGGATTCTGTTTACAAACGCAGGGGATGGAATGCTAACGGGGTTCCTCGCATTGAATTTCTTCAGGAAATTGGGATGGATCTTCCGGAACTTTTAGAAGTGGTTAAACCGTTACAATAAGTCTACACTCCTTTTCAAGAACGCATTCAGGGATTCGCCTTTTAGCAGGTTGTTGGCCAGCAGTGCAAGGTCACAAACCTGGCTTATAAGTTTCTTGTCTTTTGATTCCCGGATCTTCTGTATTAATGGATGTTCAAAATTGACTACCAGTGAATAAGACTCGGGCATGGAGCCCATGAAATTCATACCTCCTCCCAGGGCTGACATTTCCCGGTAACGGCGCATCCATTCTCCCTGGGTGATGATCACCGGATTTTGTTGTGCGCCCATATTTTCAAAATTGACAGTAAAGGTTATGTCTTTTGGCAGTACTTCCTGGAAGGCTTCACTAAGTTCTTTTTCTTCATCTTCACTCATGTCCGGTTTGGACAGTTCTTCTTTGGGAATCAGTTTTTCAGGGGTGTCAGAATCCACACGCACAAAGCGTACGTCTTTCATTTTTGATTCCAGCAGGTTGACAAAGTGGGCACACAGGGGAGAATCCAGGAGCAGTACGTCGTAACCTTTTTCTTTAGCGGCACTTATATAGGCGTATTGTTCTTCTGTATTGGTAGCGTACAGGTATACCAGTTTGTTGTCCTTGTCCTTTTGGTTGGGTTCAATGAGTGTCTGGTATTCGTCAAAGCTCAGGTATTTCCCGTCTGTATTCTTTAGCAGGGCAAATTTTTGGGCCCGGTCGTAAAATTTATCTTCCGTCAACATTCCGTATTCTATGAAGAGTTTCAGGTTGTCCCATTTTTCTTCCAGGGAAGGCCTGTCGTTTTTGAAAATTTCTTCCAGTCGATCCGCCACCTTTCTGGTGATGTGGTTTGATATCTTTTTGACGTTGGAATCACTTTGCAGGTAACTCCTGGATACGTTTAGGGGAATGTCCGGAGAATCGATCACACCGTGCAAAAGAGTCAGGAAATCAGGTACAATGTGTTCAACGTTGTCGGTCACAAAGACCTGGTTGCAATACAATTGTATCTTATTCCGCGTTACTTCCAGCTTGTCCTTGATCTTGGGAAAATATAAGACTCCCGTAAGTTTGAAGGGGTAGTCTACATTCAGATGGATCCAGAAAAGCGGATCTTCTGCCATCGGGTATAATTTACTGTAAAAAGCTTTGTAATCTTCCTCCTTCAGATCGGTGGGCTTACGGGTCCACAGGGGATTGACGTCATTGATGATCTTATCCTTGTCAAGAACGACCTCTTTGCCGTCTTTCCATTCTTTTTCCTTGCCGAAAGCGATTTCTACCGGAAGGAAACTGCAGTATTTATGAAGCAACGTTTCTATCTGGCTTTCCTGTGCGTAAGATTCATGTTCGGCATAGAGATGCAGCACAATGTCGGTCCCCCTGTCTTCTTTATCAGTCGGTTCCAGGGTATATTCAGGGGTTCCTTTACAAGTCCATTTGACAGCTTGTGCCCCTTCCTGCCATGATTTTGTGATGATCTCCACCTTTTTAGCCACCATGAAACTTGAATAGAAGCCCAATCCAAAATGACCTATGATGTTGTTTGCCTGGTCTTTGTATTTCTCTAAAAATTCACCGGCACTGGAAAATGCAATCTGGTTGATGTATTTGTCCACTTCATCGTCCGTCATGCCTATACCTTTGTCCGAAACGGTTATCGTCTTTTTTGCCGGATCAGCGCTGACCCTTATGGTCAGATCGCCCAATTCACCTTTGATATCGCCTTTGGCAGCCAGCGCCTTGACTTTTTGTGTTGCATCTACTGCATTGGATATCAATTCCCTGAGAAAGATCTCATGGTCTGAATACAAAAACTTCTTAATGATAGGAAAAATGTCCTGGGTGGTTACCCCTATAGTGCCTTTGTTTTTCATAATAAATCCTTGTGGTTTTTGAACTCTACGGGGTGTCAAAAACCATTCCACGCGAAAAAAATATGACTATTTGTCAGTTCTGAAGAATTCCAGACACTGTTTCACCAGTCTTTCCTGCTGTTCTGTCGTTTTCAGTGTTTCCAGCGGAAATCCAAGGACTACTATGCTGTATTCTCCCTTGTAAGCCACTCCGGCACTCAACCGGTTATCCAGGTACCGGAATATGGTATAAGCCTCTTCACAGGCCGGTTCAAGGGCGTTGGGGGACTCAACCGGATATATGTCCTGGTTCAGGTAGGTACGGAAGGAATAGATCGGATCACCCGTAAGATCTTCATTGTAAAAAGCATTGAAAGGCGAGGGGGCTGTCATAATTTCCCCGGTACGTGAGGCATGGTTGCTGCGGTGCCGGACCCTGAGTACTTCCTGCGCAAAGATCCTGCCCAGACTGTCTTTTTCATAGCTTCCCCAGATATCGCTGGTGGTATAGGCCCCGGTTATCAGCATGTTGCCTCCTTCCTGTGCATAACTGGTTAGTTTTACCTGTAATGAAGGCGGAAAAGCTTTGAAATCAATCCGGCCGGAAAGGGTACCTCCCCGGGTTACCTGTTTCTGTTTTCCCAGGATCAGGTCCAGGGCATAAAAATCAGCAGCATTGTAGTTATCTGTGTCCGTAAACGCCTCCAGACTTGCGGAAACATAACTGTATCCGGCACGGGCGAATGCTTTTCCGTGGATAATTGGGTAATCGAATGTATTGCCCGGGATCACTTTGTCTTCCCAGTCGGCATAACTTGCACCGAATCCGGGGGCATCATCATCGGCCCAGCCGTTGCTGCGGCTGAATTCAAACTGGGAGCCTACGTATGATATGTCGCTGATGTATGGAACCCCGTGATCCGAAAAGTCCTGGAAACCGGCAAAAAGCGTGTCTTCGGAAGCAAAACTATCAGGGGCTGACAACCGTGTAAAACCGTTGATTATGAGAATTTTACCATTATCTTCCCCTGCAGAGGCCTTGTACAAGCTGACCGTTTCCGATGGGAAGCTTTCCCCGCCACGATTCACTGCCGTAACACGGAAGCTGTAGTGTTTACCCGGTTCTATTTCAATTTCTGCACTATTGCCTGCCGAGTAAAAGCCTCTGTTAAAAGCCGCTTTTTCATCACCGGTACGGGTGTATACCACATAACCATCCGCAGATGCTGTAGGTTCCAGGACATCTTCGGTAGGCTCCCAGCTTAAGATGGCTTTTCCGTTTTCTTTGTAATCAACGGCTATGCTGTTTACGGGAAGGGGTTGAACTACGTATTCAAAACCTTGTGTACTGCTCAGGTAACGCAGAATCCCCTTGTAGATGGCGCGGCTGACTGTAAAGCGGAAACGCGGATCCAGTCCGTACCGCATGTCTGCAAAGTTCTGATGTGAAAGCAGTTCCAAAAGCATTGCCGGCACCTGCGCCGTCCGGCTTTCAGAATAAGACCGGTTCCAGATGCCTCTTCGCGTCCAATCGGGATTCCATTGTGCCCTCACATCGTTGACTATCTGTGTTTGTACCAAATCGGTAAAATCCCTGGATGTTAATCGGCTGTGTCCTGTGGGCAGAAGTTCCGTGCCGTCGCTGTCCCGGGTATAAATGGCCAGTGTCCCGATAATGCTGTCGTTTTTGGTTACACCTGCATCTGTATGGAATGCCAGTGAGAGGTCAATGGGAATCTTCAATCCGGGATTGTCGGGATGTTTAACTGATCCTCCTGCCAAAGCATTGACCCACCGTCCCCTGGAAGTATAGTCGTCTGTATAATCGTTTGTACCTTCATAATAGGTATATACCGAGTCGGCAAAGCCTGCCCATTGGAGCCAGTAACGGGCACTTTCGGTAAAGCGGGGATAATGGCTTGTAATAGAGGGAATGGTAATGTTTTGGTACGAGGCCCGTATGGTGCTGTCCTCCACAGTCCTCCCGATGTTTCCCATGCCGCCTCCGAATTTCACGGCATCGGCAGTTACTACGGCGTTGATTTCCCGGCTGGCATTGGTCAGGGTAACCCGTCCTTCCACATTTCTGCCGGGATCAAAGGCAAAAGTACCCAGGTATATCCAGGTGCCTCCTCCCATTTGTTGGTTAACAAGGAAAACGTCCGATCCGCCTTTATGGTGAACGGTATATTGAGCGTCCCGGGCACTTATGGGGAGGCTGGCGTAAGAAACGTAAACGGCGTAACGCCCGGCCTCGGGAATGTCGGGGATCCACTCGGCAAATGCCGGCTGCATCACGGCATTCTTACGCAGTTCCGGGTTGTGGGTGACGATCCTGCGGTAGGTCCCCATGCGGAATGGATTGTCGTACTGCGTATAGACCTCTTTTTTATGGGCGAAGCCACGGCTGTCTTTTTCATCGGTACGCCATTGGTATGTGCCGCCCTGTTCGCTGTAGCCGCTATCCGGTGAATCATTGTCCACAATCACTTCGTGATTTTGAGTATCCCGTTCCCTGGGAAGCATTACAACAGCTCCGGC
Organism: uncultured Muribaculaceae bacterium; assembly: GCA_964542305.1. GTDB lineage: Bacteria > Bacteroidota > Bacteroidia > Bacteroidales > UBA932 > DMER64. The sequence continues at coordinate 69,441 of CAZITX010000007.1, read as the reverse complement.
TTTTTCCAGCATGGGGGTCAGGAAGGGAAGTACATAAGACATGGTGTATAAGTCTTCAACGGTCTGAAATAAACGGGGTCGTTGCCATTCCCAGCGGGCCAGTTTTTGATCGTAATACAGACCGTGGCTGTGCCAAATAGCTAAGTGTTTGTCTTGTAGCCCGTTAGTAATGTTGTATGGGAGATTCTCCCGTGTGATCAGTGGCGTGGCTCCCAGTTCCGGCCATTGGTGTCTGCGTTGTTGCCGGTCTTCTTTCTTCATTTGTGACTGTGCTTCCAGTTTAGCCAGGTTGACGGCAGCCTGTCTTTTTTCCAATTTGATTTGCAGGGCAATTTCTTCGGGAGTACCTTTTTTTGGTTCAATCCTGGCCGGGTGCCGTTTGTCGATTTTTACCAGCTTGCCGTAATCTTTCCGGTTGTTTTCTATCTGTTTTTCTGTTAACGGGTTGTATGATGGATTGAAGTAACGCGGGATAAGATCCTCCAGGTCTTTGCCATCTGTCGTTACCCGTATGGAATAATGTTTGTATTTTTCCGGCAGGAAATGCCGGATGGTTGCATAAAACGAAGCCATTTGGCCAATCCTTACAGGGTACTCGGCCAGTCCGGAAGTAAAATTGAATAACAGGTTCTGGTGCCTGTCATCGTGACGGATGTTCCTGATCCGCAAAGGCGAAATGCGCATGACCCCGTCGCTGACAATAACTGTCAATGAATCTGTAAGTCCGGCAGTGGATGTACTGTCCAGAATTGGTGGAAAAGCGTTGTTTTGAGCCTGGGAATAAAAGAAAAATAAAGAATGAATGGCAAGTAGAAGGAATATCCGTTTTCTCATAGCTTGAATAAAATAGAAAAACAAATATAGTAACTTTGTGAACAATCAGAATGGCAAATAGTATGGCTGCAAAATGGAAAATTCGAATCCCTCTTATCCTTTTGGGATTTAGCCTGGTGCTTTTTATGCTTTTTAAGCTTTTCCCTGAATTTATGGACCCTGTTTATTCGGGATTCATTTACAGGTATATGGCGCAGGCAATCTCCGCTGTCATGTCTCTGATCCCTTTTTCCTTTGCCGAGATGCTGATCTACGCACTGGTGATTTCTCTGCTTTTCTTTACCGTAAAAGCACTGATCAGGAAAACGTGGAAAAAATATCTGAAAAACCTTGGGATAACGGTCATTTATGCTGTATCGATCTTTCTGTTGACCTGCGGTTTGAATTACCACAGACTCCCTTTGGAAGAGCATCTGGGATACCATACTGAGCCGGCTCCAAAGGAAGAACTGCTGGCATTGGCGGCCGGTATTACAGAACGGGCAAACCTTGCCGCATCGTTCACCGGCCGTGGTTCCCAAGGGGAGATGATCCCCGATTATTCATTCGAAGATATAAAAAAAGCAGTGTCAAATGCCTATGATTCGCTGGCCCGGGCTACAGGCCTGAAAGTAGGGGGTTATTATCCTTCTGTAAAACCTGTTATGGCTTCCCGGGGTATGTCGTATACCTTTGTTATGGGGTTTTTCTTTCCCTGGACGGTTGAGGCCAATATTAACAATGACGTACCTGTTTTCTGGATACCGGCCCTCATTGCCCACGAACAGGCACATGTAAGAGGTTTTATGAGGGAAAACGAAGCTAATTTTCTTACATATCTTTTAGCAGGATATACCCAAAACAGGGAATTGAAATATTCCTGCCTGCTGCATTCGCTCAACTACGTACTGAATGCCGTATACAAAGCGGCTCCTTCAGATTATGAGGGGGTTATGGCTAGTCTTTCTCCCAGGATCATCTACGATCTGGATCAAAACCGGGCTTACTGGGAACCGTTCCGCACCTCCTTTGCCGAGGTTTCTCAACAGGTCAATGATGCATACCTGAAAGCCAACGGACAAAAGGAGGGTGCGGGGAGTTACGGCAGAGTAGTGGACCTGATGATCGCACATCACAAAAATTATCAGGGATCGATGCAGCAAAAACCCGGACACTCCGTTTATATAGGTGAAGGCACCCAATAGCGGAAATAATATGGACCAGACAGCCCTTTACCGGGAATACAACAAACCCATTTATCATACCTGCCTGCGTATTTTACGATCACCGGAAGATGCGGAAGAGTGTATGCAGGATGCATTCCTAAAATTGTTTACCGGGGGTAAAATGCGGTTTATAAACAATAAAGCCTGCTATGCCTGGTTGCGCAAAGTGGCGGTAAGGGGTGCCATTGACCGCCTTCGTTCTTTGGACTTTCAAATGAATGTGAATGCCGGATCGCTTGAAAGCAGGGAAGTCCGGAATATCACGAACGAAAATGAGGAAGAGGATCCACAGAAGAAGGTACGTCTGGTCAGGGAACAACTAAACGAATTGCCCTCCGGGTATCGTACCATATTGAGCCTTTATCTTTTTGAAGGCTATGATTTTGAAGAAATTGCACAGATCACACAGCTGCAGCCTTCCACCGTCAGAAGCCAGTACAGCAGGGGCCGGAAAAAGCTGCAGGAAGAAATTGAGAAATTATGGACAAATTAAAATCATTCATTCAGGAAAACAGGGAGCTGTTTGATTCAGACCCGCTCCCCGAAGGACACGAATTGCGCTTCATGCAAAAATTGGAAAGTCGCAGATCTCGCAAACATAATTATCTGATTTATATATCGGTGGCCGCTTTACTTTTACTGGTAGTTACAATAGGGGTGCGATTTCTGAAAGAGGATCCGGTGAGCAGTTTATTTTATGTGGACCCGTGTGGAGGCGAATCATATACTTGCTATTACGATCAGATGCAGAAACTCTCCGAACAGATCGAATACAATACCCGGGAGCTTCCCGAGTACAAACGGCAGGAGATTCTTATGAACATGGAATCCATTATGCCCCGCTCCGCGGACGAGTTCTCCCAAATGCTTCCTGAAGACATTTCCAGCCGTGAGGCAGAGCGTTTAAACAAAGAATATTACCAACGGTTATATGAAGGAATGAAGCAACTGGCTTCTTTAACAAATTAAACAGAATCTACTATGAAAAAAATTATTTTGATCTCTTGCTTTCTTGTCTCTTTGACCTTACTTTCCGCACAGGATAAAGTGACACGTACTTACCAACTGGAGCCTTTTGATGCCATAAACGCTTCATTTATATATGAAATGGAAGTATTCAAAGGTAATGAATATACTTTAGAACTGGTTATTCCCGAAGATCTTGCCCGGGAAGTGGAAATCAAGGTAAGCGGGAAAGTTCTGAATCTGGGTATTACAATGGAGTGGTGGCGTACGGCAACCAATGTCATTGGAAAACAACACACCATTCAAGCCCGCATAACCATGCCGGATCTGACCGGGGTGGAATTGTCAAATGCCGCATCCCTGATCACCCGTGACAATTTTAATCCGGCCAATTTTAAGGTCAAACTGTCCGGGGCATCCGGTGCAAAAATGAATATACTGACACATGCAGCAAATGTTGATATAAGTGGGGCTTCAAATTTAGAGATCAGCGGGTTGGCAACATTAGCAAAAGTTTATGTCAGTGGTGCATCTGTATTGAAGTACAACCAGGAAACAGAACAAATTGACCTGGAGGCCGGCGGTGCTTCTTCTGTCGTGATGAGAGGCAGTTCCACAAAGGGTACTTTTGAAGTGTCCGGCGCCAGTTCCCTGAAAGCTTTTGAATTTCAGATGGAAGAACTGGACCTGAAGTGTTCCGGAGCATCCGACACCCGGGTGTATGTTACCGGTAAGATCAGTGCTGTGGCCGGAGGAGCTTCCGATATCCATGTAAAAGGCGATCCCAAATTTACCAAATCTGTTTCCCGCGGTGCCTCATCCATCAAGTCCGTTAAATAATAGTATTACTTTATATAAAATATTTAAATCACTATGAAAAAGCTACTTATAATTACAATATTAAGTCTTCTTTCTACCGTGGCACTGGCGCAGAAAGAAGCTATAGAGAAAAGAAATTTCCAAACAGGTCCCTTTACCGGTGTTGAATTATCCGGGGTAGTGGAGGTTACATTGGAAAAGTCAAATGCTCATTCAGTATCCGTGGAAACATACGGTGAGGTGTTTGATTATTTAGATGTTAAAGTCAAGAACGGGATACTGCATATTGGTTTCAAGAACGGAGGTTTGCCCAGATCTATACAAAGAAAATACAGAAACTTAAAAGTTATATCTAAAGTAACACTTCCGGTTTTGGAGAGCGTTGAAATGAGTGGTGTAACCAAGCTTTTTGCAAGAGATCGTTTTAAGGCAAACGAATTGAACATAGAACTTTCAGGGGTTAGTAATGCCGAATTTGAATACATAGAAAGCACGACAATGGACGTTGAAATATCGGGTGTTTCCAAAGTACAGCTGTACGGGGATACCGAACAACTGAACCTGGAGATCAGCGGTGCTTCAAAAGGATTTTTCGTATTGGAAAATAAAACCCTTACCTTTGCAGATATTGAGATCAGCGGCAGCGGGGAAGGCACTTTTGAAGGCAAAGCCATACGTTCTTTACTGGATATAAGCGGTACAGCCAATTTTGAAGGAATGAAATTCCGGGTGGAAACCATGAAGGCAGTCATAAGTGGAGTTGCCAGGGCCCGGGTAAACGTAGCGGGCTCGCTTGAACCCGAAGTATCCGGTGCCGCAAAATTGCATTACAACGGGAATGTGAACCTCAGAAATGTCAATAAAAGCGGGGCTGCACATATGACTACATACTAAATAAACATACTATGACACCAAAAGAGATCCACGAAAAAATCCTTGTACTCGATTCACATTGTGACACACCCATAATGCTCAGAAGGAAAGGATTGGACATAGGAAAAAGAACTGATAATGGACACGTGGACCTGGTGCGTATGAAAGAAGGAGGCGTAAACGCCTCTTTTTTTGCTATTTATGTATCAAATAAATGGGAGCCGTTTGAATGCACGTTCAAAGCGCTGGAAGCGCTGGCCTCTGTCTACGATATGCTCGGCAAGTATCCCCATCTGGCGTCTTTGGCCACGGATGCCCAAACGGCTCGGAAATTAAAGGATCAGGGGAAGATTGCCATCTTTCTGGGAATGGAAAACGCAGGACCTGTGCATAAAGACCTATCCCTGCTGCGCCTGTTTTACAGAATGGGAGTCAGGTATATTACCCTGACACATGCCGGAAACAATGAAGTTTGTGACAGTTGTGCCACCAAGGAAAAGCGTTGGCATGGTGTGAGTCCTTTCGGCAGGGAGATGATTGCAGAAATGAACCGCCTGGGAATCCTGGTAGATGTGGCGCACATTTCCGATGAAGCGTTTTACGATGTTTTAAAATATTCTACCCGTCCCGTTGTATCCACACACTCTTGTTGCAGAGCTTTATGTGATGTACCCAGAAATCTTACAGATCAAATGATTAAGGATCTGGCCGCCCAAGGTGGTGTTTTACAGATCAATTTTAATCCCCCGTTCCTTGACAAGAAATATTCCCTTGCTGTTGACCCCTTATTGGACGAATACGAAGAGGCCGAGGCGGCATATGCCCAAGACCCCGACGGGAGCCGGGAACGTATGGAAAAGGCTAAAAAGGCACTTTTTGCGCTTCCGCGTCCTTCTTATAAAAAAGTGGTAGATCATATTGACCACGTTGTGTCACTGGTGGGACCGGATCACGTGGGCATTGGTTCTGATTTTGATGGTATTGAAGTCTGTCCGGAAGGACTGGAGGACATTTCCCGAATTCCCATACTTACCGAAGAGCTTTGTGCAAGGGGATATTCCTTTGAGGATATCCAAAAGATCATGGGGGGTAATTTCCTGAGACTCTTATAGCCAGCCGGCCTTTTGCATGATTTGTTCGGTTTTTGCAACTGTAGATTCCCGGTCAAAATCCCTGGTGGAAAAAATCAGCAGCAAGACGCCGCTTTCAGGGTATCTTCCAGCATAGATCTTGAATCCGCCGTTATCCCCGGTATGGAATATTTTGGGGGCTCCGTTAATTTCGGTAATAAACCAGCCGTAACCGTATCCTGTTTCAGGTATATCAGTTTGAATATAAGCGGTATGTGCTCTTTTTGTCATTTCTTTGTCCAGGATCTTGTGATCACGCAGGGCATATTCCCAAAGCATAAATTCTTCAAGGGAAGTGTACAACGCTCCGTCTGCCTTTGATGCAAAGAAAGTCGTTTCTCCATAATCGCATTCCTTCCATTGCCCGGTGGTGTCCATCCTGTATCCGTGTGCCATTTGCGGGATGTCACGGCCTTCTTCAAAGTACAGTGTGTTAGTCATACCTGCGGGTGTAAAAACTTCCTGTTCCATATATTCCTCAAAAGGTTTGCCGGAGGCTTTCTCAATTACTGTATACAAAAGCTGGAAGGTGGGATTCATGTATTCATAGGATGACCCCGGTTCAAAATTCAGGAAACTGAGCGTATCCATATATGAATACGAATCCACATCTGTGGAGTGATATACGAAAAGGCTGTCTGTCCTGGGCCTGGCATCGGGGATGCCGGATGTATGAGAGAGCAGGTGTGCCAGGGTTATCCTGTCAAAGAACCCGGCTTGAAAATGCGGAAAATATTTGGAAACAGGATCCTCCAGAGACAGTTTGCCTTCTTGTGCCAGTTTGAGTGTGGCCGCAGCAGCAAACTGTTTGGAAACCGAAGCAATGCAAAAAAATGTAGCAGGGGTTATCTCAGTTTCAGGATCCAGGGTGGCCAGTCCGTATCCTTTTTTTAATACGGCACGATCTTCTTTAAGGACCAAAACGGCTCCTCCGGGAGTAGTGTCCGGCCACAGTTGGTGGTAAAGATCATCTATTTGTTTTATAGCTGTCTGCTCCCTGTTGTTACAGGCAGTTAATAAAAAAACTAACACCATTAAGGGGATGGTGATCCATTTTTTAGACATAATGTAAAAGTTTAATTAGCGGTATTTTTGTTTATATGCTTCAGTATTTTACGTACAATTCCGGGGCCTTCATAGATGAAGCCCGAATAAACCTGGATCAGCGAAGCCCCGGCATGGAGCATATCCATGGCATCTTCCGGGCTCATAATCCCACCAACACCTATTACAGGGAGGTTTCCGTCGGTTTTTGTATGAATGTAACGAATTATTGAAAGCACTTTTTCTTTCAGGGGAGCTCCACTCAGACCGCCTTCTCCAATTTGGTCCAGAACGTCTTTTCCGGTAACAAGCCCTTCCCTGGAAACTGTTGTGTTGCAGGCTACTATGCCGTCAAGACCGGATAACAATACAAGTTCGATCAACTGATCCAAAACGTCGGTTGAGATGTCGGGGGAGATTTTTAATAATATCGGCCGGTAAATATCGCAGTAACGGCGTATCTCTGTAAGGTGACGGGTAATTCGCGTGAGGTTTTCCACGGCCTGCAGGCTACGCAGATCCTTAACATTGGGACAGCTAACGTTGATCACAAAATAATCCACGTAATCGTATAATTGGGCGAAGGCTTTTTCGAAATCCTTATAAGCCAGATCGTTGGGTGTAGATGTGTTTTTGGATATATTCCCGCCAATAATCACGCGGGGATGCGTTTTCTGTATGTTTTTAACGATTTTTTTTACTCCCGGGTTATTGATTCCCATCCTGTTGATAAGCGCTTTGTCTTTTACCAGCCTGAAGCTTCTGGGTTTGGGATTCCCTTCCTGGGGAGCTACAGTAACAGAGCCTATTTCCACAAATCCGAATCCAAGATCGGCCATCTGGTTGATCACTTCCGCATTTTTGTCCAAACCGGCCGCTAATCCCACCGGATTGGGAAAGTCCAGTCCCAGAACCTGTCTTTCAAGAGCAGGGGATTTATACGAAAAGCACATGCGCATCATTCTTCCGGCAAACGGAATGTACTTTAGAATAGCTAAAGCTTTAAATACCAGCTTATGCGCGGTTTCGGGCGGAAATAGAAATAATAATGGCTTTAAAATGCAATACATATTGTTTCATGATTATTGAAACAAATATAAGGATTAATTCCAGGAAACAATTTAGAGATGCACATCACCGGGAGAATACGCGGTGAACGTATTGTCAGAGTAAAACAGTAACACTTTCACTAGTTTATGTTTAACTTCAGATGAACTATCATAATATTCTTCAGATGAGTTGTTTTCATCAACAATATCCTTATGCTCATCAAATGCCGGAGCGGGTTCAGACTCTGCTTCCGTGTTGAATAAAGAAGCTGATTTAGCTTCTTTATACATCTTTCCTTTGCCTGTTATAAGCCATTCTGCGTTTAACGAAGGGTAGGCCAGCAGCATTTTTTCAATAAAATCGAATCCCGGTTTGTTACGCCCTGATAAAATATGAGATACACCTGAACGTTGTATCCCGATCTGATCGGCAAAACGGGAAGGAGACATGTTTTCTGCCTGTAAAAACTGTTGCAAACGGGTTCTCATAATTGTAAACTAATTTTTACAAATGTAATATAAATAATGTTTACTTATGTAAATATTTGAAGAAATACATTTGTAAACAAAGAGTATTTAATTATTATACTATTTCTTTGTTTAACAATAGTTTCAATCTAAATATATTTCTTTGACCAATATATTAAGCTTATATTTAGATAAAAGCTGTATAATACTGGTATACAAATAATAATACTTTATATTATGTTAAAAATGCTTTAAAAACGTACATTTTGCAATATATTGCATGAAACATAACTTTATATAAAATTTATAATAGACTGGATAACAAACTAATAAAATTAAATTAAAAGCAAGTTTATAAATGTGAATTCACTTTTTTAACATATCAAAAATAATTAGAAATATATGCCAAAAATGATTACATAAACAAACCTTAAAGTTTACATAAGTAAATTACAAATGTAAATTAAGACATAAAGTATTACTTTAAGTAAAATTTCACGTAAATCAGATACCTTTGCACCCACTTATGGAAACTTTTCATTTTCCCATTCCCGGCGTTCGCATAAGTGACTATACTTATGACCTTCCCGAAAACCGAATCGCACGTTATCCGCTTCCGGTCCGTCACGATTCAAAAATGCTTGTTTACCGGAATGAAGAAATAACGGATGAACATTTCAGGAACCTTCCGGACATCCTCCCCGACGACAGCCTACTTATCTTTAATAATACACGTGTTGTTCCGGCAAGATTGATTTTCAGAAAGGAGACAGGGGCCCTTATAGAAGTGTTTTGCCTGGAACCTGCTTCACCAAAAGAATACATACTGGCTTTTTCCCAGAATGCTTCCTGTACCTGGTATTGTGCCGTTGGGAATGCCAGGAAATGGAAAACGGGACATTTACCATTATTCAATCCGGAAAACGATCCAAAAATCGAGAAAATAGGCTTATCAGCCAGTATTATCGGGCAGGAAGCTGACCGATACCTGGTACGGTTCAGCTGGTCAAAGCCTATTCCTTTTTCAGCCGTCCTGGAAGCATCCGGCCGGGTTCCCATTCCTCCTTATTTAAAACGAGAAGCAGAAGACAGCGATCTGGAAAGGTATCAGACCGTTTATGCGCGAAACAGGGGATCTGTTGCGGCACCTACCGCGGGATTGCATTTTTCTGACAAGGTGATCGGCGATATGCGGCGAAAAAATATTGGAATAGCCGAATTAACACTCCATGTGGGGGCGGGGACCTTTAAACCGGTTAAAACACCATATATAAGGGATCACATAATGCACAGCGAACCTTTTGAAGTATCCCGGGATTTTCTGGAGCGTCTTTCAGCCCATCAGGGTCCGGTGGTTTCTGTAGGAACCACCTCCTGCAGATGTATAGAAAGTCTCTATTACCTGGGTCTCCAGGCAGAGGCCGGGAGAGATCCCCTGTTCGTGGGGCAGTGGGAACCTTATGTGACCCCCCGGGAGATTTCTTACAGGGAAGCAATCCAACACCTCCTGGAGTACCTGAAGAAAAATAAAAGTGACGCGCTGAAGGCATCCTCGCAGATCATTATTGCCCCTTCTTATGCCTTTCAAACGACCGACATTCTGGTGACAAATTACCATCAACCCAACTCCACTTTACTGCTGCTTGTGGCGGCATTGATCGGGGAAAAATGGAGGTCTGTATACGACCATGCGCTTGCCTCCGGATACCGTTTTTTAAGCTACGGGGACTCTTGTTTGCTTTATAATCCGAAATCAAAGAAAATTAATTAATTACAGCTATATACAACAATGATGTTTTATCATATAACGTTGTTGTTATTTATTATTATAAGTAGATGTAAAACAATTTTTTATAGTTTATCTGTAGGCGTCTATTCCTAATTCTTCATAAGTTTGTTTCAACGCCTTCTCATCATCGGAAATAATGAGCATTCTGTCGCCTATACGGATCTCGGTTCCGCCCCTGGGAATGAAAAAAGATTCGCCTCTTTTTACCATTACCACAAGCGTTTTGTCGGGCAGCGGAATGTCCATCATCCGGTTCCCGAACCGGAGGCTTTCCTCGGTAACGATCACTTCGCTCATTGCCGATTTAATATCCTCGGAAAACTCCATTTCAAATTCAGATTTCCGTTTTTTTCGTTGCGGAAAAGACAGGTGAAGTTTTTTGGCTACCCAGGGAATGGAAGTCCCCTGGACAAGAAGTGAAAGAATGGTTATGAAAAAAACAATATTGAAAAGGGCATTGGCTCCCGGAATGTCATATAAAAAAGGATAGGTGGCAAATATGATCGGAACGGCTCCCCTAAGGCCAACCCAGCCCGTGAATATCCTGGATTGAAAAGTCATCAAACGGAATGGCCACAGAGTCAGCAAGACGGCAAGGGGTCTTGCCAGAAGGATCATAAATACACCAATAATCAATCCGATACCCGCTATGGGCCAGAGTTCAGACGGGTTGACCAACAATCCGAGCGTCAGGAACATAATGATCTGGGACAGCCAGGTAAGGCCGTCAAAGAAGTTCCGTGTATTTTTCTTGTGCAAAAAACGGGCATTGCCAATAACAAGGCCCCCAATGTACACGGCCAGAAATCCGTTTCCCTGTATCAAGTCCGTAAAGGAAAAGATGAAAAAGCAAAAAGCCAGGATCAATATGGGATAAAGGGAATCATTTCCAATATTGGCTTTCCGGAGCAGGTACGCACACAATTTTCCCAACAGGTACCCGGCCAATGCTCCGGCCGCCATCTGGTAGAAAAACATCAGTACCACCAACCAGATTTTTGTCTCTTCCGGTGTTGTTATTACCTGTATCATGGTAATGGTCAACAGGTAGGCCATGGGGTCATTGCTACCGCTTTCCAATTCCAACAAAGGCCGCAGGTTGTGTTTCAGTTTCAGGCCTTTGGATCTGAGTATGGCAAAGACCGACGCCGAATCAGTAGAAGACATTATGCTGCCCAGCAACAGGCAGACTGGAAAAGACAATTCAATACCCGGCAACAGTAATGAAAGCAGGTAAATAAAGGATCCCGTCAGCAGGGCGGTGATCAAGACCCCTAAGGTAGCCAATAAAACACCCTGCCGGGCAACCGGCCGGATATCTTCAAAGCGTGTATCCATCCCCCCGGAGAAAAGAATAATGCTTAAAGCCACTATGCCTATGAACTGGGCTGCTTTCTGATTGGAAAAATCCAATCCAAGGCCTTCGCTTCCGAAAAGCATGCCCACCATAAGGAACAACAAAAGGGTGGGGACTCCGAATTTATATCCTGTTTTACCGGCCAGAAGACTGATAAAAAGTAAAACAGAACCTATAAGCAATATGTTTTCAGCAGTTATGATCATGGTACAGGTTTTAATTTGTAAAAATAAGACTTTTTTAAATGGAAATTCGTAAGCAATCGATATATTTGCAGATTAATATTTTAATAAATACTATCCGTTATGAGCAAATTTATTTCTATGGAAGAAGCCGTTGCAAAAGTGAAGTCAGGAATGACCATTATGATGGGCGGTTTTCTGGGAGTCGGGAGCCCCAACAGGCTGGTAGATGCTTTATTGAAAACCGATGTAAAAGACCTTACCGTTATTACCAACGATACGGCTTTTGCACATATTGGCGTCGGAAAACTGATTGCAGAACGAAGGGTTGTCAAGATCATTACCAGTCATATTGGAACCAATACGGCCACCGGGGAATTGTACCATGCAGGAGAATTGGAAATTGAATTTGTCCCGCAGGGAACGCTCATTGAACGGATACGTTGTGCCGGTGCCGGCCTGGGAGGCATCCTTACCCCCACAGGACTGGGAACTGTTGTAGAAGAAGGCAAGCAGGTGATCCACTCAAACGGCAAAGATTACTTGCTGGAAAAACCCCTGAAAGCCCAGATGGCACTTTTGGGAGCCAGTACAGCCGATGAAGAAGGGAACTTGTTCTTCAAGGGAACATCCCGCAATTTTAACTCCATGATGGCTATGGCGGCCGATACGGTCATAGCTGAAGTGAAAGACATTGTTAAAACCGGGGAGATACAACCGGAACATGTTCATACACAAGCTATTTTTGTGGATTACGTTATTAAAGCTTAATTAATAAAGAATGTCATTATGTCACAGAAACTGAAACTGGAAATCTCCGAAAAAATGTATGAAGACGCCCTGAAGATCATACCGGGAGCGATAGCAGGTATTCGCCGTCCTTACAATTTTGTACCCGGCCAGTATCCCATATACTTTGATCATGCAAAAGGAGGAAGGGTAACAGATGTGGACGGCAACCAATACATAGATATGTTGTGTGCCTACGGTCCCATAATCATAGGTCACCGTGAAGAAGAGATCGATAATGCGGTTATTGAACAGATACAGAACAAAGGTTTCTGTTTTTCACTCACACAACCGGTACAAAACACCCTGGCCCAAAAACTCATAGAGCTCATCCCATCGGCAGAAATGGCTGTTTTTGTCAAAACCGGGTCGGATGCCACCTCTGTAGCCATAAGGGTTGCCAGGGCAAATACCGAAAGAACAAAAGTGATCCGTTGCGGTTATCACGGATGGCACGACTGGTGTGTGGAAGTCAAAGGAGGCATTCCCAATAAGCTGTGGGAAGACGTTTACGAATTCCATTACAACCGCCTGGATGAGCTGGAAGATCTTATGAAAGAACACGGAGACCAGACAGCCGCCATTATCATTACACCGGTAGGACATCCACTGGCCGAAAAAGTCCAGATGCCTGCCCCGGGTTTCCTGGAAGGGGTCCGTGCCCTGGCCGATAAATACGGTACAATTCTGGTATTTGACGAGATCCGTAGCGGATTCCGTTACCATATGGGCGGAGCACAGAAAGTTTTCGGCGTTACTCCCGATCTTTCCGTATTCGGAAAAGCCATGGCAAACGGGTATCCCATTGGAGCTGTGGTAGGCAAGGAAAAATATATGAAAGTATTGGCAGACAGGGTATTCCTGTCATCCACCTTTTTCCCCAACAGCCTGGAACAGGTTGCTGCACTGAAAACCATTGAGATCCTGGAACGTGATAATATCCTTGAGAAAATCCGTGAAAAAGGAGAGCACTTCGGAAAAAGATTGCATGAGATAGTGAAAAAAGTTCCTTATGACGTGGAAGTATCGGGAATACCCCTGATGCCTTTTATCACATTCAACAGGGATGCCGACAACCTCTACAAAAAACTTCGTCCCGGGTTCTATACTGAACTTATAAGACGCGGTGTCTTCCTGCAACCTTTCCATCACGGGTACGTAGCCTACCGCCATACAGACGAAGACATCAATTATGCAGCCGATATGGTGGAAGAATCATTCGGAGAACTGAAAAAATATATATAAAAACAGCAGATTACTATGGACAAACTGATCATTACCGCTGCCATTTGCGGAGCCGAGGTCCTCAAGGAACATAACCCCGCGGTCCCTTACACCGTAGAGGAATGTGTCCGTGAAGCCCGTTCTGCTTACGATGCAGGGGCAAGCATCATTCATCTTCACGTCCGCTACGACGACGGAACCCCCACCCAGGATAAGGAACGTTTCCGGGTAATAATGGAAGCCATTGCCCATGCTTGTCCCGGGGTCATCATCCAGCCTTCCACCGGCGGAGCCGTGGGCATGACAAACGACGAAAGATTGCAGCCAACCCTTTTGAATCCCGAGATGGCTACCCTGGATTGCGGCACGCTCAACTTCGGAGGAGACGAGATCTTTGAAAACACCGAGAATACCATCAAATATTTTGGAAAGCGCATGATTGAAAGGGGGATAAAACCCGAGTTGGAGGTATTTGACAAAAGCATGATTGAAATGGCCCTTCGCCTGGAAAAGAAAGGATACATCCAAAAGCCCATGCATTTTGATTTTGTAATGGGAGTCAACGGAGGTATTGGCGGATCTCTCAGGGACTTTGTTTTTCTTCGGGGAAGCATTCCTCCCGATGCTACCTACACCGTAGCCGGTTTGGGCCGTTTTGAAATGCCCCTTGCCGCTGCTGCCATTATCGACGGAGGTCATGTACGCGTTGGATTTGAAGACAACGTTTACATATCGAAAGGCGTTTTGGCCAAATCCAACGGAGAACTGGTGGAAAAAGTGGTGCGACTGGCCCGGGAACTGGGCCGTGAAATTGCCACTCCCGCAGAAGCTCGTGAAATTTTAAGTTTACCCATCAAACAATAATTAACAAACAATTTAATTACTTATTTTAACAACAACTGCAAATGAAAAAAGGTAACAAGTATGGTCTTCACCGGGTCATTGAACCCAAAGGCGTTCTTCCGCAACCTGCCAACAAACTGGATAACAACATGGATGAGATCTACGACAACGAGATACTCATAGATGTAAAAACCCTGAATATTGACTCGGCAAGTTTTACCCAGATAGAAGAACAAGCCGGAGGAGATAAAGCCAAAATTGCCGAGATCATGTTGGGCATTGTTGCAAAGCAGGGAAAACACCGCAATCCCGTAACCGGATCCGGAGGGATGTTATTGGGAGTTGTGGAAAAGATCGGGGAAGCACTGGAAGGGAAGATAGATCTGAAAGTGGGAGACAAGATTGCCACTTTGGTATCCCTTTCCCTGACGCCCCTTCGCATAGACAAGATCAAAGACATCAGGCCCGATATTGATCAGGTGGACATTGACGGAAAAGCGATACTGTTTGAAAGCGGCATCTATGCCAAGATCCCCGATGATATGCCCGAAACGCTTGCCTTATCGGCCCTGGACGTAGCCGGTGCCCCTGCACAGACAGCCAAGCTGGTTAAACCCGGAGATACTGTACTTATTATTGGAGCCGGAGGGAAATCCGGAATGCTTTGCAGTTATGAAGCAAAGAAAAGAGCCGGTGTAACAGGGAAAGTAATCGGCCTTTGCCACAGCGAACGTTCCACAAAACGCCTGGAAGCGTTGGGATTCTGTGACCACGTATTCTCTGCAGATGCGACCCAGCCTGTTGCTGTGCTGGAAAAGATTGAGGAACTGACCAACGGTCAAATGTGTGACGTGACCATCAATAACGTAAATATCACGGATACGGAAATGACTTCGATTCTCTGTACCAAGGATACAGGCCTTGTATATTTCTTCTCTATGGCTACCAGTTTTACCAAAGCAGCCCTGGGAGCAGAAGGTGTGGGTTCGGATGTTACCATGATTGTAGGTAACGGCTACACTAGAGGTCATGCAGAGATCACATTGCAGTTACTCAGGGAAAGTGAAAAACTCCGTAAGATCTTTACCGAGCTGTACGCATAATAGAATTATTAACATGAAAGAAACAAGAAGAGAACAATTGTTTCCCAACGTAACGGATCAGGAGTGGAACGACTGGAAATGGCAGGTTCGCAACCGTATTGTTAACCTGGAACAACTCAGGAAGTACATTACACTTACTCCGGAAGAAGAAGAGGCCATTCACCAATCACTCAAATTGCTCCGTATGGCCATTACTCCGTATTACCTGAGCCTGATAGATCCGGACGATCCCACTTGTCCGGTTCGTAAACAGGCCATTCCCACAAAAAAGGAAATGTACCGTTCACCCGCTGATTTGCTGGATCCGTTGCACGAAGATGAAGACTCCCCGGTACCGGGCCTGACACACAGGTATCCGGACAGGGTGCTTTTCCTGGTAACGGACCAGTGTTCCATGTATTGCCGTCATTGCACAAGACGCCGTTTTGCCGGACAGAAAGACCACGAAGCATCCAGCGACAGGATACAACAGGCGATCGATTACATAGCACGTACACCCCAGGTAAGGGACGTACTTCTTTCCGGCGGAGATCCCCTGACCATGAGCGATGCCCGGCTGGAATCCATCATATCCCGTTTGCGCGAGATCCCTCACGTTGAGATCATCCGGATTGGAACACGTACCCCGGTAGTATGCCCGCAGCGTATTACACCCGAGCTCCTGGATATGCTCCGTAAGTACCATCCCATATGGATCAACACCCATTTCAACCACCCCAACGAGATCACACCGACTTCCAAAGCTGCCTGTGAAAGAATGGCAGATGCCGGTTTCCCTTTGGGCAATCAGACGGTGTTGCTGCGCGGAGTAAACGATTGCGTGCACACTATGAAAGAACTGGTCCACAAACTGGTTATGATCCGAGTACGTCCATACTACATCTATCAGTGCGATCTGTCCATGGGTCTGGAGCATTTCAGAACACCCATTTCCAAAGGAATAGAGATCATTGAAGGATTGCGTGGACATACATCGGGTTATTCAGTGCCTACTTTTGTAGTAGATGCCCCCGGTGGCGGCGGAAAAATTCCTGTTATGCCCACTTACGTGATCAGCCAGGCTCCCGGAAGAATGGTGTTGCGTAATTATGAGGGAGTTATCACTACGTATACGGAACCACTGGATTATAAAAACGAATGTGTTTGCGAAAAATGCAAAGACAAAGTTCCGCTGGAAGGGGTTTCCGGGATATTGCAGGGACAGCAATTGTCGCTTGAACCTTCCTATTTGCAAAGAAAAGAACGCAACCATAAGAAGTAAGCTACTGAATGCCTTTTATCGATCAGATCATCCGTTACGGCAGTCTGTCGGTTGTCGGATTGGGTAAAAATACCGGAAAGACCGAATGTCTGAGGTATGTAATGGAGAAGCTGGATCAAAGGCAAAAACTCATAGCCGTTACTTCAGTCGGTATTGACGGGGAAGGGGTGGACCGGGTAACGGCCACCCCCAAACCCGAGATATTCCTGGAAAAAGGAATGTATTTTACCACAGTGGCTTCCTATTATAAGGCAAAACGTTTCAGGGCCGAAATATGCGAAGTGCTTCCTTACACCACTGTGTTGGGTAAAATGGTCACTGCACGGGCCCTGGAAAAAGGAAAGATGATCCTGGCCGGTCCTTCGGATACGATCTTATTGCAAAACTGGGTACGTGAAATGCCCCGTAACTTTTCCGTTGACATATGCCTGGTGGACGGAGCCATATCACGCTTAAGTCCTGCTTCTCCTGCAGTTACTGAATCCATGATACTGGCTGTGGGAGCTGCTTATTCATTAAATATGAGCACATTGGCAGAAAGGACGCGTTTTGTGTATGATACCGTACACCTTCCCCTGGCCGGTGAATCCCTCAAAAAAAAGCTGGAGCATATAACGCGCGGCATACGGGGTATTACTGCCGATGGGGAAATAACGGATCCGGGTGTGGAATCGGCATTGATCCCGGAACAGGTCAGGGAAGTATTGGGCAAGTGCCAAAACAGGATTTACGTTCCGGGAGCCGTAAGTAACGCATTGCTGAAAACCCTGGGAGAGGGAAAAGAAGTCGGAAAAACGGAGCTCTATATAAGGGATTTTTCACGTATTTTTGCCGATCCGCGTGTTTTATACTCGTTTCTGCGTAAAGGAGGTCGCATTTTCCAGTTGTTCAGTACCCGTTTGCTGGCTGTTTGTGTAAATCCGGTCTCGCCACAGGGTTACCGGTTGAATTCTGAAGAATTGACAGCCAGAATACAAAAGGAAGTGAATATTCCTGTTTACGACATTAAAAAATTGGAAGGATGAATTTTGCCCGGTTTAGCGAAAGAATAGACGGTCTGAAATACCTGGCCGATAAAATGGAACTCACCGGTTCCCGGGTACGCCGTTACCTGATGCAGATGCCTTTTTCCACGGACAGGGATGAGCTGGAACAAAATTTTGATATTCTGCAGAAAGCCTGTGAAATTCTTTCTGATCAAAAAGCAAAGCCTGTCATGATGCAACTGCAGCATCTTTTTTCCCGTGTACATGACATCCGGGGATCGCTGGCAGAGTTAAAAGAAAAACGCACTCTGGATGAGGTGGAACTATTTGAGATCAAGTATTTTGTGGTTCTTTGTTCCGATGCGGGAAAATTATGCGATCAGGCCGGCTTTTCTTACGAACGCCTGTTTCCTTTACAGGAAGCTTTTCATATTCTGGATCCTGATACTACCGGGACCGTTTCTTTTTCCATTTACGATTCCTACAGCAAATCGCTCGCCGCTGCGCGTCAACAGGTCACGGAAACCGATCCCGGAAGGGATCCCGGCAAATGGGATCAGCTTCAGGATATTATTCAGAAAGAGGAACTGGCTGTCAGGGAAAAACTGTCCCTGCAATTGTCTGAATTTTACCCGGATTTGCAGGAAAATTTTGACCGGCTTGCACGAATGGAGATATGGTTTGCCAAAGCGAAACTGGCTCTCTTATACAACATGTCAAGACCGGTAACCGTTCCCGGGGATCAACCCGGCGTATTGTCAGTTGAAGGAATGGTTAATCCGGCTATCGCCGATAACCTTGAAAACGCAGGAGGATCGTTCCAGCCGGTATCGGTCACATTATACCGGAAGCCCTGTTTGCTTACCGGGGCAAATATGAGCGGTAAAACGGTGGTTTTAAAAACACTGGCCATGATCCAGGCCCTTACCCAGTTTTCTTTCTTTGTTCCTGCACAAAAAGCGTCAATTTCCCTTGTAAAGGACGTTTTTCTTGTCATAGGAGACAAACAGGACCAATACAGGGGGTTGTCATCGTTTGCGGCAGAAATGCTGGATTTGGACCGGATAATGGCCAATATGGCCGCAGGGACAGAAATGCTTGTTTTAGCGGATGAACCTGCCCGGACCACCAATCCCGCAGAAGGGGCGGCCATTTTATGTGCCCTGGTTGAATACCTGGAAAAGCACCACGTGATGTCCCTGATAAGTACCCATTACGGAGACCTGGGACTTTCTTGCAGGAAATTACGGGTGGCCGGTTTTGAGGGCACTAATGTGAAAGGACGTCTTGATCCGCTCCAAATGTACCGTTATATGAATTACAGTTTGATAGAAGATAAAGGAGGATCCGTTCCCCTGGAAGCACTCAATATTGCGCGCCTGCTGGGAGTTAACGGATCTTTTATTGACACGGCAAAGAAGTATTTGAAATGAGAGAATCTAAATTAGGACTTGATTTTAAAAAAGTGGAAGAAGCCCGGAAAACCGCCGGGGAAATTGCGGACCAGGTCCAGCGTTTTGTTGAAAATTTCACAACGGTCAGCGTGGAAAGAACCTTGTGCCGGCTCATGGGTGTAGACGGCGTGGACAGGGAAGGCATTCCGTTGCCCAACCTTTTGGTGGATGCATTGAAGGAAAGAGGGATGCTGGCCGATGGCGTATTGCATTTCCTGGGAAACGTAATTTTGGAAACGGGCAGCACCCCCGGTCAGATCGTCCTGGACATTGCTGCAGGAACGTTTGATTTTTCCCGTTACTCTCTGCATACTAAAGAAGATATCAGCCGTGTGCTTGAACCATATATTGGCGAAAGTATTTCACGCATAAAGGATAAAAGAAGTTCCAGGGAAGACCGGATAGAAAAACTGGGAGAAGGTCCCCGGCCGTATTTATACGTTATTGTAGCTACCGGTAACATTTACGAAGATGCCCTTCAGGCGCAGGCAGCAGCCCGCCAGGGAGCCGATATAATTGCAGTTATAAGGACCACCGGACAGTCTTTGCTGGATTATGTGCCCTACGGGGCTACCACAGAAGGCTTCGGAGGTACGTACGCCACCCAGGAAAATTTCAGGATCATGCGTAAGGCTCTGGATGAGGTGGGGGATGAAGTAGGAAGGTATATCCGCTTGTGCAATTACTGCTCGGGTCTCTGTATGCCTGAGATAGCCGTAATGGGAGCTTTTGAAGGTATGGATGTCATGCTGAACGATGCCCTGTACGGGATATTGTTCAGGGATATTAATATGCAACGTACTTTGATTGACCAGTATTTTTCAAGGATAATCAACGGCTTTGCCGGTGTGATCATCAACACTGGCGAAGACAATTACCTGACAACGGCAGATGCTTTTGAAGAAGCACACACGGTCCTGGCCTCGGATTTTATAAATGAGCAATTGGCCCTGATTGCCGGTCTTCCGGAGGAACAGATGGGCCTTGGACATGCTTTCGAGATGGATCCGGAGCTGGAAAATGCTTTTCTCTTTGAACTGGCACAGGCCTGGATGTTGCGTGAGATTTTTCCGAAAGCCCCCCTGAAATACATGCCTCCCACAAAATTCATGACCGGGAATATTTTCAGGGGTCATATACAGGATGCCCTGTTTAATATTGCCGGAATATGGACGAACCAGGGGATCCAGCTGCTTGGAATGCCCACTGAGGCCATTCACACACCTTTTATGAGCGACAGGTACCTTTCCATAGAAAACGCCCGTTACATTTTCACCAGTTTCAGAAATATCGGCGACGAGGTGGAATTCAAACAGGACGGCATTATACGAAACAGAGCTGCCAGGGTATTGGCAGATGCCTGCGACCTGCTGGAAAAGATGAAAGAAGAAGGCCTGTTTACGGCCCTGGAAAAGGGATATTTTGCCAATGTACGCAGACCTAAGGAAGGAGGAAAGGGGCTGGATGGAGTTACCCGGAAATCCGCTGTCTATTTTAACCCCTATATTGAATTGTTAAAAGGAAAGAAATAATTATGAGTGGAGGATTGTATTCAACAGAAGTCCAGGATTTTGACAAAACACTGGATCTGGAAAAAGTTAAGCCCTACGGGGATACCATGAACGACGGCAAGGTACAATTAAGCTTTACCTTGCCTGTACCGACAGGTCCTGAGGCCATTGAAGCCGCCAAACAGTTGTTGCGAAGTATGGGGATGGACAACCCGCAGGTGGTTTTTTCCAGGGAACTGACCCCGGGATTTACTTTTTTCAATTGTTACGGCAACCTGCAGCATACGGTTAATTTTAAAGATATCTACGTTCCCAAAGTGGAAAGTACCGTAATGGATATGCACCAGGCGGATGAGTACATAAGGGAACACATAGGACGTAAATTGGTCATGGTGGGTGCCAGTACCGGTACCGATGCACACACCGTTGGCATAGATGCCATCATCAATATGAAAGGCTATGCAGGCCATTACGGGCTGGAACGCTATGAAATGATAGAGGCTTACAACCTGGGATCCCAGGTAACAAACGAAGAGCTTATAGCCAAAGCAATTGAATTAAAAGCCGATGCGATCCTGGTATCGCAAACGGTAACACAGAAAGACATCCACGTGAAAAATTGTACCGAATTCATTGAAATGTCCGAGGCCGAAGGCATCCGGGATCGCATGATCCTGGTGTGCGGGGGTCCGCGCATCTCTCACGAATTGGCAAGGGAAATTGGGTTTGATGCCGGATTTGGCGTCAATACGTATGCAGATGACCTGGCCTCCTACGTAGCACAGGAGTATGTAAAAAGAAACATAAAATAAAATAAAATAAAATAAAATAATCATTCAAATAAGTAACGAAACATGGACAAGAATCAAATCAGGGAAACCATTGCCCGTCGTGCGGCAAAAGAATTAAAAGACGGAGACGTTGTTAACCTGGGAATAGGACTGCCTACACAGGTACTCAAATATTTACCTGCCGAAGTGAAAGTAATTATGCAATCTGAAAACGGATGTCTTGGGATGGGAAATCCGCCCGCACCCGGTAATGAAGATCCGAATCTGATTGATGCCGGCGGCGGCCCCATTACCTTGAAAGCAGGAGCATCCTGTTTTGATTCATCCATTTCTTTTTCAATCATCCGTGGCGGCCATGTAGATGTGACTATTCTTGGATCGCTCCAGGTAGATGAAAAAGGGAACATAGCCAATTGGTGCATACCGGGCAAAAAAACACCCGGAATGGGAGGGGCCATGGACCTGGTAA
This sequence comes from uncultured Muribaculaceae bacterium, assembly GCA_964542305.1. Taxonomy (GTDB): domain Bacteria; phylum Bacteroidota; class Bacteroidia; order Bacteroidales; family UBA932; genus DMER64. The sequence goes on along the minus strand of CAZITX010000007.1, from coordinate 47,294 downwards.
CAGGGGCCAAAAAAGTATTGGTCACTATGGAACACACTGCCAAGGGAAATCATAAAATATTGGAAGAATGTACATTACCCTTGACTGCCGCAGGTCAGGTAGATCGTATTATTACCGAAATGGGAGTTATGGATGTTACTTCGGAAGGGTTGGTCTTGCAGGAGATCAATTCCGAATTCACACTTGAACAGGTGCAGGAGGCCACAGGTTGCAAGCTCATTGTGTCAAACGATCTAAAAGAAATGTAATTAATATAAAATCAATTTATTATGGAAAAAGTGTATATCATTGCAGCCAAACGTACAGCTATTGGTAAGATGTTGGGATCATTAACCGGTGTCAGCCCGGCAGATTTGGCGACAGTTGTGATCAAAAACATACTGGAAGAGACCCGTTTGGATCCTTCCCTGATAGATGAGGTGATAGTCGGAAATATTCTGATGGCAGGACAAAAACAGGGAATTGCGCGTCAGGCTTCAATTAATGCAGGAATTCCTGATTCTGTTCCTGCTTACGGGGTCAACATGATCTGCGGGAGCGGTATGAAATCTATAATAAACGGATACGAATCCATCCTGTGCGGCCACGCACGTATCATTCTGGCAGGCGGCGTGGAAAACATGTCTTCGGCCGGCTTTGTTTTGCAGGGAGTCAGGGAAGGTATAAAAATGGGCGATTTCAAGGCTGTTGACCATATGGTTACCGACGGTCTGACCGATGCTTTCGGGAATTACCATATGGGGATCACTGCTGAAAATATTGCTGAAAAATACAATATAACACGGGAAGAGCAGGATGCCTTTGCTTTTGCATCCCAGCAAAAAGCTATCAGTGCCATTGACGGGGGCAGATTCAAAGACGAGATCGTACCTGTTCAAATCAAACGCAAGAAAGAGCTGGTGGACTTCGATACCGACGAATACCCCAACAGGAATACCACTCTGGAAAAAATGGCCACCCTGCGTCCCGCATTCAAAAAAGACGGAACCGTAACAGCCGGGAATTCCTCAGGGATCAACGATGGAGCATCCTTTGTATTGCTGGCTTCGGAGCAGGCCGTAAAAGAATTGGGCTTCAAACCCATGGCACAGATCATAGCTACAGGACAAGGCGGAGTCGATCCTGCCTATATGGGAATGGGTCCGGTTCCTGCCGTGGACAAAGCCCTCAAACGTGCAGAAATGTCCCTGGACCAAATGGACCTGGTAGAACTTAATGAGGCATTTGCAGCCCAGTCCCTGGGAGTTATGCATGAATTGAAGCAACAGCAGGGTGTGGACCGTGAATGGTTCAATGCGCATTGTAATGTGAACGGCGGGGCCATTGCACTGGGTCATCCCATAGGTGCTTCCGGAAACCGCATAACCGTTACCCTGCTTTATGAAATGAAAAAACGAGGTTCCACGTACGGGCTGGCCTCTTTATGTATAGGAGGAGGAATGGGTACCGCCCTGATCCTCAGAAACCTGCAATAATTCTGAAAATTACAGGGTTTTTTATTCAAAAAAAATACATATTTTTAACCGTATTAAAAAAAAATACTGGTTATGAAAACTCATTATCTGGAATACATCCACAACAGTATAGTTAGTGCCTGGGATATGCCTGCGCTTACTAACTATAAAAAGAATTCCTACACGTATGGCGAAATGGCGAGCAAGATCGCCCGTTACCATATCCTGTTTGAGAAAATGGGATTAAAAAAAGGAGATAAAGTCGCTTTGTGCGGTCCCAACAGTGCTGAATGGGGTATTGCTTTCATGGCGGCCACCTCATATGAAGCGGTTGCCGTACCGTTGCTGAACGATTTTCTTCCAGACAGTATTATGACGTTAACCGATCACTCTGAATCACGTATCTTTTTCGTAAGCCGTGAGATATGGGACAAAACGGACATTGCCCGCATGCCCCTTCTGGAGCTGGTTGTTGTGTTGGAAGATTGGCAGATAGCATATGTTAAAAACCAGGCCGTAAAGGAAGCGGACGATAATATGGATGCCTTGTTTCACGAAAAGTATCCAGACGGGTTTGGCCCGGATAATGTCAATTATCCTACGGACAATTTTGACGACCTGGCCCTGATCAATTACACATCAGGTACAACAAGTGCTCCAAAGGGAGTCATGCTAACTTACCGGAACATCAGCTCGAACATTCAATTTGGCTTGAGTGAACTGCCCAACGGCCCGGGCGACAATATCGTATCAATGCTGCCAATGGCACACATGTACGGGATGGCCTTTGAATATATATACCAGTTGGCAGGAGGCACTCAGGTCTTCTTCCTCGGCAAGGTTCCGTCACCCAAGGTTCTTCTGGATGCCCTGGCCACCGTGCAGCCATACATGCTGATCACCGTGCCCCTGGTCATTGAAAAAATATTCAAAAGCTCGGTGTTCCCCACCATCCGTAAACCCATAGTCAAATCCATCATGAAGGTCCCCGGGCTGGCTTCCGTGATCCATAAGCAGATAAGGAAGAAATTACTGCACGCATTCGGAGGCAAGATCAGAACCATAGTCATTGGCGGAGCTGCCATCAACCAGGAAGTGGAAGACCTCATGAAGATCATTAAATTACCTTACACTGTAGGGTACGGAATGACCGAGTGTGCTCCGTTGCTGTCTTATGAAGACACCCAAAAATTCGTAAAAGGATCCTGCGGGAAACCCGTACACAGAATGTCTCTGAGAGTAGATTCAGACGATCCTCACACCATAGTGGGAGAATTGCAGGCGCGTGGAGACAACGTGATGATAGGGTACTACAAGAATCCGGAAGCTACGGCTGCCGCTTTTACCAAAGACGGATGGCTCCGTACCGGAGACCTGGGTCTTATAGACAAGAACAACAACATATTTATTAAAGGCCGCAGCAAAAACCTGATCATCGGGGCAAACGGGCAGAATATTTATCCCGAGGAAATTGAAGACAAACTAAACAACCAGCCTTATGTGGTAGAGTCTATTGTTGTGGAAAGGGACAAAAAACTGGTGGCACTGGTATTTCCCGATTACGACCGGGTTTCCCAGGAATCACTGGATACAATGAATCTGGCCCAGCTGATGGAAGAAAACCGTATGCGGTTGAATATGTTGCTGCCGGTATTCAGCCGGATACATAAAATTGAACTGCAGCCGGAAGCTTTTGAAAAGACCCCCAAACGTAGTATCAAACGTTTCCTTTATAAGTAGCAGACTGTTTCATAGAGAAAACGCATCCGCAATAATTCTGACGATACAGTTCGTGTTTTTTTGAGATTTCAACGGAACGGCCAAAACCGTTCCGTTTTTTTAAATCTGAAGGGAGGTAAGTCAGTCCTTCGTGTTTTCGTGCCAGTTCTTCGCCTAAACGGTTGATCAACAATGCGTTCTTGTGAGGACTCAGGGTCAGGGTAGTGCAAAAATAGGAGTATCCGTTTTCCCTTGCATAACGGGCTGTTTCTTCCAGTCTCAGGCGAAAACAAATTTCACAGCGGCGACCTCCTTCAGGTTCGTTCTCATACCCTTTGACGGCTTCCGGGAAAACATCCGGGCGAAATGCTCCTTCCTCAAAGCCAACTTTGGAACCGAATACTTCCAGGGCGTATCTTTTTGTCTCGTCTCTTCTCAGGATATATTCCCGTTCAGGAGCAATGTTGGGATTGTAGAAAAAAACGGTAACATCGTATTCCGGGAACAAACGTTCCAGGGCAGTTGTCGAACACGGTCCGCAACAGACATGAAGCAGCAATTTTTTACGGTCGTTTTTCATAGATATATTGTACAAATATAAAGGTTTTCCCTGATTTTAATTACTTTTGTATACCCTAACAAACCCTTCTATGAAATCACCAATAAATAAAGGCATTCTGATTGTTTTGGCAGTGATCCTGATACTCACTTCATGCCGTTCAAAGAACAGAAATTACCAGTCTGTGGCAGGTGAAGTAAAAGTTGAAGTAATTACCCTAACCGAGTCCATGACCTGTTCAGAAAGAGAATACATCGGGGTGGTGGAAGAATCTAACAGCGTTATGCTGAGTTTTCCCACTCCCGGAAAGATCAAAAATGTATACGTTCGGGAAGGTCAAACCGTTGTGGAAGGGCAGCTTTTGGCTGAAACGGATCCCGCAACGCTGGAGAATATGTATGCCACAGCGGCAGCCACCCTGCACCAGGCAGAGGATGCTTACCAAAGGTTGCAACAGCTCTACGAATCGAACAGCCTCCCTGAAATACAATTCATTGAAATACAGACCAAACTGGAACAGGCCCGCGCCTCGGAAAGAATTGCCGCCAAATCCCTTGCCGAGACAAAGCTTCATGCGCCCCAGCGGGGTGTGGTGGGGGAGCGTATGATGGAACCGGGCATGAACGTTCTTCCTGACCAACCGGTGTTGACCCTGCTAAATACGCACAAACCGCTCATTAAAGTAGCCATTCCCGAAAACGAAATATTCGATACCCGCACCGGTCAGACGGCACGCATTACTGTGGGAGCCCTCCGGAACGCGCAATTTTCCGGAAAGATCGTGGAAAAGGGTGTCCGTGCACATCCCCTGTCGCACAGTTACGATGTGAAGATTGCTCCGGACCAGGATCAGGGCGGTCTGCTTCCCGGGATGGTGTGTAAAGTCTTTATCGCGAACATAACAGGGGAAAACAGTCTTGTACTTCCGGTAAATGCCGTGATGCCTTTGGAATTCGGAAAAGGTCATTTTGTTTGGGTTGTTGATCAGGATAACAAAGTGGAGAGAAGAAGTGTGGAAGTGGGAGAGATCGTTTCCGGGGGCGTAACCATCCTGAATGGTGTAGTTCCCGGGGACTGCATAGTGATATCCGGCTTTGACAGGATCAGTGATAACATTAAGGTAGTCGTGGTCAATGAGTAACAAGAGAAAAGGCGTTGTCGAATGGACAATGCACAATCACAAGATTGTTCTTCTGCTGGTTGCTTTCCTTGTGGGACTGGGTATTTATGCATTGCCCAATATGCCAAAAAAGGAATACCCGGACTTCACGATACGCAATGCCCTGGTCCTTGGGATCTACCCGGGAGCTTCTTCTGAACAGGTAGAGGAAGAGTTGACAGTTCCACTTGAAAGGCATCTTTTAAGTTACAAGGAAGTTGACAGGGAAAATACATATTCTCTGACCCGTGACGGTATGGTCTATTTTGTTATGGACCTTGTCGATTCTGAAAAAAATCCCCGGGATTTCTATGCCAACCTGCGTCTGAACCTGGACGATTTGAGGGTGCAGCTTCCCCCGGGCGTTTTGCCTCTGATGGTTATAAGCGAATTCGGAGAAACCTCGGCCATCCTGATCACCCTGGAAAGTGATTCCAAAACTTATACCCAGCTGGGTAAGATAATGGATGTTCTGGAAGGCCGTCTGCGCACGTTACCGATAGTTGCCAATCTGAAGCGGTACGGTCAACAGGAGGAGCAGATAAGTATATACCTGGACAAGGAAAAACTGGCTGCTTACGCCCTGAATACGCAACAGATAATGATCCAGCTGTTTGCCGGAGGGCTAATCACTTCATCTGGTAGTATTACATCCATGGGGGATGTGGTCCCCATTCACCTGAACAACGCCTATACCAGTGAACAGGAGATCCTGGAACAACCCGTTTATTTTGACGGGTCAGGCAATGTGCTGCGTGTTAAGGATATAGGAAAAATAGTCAGGGAATACCCTGACCCCATGAGTTACATAACCAATAATGGCAAAAAATGCCTCCTTTTGTCCATGGAAATGAGCAAAGGGTTCAATATGGTGGAGCTGGGAAAACAGGTAGATCAGATCCTGAAGGATTTTGAAACGGAACTCCCTCCGGATGTAAGTGTGTTCCGGATTGCAGATCAGCCCAAAGTTGTTTCGGATTCGGTATATTCGTTCCTCAAGGAAATGTTGACGGCTATCCTGGCGGTTATTGCCGTTATGATTGTGATGCTGCCCCTGAGGGTGGCATCGGTTGCTGCAACAGCCATCCCAATAACAATATTCATTTCCATAGGGATTATGTATGTCATCGGATTTGAGATCAATACTGTGACACTTGCCTCCCTTCTGGTCGTTTTGGGTATGGTGGTGGATGACAGCATTGTGGTCATAGACAATTACATGACCTTCCTGGATCACGGGATGAGCCGGTGGAAAGCTTCCATAAAAGCAGCCAGTTCCTATTTCCGCTCCGTCTTTTCAGCAACATTGGCCATAAGTATTACCTTTTTTCCGTTCTATTTCACATTTCCCGAAAACTTTGTGGAATTTATCTTTATGGCACCGTGGGCCATATCCATTTCCCTGATGGTTTCTTTGGCTATTGCAATGCTTTATATTCCGTATTTTCAGTATTTCACCATTCGGAAAGGATTGAAGCAGGTGGTGGAGAAACAGCGGCAGAAAAGCAAAAGAGGAATATCTATCCTGGAAATGTTCGGGATCTTCTATGAAAAAACCTTACGAAAGGCATTTGCCCACCCGGTATGGGTCATAGTGGTCATAATCCTGTTCCTGGTTCTGCCTTTTTTTGTATATATGCAATTGCCAAAACGCCTGATGCCCATGGCAGACAGGAACCAGTTTGTGGTAGAGATATACCTGCCTTTCGGATCAGCACTTGAAGAAACGGAAAAGGTCTCGGATTCGCTGCGTAATATGATACAAACGGATGAGCGGGTCCTGGCCGTTACTTCTTTCATCGGTACCAGTGCGCCCAGGTTCCAGGCCTCCTATACGCCCCAGGTCCCCGGATCGCATTTTGCGCAGTTCATTGTAAACACTCCGTCTTCAAAGGTGACTGAAACCCTTGTAGCTGAATACCAAAAAAAATACATTCACTATTTTCCGGGAACGTATGTTCGCGTCAAGCAACTGGATTATTCAATGCTGGCACCTAACGAGGTAGAGGTAAGGCTAATAGGGGAAGACAAACAGGCATTGATGCACCTGGGAGATTCGTTGGCCTTAGTGTTGAGAGAGATACCTTATATTGCCAGCGTACGCTCCGACTTTGGAGGAATGCAATACGGTGTTGATGTACAAGTAGATGCAACTAAAGCGTCCAGGGTAGGGATTAATCCCGGCTACCTGTCGCTCAATCTTGCCTCCAGGTACTCCGGTGTTCCGGTAACCTCGGTGCTGACCGGCGGCAAGACGGTTCCGGTGGTTATACGTACGCAAGAAAACGGACAGTCCCCGGATATAGTAAGCCTGGGTGATGAATACGTACAGGGGATGATCCCCGGGGTTAGTGTACCTCTGAGACAGATAGCAGACCTGGAACCCGAATGGAATATCTCCCAAATAGTCAGAAGAAACGGATATCCTACCTTGACACTGATGATGGACCTGAATTACGGGAAAATATCGACAGATGTCTTTGATCAGGTGAAGGAGGTTATGGACAACACAACCATGCCGGAAGGGATACGTTACCAGTACGGAGGCACTTACCATGCAGATAAATCATTGATGCCCGGTATCCTGCAGGGAGTGGCCATAGCTGTATTTCTGATATTCCTTATCCTGTTGTTCCATTTTAAAAAGGTATCCCTGGCTTTCTTGGTGATGGGATCCACCACTTTAAGCATTTTAGGAGCCCTTGTTGGAACCTGGATACTGGGCCTGCCTGTAAGTATGACCACATTCCTGGGTGTGGTGACCCTGATAGGACTGGTGGTCCGGAACGGGATCATAATGTTCGATTATGCCGAGTTGTTGCGTGCAGAGGGATCGTCTGTTAAAGAAGCGGCTTTCAGGGCAGGATGCAGGCGTATACGACCTATTTTCCAAACATCATCGTCTACCGCCGTAGCCGTTATTCCCATGCTGATAGTTAATGATTCACTATGGGCACCCATGGCGGCTACCATTTGTTTCGGCATCATTACCTCTATGTTCTTTGTTTCTGTATTTATGCCGGTGATTTACTGGCTGTTATACCGGAAACAAGATAAAGCCCGGTCTATTAGCGAACCTGAAAAACTGACGTTGTAATGAAGAAGATCTTTTATTTGGTATTTGCTTTCGCTCTTTTGGCTGTCAAACCGCTGGCCTCACAACCTTATTCATTACAGGATTGCAGGCAAATGGCCCTTGAAAACAACGCCCGGATACAAGACATGAAATTGGGAGAGCAGATATCACTCCAAATGAAAAAACAGGCTTTGACCTATTTTTTTCCTAATGTATCCGCTTTCGGGATGGGCTTTCAGGCAAGCAACCCCATGATGTCCATTGACATGGGAATGCTGGGAAGCATGGAACTGCTCAAAGACGGTATTTTGGTAAGTGCCACGGCCATTCAACCGGTATTCATGGGAGGAAAGATCCTGTATTCCACAAAACTGGCCAATTTGGGTATCCTTTCCAGTGAACTCTTTACACAAAGAACAGTGGACGAGGTTCTGGAGAAAACAGAAGAGTATTACTGGCTTCTGTATTCTTTAACAGAGAAACGTAAAACCGTCTCTCTAATGAAAAACGTATTGGATTCCGTGGAAAAAGACGTTCAACAGGCTTACAATGCAGGGATACTTGGAAGGAATGAAGTGCTGAAAGTAAAATTGCAGAAGAACACCCTCACTACCAAAAATGTGGAGTTGGAAAACGGTATATACTTAACGACCATGGCATTGGCACGTGAGATCGGGTTGTCCGTAGATTCATTGGACAACTTTGAAATCAGTCCTCCTGCTGACCTTGTCTTTGCCGATCCTATGGAGTTTTATGTGGAACCGGCTTCAGTCATAGATCAGCGGACCGAATACCGTTTGCTGGATATGGGGGTGCGTGCGGCTGAACTGCAAAAAAAGATAGAAAGGGCAGGTTATCTGCCTAAGTTAGGTGTTGGTGCGATGTATTATTATGAAAATCTGCTGGACAAAAACAACTGGAACGGAGCCCTGATGGCGGCCGTGCAAGTCCCCATATCTGATTGGGCAAGAGGTTCTTTTGCGATCCGGCAGAAAAAACTGGAAGAAGACAGGGCCCGTATTCAGAAAGAAGACGGAAGGCAGCAATTGCTTATGCAGATCCGGCAGGCGTGGGGCTCATTCATAGAATCATATCAAAAATTGCTTTTGGCGGAGCTGGCTGTGGAAGAATCGGAAGAAAATGCAAGGTTGAATGAGGATTATTTCAAAGCAGGCACGGTCAGCCTGACCGAATTGCTGGCTGCCAGGGGATTTCTCCAGGAGAGTTACGATAAGAAAACCGACGCTGTAAAAGATTACCAGATAGCCAAAAGCCATTACCTCCAGGTTACAGGCCGCTAAACGATCTCCTTTATTTTACTACAAAATCTGTTGATGTTGTGAAAGGATTTCCTTTCAGGTCCATACCTTGTATCACTACGCGGAAAGTACCTGTTGTTTCGGAAGTAGTTGTATTAACCGTAACAGACTGATTGGTATTTAGTTCCAAAATGGGATCCCAGTAAAGTGTGTGACGCAGGTCGGGCAGGCGGCTGTTTTCAGGAACCACACCTAAGGAACGGGGATTCTGCACGCCCCTGAATTCCTGTATGCGCATGGATTCATCCAGATCCAGTCCGGGGAAATCACCTTTGAATGTACGGAAGAATATAATCCCGTTGTAATAGATAGAACCGAAGGCGTACCTGTCTGTATATATGATAATTTCTTTAACAAGATTCGGATCGTAGGCATAGATCTTTTCATGATCTTCAATGGGTATACCGTCCAGAAGAACCAGGGGAGGCGTAGGGTCCTGTAAATAATAGGCTACTCCTGTGGCATCCCTCATACGTATCTGCAAGCTGCGAGCCCCGTTATCGGTCCTAAAGCGGGCTTCACGAATAAATTCAATGAGCACTTCACCCATAGTGGGGAAACGGGTGTATTCATCCAGTTTGTATACAATCCCTGCATTTTCGAACAATAGATTGGATGGCAGCCGTTTTTCCACAGCCAGTGTATCCATCCGGTAAGCCTGTGCTATCTGGACTCCCAGGCTGCGTTCCAATAAGACTGCCTCCTGGGTCTTGTCAAGGATCAATTGCGGCACCCAGTTCACCTGCGGATGCATATATACGGAATCCAATACCAGGTGGTATTTCTTATGATTAAAAGAAGGTACGTAACTCACCAATGTGCCGTCTCCGTAAAGATTGGAGGTAAAGAACCTTACTTTTCCGCTATCCCGTATTTCGCCGGTAAAATATTGAATATCCTTTCCCGCAATAGAAATATAGGAACCAAAACTTTCTACGTTCGTGACCGGCACGTTGTTTTCATCCACAACATGACCGCGGATAATTTCCCCGGAGTAATCCACCTTGTCCAGCAAAAACGGTTGTAACGTTTCGTTTCGCGTACTGTCAACCGTTTCCACAATGGACGGATTGCGGTAATAATTCAGATCGTCCAGTCGGGAAACGGAAATACTTGCCGAGATGTTTTCCGGGAGCGGATTCCGGAACATTATCCTGACATTCTCCCCGGGACGGTAATATTTTTTGTCTGTGGAAAGCGAAAAAGCCCATCCGGTGGTGTTATCCTGTGAAACGGCAACTGATTTCAGAGAATCATCTCCCCCGCGGGTACGAACGTTGTCCGAACGCAGCGACGTAAGTGGATTGTAAACTGTGATAAATCCCGAGTGAAAATTTTGTTCGCTTTCCGAGTGCATATAACGGGTATAGCCTGTCAGGCGGTATATTCCCGTAGGCAATGATACGGGCAGATGGATTGATCCGCTTCCCCTGCCGTTGTTCAGGGCAATTTTGGACTGGACTGGAGAAGCCGAAAGGTTTTGAAGTTCCAGGTAAGCTACAGCACTCACAGGGGAGGGAGTACCATTTGAGGCATCGTAACAGAATGCAGATATCCAAATATCTTCTCCTGCAAGATAACACTCTTTGTCGGTGCTCAGATACAACCTTTCATGTAGCATATCCTCCTGTGCGTTAAGGGAAATGGCAGGTATAATAATCAGTATGGCAATAAAGATCCGTCTCATAATCGTATTTTTCAGAACCAGGGCCATTCAACAGGCCAGAATACAGGAACGATAGGAGTCCCTCCCTTGCTCCTGCAATCGATACAACGTGTCAGATTCCAATGACTCACACCCATCTGGGCATCTATCATATGGGGAGAATATCCCATGGAGTGCAGGTCAATCAGGCTGGATATATCGGCCTCCAGGGACATAAGAGTATCCTCGGGCATGGGTTCCCGGATATATCCCGGCAGACCGGTGCAATCAATCAACAAACGTTTTGTCACTGAATTGCATACAGACACAAAGCCTATGGCCCGGGTATCCGGATCGGTCACACAACGAATATTCCCGCTTATCTCGTTAGGCTGTGGAGAGAAAAGATCTCCAATGTCGCTTGAATTTTTACGCATATTTTCCAGGTATACGTAGGCATCGCTGTCCAGTACCGTTTGTGTTACTTCAATTAAATAATGTTGGGTTATGCGGATGTCCCGGAAATCTATGGTGTGGATTTCCATATCCCTGATCCTGTCTTCGGATAACGCCGAGGTCTCTTTCAAAAGAATCTCTGAAGATTGCCGGCTGTTCCAGCAACGGTGATTCCACGGTCTTTTGTTTTCCGTGCTTTTCACTTCAAAAACATCAAAATAAGTGTAGGCTGCCAGTTGGGAAACATAATCCCAGGTTTCCGTGAATTTCCAGTTGTAATGCTTGGACTGGCCCGTTACATCAAACGAATTGACATAAATGGACAATTTTTCTGCCAGGGTGTCTACCACATAATGCAGTTCCATATTGCTGCTGTGCCTTGCCTGTCTAAGATCAGATTCATAGATGTTTCCGTCAAGGGATTCCACCACAAGCTGGTATTCCAGTTCCTGATCGGGTTCCCGGGCGGAAAAATCAAACAGGTACTCCCCTTCAGAGGTACGGTTATAGGGTTGGTACAGGTCTCCGTGGCTGTCACGAACGTATACGGTTGCATTTCTTTCAAATTTTACAGTCCGTTGGCCGGATTGAAAAGTGGAAATAGGGGCACTGCGGGATATGCGGATCGTGAAAGGGCCTGTAAGGGAAATATTTCCTTCCACTACAATGATATCTTCCAGATTGACCAATTCTTCCGGTTCGTAGGGAACAATGCAGGAAACGGCTATCAGGGCCGGTACGATCATTCCCATCAGTTTTACCAGGTATTTCATAAGGTTTGGCATTAAAATCTGATGTTATAGGTAATGTACGGGATGGGACATCCGAAAATGGAAAGCATATACGAATTAATGGTATTGTTTTCCGTACGGAAGAAAACGGAGTAGGGATTCTTTCTTCCGGTTACGTTGTAAACTCCAAAAGTAAAGGAGCTGTGAGTCAGCAAGGTAAGCTTATGTGAAGGTTCCACGTTAAAAGAAATGTCCAACCGGAAATAATCAGGTATACGGTGACTGTTCCGGTCTCCGTACATAAGCCTCCATCCTCCGGCATAGTTATACGTTCCCACGGGCATGGTTATGGGCCTGCCGGTGCTGTAATCCAGATTTACAGACAGGCTGAAACGGTGAGTAAATTTGAAATTTCCCACCATTTTCAGATCGTGTGGTTTGTCGTATGGAGCCGGGTACCAGTTACCGTTGTTCACGGGGTTTGTCACCCTGGGATCGTTTTGGCACAGTTCCGTACGCGAATAAGTATAAGAAAGCCATCCGTTCAAACGTCCCAGCGAACGTTTAAGCATAACTTCCACACCATATGCCCTTCCCCGGGTCTCTATCACGTCGGTCTCTATATGATGATTCATCAGCAAACGTGCCGAAGAAGCATAATCCAGGTACCGGTCCATGTTTTTGTAATATCCTTCTACAGAAACTTCCAACGTGTTGTTCATTAGGTTTTTATATAAACCCATAGCTGCTTGCCAGCCTTTTTGCGGCCTTATGTTGGCATCGGAAAGCTTCCAGATATCCGTTGGAGATATGACCGTTGTATTGGACAACATATGAATGTTCTGGCGCATGCTGTTGAATCCCGCTTTTATGGAGAAATCAGAAGTGAACGCATAACGCATGGACAATCTGAATTCGGGTCCGTGATAAGGAGCTACGGTTTTTCCGCCGGCAACGGAAACTGTGTCGGTAATCGATTCTATGGCACGAGGTACGGTGGGATCGTAGAGGTAATAGTCTTTTGGTCCCAGGGCGGCGAAGTAATTGTAGCGAATCCCCATTTCCACTGAAAATTCAGGTGTAATATCCCATGTGTCACTGATATAGAAAGCCGTTTCCAAAGCCTGTTCCCGTTGCAACTTATCCGGTACTACAAGCGATTTGTCATTAAAAGGCAGGTAAGTTCCCGGATCCAGGAAATAATAAAATCCGTTGACCCCGTAATTCAGCTTGTGCGAATCGCTTAAACGTGTTGTAAAATCGGCTTTCAGACTGGTTTGCTGCAGGGAAAATGCCATATCGTAAGCCATGGCACTGTTTGTGGTATCCTGTGTATGGTAACTGTATTTATCGTATGCACCGGACAGTACCATATCTGTACGGTCTGTCAGAATACTTCTGAATCTTGCCGATGTATTGATATTCTGGTAACGGTAAGATATGTCCTTGTTGAAAGAGAATCGGTCTCTCGAGAAGTAACCGTTCACATACAAATGATTGTTTTGGTTAAAGCGGTGTGAGATTCCGGCATTAAGATCGTAGAAGTTTGCAGTGCCGTCGTTATACCCGCTTTCTTCGGGAATAATGCCCATTAACCAGTCCGAGTATGTGGTCCTTCCGGCAACCAAAATTGAAGTCCTGTCTTTTACTATGGGCCCTTCCAGCGTAAGTTTGGTCGTCAGAAGACCAATCCCGGCCGATCCGGTAAAGCGGTTTTTGTTGCCTTCCCTTGAATTCACCTCCAAAACGGAAGAAATTCTGCCTCCGTAACGGGCCGGAACCGAACTTTTGTAAAGCTCCAGGTTGCTGATCACATCGTTATTGAAGAGCGAGAAAAGTCCGAAAAGATGGGATGAGTTGTATATAGTCCCCTGGTTGAAAAGGATCAGGTTTTGATCGGTAGCTCCTCCACGTACATTAAAACCGCCGGAGGCTTCGCCTACTGATTTTACGCCGGGCAATGTCAGAACGGCTTTGATTATGTCGGCTTCACCAAAAACCATGGGAATATGACGGATCCTGTCTGCCCTTACACGCTCCAGCCCCAGTTTTACATTACGCACGTTTTCCATTTTTTCCGCAGACACTACGATTCCTTGCAGAGAGAAGACTTCCTCGGCAATGTTCAGATCCAGTGAACTGTCAGAAAAGATGCGCACGTAACGCCGGGAATCTTCATACCCGAAACCCTGTATCATAATGGTGTTGTACCCGCGGGGGAGAGTAAGGGAATAGAACCCATACGTATCGGACATCGCGTAATGCTTTTTGTCCTCGGAAAGGATCGTGATGCCGGCCACAGGTTCCCCTGTCAAATGATCGCGGACGTATCCTGTCAGCAAAACGTTACCGCCTTGTTCAGACTGCAACGGATCACCCAGTGTATACAGCCGGTTCTCTGAATCGGCTGAACGGGCACTGCCGTTTTCCATTTTTGCCAGTTCTTTTTCGCTATGCAGTCCGTTTTCAAGTGAATCGGCAAAAAATACATCGGGTATCCTGGTGATCAGAGAGCCTTTGATAACAGCCCATTTATTTTTGCCGATATAGTTCAGGGAAAAATCATTTTTTTGCAGTTCCCGGTTCAGCACTTCCAATACCTTATCCTGTGTAGCCTCAAGGCTCAGCAACAACGTATCTGTCTGTACCGGTGCGTAATAAAAGCGGTTTGGGGTACGGTTCTCCAATGCATGCACAATGGAATCCAGGGTAACATAACGAAACCTGTAAGTGTCCTGCGACCATCCCGTCACATGGCAGGTCAGGAATAATAAAAAAAGAGTGAGGGTTTTTCCTGTGCTTCTTAGTCCTTTCATAATCCTTCCTGTTCGTAGCGGGCAGCACAGGAAGCCAGGGAAGCATCCCTGTCTTCTTTACCGAAACCCAGTTTGTTTTCTCTGATATACCGGTTCAGATCTTTTCGTTTATCACGTAATACACGTAAAACAGATGCTTTTCTGTTTACAGGATGAAAAATACCGTCCCTGACTATATACCAGGAGTTGCTTTCGTTAAAAACGTGTGTTACTGTCATTTCAACATCCGGAGTGGCACTGTTCATCAGTTTTTTTGTCTTTTTCACAACCATGATCTCATCTCCGGAAAACAATACACGGTAATAACCGGTTTCCGGAGCCCTGGGAAAAAGGTCCCTGACAATATGCACAAATTTCATATTGTCCATGGAAAAAGATTCTACGTGAGCTTTCAGCAGAATGGTAATGGAATTGTACATGGGTATTTTTACATACAGTTCATCCAGGTGCGCGTTCAGGTTCAATTGTATGTCAACGTATCGTTTTCCGTTGTAGACTACCGTGCCGGTGTAATACTCCCCAGATTCAAGAAAATAAGTACCGTCGTGAAGCATTCTGTATTCGGGCGGAATTTTGCCATTGTACAAAGGCGAAAAAACGCCGCTCTCTTCCTGGTAATACTTAATCACAGGAGTTGTATCCTGTGCACTTAGAAATTTATTGAAAGCCGGGAGTACAGAGAGCAAAAGAAAAAAAAGTACGGAACAGGTTCGGGTCATCGTTGTTTTTAGTTACAGTCGGCAAAAATAGCAAAAAGATTGTACCTTTGTTAGCTAAATCAAAAAACTAACCCTTTTTTTCATGAAACGTATAGATTGTTTTATTCCGGCGGCAGATAAGAACCAGATAGCTGTTACGCTGGCACACCTGAAACCGTTGTCCATTATTAACCGGATATACTTACTAAATACAGACCCCGGGGTGGACTTGTCCCATACCGGACTTGAAGTGATACCGGTTGACAATCTTTCCTCTTCTTCAACTGTTGCAAAGATCGCTGAAATGTCCGCGTCTGATTACACACTTATCTATACCAAATACACCACACTGGAACCCGGTTATTTTGCCCTGGAACGTATGGTACGTCTTGGAGACGACACGCAGGCAGGGATGTTGTATGCAGATCATTACCAGATAATTAACGGACAACGCAGGAAAATGCCCCTTATTGAATGCCAGGAGGGGGCTTTACGCGATGATTTTAATTTTGGGTCGGTGCTCCTCTACAACACGGCCATCCTGAAAAAGGCTGCAGCTCAAACCAATATATCATATCCTTATGCCGGTCAATACAATTTGCGGCTTACGGTGAGCAGAATGGCTCCTTTGGTACATATCAACGAGGTTTTATATACAGAGATTGAAACCGATACCCGTAAATCTGGAGAGAAGTTGTTCGATTACGTAGATCCCAAAAACAGGGACGTCCAGATTGATATGGAAAAAGCCTGTACCGAACACCTGAAAGCTGTAGGAGCTTATTTGTCTCCCGTCTTTACCCCGGTAGACCTGAACCGGGAAACGTTTGAATACGAGGCCACTGTCATGATACCGGTATTCAACCGGGAACGTACCATAGAAGATGCCGTAAGATCGGCACTCTCACAGGAGCCCGGTTTCAAATTCAATGTCATAGCCGTTAATCATCACAGTACAGACAATACCCTGAACATTCTGAAAAAATTTGAAAACGATCCGCGCCTGATAGTCATTACCCCTGAACGTAAAGATCTGTTCGTGGGAGGGTTGTGGAATACGGCGCTGCATCATCCAAAATGCGGAAAATTCCTGGTACAGCTGGATAGTGACGATGTCTACTCCGGACCGGACTCATTGGAAAAGATCGTTAAGGCTTTTTACGAGCAGCAGTGCGGTATGATCATAGGAACTTACCGGATGACTGATTTCCAGATGAACACGCTGCCTCCGGGCATCATTGATCACCGGGAATGGACTCCCGAAAACGGCAGGAACAATGCACTCAGAATTAATGGATTGGGTGCGCCAAGGGCGTTCTATGCACCCATTTTACGGGATATCCTGTTGCCCAACACCAATTACGGGGAAGATTACGGCCTGGGCCTGAATTTCTCCAGGAAATACCAAATAGGCCGCATTTACGATGTAGTCTACAATTGCCGCCGTTGGGAAGGCAATTCCGATGCGGCACTGGAACCTGAAAAAGTCAATGCGAATAACCTTTATAAAGACAGGCTGAGAACATGGGAATTACAAGCCAGAAAACAATTGAAGTAGGGATCCTGAGGGCACCGTCCGTTTCTTTTACTCTGGAAGGCGACTTCGGGAATTTTTCAGGAGATTTCACTGCATTTGCTGAAAACGGGAAAATCCTTTTTCAAGACAAAACAGAAGACAAATTCGTTTTCCGGCCCGATGATCCCGGATCGTCTTTTGTCTTGAAGGATGTGGTCATTGGAATTGAATTTCATTGGGAACGAAAGGAAGACCAGCGTTTTAAGGGATCACTTGTGCTTATACCGGAAGATGGTATGGTACGTGCAATAAACGTTCTTCCTGTGGAAGATTACCTGATCAGCGTAATTGCCTCGGAAATGAGTGCCACCAGCTCACCTGATTATTTGAAAGCGCATGCCGTAATATCCCGCAGCTGGTTGCTTTCGCAGATCGAAAAAAGAAAAGGGATCGAGCAGCAAAAAAAAGAATACCGGAGTGAGCTCAGAACTGAAACCGAATGGATCAAATGGTGGGACCGCGAAGACCATACCCTGTTTGATGTTTGTGCCGATGACCATTGCCAGCGTTACCAGGGAATAACCAGGCCGTCACAGTCCATAGACAACGTAACCGGTGCCGTTATGAAAACGGCCGGAGAAGTACTCACTTTCGGCGGCAACATCTGCGATGCACGGTTTTCTAAATGTTGCGGCGGTTTTATGGAAAAGTTCTCAACTTCATGGGAACCGGAAGATCCCCCTTATTTAAAGGGAAAATACGATGGAGAGGCGTTTCCCCCGGAAGTCCCCTTTCCGGATCTTTCCGATCCCGTTCAGGCCGAGATATGGATCCGCAGCCAGCCTCCCGCTTTCTGCAATACCGGTGACCAGGAAATTCTTTCCCAGGTTCTGAATACTTACGACAGGGAAACCACTGGTTTTTACCGGTGGGAAGTGACTTTCACGGCAGAAGAACTTACGGATCTGATCAAAAGACGCATTGGCGTTGATTTTGGACTGGTGCAAGAACTTATTCCTGTGGAAAGAGGCACCTCGGGCAGGATCTCCCGCCTGAAGATTGTGGGCACAAAACAAACGCTTGTAATAGGGAAAGACCTCCTTATCAGGAAGGCTCTTTCCGAATCCCACCTGTATTCCTCGGCTTTCATTCCAGTCAAACGTGAAGGCATTTTTACCCTTTACGGAGCCGGCTGGGGCCACGGAGTGGGTCTTTGCCAGATCGGAGGGGCCGTTATGGCAGCCAAGGGGTATGCTTATAAAGAAATACTGCAACATTATTACCCGGGTTCCCGGATCCAAAAGATTTATTGATGGACGCACCTTCTCCCGTTAAAAAAAGAAATGCCTGGTCGTGGATCCCCACGTTGTATTTTGCCCAGGGTCTGCCTTACGTCGCCGTAATGACTATAGCCGTGATCATGTACAAACGGCTGGGATTGTCAAACACAGATATTGCTCTTTATACCAGTTGGTTATATTTGCCCTGGGTGATCAAACCCCTGTGGAGCCCGTTTGTTGATCTGATCAAAACCAAAAGGCTCTGGGTAGTCCTGATGCAAAGTTTTATAGCAGTAGGTTTTGCCGGTGTGGCTTTCTTCATTCCAACGACTTTTTACGTGCAGGTAACACTGGCTTTTTTCTGGCTCATGGCCTTCAGTTCCGCAACCCACGATATAGCCGCCGACGGATTTTATATGCTGGCCTTGTCACAGGGAGAACAATCTTTCTTTGTGGGCATCAGGAATACGTTTTACCGCTTTGCCACTATTTTCGGACAGGGTATCCTGGTTATGTTTGCCGGGCTGATGGAGGAAGGCAAAATATTCCCGTCTGTTGGCGGGAACATCCCTTTGGCATGGAGCCTGTCGTTCTACCTGCTGGCTGCGTTGTTCCTGATCCTGACACTGTACCATAAATTTGTTCTTCCCAGGCCGGTGAGCGATGTATCCCGCGAAAGCATCACGCCTGTAGGGCTTTTAAAAGACTTTTTCCTCACTTTCGGTTCCTTCTTCAAAAAGAAAGACCTGGGACTGGTATTCTTTTTCATATTGACCTACCGGTTGGGGGAATCCCAGCTGGTCAAAATCGCTTCCCCGTTTTTACTGGACACTCCGCAGGCGGGAGGATTGGAATTGCCAACCGCAACGGTAGGCATGGTTTACGGTACAATAGGTGTAATCGCTTTGTTGTTAGGGGGTATCATAGGAGGTATAGCTGTTTCGCGGGGTGGTTTGAAAAAATGGATCCTTCCCATGGCTTTGGCCATCAACTTGCCGGATCTGCTTTACGTATTTATGGCAGCTACTATGCCACAAAACGTATGGGTAGTGATCGTTTCGGTGGCTTTTGAACAACTCGGGTACGGGTTTGGATTTACCGCCTTTATGTTGTACCTGATCTATGTAGCCAACGGAGAACACAAGACATCTCATTATGCAATCGGTACAGGGTTTATGGCATTGGGGATGATGTTGCCCGGGATGGCAGCCGGAGCCATACAGGAAGCCCTGGGATATGAAAAATTCTTCTGGTTTGTCTGCCTGTGTACATTACCCGGGATATTTGCCTCCATACTGGTAAGCAGGAAACTGCCTGCCGATTACGGAAAAAAATAACTAATCCTAATAATTATGAAAACTATTCTTCAGGGTACATTGGCAATGATGCTGATGCTACTGTCTGTATCCTGCCGGTCGGGGGAAACGGAATTCAAAACCGGTATTGAAGTTCTTAAGGAATCTAATTTTGCCTGCCTGCAGGGGAAACGGGTAGGGCTTATTACAAATCCCACGGGAGTGGATAATTCGCTCAAATCTACCATAGATATTTTACATGAAGCCCCGGGTGTCAACCTGGTGGCCCTTTACGGTCCCGAACACGGGGTACGCGGAGACGTTCACGCAGGGGATCACATTGAGACCCAGAACGACCCGGTAACAGGGATCCCCGTTTATTCCCTTTACGGGAGCACCCGCAAACCCACACCGGAAATGCTACAGAACATTGATGTGCTGGTATACGATATCCAGGATATCGGGTCCCGTTCCTTCACCTATATTTCCACCATGGGACTGGCAATGGAAGCCTGTGCGGAATCGGGTATTGAATTTGTGGTACTGGACAGACCCAATCCCATTGGAGGACTGAAAGTGGAAGGTTGTTACGTGGAAGACGGGTGCTTCACTTTTGTGAGCCAGTTCAGGATACCTTACGTTTACGGTTTGACCTGCGGTGAATTGGCCCTGTTGCTTAACGGGGAACGCATGCTGGGATCAGGTGCCCGTCCCGGTGAAAGTGCTCAGTGCAAACTCCATGTAGTACCCATGGAAGGATGGACAAGGGATATGTTTTACGACAAGACCGGTTTGCAATGGATTGCATCTTCTCCGCACATTCCCCAGGCCATAACTGCCTTCTTTTACCCGTTAAGCGGTATCGCCGGGGATCTTAGTGCTGTTTCCATTGGAGTAGGTTACACACTTCCATTCCAATTGTTTGCTCCGGTAGACAGTACCATCAACCCGGAAGAACTGGCCCGGGCCATGAATGGCCTTGAACTGCCCGGCCTGCATTTCAGACCCATTTATTTCAGGCCTTTTTACAGCAGGGGACAGGGAACCACACTCACGGGAGTCCAGGTGCACATTACCGATCCTGCAGCTGCACCCCTGACCGATGTGAATTTTTACATCATACAGGAAATGCATAAATTGGATCCGGGCATTGAATTCAACCTGGAACGGATCACCAGGGTCTGCGGCAGTCCTTTTATAACAGAAAAATTTTCAGAACGTTACCTGTTTGAAGACATACGGGATTACTGGTACAAAGATGCGGAAGCATTCCGCAGCCTGTCTGCCCGGTACTACCTGTATTGATATGATCTCACATGAAAAGGTATCTTTACCTGTTGCTGTTTTTGCTGGTTTTCTCCTGTGAAAAAAAACCGGATCCTCCCGGTCCGGAACCTGAAGAGGAAGAAATTTTTATTCCTGCCGCACGTATTGAAGGTCGCGTTGCCTTGTCCTACGTAACGTATTACAGCAGCGGGATACCGGATCCTTCGCTTTTAACGCACATTTGTTATGCCTTTGCCGAGTTGTACGTGGTCAACGGGCAATACCGTGCATTTCGCCTGCAGGGAGATGAATCCCGCTTTGCAGACGTTGCAGCCCTGAAAAAATCGCATCCCGATTTGAAAATATTGATCGCTTTCACGCATACCGTATCCAACAAGGACAACGCACAGGGAGGCGGTTTTTCCGCCCTGAGCAGCTCGGAAGAAGGCCGGAAGGCATTTGCCCTGGATTGCCTGGAATTTCTGCAGCAATGGGGGATCGACGGCGTGGACATTGGCTGGGAATTTCCCGGCATCTCCTGGAGCGGACACGCCTGCGACCCGCTGGCCGACACGCAAAATCACGTACTTTTAATGCGGCAGCTGCGCGAAACACTCGGCAAGGATTACCTGATCACTTTTCCGGGGTACGTCATGGATGTGAAGCACAAAAACGGGGAAAGCCGGTACATAGATCTGGCAGCTGTTGAACCTTACGTGGATTTTGTGAACGTGATGACGTACGATATGGATGCGGCGCCGCACCACCACTCGGCATTGAATGATCCGCGCGCTTATTGGGATTGCGCACGTACCCTGAATGCCTACAAGGCAGCCGGGTTCCCGGTTTCAAAAATGGTGCTTGGTATTCCTTTTTACGGGCGCATATCCTTCGCTTCCAGTCCCTCGGCATTGACATACAGGCAGATAAACAACCTGGATCCATCGTTATATAATAAAAATAACTGGGATCCCACGGCTTCCGTTCCTTACGTGACAAGGATCAGTACAGGAGCCTTTTATTGCGGATACGACAATGCCGCAAGTATTGCCATTAAAGGATCATGGCTGTTGTCGCAGGGTATGAAAGGTATGATGTGCTGGATGTATCACGGGGATGATGCCGGCGGTTCGCTCAGGAAGGCCATGTGGAATGCGGTCATGCAGCCCGCCTCTTAGAGGCGTTGTCAAACTTTTTCTGTATTTTTGTACTATGAAACAACTTGAATCTCTGTTTAAATCCTATACAGGTTTTGCTGCCAGATCTGTAACCGAACTGCCTTCATCGGGCAGCAATCGGCGATATTTCAGAATGGAAGGTGAAAAAGAAACCCTCATTGGCACAATAGGTACGTGTAAGGAAGAAAACAAGGCTTTTATTGCCATTGCGGAACATTTTTTTCAGCAAGGCCTGCCCGTTCCGCGTGTCTATTGTCACAGCCGCGATTATTCCTGTTACCTGCAGCAGGATCTGGGAGACATCACCCTGTACAATTCCGTTGAAAACGGAAGGGAACGCGGAAACTACGATGCTCGTGAAAAAGAGTTGTTATTCAAGGTTATAGAGGCACTTCCGTCTATCCAGTTCAAGGGAGCCGAAGAGTTGGATTTCGGGGTTTGTTATCCGCAACCGGAGTTTGATGAACGGATGATCTCTTTTGATCTTAATTATTTCAAATACTGTTTTTTAAAGGCTACCGGACTGGAATTCAGCGAGGTGAAACTGGAAGATGATTTCAGGGAAATGTCCCGGATCCTGTTGCGTAACGCTTCGGAGACCTTCTTATACCGGGATTTCCAGGCCAGGAATGTGATGTTGGTGGATGGAAACCCTTATTTTATTGATTTCCAGGGCGGAAGAAAAGGTCCAATTTATTACGACGTAGCTTCTTTCATTTGGCAGGCAAAAGCCAATTATTCCGAAGAACTGAAAGAGGAAATGCTGGCCAGGTACCTGCAGGCCCTCAGAGAGTATTTTCCGGTAGATGATAAATATTTCAACAAGCAATTGCGTCATTTTGTGCTTTTCCGAACCCTCCAGGTGTTGGGCGCATACGGGTTCCGGGGCTATTTTGAGAAAAAGCCACATTTTCTGCAAAGCGTACCTTATGCCATAGACAATCTGCGCAAATTATTGAAAGAACCTTTTACCGAATATCCTTACCTCTCGGCCCTGCTGGAAGAATTGACTGAAATGAGGCAATATTCGGATATGGACCGGGAGCGTAAACTTCAGATCACCGTTTGCAGTTTTGCCTACAAAAAGGGTATTCCCAACGATCAGAGCGGTAACGGCGGGGGGTACGTATTTGACTGTCGCGGGCTGGAAAATCCGGGGAAATTTGAGCATTACCGCCATTTTACGGGTGAAGATCCGCAGGTGATTCGTTTTATGGAAGAAGATGGTGGAGTGCAGGGGTTCCTGGATCATGCCTATTCACTTATGGATACCCATGTTCAACGATACATTGAAAGAAAATTCTCTCACCTGATGTGTTGCTTCGGATGTACCGGAGGGCAACACCGTTCGGTCTACTGTGCCCGTCATATGGCTGAATACCTGGCCAAGAAATACGACGTCATGGTACGTTTATACCACCGTGAGTTGGAATTGGAAACAGATCTTTAAATATTCTGCTTATGCAGGCCATGATCCTTGCTGCGGGTCTGGGTACCCGTTTGCGACCCATTACAGATAAAATACCTAAAGCCCTTGTACCCCTGCCGATCGAAGGGGGTGATGAAAAGCCCCTCCTGGAGATCCAGCTGGAAAAAATGAGGCAGTACGGCTTTACAAGAGTCGTGGTCAATGTACATCATTTTGCCGGGCAGGTAAAAGCATTTATCAGCGATTACCTGGAAAACAACGGTTTTCCTATGCGAATATGCATTTCCGATGAAAGCGACCTCTTGCTGGATACCGGCGGGGCAATCCGTAAAGCACGCTCCCTATTCAATCCGGGTGAGCCTGTTTTGATACACAATGTGGATATTTTATCCGATCTGGATCTGGCCGGATTTTTCAGGCAGCACCATCCCGCCTTGCATCTGGCAACTTTGCCGGTAAGCAAAAGGGAAACTTCCAGGCAATTGCTCTTTGACAGGCAATGGAACCTGGCAGGATGGATCAATAGGAAGGACGGCCGGACAAAATGGGTTGAAGGCCATTCGCCTGATGAAGAATACCATATGAGGGCTTTTACAGGAATTCATCTGGTTTCTCCCCGTATCCTGGAGTTGATGGATCAGTGGCCGGATGTTTTTTCTGTAATTGATTTTTATTTATGGGCTGCTTCAAAAGGAGTGGTTCGCGGAGTGAATATCCCGGAACTGCAGATCACGGACATAGGCAAACCCGGAACGTTGCGAAATACAGTTATATGAAATACGATTTTAACACCATTATTGACAGATCAGGAACAGATACGGTTAAGTTGGGAAAACTGAAAGCACTTTTCGGCAGGGAAGACCTCCTTCCGTTGTGGGTGGCCGATATGGATTTTGAAACACCGGATTTTATTCGTAAAGCACTGGAGGAAAGATTTAAACATCCGGTTTACGGGTATACTTACCCTCCCGCTGATTTCTGGCAATCCATAATTAACTGGCTCAAATACCTGCACGCATGGGAAATAGAAAAGGAATGGCTTACTTTTATTCCCGGGATAGTCAAGGGGATAGGTCTGGCTATGCATCATTTTACGGGAAAAGGAGATTCCGTTATCATTCAACCGCCCGTTTATCACCCGTTCCGGTTGGTTACCGAAAGGAACGGCAGGGTAGTGGTGAATAATCAATTGTTATGGAACGGAACACGATATAGTATGGATTTCAATCAATTGGAAGATATACTGAAACGAAGGAGGTGTCCTATGCTGATTTTGTCCAACCCTCATAATCCCGGTGGTACTGTATGGGACAGGGAAACTTTAACCACGCTGTCCGCTTTGTGTTATAAATACCATGTTACCGTAATATCGGATGAAATACATGCAGATATGGCACTTTTCGGGAACAAACACATTCCTTTTACTACAGTATCCAGGGAAGCCGAGCAGATAGGTATCGTTTTCAATGCACCTTCAAAAACGTTCAATATGGCCGGATTGGTCAGTTCTTATGCCGTTGTTCCTAATCCGCAACTGCGCAAAGGTTTTTACGATTTCTTGTATGCCAACGAATTGAACGAAGCCCCTTTTGTTGCCACTGTTGCCACGAAGGCTGCTTATACACAAGGAAATCAATGGAGGGAACAGATGCTTGAATACATAGAGAATAATATCAATTATGTAATTGGGGAAATCCCCCGTCTGATTCCCGGGATCAAAGCATCGGCACCCCAGGCTTCATTCCTGGTTTGGCTTGACTGCAGAGGGCTAAAAGAGGCAGGTATTCGTGATATTCCCGGATTTTTTACCGGTGCCGGTCTGGCGCTGAACGACGGTGCCATGTTTGGCCCGGGAGGGGAAGGATTTATGCGACTGAATGTAGCTTGTCCGCGTTCCGTCCTTGAGAAAGCCGTGGAACTTTTGTACAGTCACTTCAGGAGTATTACTTCCTGATCATTTTATACAGATTGATCTTTTCCCATATCCTTTCCGGGATCATCTTCCAGACAAAAACCAATAAACGGTAACGCCAGTCAATGATCATGCGCCTTTTGCCTTTGAGTAGTCCACGGACTATCTTTCGGGCAACGTAAGGCGTTCCCATACACATGGGATACTTGTGGTGTAAAAACGCCGTTCTCACAAAACCGGGCCGGATGTCTGTTATGCGTATATTGCAATTCCGGTTTTCTGACAATTGTGCCAATGCAGTCAGGTATGTCATCTGAAAACGTTTGGAAGAAGAATAAGCGGCATTTATGCCCATTCCCCTTGTTCCTGCCACAGATGTGACCGCGGCAACGTGCCCGTGTCCCTGGTCCCTGAAATAATGAAATGCAAAATTGATTAGCCGGACAAATCCCGTAATATTGGTACTGAGGGTGATCATTTGTTGTTCCGTGTCCAGTTCCGGGTTAAGCATTCCGTATCCTGAACTATGAATATAAAGATCCATGCCTCCGGTTTTGGATATCAGTGAAGCCAGGCGATCAGGGGCATCTTCCCGGGTTACATCCAGCACTTCATATTCAAATGATCCGGGATCCGTTTCCTTTAATTCTTTGAGAAGCGCTTCCCGCCTGCCGGCAATCCCAACTTTCCAGCCTTGGGCTGCCAGTATCCGTGCCACCTCTGCTCCTATTCCGGATGTCGCTCCTGTAATGATAGCACGTTTCATAATCATTTTATTGGATTCTCTTTTTTTTCCTTAACAAGCCGTAGCCTATACGCTTGTTGTTGCGTCTTTCTCTGATCTCTTCCAGTGTTTGCTTGTCTCCCCGGACCGGCATATCGTGTTTGGAAGCGTCTGACAGAAATTTCCATGCATACTCAGAGGCTATAACGGCATCTTCAACTTGTGGTAATGCAGGATCCAGTTTTCCTGACAGAACAGATTGGGCAAACATATGGGATAAAATGTCCAGGTTCTTATCTCCGAAAGGCTTTTTGATGACCCGGGTCCGGGTGATCCCGTGCAATTCAACGGTAGCAGTGACAAAATCGTGATGCATACGGGCTATGCCCTTTGTTCCTATCAGATCTACATACCCGTTGTGGGTAAGGTCTTTTGCCAGTTGTCCGTATACGTGTCCCTGTGTCACGTCAAAAACGATACCGTTTTGAAAGGTTCCGTGTGCCTGGAGCCACCAGGGTTCCTTATAATCCCACATCCGGATGGCCTGTGCATTCCATGTTTTAAATTCACTTTGTGCGTACCAGCGTGCAATGTCTACATAATGCATTCCGCAATCGTGAAAGAGCGGTCCTTCAGCCCAGTGACCTTCACCGGGAGCCAGGCCGGGAGTCATATGGCACACCCTGACTATGGCCAGATCACCAATTTCCCCGGTAGCTATAAAATCCTTAATGGTTTTGTGGTACCAGGCCGTCCTCAAAGGCAGGTTTACAGTGATCATGATCCGGGAATCCCTGATTTTTTCCAGGACGGCTTTTTCTTCTTCAATATTGGATCCCAGCGGTTTTTCTGTGATCACGTGCTTGGATTGTTCCACCGCCTTATAAATATGCTGCTTCCGGGAGTCCGCCAGGGTTGCCAGTACTACAACTTCTATTTCGGGGTCTTCAAAAACCCGGTTTTCATCATCTGTCAGCAGGGTTCCTTCGGGAGAAAGGTTAGCAGCAATGGCCAGGGCATCGGGATCGGTGTCGCATACAGCGCGTATTTCCCATTGATGACTTTTGATCATCTGGTTCAGGTACATCTCTCCCATACGGCCAAAGCCTATGATACCTGCTTTAATTTTGCGGTGTGAGGGCATATGTTACGGATCGGTTCAACAAAGCAACAAAGGTATGAGTCTTTTTAAATTCTGACAAGACATTTTTTAGCAGATTCTTGTCACAGACAGACTTATCTTCCATATTCCGTGCCAAAAGATGGTTCCTGAGGCGGAAAAGATCTTTATGTGGAGAATCCGCCGGGTAACCCCGGGGAACCCTTTTCAGGGCTTCATCGTAATCAATGATCCATCCATTCGCTTTACGAACGGATTCAAGGTAGGGTTTGGCATCAAAAAGGATATCGTCCCTTACGCTTTTTAAAACATCAGATGATGGATGCCACAGCCCGCTTGCCATAAAATAATTGGATGATATGTCTTTCGGGCGCGGTTCCAGGTGAAAATAATAGCCTGCATACCCGGATTTTTTACCTCCGGGACATATGTAAGCCCCCATATGTGTTTTATAAGGGGTCTTATCCGGGGAAAACCGGAGATCTCTGTAAATACGGTAGGTACAATCTTTTACGGTCAGGTGTACAATCTCCTTATGAAAAGAAGCGATCCCGTCAATAAGTTGTTCTGTAAATGAATGAAACACTTCCAGAGCATTCAGGTATTGATCTTTATGGGAGTCAAACCATTCTTTGTTGTTGTTCAAACTCAGTTCTGCCAGAAAATCAACAACCTGTTTCATAGTTTTTTGTATTTTTAACAAATATAAAGATTTGCATTATGAACAGGAGATTCTTTTTGCTTTTGTTGTTATTCTTTTTGTATCCTTCTTTTTCATTTTCCCGGGAAATTCAGCAGTCAGACAGCCTGACTTCACTTCAGAAAGATTCACTTGCATTTGCTGAAGCACCATGGGATACAAAACTCATACATTTTGGAGGCATCATTCTGCGGCAATGTGCTTTTTCGGACAGTTCTCTTTTTAACTCAAATCAATACGTTTCCGTATTAACGGTCCGTAATAATTTCCGTTTTGACATAGTGGCAGATACAACATTGGTGCTGACCAGGGATTTTGTAGCATATGCAGATGCACTTGCCGGGATCAACGGATCCTTTTTTGCCTGGGATGCCCCCTGGAAATCCGTCAGTTATTTACGTGTGGATTACAACGAGCTGGCACCAAACAGATTGAATGAGGAAGGGTTAAGGTCTTACCACCAATCAGGATGCCTTGTTGTATCAGAAAAAGGCCGGTTATCCGTTCACAAGGTTCCCGACACGCTGATGACCCAAAGTCAGACAAATGGATGGGAACAAACACTGACAGGAGAAGATGTTTTATCTTCCGGTCCGGTTTTACGTATCCGGGGACAGGATGAACCGTTGTTAACCAACAATTTCAATCTGGCACGTCATCCGCGTACAGCCGTCGGTATCAGAAAGAGTGGCAGGGTAATTCTTGTAGTGGTTGACGGAAGGGCACATGAAGCTGCCGGAATGACCATGGAGGAATTGCAGCATATTATGAGATGGCTCAGGTCATGGGATGCCATAAACCTGGACGGGGGAGGATCTTCCACCATGTGTGTAAGAAAAAATCTCGGTCAACCTGTACAAACAGTGAATCATCCTTCAGACAACAGGTTGTTTGATCATCAGGGAGACAGAAAGGTGGCCAATGCACTAATTGTGCAATGATCAACGGATCACTTCCACCAGTTTGTAACATTCAGTAGATGAAAAACCCCATTTGTAGCCCCGTACTATCAGATCCCCGTCTTTGTTAAAAAAGAAAACGCCTTTGCTGGCCGTTATTCCGAAATTGGGATGGTACATATAGGGAGCTATCCATTTTCCGTCTTCGTAAACAATGCCACTACTGTAAATCATTCCAAGTAAAGGTCTTTCCCGCAGGTTTTTATCAGGATTTCTGAAATCTTTGGGATTCGCTTCACTTTCTGACTCCGGCACCCAGGTGATACGGGCCAGGTATGTTCCGTCTTCCGCTTTTTCAAAACGGGTTCTTCCGGGTTCTCTTTGGGACTGCCATATATATCCCAGGATCTTATCTTCCGGTGTAATGGTGACGTTTTCATCCAGTGTATCAAGGGGTAGAACAATTTCAGATGGATGCACCGGATCTTTTGAATAATCAACGGGTTGTGTGAAAAAATGGATGATGTTTCCTATGCTTGAACGTTCGGTGTGGGATTTTTGTTCGTTCTGTGCCCGTGCGGGTTGGATAGAAAAAAAAGTGAAAAGTGGTAAGATGAGTGCCGGTAAAATAAAATGTTTCACGTTAGGTTTCATGATACGGATTTTATTTTGTTTTTTACGGGATTAGCGTATATGTTCCTGAGCATAAGGGTCATGGAAGCAAGTGTGTCCTGATCATCGTGGGGGAGTAATAATTCCCTCTGTTCCAGGATTTTTATGTCTTCCTGTGTGTAATGTTTCCGGAAATCCTGTTTTCCTGTAACAAGATCAAAAGCCGCATAATTTGTTCCATAAAGCCTGTAGCCACTGTATATACGTTTATCTATCAAAGCGGCTGTTTTTTTCAATAACGCCGGAGGGGAAAGATGCGCATACGGTGCCAGATCTTGTTCTGTGATAGGAGGACAGAGGGTAATATGGACCCTGCCCTTGTATTGTGTGATGCCGGTAACGATGCTTACCAGGTCTTCTCCGGGAGCTTTTACGTAGGTGCCTTCTTCTTTTTTATGCCAGGATTCCCTGACTTTCAGTATGTCACAAGGTTCAATCTCGTATGAAACGGCAACAGGGGTGATATTCAGGGCAGAGAGGGATTTGATGATATCTTTTCCGCCACTGAGTGAAAGCATTCTTAAAAGCCCGGGATCCGTCTTGTCAATACCGTTTTTACTTCTTCCGTCGTGTTGCGCGATCCATAAAGAAATACCCCGGGAGATCCTGTCCCGCATATAGTCAGACAAGTGGCGGGAATTTTTCACCAATTGCCGAATATTTTCGGATTTCCGGAACACTTTGAACATTTTGTTGGATTTGCCTACGTCCAGGAGGATAGGGGATTCCATCAGGTTGCTGCCGAAAGATATCTCGCTGGTAGCAATATTCAGATCGTGAAGTATCAGCTGCTGAAGTGTGGCATCCAACATAATGTCTCTGTGGTTGGAGATGTATAGTGTGCCAATATCCGACCGGAGGTTTGATTCTCCTTCCCAGGATAACCCGTTTGTGGTCTTTTCAATGATACTCATGGTTGCAGGGTACATCACCAGTTCCTGCATTTCATTGTTTGTCTCTACTGTACGCAATATATTACGTAATTCTTCTGCAGGACGGTCCGGAAACAACCAGGCACTGATCTGATCCAGTAGCGGGTTAGCCGCCAGCCGTTGCATTGCCGGAGGGATTTCGGAATCGTAATATGGCCGTATGTCATCGAATTGTTTATCCCGGGTTGTTTTCACGTTGATCCATAAGTTTTACTGCTTTACGCATATTTTCGTTGTATACTTGCGCTTTAAGCTCAGGATCCGGTACAACTTCCACTTCCGGTGCAACGCGAACTTTGGCTCTGAATTTATCTTTGACTCCCTTGCAGATATCTTCCGGAATCTCCGGATGCCCTTCTTTCAGCGATATTCTCACATGTACATCGTCCGTGCCCAGGTCGTTGTTGCGCAATATTACCTGGTAGCAGCTAATATATGGAATATCTTCCAATACATCAAAAAGGGAAGGGGGATATAAGGTAGTTCCTTTGAATTTTATCATTTGGTTTTTACGTCCAAGCAACGGACTGATCCGCATTGTTTTGCGTCCGCACTCGCAGGGCTCGTAGTGGAAGCGTGCCAGGTCTCCTGTACGGAAACGCAGCAGGGGCATACCTTCCAGCTTCAGGTTCGTGATTACCAGTTCGCCGGGTTCTCCCATAGGTACCACCCGGTCTTTCTCATCAACCAGCTCACAAATCACCAGTTCGGGAAGGTGGTGGCCCCCTTTACCGAATGGACATTCGCAGAACGTGGCCCCCAGTTCGGTAGAAGCATACGTGGATATAAGCTGAATATCCCATTTTTCACGAATGTGTTTTCCCAGAATATTCAGCGAGAAATCCTGGTTTCGCAGGTTTTCTCCAATACACACTGCTTTTTTGACACTGGAATTGCGGTAATCGATCCCGTGTTCTTCAGCGTATTCAATAAGCCTCAAAATAAACGAAGGAACGCAGATAATGGTATTGGGCTTCATCCTCAGGATAGTATCCCATTGCAATTCCGGAATGCCGTTGCCTACCCGGATGATCCCGGCTCCCAGGCTCCGTATCCCTAAAAAATAAGCCAAACCTGCCACAAAACGTTTGTCCATGGTGGTCATCAGCTGTACAATATCTCCGGGCTTTGTTCCGGCACATTCAAAAGAAACCTTTTCGTTATATGCCAATCTGTCCAGATCCCTGTCAGTTAATGCGTAGGTGGCCGGATCGCTCAATGTTCCCGAGGTGGTCACGTAATCGATCAATTGATCTTTGGGAACACAAAGGAATTCTTCGTTGAATTGCTGAAGGTCGTTTTTCTGTGTAAACGGTATGTATTGCAGGTCTTCCAGTGTCCTGATCTTTCTGATGTCTACACCTTCACGTTGAAACATCTTTTTATAAAAAGGGGATCTTTCATTGAAATAGGATAATTCCCGCCTTAGCAGGTTTTCCTGGAACAGTTTGATCTCACCGGTAGATGTAAATTTGATATCCATATCCTTGCGTATTAGTGGATTATTTCTTCATCAAGCCACAAGAGGAACTCCTGCATCCAAAGACCGGCTGTCCCGAATCCATGCCCACCTTCATCATATATCAACAAACGATAGGGGATCTGTTTTTCTTTAAGAACCGCTCCGTAACGAATTGTGTTTTCCGGATCTACAACCGGGTCATCCATACAGGTCATCAGGAATACCGGGGGCATATCGTCCCGAACGTTTTCCTCCAGTGAAAGTGTTTTACGTAAAGTTACCGGATGGTTTGCCGCAAGCAGATTCCGGCGGGACCTGACATGCGTTATTCCGTCTACCATGGAAACCACGGGATAGATCATGGCAACGAATGCCGGTCTCAGGTTTACAGAAGGATGCAATCCGTAACGTGCCAGGAAGTTGGTGTCGTAATAGGTTCCCATCCATCCCGCCAGGTGTCCACCGGCAGAAAACCCCAGCAATCCCACTTTATCCGGGCTGATCCCGAATTCTGAAGCATGCTCTTTTACCAGCATAACAGCCCGTTGGATATCTTCCATCATGGTAGGGTAATTGTACCCGTACATACCTGTACTGTAGCGTAGTACGAATGCTGAAAAACCTTCCTGAACAAGTTTTTCCGCAACCCGGTGTCCTTCGTTGTTTATTCCAAGGTGGTGGTAACTGCCGCCGGGAAGGATGATAATTCCCATTCCTTTGGAATGATCAGCGGGCGGTGCATAATGCCACATCCGGACCCTGCTTTTTTCCCGTATTCCTTCCCAGGGACGAAAGATCTCCTGTGCCTGGGAAGAAACGCTCAGGGTAATAAATAATATTAAAATAAAAGAACGTTTATTCTCCATTAAAAATCAGATCTTTTATTTCTTCATCCGATAATTGTTTGTACGTCGGATTTACGAATTTTCCGTTTTCCCGGGAAAAATCCACCCGGTAATACTCTTCCGCATAAAATGAAAGCCGTGAGTTCATATCCGGATTGCATTCAATGTAGATCACATCATCAGGGTCCAATCCTTTTGCAGTGCAGATTTGTTCCAGCAGCAATCCTCCGGCGTAAGTAACGGATGATCCGGGATTATGCTGGTAAATTTCAGTAGCGATGACTACGTATTTTCCATCACGATCCAGGATCCTCAGTCCACATTTTGAAGGTACATCCCATTTGCCTTTAAAATCAAAAATTTCATCAAAATGTTTACTCTGAACTTCCATAACTTCAATTGTTGCCTATAGTACGTTTAACATCTTTTCCAAACGATTTGTTCATCAGTTTCCTGTCACGGGGTTTCCATGTTCCGTCTTCCATTTCACGTTTCATTACCCGGGTGAAGAGTTTGGTCATTTTCAATTCCTGGGATTCTTCCTTATAAAAGGATTCCCAGGCGTAATCGTACAGTTCCTGCAATTTTTCCGGAGTGACCTGGGCCGGCTGGTAGACTACCTGTCCTGCATTGTAATGGTCCCAGTTGTGATCCGTGATCCTGCCCCTGCGCATCATGTCGTCGTATGCTTTTGTATGCGGAAAAGGAGCCAGGATGGTAAACTCGGCAAGATCCAAATCTATTTCCAAAAGAAAATCTATGAGGCGACGCATGTCGTCCTCGGATTGGTTGTCAAGTCCCAGCAGGATGGTTCCTTCCACGCCTATTCCGTAATCGTGATAACGTTTGATCCGCTGCTTGATGTAATCGGAGGTATCAAAAACGGCCTGATATACATACCAGGCTCCTGCCTGGGCAGCCAGGTCCAGGAT
The DNA here is from genome assembly GCA_964542305.1 of uncultured Muribaculaceae bacterium. Classification (GTDB taxonomy): domain Bacteria; phylum Bacteroidota; class Bacteroidia; order Bacteroidales; family UBA932; genus DMER64. The sequence continues at coordinate 13,500 of CAZITX010000007.1, read as the reverse complement.
TTTGGGATCGTCTTCTATGGTATGGCTGATCCATTTCTTTTTCATAGGGATCATTTCCTTGAATAATTGCATTTCCCATTCCTTGTTCTGTGCCAGGGAGTTGTCTACTATGAACAGGCGGTTGTTGTCTATGGTTTCCAGTTCTTCCAGGACTTTGTCAAAGGGGCGTGCCCTGAATTGACGGCCGCCCAGGTAGGATACGGCGCAGGGATAACAATTGAAACGGCATCCGCGCGAGGCGTGGAACAGGTCCACCATCTGCACGCCTTTATGATTGTACAATTCCCGTTTGTACAAATCCCGCCGGGCAGGTCCTACCAGTTCAATTGGAGGCAATTGCCCCATATAATTATATACTTTTTTCAATTGTCCCTTTTCAAAGTCACCAATGAGTTCTTCCATGCGTCCTTCGGCTTCTCCCAGGAATACGGCGTCTGCGTATTCAATGGTTTCTTCTGCATGGAGCATGGTGGATATACCTCCGAAAATAACTTTCTTGCCTCTTTTTCTGAATTCTGTGGCAATGGCCCATCCCCGTCTGACCTGGGTAGATAACATCATGGAGATTGCCACCAGATCACACGATTCCTCAAAATCTATAGTTTCAACATTTTCGTCGGTAAATGATACTTCTACGTGTTCGGGCAGGGCCGCGGCAAAAACCACCGGGCCGTGAGGGGGCAAATTGAATGTAGTTTGGCCTTTGAGCTTCTCCCAACGGGGATATATAAGTTTCAGTTTAATTGTCTTTGCCATAGTAATGGTTTAGTGGTTAAGCGTTTTTTATTTGTTTTATCAAATTGTCAATTCCTGTAATGGCCCCGCATGTGAGTACGGATCCAATTATTACGCCCATGATCCCGTGGGCATTGATGTTTTGTCCGGCCAGGTAAAGGTTGGGGACTTTGGTCAAATGGGATATGAAGCTTTCTGCGGGAGCGTTTTTGTCGCGCAGAATCCCGTACATGGAACCTTCCAGTGTTCCGGTATAATCCCTGTATGTCAATGGGGTAGAGGTCCAGAAGTCTTCAATATGACTGATGGTTCCCGGGAATTGTTTCTCCAGGTTTAAAAACATCTGCTGCGCTTTACGTGCTTTGAAATCTTCGTATTCAGCACCTCTTTCTCCAGGGGGGAGATCTTTCCAGGGAGCTACTTCTTTCCAGCCCATACTTTCAAACAGGACAGCACTTCTTACGAATTTCTGGTCCTGCCTGTCACACATGTGCATATAGAAAAAATGCCCGTCCCATACGGATTTTCCGGGGTAATGATAATAGTTGTAATTCAGGTAAGGTACTTTGTCTTCCCTGAATTTAATATAGACCGTGAAATTGGAAAGCGTCTGTTTGATGCCGCGTATCCTTTTTTTGTAGGCTTTACGTATCATGGGCGTGTCCACCATATCCATCAACAGGGCGGGATGAATATCAGAGATCACGTGAGATCCTTCTATGATTTCATTGTTAAGCAGAGTGACCCCGGTAGCCCCGTTATGATCAAAATTCACTTTGTTTACAGGCATCCCGGTAATGATCTCACCTCCCATTTCACGTATGGAATCGCAAAGCAAGTGTACAATTATATCGCTTCCCCCAACAAAGCGGAAAGCACTTTTATTGTAAAAATCAGTAATCAGCGCATGATAATACAATGGTGTTTTATCTGCCACACCGCCGTAAAGGGGCATGATTCCGGCCAGCACGTTCTGCAATTTTTCATCATCGGTCAGCGATCGGATGTATTCGGCCACGCCTATTTGCATATTGGAACTATCCAACCAGTATGGATTCTCCATATTCTTGAAGGAATAGAGGGGAGAACGTTCGGAAATGGCTTCCATACGGCGCATATACAAGCTGATGGAATTCCTTTCCTTTGGGAAATGGCGTGACAAAATATTCGTAAAAGCTTCATTCCCGTTGGCATAAGCGTAACGGTCTCCCAGGTAAGAGACAACGTCGTACCCCGCTTCATCAAGCCGGCTGAGTTCGATTTTGTTTGTAAGGGAAAGGTATTTGAAAAAACGATGCAGCGACTGTCCTTCGTCCATACTGCCAATGTAATGCATCCCGGTCTCAAATTTTACGCCTTTACGCAAAAAAGTCTGCAGACAACCTCCCGGAATGTCGTGTTTTTCAATAATGGCTGTCTTCAAGCCGTTTTTAGCCAGAATGTATCCGCACACAAGGCCACCCAGTCCGCTTCCAATAATTACTACGTCGTATTTGTTATTCATCCCTTTGCGGTTTCTCTGTAAATGTGAGGTTTTCCGGAACCCCGCAACAATGGGTTGCCAGGGCTCTTTTTTTCGGGTCTGCAATATACGCTTTTATCCTCAAATTTTTGCGAACAAGTGATGCTGTCAGGGCAAATTCTCCCTGTCCGGGATCTTCCAGGTAATATTCGCCGCTTTCAGGCAGGGCTTCTATCCTTTGGCTGAAATTCCCGTTCGTGCGCAAGATCCGCCGCGCTGTTGCCCTGATCTCTTTTCCCTTGTACAGGTAATTGTTCAGCACTTTGTCCGCAAAGTAATGCGCGTTTTCAATACTTGCCGAGAGGAATCCATACTCCCTTATGAAGAGTTTTCGTACGGCTTTGCTCCGCTCCCGGTACGTCTCGCCGAACGAAAGGTCGTTATGGCGGATCGCTGGCAGAATTTTTAGGGTCAAACGTCCTTTTCGCAGCAAAAGATCTTCTTTGGGCAGCACAAATCCGAATCCGTGCAGCAATACCGGTGTGATGTCCAGTTTCAACATCTCGGCAAGATGAAAGGCTCCTTTGTGAAACCGGAGAATGGAACAATCGGCGGAACGCGTTCCTTCCGGGAATATCATCACGGAATACCCTTTGGCTACACGGTCTCTGATATGATCCAGATGGGTATGCATGTATTCTATGGGCAGGAAATCGGCAAAGCGCAGGATTCCTTTGTAAAAAGGAGAATTCCACTCCCTGTTGTTTGTCATAATGATGATCTTTGGGTGGAGCATAATAACGGCCATAAGGTCCAAATGACTCTGGTGATTGGCTACGATTACCGAAGGACGTGAAAAATCGGCGTTTTCCCGGCCTGTAAGCTCCATACCGGTACCGGGAATATGATACGTGACAAAACGGCAAATACGTTGCAGGATCTTGTGAAAACGCAGTTTATTCCGTTCATTCCTGCCTCCGAAAACCAAAAGGATCCTGCCTGACAGACTCAGGTAGATGACACCCAGAAGGAAAAATGCAAAGGAAATGGCTGAATAAAATAAATTATTTATTGTAAGCGGCTCGTCCCGGTATTTGCCGCGTTTAGTTACCAGCAACCTGTAAAGGAAAGGAGGAACCACATAAGCTGTTATGACTACCGATACCATCCCTATAATGGTGATCTGGGCCAAAGATTGCATGGCCGGGTGTTTGGCAAGTATAAGCGATCCTATTCCTGCCAGCATGATCAGGGCAGATAATGCTACCGTATTTTTGTATGTTCCAAGCATTTTTTTGCGGTAGGTATATTCATAGATCATTCCTTCGGTAATGAAAATGGTATAATCATCCCCAAGACCGAATATGAAAGTAGCCAGTATGATATTCACAATATTAAACTGGATATTGAAAAGGCTCATGATCCCAAGGATCCATATCCAGCTTACAGCCAGGGGAGTAAATGCGATCAGACTCAGCTCAATACGACCGAAAGACAGGGTAAGGAACAAAAATACAATGAATCCGCATATGAAAAGCACGTAATCAAAATCGGACGAAAGCGAAGCGATCATCATCCGGGTAACTGATCCCAGATCAAAAGCAAACGTGTAGTTACCTGCTTCATTTAGTTCCTGTTCTGTTTGTGAAGCGTTTTCCGGATCAATATGCAGCATGGTGTAAACCATACTTCTTTCGGGGTTTTCCACTATGTAGTTCCCGGCCAGATGAGCAACTATGGGTTTAAATTCTTTTGTTGCAAGGGGAGTATATGAACGGGACAATAGCGCTTCCATGCCTGCGAAAGAACCTTCGCGGAATCCTTTTTCGCGTGCAATGCTGTTGAATTGATCCAAAAAACCTTCTTTACGAGTGTCCCAGAAAGCGTTCCAACGGTTAATCCGTTCTTCCTGTTTGGAGCGGGAAGGCAGAAAATTACCTATCCCTGAGTAATTGTATTCTCTTATCCGGGGCTGTTCGGCTTCATAATGCTCCAGGGCCTGATCCAGCGTAGCTCCTTCGGCCACAAAATACATGACATGCTGCGATCCCTGCGTCTGGTCCAGCAATTTTTCCATGCTGCCGCGCTGTTCCTCTGTCATGTAATTAATGCTCTGCATATCAGCATTGAAAACCGCACCTTTATTGACGACCAGGAAAAAGACAGTCAAGAGCAACAGACCTCCCGTGATCCATTTGTTCTTTTCAGGGGAAGAATCCGCCAGTTTTCCAAAATGGAATTGCCCGGGACCCGGTTTCCGGGCAGGAGTCATATGAGGAAGGAATATCAGAACAAATAAAATGGTACCCAGAAGCAGGAGGGTGGCAAACAATCCAAAACTGCGCATGGCAGGCGAGCTGATAAAGAGCAGGCTCAGAAAGGCTCCCATGGTAGTGATGTTGCCCGTTGTCAGCGGAGGGACAATATCCGATAATGTACGGCGGGGAGTATAACCTTCCCTTATATGTGAAAGAAAATGCAAGGGGTAATTCACTGCTATCCCAACAATAACAGATCCGGCCCCAATGGCAATCAGGGAGAGGGAAGATGTCAGGATACCGGCCAGGGCAAAAGCAAAGAGCGATCCGGCCAATACAGAAACGGCAATGAGCAGGATATGTTTAATATTTCTGAAATACAAAGCCAGCAGGATGGCAATAACCACCAGGGCAACCGCAACGGATATCCAGGTATCCTGTCTTATCCTGTTGGCATTGGTAAGGGCTATGTAGGCAGCTCCAAAGGGAGTGGCTTGTATTTCGTGGTTGAATGCGGCTTCTGTTTCTTCAATGGCCCTGTCAATGGCCGCAATGAGTTTCTTGTTATTCCCTGTGTCCGATGTGGGATAGCGGGAATCTATTGTAACGACTGCTTCTGAACCGTCCCTGGAAAAAATGTAATCCGAATGGACCATAAACCGGTCTTCCATCCGGAAACCCTGCAATTTTTCAAGCATCGGACCCGAGAACAAAAGCGGGTCCTTAAGCAATGTGTTTTTTAGTACCATACCTGCAGGGGAGAGCAAAGTTTCTTTAACTTGTTCCAGGCGGGATTCAATTACCCCGGGCTGAATCAGGGAATCCATGGTCTTATAATCCTCTTCTTCCAGGAAATAAGGCATATTGGAGGTTATAAAATCGCTGATTTCCAACATCATGGAAGGATCAATGCGCCAGATCATATTCCCTATGTGTTCCCGTGCCGGTTCCTGTTGCAACAACCCGCCCAGATAATCGGCCGCATCCATCAACAAGTCTTTTTCAGGTACCTCTCCGGGTGCCGCCATAGATATGTTGATAATGATCTTGCTTGCTCCTCCTATGTTCCGGTAGGCGTAGTCAATGCGTTCATGTTTTTTGTCAGAGGTTAGAAAACCTGATATATCCTCATTAAAATCCAACAACAGAAGACCTCCTGCTGCAAGTGCTATGCAGCAGGCAAGCAAGATGTACAGTGATTTGGTATGCTTGCGGAAGTAATCGAATATTTTCAGGAACGTTTGAACCATGATCTGAAAAGCATTGAAGGATAACCGTAAAATAATGCGGAAATGGTCAGGATGGTGTTGAGTATACTTATTCGAAAGAAATCTTTTCCTTTACGAAAATGGGTAATTCTTTCGCCGGCCGGTGCATAAAAAACCCTGATGGGCAAGGGTATTATCGTGACCCGTTTCCAGGCCAGTCTGACCAGTATTTCCAGCTCTGTTTCGTAACGGGTCGTGTACAAGTGCATTTTCTTCATCCGGTACAGGGGATATAGTCTGAACCCTGTCTGGGTATCGGGAAGCTTTCTGAAAGTCTGCAATGCGAACCAAAAATTGGAAAAGCGGTTGGCAAATGTATTTTCCCTGGGCATATTCTCCTGTTTAAGCATGCGGCTTCCCACTATCACGGCTCCGGGATTCTTTTCAAGAGCTTCCAGGAAGCGTGGTATTTCAGAAGGATAATGCTGCCCGTCGGCATCCAGGGTGATGGCATAACGATACCCCCTTGCCAATGCAAAAGAAAAAGCACGTTTGAGTGCGTAACCTTTTCCCTTGTTTTCACTGTATGAGATGATATCAGGCTTATAGGCCATGCTTCTGAGCAATTCCACGGTATCGTCTGTGGAACCGTCGTTTACCACTATCAATCGCTTGCTGTACCCCAGTGTTTCATCAATAACGCGGAGTAGAGTGGACGCATTGTTGTACGTTGGAATAATTATGCAGATATCGTCTCTTTCAGGCATAAATTCATTCGGGTCATTATTGTTTCCCCTTCCATTATCTCGGTTCTGACTTTCCATGTGCGGTTCCCGAGTACTTTTATTTGCAACCTGAAAACTATTAGGGGGTGTTCTCCTGGGTGGATACCTTTCAGAAATTTTACATTGTCGGCATTTTCCAGGAGGAGTTCCTTATCCAGAACAACCGATGCCAGTTCCCGGGCCATTTCCATAAGACAGGCACCCGGAGTAATTGGATTTCCGGGGAAATGTGCACTGTATATCCTGTGTTCCGGATTCAGACGCACCGTGATAACACGTTCTTCTTCCCGGTTGTCTATTGTGATTATATGGTACAGATCATTTAGAAACATAAGAATGAAACATTTTATCTTCAACAGGTACGTTAATAAGCATATTGCCCATACGAACCGTAGTTTTATCGCCGGATGCCTCATGGATGACTACCGTCTGGATCCTATAATCTTCTTTACGGAAAAAAAGTTCCAGTTCCGAAAGAATCCGTTTCATTTCGCGTTTAACAGGCACCAGTTTCACATGTATGTAGTCACTTTCATTTACGTATTGAGTTCTGAAATCTTCATTTTCATCCAGGATATCTCCGTTAAGTCCCATCAGTAAAATATTGCCTATGTTCCGGAACAGGCCTCCGGCTCCGTTATCAGCTACAGGCTTTCCATCTTTCCCAAATAACACCAGTTCGTTGTTCCTGAACAAAAAACCGGAATGATCCGGCATATTGTATTGCCAGAGCAGGCCAACATCTTTTTGATAAACCAGTCTGCCCCGTGAAATTCCTTTTTCAGTCAATACAGATACTTCCCTTTCCTGCTGAAAATCACATGTAAGAGTAGTGACTTCTTTTAATGCAGTACGCATATCCGTCGACAGCTCCTGTGTTACGGGAAAAACAGCCGGAAGTGAAAAAAACAAGGAAACAAGGATATTCAGCATAGACTATTGTTTAAGAAGGAAAAATACTCCTGCAACTATCAAAACCACTCCGATCCAGCGTGTTGGCGGGATCGCTTCCTTAAAAATAAAAAAGGCTGCCAGCATACCGAATACATAGGCAAAACTGGTAATGGGGTAAGCAATCGAGAAGGGATAATGTTTTAAAATATACATCCACAAGATAGTGGCGGATGCAAAAAGCAGTCCCGTCAGAGCAAAGTACCAGTTGGTAAACAAATGTTTGAAATAGGTCCAGGTAAAGCTGAATTTTTCCATATGTTGCATGGAAATTTTCAGGCATACTTGTCCGGATGCCAGCAATATGGTTTGAGTAAGCGACAAAAGTATGAATTTTAGCATTTTGTCATAAATATCAATGAGGTTTCAGTATTCCCGTAATTATTGATCAGCAACACGTTGTCAGGTAATAAACCGCGCTGTATTTTAACGGCAGCTGCATACACGTCGTAAGCGTGATTGCTGAAGGATTCCCCAAAGAGTGGCTTAACCGAAGGAGGCGTTGTCCAGTTTTCCCGGGATATTCCCAACTTGTTTGATATTTCCTGTATGGCTTTTTCAATACGTTCTTTGGTAGGGTTGTGCAGCAAGATGACTTCATTGATACAGGCCATCGGGTTTTTTCCCGGAGAATCCGCCAGCATGAAACTGACTGCGGTTTCCCCGGCCATTTTCCCTTCCCAGAATCCCACTTTGTCCAGAACTTTGAAATAATTGGGGATCATCTCGTCAAAACCTCCCACCAAAGCACTTTTGATCCTGCCCAGCTGAAATTGCATAAAGGCATCCAGCAAAGCACTTTCAAAAGAAATGCCCAAATGTACGTAAGTACTGTTGTAACCGGTACATTTCAGATGAACGGCAATGTGTGAACTGATGGTATTGTGTGTGGAATTGATAAAATTAGTGGGTTGGAGGAATTCTTCCCCTTCCTCAAGCATTGCCATCATAAATTTCTCCGTGGTCTCCAGGCATCCCAGGCCCGTCCCTACAATAATGGCATCCGGATCTTTGATCCCGGTGGCTTCCACAACGGTCATGGAAGTGGCTATGGCCCTTTTCAAAATTTTCCCCATTCGCCTGGAGGCAACGGGATCCAGAAAACGTTTGTAATCTGCTTCAATGGAACGCTGGAAAGGAACATCGTAGGAAACAGGGTTATCCAGCCAGTCGTCACAGAGTGGATTTTGTACTGATATTTGTGCTGCTGCCTGTATGTATACGGCCATAATGGTTAGATTTTAGAAAAAATGCATGTGGTGTCATTCCCTCCGAACCCAAATGAATTGGTCATAACATGGCGAATGGGCCGGGGCGGTTTTTCATCGGTTACAGGACGGAAGGATAACATCTCCATCGGATTTTTGTAATTCAGGTTAACCGGCAGAAAATCGTTCAACATGGCCAGTATGGAGATCACAGATTCCACGCTCCCGGCCGCACTGGTGGTATGTCCGGTATACGATTTGGTAGAAGATACAGGAGGAACGCTATCGGCTCCGAAAACGCGCATAAGGGCTTTGCCTTCACTTTCATCGTTGTTGGGAGTCCCTGTTCCGTGTGCGTTTACATAGTCTATGTCTTCCGGCTTAAGTCCTGCTTCTTTCAGTGCTTTTGTCATGGAAAGCACGGCTCCGTCACCTTTCGGCGAAGAAGCCGTCTGGTGGTAAGCATCACAGGCATTGCCGTATCCGGCTACCAGACACAGAGGCTTAACTCCCCGGGCTTTTACTGATGTTTCTGATTCAAGAACCAGGTATGCGGCTCCTTCTCCCAGGTTCAGACCGGCACGTGTATCGTCAAAAGGCCTGCAGGGCTCCTTATCCAGGATCTTGAGTGTATTGAATCCGTTCAGGTGGAATTTTGAAAGGCATTCACTGCCACCCACAACGGCCACGGAGGTCCTTCCGGTACGGATCATATCGGCTCCCATGATCAATGCATTGGCTGCCGATGAACAGGCCGTGGAAAGCGTGGAAAGCATATCAAAACCCCCGTAATGATCTGCTATCATTTGTGTACAAACACCGCAATCGTGTGACAGGATGTAATCGTCGTAGGTTGTGTCAGGTGTGAGCATCTTTAGGAAAAACTTCTCTGTATTTTCCATACCTCCCACAGTTGTTCCCGATATCAGCACCGGGTTCAGAGAATTGTTTTTCCTGATACCTGCCATTTCCAAAGCTTCTCCCAGGGCGATGATACCCATCAGGGAGGTCCGGGTGGTCATTTGCTCCTGTGGTACACCTGCCATACGACGTAATTCATCTGTACTGAATGGTATTTCGGCACAGGGAAGGTGTGAATGCATGGTTTCCAGCCAGCGCAAACGACCAATCCCGCTTTTACGACGGTGCAGGGAGTCCAGGGTGTCAGCAGTGCCGGCCCCCAGTGACGTAATGATCCCAAACCCCGTTACAAATATTTTTTCCATAAGGAAAATTATTTTGTGCGATGTTCCTGGATGTATTCCGCCATAGTAGCTACGGATTTAAAAATCTCCTTGCTTTTACCGGGATCTTCCAATTTGATCCCGTAATTTTTTTCCATCAGCACGATCAGTTCCAGTGCATCTATAGAATCAAGGCCCAATCCTTCTACAAACAAAGGGGCATTCGTATCTATGTTATCGGGTGTAATGTCTTCCAGGTTTAACGCTTCGATGATCTGTTTTTTCAATTCTAAAATCAACTCTTCCATGTTAGTTTTAATAAAGTTGGTTAATATTTAATATGTTGTAATCCATTCCTTTAGGACTTTCTTTTTCCACCATCATAACCAGCACGTCACAAAGACCGTCCAGGTATTCTGTCCATCCGCACAAAACGCGGTTGATACCGGGTGACGAAAAAGCCCATTCTATAAATATATGTATTTTTTCCGCATCAAAATCCTCCAGGATAAAAAAAGATGTTTCTCCCAGGATCTTGTTCCGGATGGCAACTTCACCTGTTACTATATTGGGAAGTGTGTACACGAAAACTGCCGGACTGGGATAATAATTGTCGGGATCAATGGTCTCCTGGAAACGTTTGTCATCGTCCAATGAAGCACTTCTGTTCGCAAATACCACGGAAGTCGATCCGTCAGGTGTTTCGCTATCGTAATCCAGGGAACGCAATACTATTTCGGAAGCCAAAAATCCGGCCTTGGACAGGTTGTCCATCTTGTGAAACTTGGGGTATTTCACATCCAGGTACCGGTATATTTCCGTCAGACGCGCAGATCCCGGGTCGCCTGAAAAGGATATCTCAAGCTCTTTTCCGTTCAGGATAACCTGCTGGTCTGTTATGCGGCAATATGAGGTTATTCTCTTCATAAGGCATTCTCAAATAACAGGACGGCATTGCAACCGCCGAACCCGGACAAGGTTTTTAAACAGAATCTTTTGTCCGTTTTTGAAAGGGTAGTGGAGACGTTTATTGCTCCCTCAATTCCGGGTTGTTCATAGCCTGACGAAGGCAAGATCAATCCCTGTTCCAGTGCTTTGGTGGCAATAACGGACTCCAGAATGCCCGCAGCCCCAAGGGTATGTCCAAATTGTGCCTTCAGGCTGAAGACAGGAGTGGACTCCAGTCCTGCACGGGAAAAAGCGATTGCTTCCATCTGGTCGTTATAAGGCGTTGCCGTTCCGTGTGCACTAATAAAAGCAATTTCACCGGCAGGCAAGTTTCCTAAAGCAGTTTTCAAAGCCCGGAAAAGTCCTTCGCCTGTTCGTGAAGGTCCGGAAATATGGTTGGCATCGTTCCGGATGCTTCCGCTGACCAGCGCAATACCCGGTTGTTTTTCTTTTCCGTAAACGATGGTGGCAGCCGCCTCGCCAAGGTTCAATCCTTTTCTGCGGGCATCAAAGGGGCGGCAACGTTCCCCGTCAAGGGATTTAAAAGATTGAAAGCCCGATACAATAAAGTCCGGGGCCAGGTCCACGCCCGTTACCACCACGTGATCGTAGTTGCCCTGATCCAGTAATTGGATGGCTGCGATTTGTGCACATGCTCCAGAAATGCAGGCATTGGAAACGGTTACGGGTACATTGGGGTTTCCGAAAAACCCCGCCAGCAAACCGGCTGTGTGCCACAGATGGACCCTGTCCTTTTCAAACCCGTGGGAGGGGAGACCCAGTAAATGAATATTTCCTTTGGTAGAAGAAAGTACAAAACAGGTACGCACCGAGGAAGCACTGATTCCTGCCTCTTCCATTGCAATATGTGCCGAGAGCAGCATGACTTGTTCAGGAAGGGTATATTCCTCTTTCTTGTTAAAAACAGCCCGGAACGTTTCTTCCAGTTTTCCGGGGTCCATGCGGGAAACCGCAATAGCATTACCGGCCGGATCTTTCCCTGGGGCTATGCCGCTTTTTCCCTCAAGAACCGCCTGGTAATTGGCTGTAGTGGTAAAACCCAGTGAAGAAATTATGTTATCTGAAAGCTTGTATATCATATAACGTGGTGTCTCTTTTTCCATTCAGTGTAGAAATCGGGACTGTACAATACCAGTTTGTAATCGCTGTCCAGAAATACCTGTGTGGTACTGCCTGTGGCAGCCAGTGCGTTGTCTTTTTCCCTGAATATTCGGTATTTAAATATCACTTTTGCGGCTTCCACCGGTATGTATTCAATTTCTATACGGGCCGTATCCCCGTATTGCAACGGATTTTTAAACTCAAACTGCATATCTACCAGCGGCGCATAAAACCCGTTGTCAAAATAGTTCTGGTAGGTCAGTCCATACTTTCGGCCGAAAGCTTCCCGGGCATCTTCAAAATATTGAACGTAAGACCCGTGCCATACAATGTTCATGGAATCCACCTCGCTGAAGCGTATCAGAATCTGTTTCGTTTCCTTAAGTACGTTGGGTTTCTTCATAAGGCTGACTTTCTGTGTCGGTTAAAAACAGTTTCATGTGCGCTGTTGCAGCGATTTTGCCGTTGCAACGGATCTCGGCCTTCAACAAAATCGCATTAAACACCTCGTGCTCTATCAATATCCCTGTTTCCAGGTGATCTCCGGGAACAGGTCTGAAAAACACATTGAAATCCTTTACGGCACCAATGATCCCGAGCTTAACCGAAAGATCGTTGTCAAGGCTTTTGTACCCAAGACGGGCCGCACAGGTCTGGGCCATGTTTTCCATCATTCCGGCTTCTGAAAAATACCCGTTCAGGCAAAATAAGTTGTCCTCAGTAACGGTCATCTCCGTAGCCGCATAGTACCCTTCAAATTCCGTCAGCTTGTCCACCATAACAAAAGGAGGTCTGTGCGGTATCAATTCCAATATGTTGTATGGCTTTATCATAGAGTTCCGTTATCCCAGAATTTGTAAAAATTAAACCATTGGTGCGGGTACGCTTTCACCACTTCTTCCAGTTGCCGGACGTAGTTTTGACATAATGCCCTGGCGATATCCCTTGATGTTTTATATTGTGAACGGTCTACTTCAACTGTCTTACAGATAGTGTGATACATAAGGCCGGGTTCTTTCATCACGTAAAGAGAGACCATGGGAACACCCAGTTGTGCAGCCATCATAAAAGCGCCCATTGGGAATTGTGCGGGACTGCCCAGGAAAGGTACGGTAAAAGATTTTGTACTCCCGAAAAGACGGTCGCAGGGCATGCTAACAATATCTCCGTTCTCAAGTGCAGATTTGATGACAAACAGATGGGACATATCTGCAGAAACCGGTATCAGATCAGCCATGTTCCCTGAAAGTGCCCTGGCTCTGTTGGCCTGTATGAAAGCCGATTCGCCTCCGAACACTACGGCGTTGAGTTTCTTCAGATCCTGTTGCATAAAATACCCGCAGATCTCAAAATTACCCACATGCGCTCCAGAGATGATAAACCCGCCCGAACCGTTGAGTAGACTCGTAAATTCATCCCAATCTGTGATCCGGGATTTGAATATGTTTTTCTTCCGGGCAAAAATGTAAAACCTGTCCATCATCATCTGCCCGAACAGAAAATGGTTTTTGTAGACATGATACACCAAATGGCGTGTAAATCCATTGTGTTTCAAGTAGTCTTTTATGGCCAGGTAGGCTTTGCGGCTGAACAACAGGTAGAAGGGTATGATAAAAGCCAGGATGGCATAACCCACCCG
>CAZITX010000006.1:0-96719 GCA_964542305.1 uncultured Muribaculaceae bacterium | reverse complement strand
AGTCAAGCCACAAATGAAATTGTGTGCCTGATTGGGAATTAGTAAGCAGACCCTACCTATACCATCATATGGGTGCTTCTGAATATCGTTCAACAGGCTGGTAATTTTTTTCATAATTAATGTTTGACCAGATGTCTTCCAATACACTATATCTTTCCTTGCCTGATCAAAAAGAATTACTTCCATATGTCTTTAATATTCACCCCCACACCTTTATCTGTACCATTCTCAATTTTTTCCAAAGCTTTCTTCAACCGTTTGGCATTTGCAGGACTTGATAATAAATATTCAGTTTCATCAAGAAGTTGAAGCGGAATCACGGCAAATGCTTCATAACGACCACGTTGTATAATAATTCGTTCTGTTTTGGACAAGTCTAGATAATATTTCTGCTTTTCCCGGAATTCTGTTGCGCTGATTGCTTTCATAACAAATAAATGTACATTATCATGTACAAAGATACAAGAAAAATCTTATTATCCTACTTAAGCCGAGCCGGTTTTGAAGGCTCGTTTTTTCAGACACCGTTCGTTGCTCTCTTGAATGCTCTGGAGTAGTTCAACGCCCACCGTAGGAATGCTTTTGACATGACCAGGTACGAAAAACCCCCAAAAACGCGCCTGGTGAGGCAGTTTTAGGGGTGACCAGGTACGAAAACAGGGGTAAAGTGCGCCTGGTCATAATCTTCAAAGAAGAGTCATTTTGTCAAGTGTCACATATATAGCATCTTACAAAATTATCATCTGTTCGCATAAAACCACCAGGTACGAAAAACCCCCAAAAACGCGCCTGGTGGGGCTGTTTTTGGGCTGACCAGGTACGAAAACACCCCAAAAACGCGCCTGGTGGGGCTGTTTTAGGGCTGACCAGGTACGAAAACAGGGGTAAAGTGCGCCTGGTGGGTACATTTCAGGTCTGAACAGGGGCCAAAACCTGGCAAAACTACCCCTGGTGGGCATGTTTCAGTCTGTCAGCAGATCAATGGTATGCTGCACCAAAGACATATCGCCCCACATGCCATGGTGGGGGATGACCGTTTTGGCCTGGGGGTACTTTTCTTGCAAAACCTTCAAGGATAGGGGCCATTCAGACAGGTTGGCGTCTCCGGTAAATCCCAAATTTTCAGCATGCAAAGTTTTTACCATGCAGCCCCCGAACAACAGATGGCATTCGGAAATGTAGACGACTACATTGTCCGGCGAATGCGATTCTCCCGGGAAAAACACCTCAAAATCCAGGTCCCCGATGCGCAAAAAAATGCCTTTCTCCAGGGGAAAGACCTTGTTGGGTTTGGTAAAGACCATGGTCTCGTACACTTCTTTGATATGTTCCTGCCCGGGAGTAAGCCAGGAAATGATCTGTTGCTGTGTCTGAAACCCCTGCTCGTCAAGAAGTTCACACGTTTTATCTGCCCCGTAAATATCTATCCCGTTTTCTCTCAGATACTGATTCCCGCCCAGGTTGTCCACATGAAACCCGGTGTTGATGGCCGTAATCCGGACAGGACCAAACTGCGAAAGTACCCAGTCCAGCATCAAAGCCGTGGCCGATGTATCATAAGGCGTATCTATCAACACCACTTCCTGTGCCGAGGCTTTTACCACCAGGGAGTTGGATTCCCACGGGAAATAATGCGTCACCACATAAACCGTATCGGACAATTTTGAAATGAACAGGTCCTCCCGAAGCTTTGTCTCATATTGAGCAGAAGCCGCATAGGCAATTAAGGCGAAAGCCATTCATAGAACCATCCGTTTTTTCATAGTAGATTGAACCTCATTAAATGTTTTTCACAAACGTACATATCTCGGCAAAGGCTGCTTTGGCCTCTGGGAATATCGGGGGCAACAGGGGAAAGGCGTGCACCATGCGGTCCCATTCCCGCAATGTGACATCTACACCATGTTCCCGGGCGACACGGGCCAGAGCTAAACAATCGTCGTAATGGATCTCGTGGGTACCAACGCAGATGTAGAGTGGCGGGAGTCCCCGGAAGTCCCCGAACAGGGGTGAGAGCAGCGGGTTGGTGGGGTCGTTCCCGGCAATGTACATGTTGGTCCATACAGTCCATGATCCCATGGGGGCCACATCGTGTGGGGCGTTGTAGGTGAAAGAGGCAGCCCCGCAGCGCAGGTCGGTTACGGGTGAGATGATAAATGCGGCCCGGGGCAGGTCAATCTGTTGCTCTTTCAGTGCCAGCAGCAGCGAGAGCGTGAGGGTGGCGCCGGCAGATTCCCCGCCAACCACAATGTTGTTCGCCGAGATTCCTTGCTCCAGCAGCCATTTATAGGCAGTTACGCAGTCTTCCGTGGCCGCGGGGAAGGGATGCTCGGGCGCCAGCCGGTA
This sequence comes from uncultured Muribaculaceae bacterium, assembly GCA_964542305.1. Lineage (GTDB taxonomy): Bacteria > Bacteroidota > Bacteroidia > Bacteroidales > UBA932 > DMER64. The sequence continues at coordinate 94,373 of CAZITX010000006.1, read as the reverse complement.
ATCGAACAACAGCGACCTTATTCCGCACTCCCGGGCGAACCGGGCCACATGCATGCGGTGCGTCAGGCACGAGCCCGAAATGAATCCGCCTCCGTGGATGTACAGCAGCACTTTTCCCTCTGAAGGAGATTGCGGAGCGATCCACTCGGCATACATTCCCCTCATGCGGACCGCCTGTACCCCGACGTCGGCCGGCAGTTTTACTTTTGCCGAGGCGGAGTCCACTTGGGCACGAAACTTATCTACCGAAAACGATTCGTCAACCACCTCGGGCTTGAGGTGCCCCTGGAACAGATGCCGGTGACGGATCATCCAGATAATGATCTTACTGCGAAAACTTGACATGGTTTAGATTTATGAACACCCAAAAGTCCGAAAAAAATCGGAAAATCCTTACCCTGATTGATGATTATTTGATAGCTTTATTCAAAATAATATCAATCATGGAAGTTACTCGATTCTTGCTTTCCCTTTTCATCCTGTTGTCTCCCATACTTACTTACGGCCAGCAATATCCTTTTCAAAACCCGGATCTCACTTACGAGGAACGGGCCAAAGACCTCATTTCCAGGCTGACCCTGGAAGAAAAAGCCACGCTGATGTGTGACCAGAGTGATGCCATACCGCGCCTGGGCATTAAGAAATTCAATTGGTGGAGCGAGGCCCTGCACGGGTACGCCAACAACGATAACGTAACCGTCTTCCCGCAAAACATAGGGATGGCCGCCTCGTTCAACGACCAGTTGGTCTATACCATCTTTGATGCGGTTTCCGACGAGGCACGCGCAAAATACCACCAATGGCTGGAGCAGGGCAATGAAAACAAACGGTTTCTGAGCCTTTCGGTGTGGACGCCCAACGTGAACATTTTCCGGGATCCGAGATGGGGGCGGGGGCAGGAAACGTACGGCGAAGATCCTTACCTGACCTCGCGCATGGGAATCCAGGTGGTGAAAGGATTGCAGGGGCCTGCCGAGGCTAAGTACCGCAAGCTCCTGGCCTGTGCCAAGCATTTTGCCGTGCATTCCGGACCCGAGTGGAGCCGGCATGAGTTAAACCTTAACGCTCTGAATCCGCGTGAATTGCACGAAACCTACCTGCCTGCTTTCAAAGCCCTGGTGCAGGATGCCGATGTGCGCCAGGTGATGTGTGCCTACCAGCGTATAGACGACGAGCCCTGCTGCGGCAGTACCCGCCTGTTGCAACGGATCCTGCGTGATGACTGGGGATTCCAATATATTGTGGTATCGGACTGCGGTGCCATCACAGACTTCTACACCTCGCACAAGGTGTCATCCACACCCGTGCATGCCGCCTCTAAAGCCGTTCTGGCCGGAACCGATGTGGAATGTGTCTGGGAGAATTATCCTTACAAAACACTGCCTCAGGGGGTCGAGCAAGGCCTGATCAAGGAAGAAGACATTGACAGGAGCCTGATGCGTGTGTTGATCGGCCGTTTTGACCTCGGCGATTTTGATGACGATGCCCTGGTTCCCTGGGCGCAAATCCCGGCCTCGGTCCTGAATTGCGAAAAGCACAGGGAACTTGCCTACCGGATGGCGCAGCAGACCATGACCCTGCTCCAGAACAAAAACGACATCCTGCCCTTGTCACGCAAGGAAAAGAAAATTGCCGTAATAGGCCCCAATGAAGCCGACACCGTGATGTTGTGGGGTAATTACAACGGCACCCCGGTTCGCACCATCTCCATCCTGGACGGGATAAAAACCAAACTTCCCGGGAAACGTATTTTCTACGACAAAGGGTGCGACCTGGTGGAAGATAAGGTTACCCAAAGTTATTTTGCGCAATTTTCCTATGAAGGCAAACCGGGATTCAAGGCTACTTACTGGAACAATCCTAACAGGGAAGGGGACCCCGTTGCCACAACCCGCTTGACCAATCCCATCAAAATGACTACCGCAGGGCAGCATGAGTTTGCCCCGGGGGTGAAACTGGAAGGTTTCTCGGCGTTGTTCCAGGCCGAGTTTACTCCCAGAGTGACCGAAGAACTTGTTTTTAAAGGCGGTGCCACCGGGTATTACGAGCTGCTGGTTAACGGGGAAAGGGTGCAGATGTACAACAACTGGCGCACGCTGCCTTCCCGCATCCCGTATACATTTGAAGCCGGTAAAAAATATGCGGTCGAGATCCGTTTTGCCCAGCTGAACAACTGGCAGGCGAATATAGAATTTGATTTTGGCAAGGAAGTGGATGTGGATTATGCCCATCTGATTGCCAAACTGAAAGGAATAGAGACGGTTGTGTTTGTGGGAGGCCTTTCCGGAAACCTGGAAGGCGAGGAAATGCCCGTTTCTTACCCGGGATTCCGCGGAGGCGACCGGCTGGACATAGAGCTGCCCGCCGTTCAGCGCAATTGCCTGAAAGCCTTGAAAGAAGCCGGGAAAAAGGTGATCTTTGTGAATTGCTCCGGCTCGGCCATTGCCTTGACACCGGAAACGGAATCATGCGAGGCCATCTTGCAAGCCTGGTATGCCGGTGAATCGGGCGGTCTGGCCGTTGCCGATGTGCTTTTTGGAGACTACAATCCATCCGGGAAACTGCCGGTGACTTTCTATAAGAACTCGGAGAACCTGGGCGATTTTGAAGATTACTCCCTGGCAGGCCGCACCTATCGCTACACCACCGATTACCTGTTTCCGTTCGGGTTCGGCCTCAGTTACACCACCTTTGAAATGGGAGACGCCACCATCACGGCTGCTCCCAAAAGCATCCACCCGGCTGCCTCCAATCAAATCAACTCGATCATCTCCATCACAGCAACGGACACCCTCACCCTGACCATCCCGGTGACCAATACCGGGAAACGGGACGGGACCGAAATTGTGCAGGTCTATATCCGGAAGGTCAATGACGTGGAAGGCCCCCTCAAGACCCTCCGCGGATACCAACGGGTGACTGTTGCCGCCGGGGAAACCCAACAGGTAACCATAGAATTGCCTCCGTCCGCCTTTGAATTTTTTGACTGGGGCCAACGAAAAATGACCGTAACACCGGGAGAATACGAGGTTTATTACGGCACAAGTTCAGCCGAAAAAGACTTGAAAACCATAAAATTAAACATATTGAAAACCCCGGCTTACCACAGTTTTGCCCCCACACCTGTACTGGGGTGGAACAGCTGGGATATCTTCGGCACTACCGTGACCGAACAGCAGATCAAGGAGCAGGCCGATGCCATGGCCGAACACCTGCTGCCCTCCGGGTACCAATACCTCACGGTGGATATTCAGTGGTACGAGCCGGAATCCAAGCGCCACTTCTACAACCCCAACGCGGTGCTCTCCATGGATGCGTACGGACGGCTGATCCCCGGGTTGAAAAAGTTCCCCTCTGCGGCCGGAGGGAAAGGGTTCAAACCACTAGCAGACTACGTGCATTCGAAGGGCCTCAAACTCGGCATTCATATCATGCGGGGAATTCCTCGGCAAGCGGTGGAAAAAAACACGCCGGTCTTTGGCACCAACGCGCGGGCGGCAGACATCGCGCTCACCGGCTCCACGTGCCCCTGGACCCCGGACATGTACGGCGTGGATGCCACCAAAGAGGAAGGCCGTGCGTATTACCGCTCCATCATTCAGATGTATGCCGAGTGGGGGGTCGATTTCATCAAAGTGGACGACATCTCGCGGCCGTACGATGATGTGCAAAAAGCCGAGATCGAGGCCATTCGCGAGGCCATCGACTGCACGGGCCGTCCCATTGTGCTGAGTCTTTCCCCGGGAGCGACACCCCTTGAAGCCGGGGAGCACGTGATGGACCATGCCAACCAGTGGCGGATCACCGACGATTTCTGGGACCGGTGGGATTTGCTGTACGCCATGTTCGAACGGCTGGATGCCTGGACGCCTTTTCGCGGCACCGGCCACTTTCCCGATGCCGACATGCTTCCCATAGGGGTGATTGACTTTGGCCGACCCACAAAGTTTACACCGGACGAGCACTATACGCTCATGAGCCTCTGGGCCATCGGCCGTTCACCACTGATCTTTGGGGGCGATATGACCCGGCTTGATCCCTATACAAAAGAGCTTTTGACCAACCCCCAAATGCTGAAAATCAACCAAGAAAGCACCAACAACCGGCAAATATCCCGGGACCACGACCTGATAGTCTGGGCCGCCGACGCAGCTCCCTGCAGTGCTGCAGCCGTTCCCTGCGCTGCTGTTGCCATTAGCGCAGACAGTGCCCCTAGCTTCACTGCTGCTGATGCTGCTTCCTGCGCTGCTGACGATGCTTCCTGCAGTGCCGATTGCGCAAATGGTGCCCCTAGCAGCTCAGACAGTACCCTCTGCGGTGCCGCTGCCGACGCTGCTCCCTGCGGTTCTGACTGCGCAACTGGAGCCCTCTGCGGCCAGGACAAATACATGGCCCTGTTCAATGCCCAAAGCCCTGCGAATGAAGGCCCTGGCACGAATTCCGCAGCAGAAGCAGATTCCACAGCTCCTTCATGTGGCCTGGTTGTCCGGGTTGATCTTCGCGCCATCGGCATACAAGGCCCCGCCCGCGTAACTGATCTCTGGACCCATAAAGACTTAGGCGTATTTGAAGAAGAATTCAGTCAGGAAATCCCGTTTCACGGGGCCGGATTGTACCGGGTCACTCCCGTAAGGTAGAAGTCTATGCAATTGGGCACTTAATTCCTTGTTTCAGGGCTGACCAGGTACGAAAACAGGGGTAAAGTGCGCCTGGTGGGTACATTTCAGGGCTGACCAGGTACGAAAACAGGGTAATAGTGTACCTGGTCAAAATTTTCAAATAACACGAAATTCGTCAAACGCCACATACAAAGTGATTTACATAACAATCCATTAGGTTGGTCGGAAGCACCAGGTACGAAAACAGGGGTAAAACGTACCTGGTGGGGCTGTTTTAGGGCTGACCAGGCACGAAAACAGGGGTAAAGTGCGCCTGGTGGGCGCGTTTCAGTTTGCCAGCAGATCAATCGTATGCTGTATCAATGTCATAGTTTTTCAGGCACTTAAAAATCAATTATTCATCTTGCATGGCAATCCGTGTTTGCCACCCCTTGCTGTTTCTGTCTGTGTTTAAGCAGATCCGGGGGTATTGTTTTTTGCCCGTATTCTTTGCGCAACAATAGTAAGGGAAACTCCAATGGCCATTCCAAGTGCAAGGATGATCCAGAACTGTGCCTGTGAAGGCTTGCAGGTAAAACGGTCATAGAATCCGATATAGGCCCCGACCGGGCCCACAAGAATGAGCAAAACAGTAAGCGATAGTTTCTTCATTTTCGTAACTATTTATTATACAGCAGCAATTTACTATTTTTTTGCTTTATGGGAGGTAGTAAGTAGCAAAAACGGGAGAATCCTTACAACAATCACATTGACAAGATGTTGCATGTGTTTGCAATAAGCACATCACTTACCACCTCCCGGCATCAATGGCGCGTCTTCTTCAAGTTACAAGCGCCGCCACCAGCCCCATGAGGTTTCCGGCCATGTGAACGATTACAGCATGGGCGAAATTATTGTATTTTTCCTGGTAGTAGCCGGCAAAAATACCTAAAACAGTGGTGAATATGACAACCCGTATTACAAACAGACCGCTCACCCCGGAGGCTAAAAGGATCAGATGTATCAGGCCAAAGACCACGGCACTGATGATCACCGGCAGGCTCAGTCTGATTCTGAAAATACGGATTCCGCGGACACTCAGAGGGCTCAGGATGTTTTGCAGGAAACCCCGCAGGAGCACCTCCTCGGCAAGACTTGCGTAAATAAAAATGAAGAGGAAGGTTTGGAGCGGAGAAGAAGCCTCCAGCAGGGGATGTACCTCGGCTTTTCCACCGGTGGCAAGGGTCAGGGCGGTCAGCAAGAGGTTGATCACAATGGCCGTCAGAAGTCCGAAGAAGATAGGTTTGAGAATTGTTTTAAAGCGGGGCCAGGCGATCCTGAAGGGCACGATCATTTTGAGTGATATGATCACGGCTACCGAAAAAGTAAGCATCACTGTGTGTGTGATAACAGAGTCGGGGAAGAAAGTGCTTCCCAATGGCAAAAATCTACCTGCAATAGTTGCAATGACAAATATGATCAGCGTAATGGCCAGCCCGTAAACCAGGCGTTGTGTGTTGTTCATAGCAGTTAAAGGTAGAAAATCTCTGAGATTCTGCGCAATAGCCTTTTGTGCAAAACCATAAAGCACTGTATTAGTTACTTTTACGAATTTCATATTAGTGCAGTTGCGCAGAATCTCTGAGATTTTTCTACTTTTACGCCCTATGTTTAACAGTACCGAACAACAGGAACGGGAGTACATTCACAAAATCAGGAGCATTATCCGCAGCGGAATTGACAATACAGGTGATTCGGTAGACGATCATGTGCAGACGTTAAAGGAGTATAAGGAGTACCTGTGGAACAACAAAGATATTGATGCCCAGGAGAAACGGTCCATGCGGGAAAGCATCCTGAATCTGCTGGCCGTAGGGAACAACCAGATAGCAGCCCGCAGCCGGTTGGAAAAGCAGTACGATTCCCCTTATTTCGGCCGGATAGATTTTACGCCCGCCGTTACTCCGGAACCGAAACCGAAACCGGATCCGCAACTGAACCCGGACCCACAACTGCACAATCCTGACTCACCGAACCCGCAATCGCAGCCGTACACGGACTCAGACCCACAACCGGACCTGGACCCGCAACTGAACCCGGTCCCGGACTCTCCACACAATCCCAGGAACACAACAATTCCCGTTTATATTGGAATTCATGCTTTGTACGATCTGAAAAAGCGTAAAAACCTGATTTACGACTGGCGGGCGCCTGTCAGCGGGATGTTTTACGACCACGAGCTGGGTGAAGCTTCTTACCAGGCTCCGGCCGGTCTCATTGAAGGGAACATTTCGCTCAAGCGCCAGTACCAGATCCGGAAAGGGATCCTGGAGTATATGATTGAAAGTTCCCTGACTATCAGAGATGATGTGTTGCGGCGGGAGCTGAGTGCCAACGCCAGCGACAAGATGAAGAACATCGTGGCCACCATCCAGCGCGAACAAAATGCCATCATTCGCAACGAAGAAGAGCACGTTTTGATCATCCAGGGGGTGGCCGGCTCGGGAAAAACCTCGGTGGCCCTGCACCGGATCGCGTACCTGCTTTATGCGCACAAAGGGGAAATCTCGGCAAACGACATCATGATCATATCGCCAAGCAAGGTGTTTTCCGATTACATCTCCAACGTGCTTCCCGAGCTGGGCGAAGAGACGGTGCCTCAAACTTGTATGGATGTGCTTTTGGCAGAAATTCTGGACAATAAGTATAAATACCGTGATTTTTTTGAACAGGTTGCCGAGTTGATCGGAAAGCCGAAGGCAGATTTTCAGGATCGTGTCCGTTTCAAATCCTCTGCGGAATGCGTCAATCTGCTGGACAAATACATTCTGCACCTTGAAAACCAGTGCTTTGTGCCTCACGACGTGCCGCTGAACCACCTGATCATGCTTCCCGCCGAGTATATCGCCGAACAGTTCCGGCGGTTTCACCGGTATCCCATCCGGCGGCGGTACACGGTCATGACAGATTACATTCTGCAAATTGCGCAGACACAATATAAAGTAACGGTGGACTCGGCAAAACGGAATATGGTACGGGAACGGATTCGTAAAATGTTCACCGCCAACAACTCGCTGCAGGCATATAAAGGATTTTATGAATGGATGGGCAAACCGGATCTTTTTAAATTGCGTGCCAACCACACCCTGGAATACGCAGATCTGGCGCCATTGGCATACCTGCACATGGCCCTGGAAGGGACCAGTGTGCGCTCGGATGTCAAACATTTACTGGTAGATGAAATGCAGGATTATACACCTATCCAGTACCGGGTTTTGCAGAAAATTTATCCCTGCGCCAAAACCATCCTGGGCGATGCCGGGCAGTCGGTCAATCCGTTTGGTGCATCAACGGCTGAAATCATCCAGAAAACCCTTAACACCGGGCATATCGTGCATATGAACAAAAGCTACCGATCCACCTGGGAGATCACAGCTTTTGCCCGGGCCATTCAACCCGAAACTCAGGCAGAAGTCATTGAACGTCACGGAGAAACACCTCAAATCCTCCATTACAAGACGGCAGAAGAAGAAATCCGGGGGATAGCGCAGATGGTTTCCGCATTCAAAACCTCGGGCTACCGCTCCCTGGGGATCATCTGCAAAGACGAACCCCATGCACGCGCCCTGCACGAAAAACTGAAGACACACCATCCGGAAATCATATTCCTCTCTTATCAAAGCACCTCGTACGAACACGGCATCATGGTCACCTATACCCACATGGCAAAAGGCCTGGAATTTGACCAGGTCATCATCCCCCACGTAACAAGCAAAAACTACCACACAGATCTGGACCGCAGCCTCCTCTACATAGCCGTCACCCGCGCCATGCACCGTTTGACCTGCACCGGGGTGGGAACAGGAGGGCATCTTGAAGCTGCCGCGCCACTTAACTTCACGTAATAATACAAAAGCCACATTTACAGTATTTTACGTTTTTTTGTAAAACATAGTGGCGCGGTATCTTCAAGATGCCTAAATTTACACCCATGAAAATATTTTTTTTATTTATAGCTATGGCTCTTATTTCCTGCACACCGCGGGTGGATCCCGCAAAGAAAGTCTGGGCCTGGATGGCCGGCAAAACCACTATGACCACGGAGCAATGGGAATATTATTTTCAGCATGCGGCAGAGGCGGGGATTGATGCCATTTTATTGGAGTGCCACGGCGGCTATCCCCAGGTGCTGGAAGAGGTGCCTGAGGACCAGGCCACTCCGTACAACGCCCCGGACACGGCAGATGCCATTCCGGCTTCCACAAACCCAGCCGATTCTCCGGCACCCTCCCCAACTTTCCGGGACAATGCAGCCATATACATTATTAAAACAGCCCTGCCTTATGCGCAAAAGTATGGGATAGAGCTGCATGCATGGATCTGGACAATAAACAGGACAGAAATGAGCTTGCGAAATGCACATCCCGATTGGTACCAGGTGAACGCACTTGGCCAATCCTGTCTGGACATAAAACTCTATGGTCGTGAACATTACCGTTGGTTGTGCCCGTCTCGTCCTGAAACTGCGCAGTACCTGAAAGATCGCGTGGCCGAACTGGCAGAAATTGAAGGGCTTGCAGGTGTTCACCTGGATTTCATCCGCTATCCGGACGCCATTTTGCCTTACGGGCTGCACGAATCCCGCAACGTGGTTCAGGATCGCGTGTATCCGCTTTGGGATTTTTGTTATTGTGATGTATGCCGAGCCAATTTCAAAGCCCTGACCGGAGTGGATCCCATGGATTTGGAAGATCCCACCTCCGATCCACGCTGGATGCAATACCGCTGGGATGCCCTTTCGGTCGTTACCAGCGAGGTATGTGCCGAGATTAAAAAGCACGGGAAAGTGGCTTCGGTGGCCGTTTTTGCCAACCCCGAGGAATCCCGCAAGCTTGTCCGCCAGGACTGGCCACGTTTCCGGCATGTAGATGTATTTTTCCCCATGATCTACCACAAATTTTTTAACTGGGAAGACCCGGCCGTTTTAACCGCCACTGCGGAAGGGGTGCAGGAATTGCAGGAGGCCGGTAACCGGGGCATCCTTTGCTCGGGTTTGTTCGTCGGGCACGTACCTGCGGACCGGATTCCCGAGTTCATTCAACTTACGCAGGACGGTGGCTCCACCGGCATTTGCTTCTTCTCGCTGGAAAACATCGACCGTACCCCCGGCTATTGGGAAAGCCTGGGCAAAGCCATAAAAGAATTTAAAGGACAATAAACTCGGACCAAATTCGCACAACATATGATGACAGCAGAAAACGTAAAAAAAGAACTGCGCGACTTTGCCTCGGCAGAACGCAAAAAAGCCGTAGAATGGTTTTTCAAGACCGGGAAAGGGCAGTACGGTGAGGGGGACATTTTTATTGGCGTGGCCACTCCGGATGCGCGCAGGGTTTCCCGCAAATTCCGCGGCCTTCCCTTTACCGAGTTGCAGAAGCTCATTGCCTCGCCCATTCATGAAGAACGGAGCTGCGCCTTATCGATCCTGGTGCAGCAGTACCAAGATGCCGGAACTGGCAAAACAAGCTCTGCAGGGCATTTAAGCAGTAAGACTTCAGGTGCAAAAGCAGAACTAGAAGCAGAACTAGTAGAAGCTGAACTCAGTACAACATCTGGTAAGCAGAGGGCCATCCTGGACTTTTACCTGCGTAACAGGCAGTATATCAACAACTGGGATCTGGTGGATATCTCGGCCCCCAAGATACTGGGACGTGCCATTTACGATGGCCTTCAGGATGTTGCGATCCTTGACCGGCTGGTGGTTTCGGAAATTTTATGGGAACGCCGGATCGCCATCATTGCTACTATGTACTTCATTCACAAAGGCCAGTTGGACCATACATTCCTTTTGGCCGAACAACTCCTGGGTGACCGCCAGGACCTCATGCACAAAGCCGTTGGCTGGATGTTGCGTGAAGCCTGGAAGAAAGATCCTGCTGCCGTGGAAGCCTTCCTGATCAAACACTACCTGCAGGTTCCACGGACAGCGCTTCGTTACGCTATTGAGCGAATGGAAGAAAGCAAACGGCTTGACTTTTTGAAAGGAAGATTTTGAAAGACAAATATGCGGGGACTGTAAAAAGGTTGTGTTGACAAAAAACACGCCATACCGGAAACCCCCTCGCAGATCAACAGGATTGCACTTATTCTGGTAGACTAGGAGCGCTATAAGAGGGAACCAGGGAGATCATAAGTCATAAGGAGAGATCTTAGAAAAATTACAACACTACCGGCCTAAACTGTAAACCATCGTCCCAGATTGGTATCAATTTGTCCTGACCAGTTACGAAAACACCCCAAAAGTGCGTCTGGTGGGGTTGTTTTAGGCCTGACCAGGTACGAAAACAGGCCAAAAACGTACCTGGTCATATTATTCTTAAAATGACGATTTTGTTAAATACCTTATAAATAGAGAGTTATAAAATCGTAGCTTGATTGCCTAAATGCACCAGGTACGAAAACACCCCAAAAGTGCGCCTGGTGGGCATGTTTTGGGGCTGACCAGGTACGAAAACACCCCCAAAACGTACCTGGTGTGAATGATTCATGCCTCATCCGTCACACTTCAGGCCTTACAAATCAAATTATAAAAACCTTTTAAAACCCTTCAAAGCCTTCCAAAGCCCTTTCTGAAGAGTACTGAAGGGGACAAACTAAGTCATCTCCAAAAAAAAAATTATATTCGCTATAATTTTGTCTCTAAGGCTAATCATCAATAATATACAATTATGAATGATCTGAACTATCCCAAAGACAAACCCAGCAGGATCCTGTACAAAGCAGGCGGCTGGACATCAATCCTGTTCCTGGTTTATTCCTTTGTTACCATACTGATCCTGGTTTTTCTGGACGGTGGCTATCCCGAAACTGCCCGGGAATGTTTTGATATGATCCGGGAAAACCGTTTTGTGGCCTTACTTCAGTTGGATATTGTATCCGTGATTGTGATACCTTTTTATTACTTGCTTTTTTTTAGTATTTACCGGGCATTGAAGAACGATCATGAAATGTTGGCAAAGATTGCCTTGTTTTGTACACTTGCCGGAGTCACCATTTTTATTGTTTATTGCAGGCGTTAACCTGGTATCCATACTGATAATCAGTGATAAATTCCACGCAGCCACTTCCCCCATTGTCAGACAACAATTGCTTGCTGCCTGTGAAGGGATGCTGGCCAGTGATATGTGGATCAATACCGGGGCGATAATCAGGGGTATACTAATTGAAACAGGAGCGATCATTTTCTCTATCTTAATGCTGAAAACGCTTATTTTCAACAAGGTTACAGGTTGGGTAGGGATCCTGACGCACGGATTCGACCTCTCCAGTATTTTACTGGGTTTGTTTTATCCTCCTGTTAAGGAAATCTTCACTATGGTTGCCGGACCACTATATATAGTCTGGTTTATACTCATAGGAATCAGGTTATTCAAATTAAGCAATACCAATTAATTCCATGAAGTGACGTATAAATGACGTATTAAATACCTGGTAAATATTTGAATAGTTTTTAAGTTACATATAATCTTGTCACGAATTCGAATGAATTATGAAACAACCGGACTTAGGAAAAAAGATCACTGAATTACGCTTAGCTAAGGGATTGACTCAGGGCGAACTGGCACAAAAATGCAATTTGAGCCTCCGAACTATACAACGTATAGAATCGGCTGAAGTTACTCCCAGAAGCTATACTGTGAAACTGATCTTCCAATGCCTGGATTATAAGATCTACGATTCATTCGGCAAATTCTCCTACAGGCTGGACAGACTGGCCTACAGGACAAGAACAGGCCTCGTGCAATGTTACAAATATGTATTGGATTTATTTAACTTAAAAACGCACACCATGAGAAAGATTTCAATTTTATCGTTACCCTGTATTGCCGTCATTCTGCTTTTCTTATTCATAGGAACCGAGTCGAAAGCCCAGAATCATGATAAGATCATTGAAAGGATAACTGCACATAATATCAAATTTTCAGAATGTTTCAACGCCGGACAGATAGATTCCCTGGGATCGGTATACCTGGAAAACGCGTGCATGATCCCGTCCAATTACAGGGAGGTGCATGGCAGGGAAAACATTAAAGGCTATTACAGTTTCCTGTATGCCACCGGATTCCGTTTTACTGAAAGCACCTCCAGGGCGCTGGTCATTTCAGATTCCATATTGGTGGACAGGGGAGTATGGAAAGCAGGTGAGTTGACCGGGACGTATCTGACCCAGTGGAGACTCTGCCAGGACGGTGAATGGTACATTGAAAATGAGATGACCAACACCGATCTTGGGGCAGAGTAAGCTCCGCTTTCTGGAGCGGCCTGGAACAGCCTGGTTCGGCTTGGAAAGCCTGGAACAGCTGTATCGGCCTGGAAAGCCTATATCGCCCTGGATTGGATTGGGCCTGTCTGGCCTGTGCCCTTAAAGACTCTTATTGAGAACCGCCGATATCTTTACGGCGGTTTCTTCGTTTTCCAGGCCGCTGATCATGGCTCTGCCTTCACGTATCTCGGCCATTACAGTTGGCAAGGCGTAAACCCGATCATCAATGGTAATGGCAATTGTTTTGCCGATGTTGTTCCGTGTCATTTCCGCCCATTTCCTTGCCCCTTTCAGATTGAAACTTATTTCTACATTGTTTTTGTTAGCCTTAGTGGTTTTCAGATCACTGCCGGTCATTACCGGTTGTGTTTTCACCGCCACAATGGCATAATACTGTTGTTCAGGATCAACCGGTTGGGCGGTGCGTAGAAATTTCATCTGGTTTTCCACAGGGGTATCGATGCTAAAAGTTGAGTCAACGTGGGCATAAGCAACGATCGCAGAACCCGGATCCTTATTCAGAACCAAATTCGCTCCTTCGGCGGTGAGTGCCGGATGGGCGGTGGTCGGAGAACTCGGCAAATCCTGAACCATAACGGTCTCGTAAATAGCGAAATCCACCTTCACGTGATTCTCACCGGAGTTCGTGTTGCATGCAACTGTTGCCAGCAACAAAGCAAACATAAGAACAGATAGTTTTTTCATGATTATTTTTTTATTTGTTTGAAATATTCCTCAATAGCAGCTACATACTCCTGGTAAGCACCCGCACCTTTGTCCGTGATCCGGCAGGTGGTCAAAGGGTAGTTCCCTCTAAATGATTTATAAACAGCAACGTACCCGGCATCCTTTAATTTTCCGATCTGGAAGCTCAGGTTGCCTTTGGTGGTGTTGATGTTCTCCAGGAGCCAGGAAAACTCGGCACTCTTCACACCAATCAACAGCGACATGATGGCCAGGCGCACCTGCGAATGCAACAACGGATCCAATTCTTTAAACATGGCAGGCAAAGCGTTACTTGTTACGTTTGGCGAACAATATATGTCCCGGGATAATGAATGCGACCATCCAGGCAACGGCTTCCAAAAGCAATTGTTCCTGTAAGCCGAGGTAGGAGGCAGTCAGTGCCAGTGCTCCGAATACCACACCCCCGATGATGATCAGCCTCTGCCTGAGAATTCCTCCTGTCACTGTCACTGCAAAGGCCATCAGCACCATGAACAGCGGATGCTGCAATTGGAAATTGATGCTGTGAAGTACATTCATCTGGATCACATTGACCAGTACAGTGGACAGAAAAAAAGAGATCCAGACATACCGCAGCGATACACCTATGTATGTCTGCACTTTTTTCCGCTGTTTGATCAGATAGTATATCGTAAAGAGGGCAGCAGCAGCAGCCAGTATGATCCCTGTGTAACTGAGCACTTTGTGAATCTGATACGTCATTACTAAGCTCCCAGTCAGATATCCTGAGAACGACACATAAAAGAGTACCCAACCCCAGACAATAAACAAGATCCCGTCTTGCCTGAGTTTGATCCGAGAAACAGCAATCATCTCTTTGATCACCGTAATAGACTGATTTTCATCAATAATGTTCGATTCTTCATTGGTTGTATCCATAGCAGTATGATTTATAAAACAAGTTTGTAATACAAACCTAATTATTATTTTTGAATTATGTACCTTCAGGCAGCATAATTATGTAAATTATTCTTGATTTGTAATAAAATGGTCCTGTCAGCTACTTTAATATAAAGCCTCATATCATTGCATATGAAATCAATCAACGAACAATTTCTGGAGATCCTGGCGAATTACCAGGGGATCGTGCACAAAGTAAATCTGGTATACTTCCGCAGTCCCTCGGAAAGGGAAGAGAACTTCCAGGAGATCGTGTACCAGCTCTGGAAATCATTTCCTGAACTTAAAAACAGGGATAGTATAGGTTCCTGGATATACAGGGTAGCCATAAACACATCCATTTCCCGGATCCGTAAAGCATCCCGCATTGAATACCGACCCAAGCTTCCCGACATATGCGACAAAACCTTCGATGCGGCCGAAGCCATATCCCGGAACACGTCTTTGCAAATCCTGCTGGAAGCCGTCAGCAACCTTGATGAAATTGACCGATCCATCATGTTGTTGTGGCTCGATGAAAACAGTTACGAACAAATTGCCGGAATAATCGGGATATCTTCATCCAACGTAGGTGTGAGGATCAACCGCGCCAAAGAAACATTACGTAAACTAATGAATACTAAGAACTATGGAAAACAATGAATTGCAGGCCATATGGAAGACCCTCAATACCGCAGGGCAACAGCGATCAAAAGAAGAACTGCAACTGCTGCTCCGTTCAAAAGCAAGGCATACCATGAACCGGTTTGTTACAGAAACCCTGATATCCATCCTGATATCCGCCGGTTTGTTTGTATACCTTATTATTACATCCGTCAACAGGGCGGATGACATGTACTATCTGACGATCAATATCATACTACTGGTAATTACCCTCATATCACTCGTTTCCGGATACTTATCATGGAAAACTCTGCGCGGCAGCCCCTCGGATCAGCCCTTGAAAGGCTGGCTGGAACAACGCACCAGCGTCTTAACCAAATGGCTGTACGGGAGATACTGCAAACTCTACCTTTATTTGATTCCGCCGCTCTTCATCCTGATCCTGCTTTCCATTCACGTGTATTTCGAATACAAACCCTTCCTGGAAGTTATAAATAATGCCGAGTCGGTCACCGGGTTGCTGGTTGCCCTGCCAATAGGACTGTTCGTCTCCTTCTTCACCTCCGCCAGGATCCGCCGCCACCGCAAACAGCAGCTGGAATTCCTCCTGGACCTGCAAACCCGCCTATCCGGCATCTGAAATATATTCCGAGTTTTACTTAGCACGGTACAATACCATTTTGCCATGATAAAACACACCAGATAGGTTCTAATTCGATCGACCAGGTACGAAAACAGGGCCAAAGTGCGCCTGGTGAGGCTATTTTAGGCCCCACCAAGTACGAAAACCCCCTAAAAATGTACCTGGTGGGGTTATTTTAGGTCTGACCAGGCACGCTTCTGCAGATAAGTACCTTTGATATAGGTGTTTTGAGCCGAATATGTAATCTCCCCCAACAAAAGTGCCCTTGATGTAGTAGTTTTGAGCCAGAACAGTATTATCTGCATCTGAGGGAGTGCTCAAGGGAGTCCTCCTTCTCCTTACTGGCGCGCAAACGTGGTCGCTTATTGGAATAGCCCCGGCATTTTAACCAACAGCGATGTTTGGTTAGAATTTTTTAAATTGCGTCGGGAAAACATTGACTAAAAACAAACATCATGAACCCATTGCATTTTAAATACAAATTCTGGATCGAGGATCAGGACGGAGTCAGTATTTTCGGTGACGGAAAATACCAGTTATTAAGAACTATACAGGAAACAGGATCGTTTAAACACGCTGTTGAAAAATTGGATCTCAGCTATAGGAAAACCTGGGATAAGGTCCGGGCTATAGAGGAAAGGCTGGGGTATCCCATTCTGGATACAAAACAGGGAGGACCTGCCGGAGGAACCACAACCTTAACACCGGAAGGTATACAGCTGATGGAGATTTTCGAAAGATTGCACGATTTGTGTGATCCGTTTTTCAATGAAATGACCCAAAAGATTTCTACAGAAAAATAGTAAAATCCTCCATATCTTATTGAAAATTTAGGAACTTGTAGCCGAATTGCATAAATTTGCAATTCGCTATTTTTTTAAAAAGTACATATCATGAATAACGCTGTTTACAATTTCCCATTACCGCAGAACGAACCCATTCTTGGCTATTTGGAAGGAAGTCCTGAAAGACTTCTTTTAGAAAAAGAACTTGAGAAACAATCCCTGACAGTTGTGGATATCCCGCTGATCATAGGAGGGAAGGAGATACGAACCGGGAATCTGGGAGAGATCAGAATGCCTCATGATCACAATAAAGTAATTGCTACCTATCACAAAGCCGGAAAGGCCCAGGTGGAAATGGCCATCCAGGCTGCATTGGAAGCCCGCACAACCTGGTCCAACATGACCTGGACCATCAGAGCCTCTATCTTACTTAAGGCTGCCCATTTGATCGCGTCCTGTTACCGGCCGGTGCTCAACGCAGCCACCATGCTCGGCCAGAGCAAGAATATTTACCAGTCCGAGATAGATGCCGTTTGCGAGACCATCGACTTTTTGAAGTACAATGTAGGTTTTGCCGGGCGTATTTACGAAATGCAACCCAAATCCGCTTACAACCAGCTGAACCGAATGGAATACAGGGCTTTGGAGGGTTTTGTTCTGGCCGTTAGCCCGTTCAATTTCACTTCCATTGCATCCAACCTGAATATGGCCCCGGTTATGATGGGCAATACTACCATATGGAAACCGGCTTCTACAGCTGTCCTGTCCAATTATTACCTGATGAAAGTCTTTATGGAAGCCGGATTGCCCGCCGGGGTCATCAACTTCATGCCCGGACAGGGATCGGTAATAGGCAACACCTGCCTGGATTCCAAGGATCTGGCAGGCATTCATTTCACGGGATCCAACGGCACTTTCAACGGGTTATGGACTAGGGTCAGTACCAATCTCTCGGGGTACAAATCTTACCCCCGCCTTGTTGGGGAAACCGGAGGGAAAGACTTCATCTTTGTCCACCCCTCGGCAAAGATCCATGATGTCTGTATCAACGCCATCCTCGGTGCATTTGAATACCAGGGTCAAAAGTGCAGTGCCGCTTCGCGAATGTACGTGCCACGTTCTTTGTGGGGCGGAATGAAGAAGTGCTTGTGTGAACTTGCCGAGGATATTAAAATGGGCGATGTGAAGGATGTACGTAATTTCATGAATGCCGTAATTGACCAGAAGGCCTTCGACACCATAAAGTCCTATATTGATTATGCACGGAATTCCAATGAAGCGGAAATAATTGCAGGAGGTCAATGCGACAAATCGGCCGGGTATTTTATACGTCCTACAATCATTGAAACGACCAATCCCCGTTTCAAATTGATGGAAGAAGAAATCTTCGGGCCTGTTCTTTGTGTTTATGTATACGAAGACTCCAAATTGGAAGAAACCCTGGATATGTGTGATACCACATCACCTTACGGTTTGACGGGAGCTGTCTTTTCCACAGATCGCATAGCTGCCGCTCATATGTGTGAAAAACTCAGGTATGCGGCAGGCAACTTCTACATCAACGACAAACCCACGGGTGCTATTGTAGGACTCCAGCCTTTCGGCGGGTCCCGGGCTTCAGGAACCAATGACAAGGCCGGTGGCGAATATAACCTCATCCGCTGGGTAAATCCCAGAACCATCAAGGAAACCTTTGTCAGTCCCGATGATTACCGTTATCCGTATATGATGTAACGCTATACTATACGGCCCGAGCGGTACTAATCCGGCGTGGCTGTTTTTTTTGCCAATCACTGACCTGCAGCTCAGAGCCACAGACACCTCCGTATCTGTTCTTCGATCACCGCTTTTTGTTTCAGAATCCTGACTATGGAGTTGCGTTCATGCGTGTTCAGGAAGTGGAAACTTTGGCGGTTGGCCTGAGCCGAAAAGTCATCAATAATCCTGCAGACATCAATGTCACTTAATCCACTGGTCCTGATGTCAAGATTATCTGCGCTTATGATTTCCTTTCTGGCATCTGTGAGATTCTTGTTGATGTCGAACATGAATGACTTTACATTGTTGTTCCAGAAAGCACGAACCCTTACGGTATTTATATATGAGGAGGGCAGGATCATATTGTTATCCAATACCAGCCAGTTGTCAGGGACATTATCCAGACCTACCAGGCGCTTCTTTTGACGAAAGCTAAGTTCGCTTATCTTTGATGTTCGTGCATTTAAAGCATCAATGAAAACCGGTGGCATAAGGCTGTCAATAAATATATATGCGACACTTGAAAAGGGATAAGCCAGTGGATATGCGGTCACGTAATGATGGACCGGATTTTTCATAATGTATATCAATTCTTTCAAAATTGATTCCCGGCCTGATATTTCAAGCTTGGATATTCTGAAAGAATCGCCTATGGAATAGCCGTATTTTGACGAATAATAAAGAGCGTAAGCTTTTCGCAGTTTAAAAATCACATCATCAACCGCTTTTTCATCAGCAGATTCGACTAGAGAGTGAAAGTGGGTAGACATGGTGGTTTCTGCCAGATCTTGCAACTGATAAGTGTAAGTTGAAGAAGCAAATTTGTTGTTGAAGAAAATGTAGTCACTATTCTCCCTGAACAGCACATTTTCTCCTTCACTAAATACGTGATACATTTTGTTCATAAAAAAAAAGAATTATTGCCAAGGCATAAATCAAATTGGATGCCCCCGGCAGGGTTGTTATTAGGTTATAAGTTGACCAGGTACGAAAACAGGCTAAAAGTGCGCCTGGTGGGGTTGTTTTGGGCCTCACCAGGTACGAAAAAGGGCCCAAAGTGCGCCTGGTCATTATTTTCAAAGAACGCATGTTTTGTTAAGTCGCATATTTAGAGTGACTTACAAAACGTCTGTTATGTTGGCCTGAAGCACCAGGTACGAAAACAGGCTAAAAGTGCGCCTGGTGGGGTTGTTTTGGGCCTCACCAGGTACGAAAAAGGGCCCAAAGTGCGCCTGGTCATTATTTTCAAAGAACGCATGTTTTGTTAAGTCGCATATTTAGAGTGACTTACAAAACGTCTGTTATGTTGGCCTGAAGCACCAGGTACGAAAACAGGCTAAAAGTGCGCCTGGTGGGGTTGTTTTGGGCCTCACCAGGTACGAAAACAGGCTAAAAGTGCGCCTGGTGGCTCTCTGCCTTCCCAAAGTAAGAGAAATTGAGGTAAGATTGAAAGTAAAATTGGAAATTTTTGACATTACTTTCCGATACAGAACCGCCCAAAGATTTCTCCTAAAATATCGTCCGGGGTGATTTCGCCCACTATGCTGCCTATGTGATGGAGCGCTTGGCGCAAATCAGGAGTCAATAGGTCGCCGCTCAAACCGGTATCCAGACCTTCTCGAACGCGTTGCAAAGCTTCTTGGGCAGACCGAAGTTCCTGGTAGTGGCGCACGTTGGTCAGCATAACAGTATTCCGGTCCAGAACCGGCCGTATCATCCCGACCAAAGCATTCTTTACATCTTCAATACCGGAATTAGTGGCCGCTGAAATGGGTAGCACAGAAAAAACTTCAGACCTGAAAGCAGCATTATCTGCACATTTTGCGTTGTCAACCGGAATGTATGCGTCAGAATCTTCATAAACCTTACCCGACAAGGAATGTAGATTATTTGTAACAGTATAGTTACGCAGGGTGTTCATAAAGTGTTCCAATGCAACATCTTTGTTGTCTACCAGATCAATTTTATTGATTACAAATATAATATGCTCTTTATTGAACAACTTTCCGGATTGTTGGCCTTCCGGCTGTGTACTTGTAGGCTCACCTGACTGTGTCAACGGATGAACGTTGCCGGACAGGTCGTTAACAAGTCCTGATTGCAGACTCTCCATATAGGTTTCCGGCCGGGAAGCATCCAGAACGAGCATCAAGACAGATGCGGAACGGATGGTTTCAAGGGAGCGTTTCACGCCCAACTTTTCAACATGTTCCTGTGACAGTTCATCCACATCTCCAATGTGCCGCAACCCGGCTGTGTCAATGAACCTAAAAGGTATTCCGTCCAGCACTATCACATCTTCTATGGTATCGCGGGTAGTGCCTGCCACAGGGGTTACCAGGGCCTTTTCTTCACCCAGCAACGCATTCAGCAATGTGGATTTACCGGCATTCACCACACCGGCAATAGCTACCGGAACGCCTTTCTTCATCACGTTGCCCATCCGGAACGAATCGCATAAATTGCCTATGCGTAACAGCAGCGAATCCACCAGACTGTGCAATTCACGCTTATCTGCAAACTCCACATCCTCCTCGGCAAAATCCAATTCCAGTTCCATGAGCGCAGCCAGTTCCAGCAGCCGGGACCGCAACAAGGACAATTCCTGCGAAAAGGCGCCCCGCATCTGATCCATGGCCAGTTTGTGGGAAGTACGGTTTTCGGAGGCAATCAGGTCGGCCACGGCCTCGGCCTGTGTCAAATCCATCTTGCCGTTCATGAAGGCACGTTGGGAGAATTCCCCGGGGCCGGCCATCACCGCGCCGTTTTCAACCAGGGTACGCAGCAGGGTGTCCCGGATGTACAGCGATCCGTGGCACGAAAATTCCACGCTGTCTTCGCCTGTGAAGGAGTGGGGGGCGCGGAATACGCTCAGCAGCACCTGGTCCAGCAATTCCCCTGCCGAGTCGGTCACGCGCCCAAAGTAGGTGCGGTAGCCTTCGCTTTCCCTCAGATCCGGACAGGCTGCCGAACGGAAGACTTTCCCTGCGATCTCCAGCGCCTGCGGCCCGCTCATGCGGATCAGGGCCAGTGCCCCCACGGCGTGAGGGGTGGCCGGCGCGCAAATGGTAGTGACAAGGGAAGATATGGCTGTCTCTGTGTTCATGCTTTCAGTTATAATTTTTCAGCTACTACAATATTTTCCACATGGTGCGTGTGCGGGAACATATCAATGGGTTGCACGTATGTAATGCGGTATGCAGGTTGCAGCAACGCCAGGTCGCGCGCCTGGGTGGCGGGATTGCAGCTCACGTAAATAATCTTTTCCGGGGCCGTTTCCAGGAGCACTTTCAACACGTTTTCATGAACCCCTGCACGCGGCGGATCCAGCACCACCACTTCCGGATGGCCCTGGGCAGCAATGAAATCCGCTGTCAGCACATCCTTCATGTCTCCGGCAAAAAAACGTACGTTTTTTATGTCATTTACCGAGGCGTTTTCACGCGCATCTTCGATGGCCTCGGGGACGTATTCAACGCCTGTCACCCGGTGGCAGTGATGTGCCAGGAAAAGCGCGATGGTGCCTGTGCCCGTATAGAGGTCGTAAACGGTTTCATCTCCCTGAAGGTCTGCATATTCCCTGATCTTTTGGTACATGCGAAATGCCTGCCGGCTGTTGGTCTGGTAGAACGATTTGGGGCCGATGCGGAATTCCAGGTCTTCCATCGTTTCCACAATATAAGGTTTTCCCCGATAGTGTATCGTTTCCTGGTCTCCCAGGCTGTCGTTGCGTTTGGTATTGATGATGTAATGCAGCGAGGTGATCTGCGGAAAAGTCTGCTGCAAGTAGTCAAGCAATGCTTTACGGGCTGCATCGTCTTCTCCGGCTTCAGGGTTGTCGTGGGCAAATACCACCACAACCATGACTTCACCGGTCAGCGTGATGCGAATCATAAGGGTACGCAGGAAACCGGTCTGTTGCCGCAAGTCAAAGAAAGACAGTCCTTTGTCAATGGCGTAATCCCTGACGGCCAGGCGGATGGCATTGGACGGTTCTTCCTGCAAATGGCAGGTTTCAACATCCAGCACCTTGTCAAAACGCCCCCGGACATGAAATCCCAGCGCCGGCAACTGTTGTGCCGGTGCAAGAGGCGAGGGTGGCAGGGTAGAGGTACCCCGAGCGGCTTCCCTCTCGGGGTATGAATCCACTCCGGAAGCCGCACCGGGGACCTCTGCCTGGGCAGACCCGGAAACCGGCAGGGGAGTGCCTTCTTCCCTGCGAAGCTCTTCAAAAGTCACCCAGCGGCTGTTGGAGAAGGTGAATTCCAACTTGTTGCGGTAGCGGACGGTGTTTTCGGAAGCCATTATGGGGGCAATCTCCGGCAAATCCAGTTTGCCTATGCGTGTCAGCTGATCAACAACCTGTTGTTGTTTGAATTCCAATTGTTTATTATAAGGTATGGGCTGCCAGCGGCAACCCCCGCAATCACCAAAATGACTGCAAAAAGGGGCCAGGCGCATGGGCGACGGGGTTACCAGCTCCATGATGTAGCCCTCCATATAGTTTTTCTTCTTGTGGGTTACCTGCACATTCACAATGTCTCCGGGAACGGCCAGCGGCACAAACAATGCTTTTCCGTTGATGCGGGCCAATGCGTTGCCCTCGGCGGCCACTGTTTCTATTAATACGTTCTTTAAAATTTCCCTGTCTCGTTTTCCCATAACTTTCCTTTACAAAGGGCAAAAATGCGAAAAAAAAAGCGTATTTTAGAGGAATGTATAAAACAGCCAGACTATGAGAACGAATATTATCACAAAAAAGACAGTCAAAGTGCTGATAATGAGCATTTTGTATGTAGCCGGAGCTGTATTTTTAATGAGAGCCCAGGAGAATACGCTCAGCATCTCCGGAACGGTAATTGATGCCGGAACTAAACGTCCGATGGTTTTTGCCTCGGTAAGTATACAAGATATAGGTATAAGCATAGTAACCAACGGGGAGGGTTATTTTACCCTGAAATTTCCCCGGAACTATGCAGATAAAACCTTATTAATTAGCTATTTAGGATATCATTCAGCTGCCATTCCAATAAGCAGTTTCCTGGATTCCGAAAGGCCTTTGATCATTGGCCTTATTCAGGCGGCGCTGCCTATACCAATGGCTACTGTAAAGCCGCTGGATCCGCTGGAACTGGTAAAGGAAGCTTTTAGCAATATCAGGCACAATTACCCGCAGGAACGTATGCAAATGACGGGATTTTACCGGGAAATGATTCGCAAAGGAAATACGTATGTAACACTTTCAGAAGCAGTTATAGACGTTCATAAATCTCCTTATACACCCAGTTTTGCCATAGATCAGGTGGGTATATACAAGGGCCGCGGAAGCATTGACTGGCGGCGTATTGATACGGTTTTTGTGAAATTCCAGGGAGGGATCCGGTCTGCATTGGAAATAGATGTGGTTAACAATCTTTTCCTGGGAGTAAACGCCACGGAAATAGAACGGTATTATGATTTCACCATGGAGCATCCGGTACAGATGAACGACAGGATCAATTACGTGATCTCGTTTGATCAGAAACCTTATCCGGAAGAGATCCTGTTCCGTGGTAAAATTTACATAGACAGGGAGTCCATGGCCATCACACGCGTGGAATTCAATATGAACATTGAAGACAAGGAAAATGCAACGTCCTTGTTTATTCGCCGGAAACCCTTAGGTTTGAAGGCCCGTGTGGAATACGCCGCCTATATGGTTCAATTCAGGCAAATCCCGGGAGGTCTGTGGGTCTTTGATTATTCCAGAACAGATCTGAAATTCAATGCCAAATGGGACCGGAAACTGTTCGCTCAAAATTATACCATAAGTTCTGAAATGGCAATGACCGAGTACAGCCGGGAAACGTACAAGATCCCCAGGGAGAGCCGTGTAAAAACAACGGACATCACGCTGGACAAGGTTGCGGATTTTGAAGATCCGGGTTTCTGGGAAGATTATAATATCATAGAACCGGAATCTTCCATTGAAAGTGTTATATCCCGTATCATTCGCCAGTTAAGACGCCGCCAGCGGTAAATATACGGTAAATACAACAAAAGGCACACAATTTATATTATGTTAAATAGCTTTAACGATCCCTGCATATGCTGAACAGCAGTATCCCTTTAGCCGAACGGATGCGCCCCACTACTTTTGCCGATTTTGTAGGACAGGAACACCTGGTTGCTCCAGATGCCGTACTGCGCAAAATGATTGAAAGCCGGAATCTTTCTTCTTTTATTCTCTGGGGACCTCCGGGTGTTGGAAAAACCACCCTGGCCCGCATCATTGCGCAAGACCTGGAGCGTACTTTTTACAGCCTCTCTGCAGTAAGTTCCGGAGTCAAAGACGTCCGGGATGTAATACACAGCTCCCGTTCCAACAAGATGTTCCAGAAAAACCGTCCCATCCTTTTTATTGACGAAATCCACCGTTTCAGCAAATCCCAGCAGGATGCGCTTTTGGGTGCTGTTGAAGACGGAACCATAGTGCTTATTGGCGCTACTACGGAAAATCCGTCTTTTGAAGTGATCGCTCCCCTGCTTTCACGATGCCAGGTTTTTGTTCTTAAATCTTTGTCAGTCAATGATCTGAATACTTTATTTGAACGTGTGCTTAAGAAAGATGAATACATTCATTCTCTGGATATTCAAGTTAAAGAAACTGAAGCATTGTTCCGCCTTTCCGGCGGAGACGCGCGTAAATTATTGAATATTATAGAAATAGTTATTTCAAGCTACGATGAGGGCGAAACTGTTGTCTTCAACAATGAAGAAGTCCAGAAAAGACTCCAGAAAAACATTGTACTGTACGATAAAAACGGCGAACAGCATTACGATATCATCTCGGCTTTTATCAAAAGCATCCGCGGAAGCGATCCCAACGGAGCGGTTTACTGGATGGCAAGGATGATCGCAGCCGGAGAGGATCCCCTGTTCATTGCGCGCAGGATGGTTATCCTTGCCTCGGAGGACATCGGGCTGGCCAACCCCAATGCATTTTTGATGGCTAATGCCTGTTTTGACGCCGTCCACAAGATCGGGATGCCGGAGGGAAGGATTCCGCTTTCGCAGACGGCCATATACCTGGCTACCAGCCCAAAAAGCAACTCGGCTTACATGGCCATAGATACAGCTCTGGAAAAGGTCCGGGATAAAGGAGATTTGAGCGTACCGCTCCATTTGCGCAACGCCCCTACCCAACTAATGAAGGAACTGGGTTACGCCAAAGACTATAAGTATGCCCACCAGTACGAGCAAAATTTTGTGGAACAGGAATTTTTACCTTCAGAGATCAGCGGAACAAGATTTTACACTCCCGGGAACAATCCGCGGGAAAATGAAATCTCCAAATTTCTGGAACGCTGGAAAGGTAAATATGATAAGGGATAGTAAAAAATTGTAACTTTGTACATTAAATATTCGCATTATGGATCTCCAAGGTTTCTTCCTTATTTCAGGTCCGTGTGTTATCGAATCCGAAAAGATTTGTATGGACACGGCCGAAAAACTCGTACAAATAACCCGAAAACACGGCGTTCCGCTCATATATAAAGCTTCCTACAGGAAAGAAAACCGGACACGTATTGACTCTTTTACCGGGATCGGTGACAGGAACGGACTGGAGATCTTGCAAAACATTCGTCAATATTTTGGTATAGAGATCACTACAGATGTGCATACACCGGATGAAGCATTGATGGCAGCCGAGTATGATGTGGACATTATCCAGATACCGGCGTTTCTTTGCCGGCAGACATCCCTGTTAAAGGCCGCTGCCCAGACGGGGAAAAAAGTAAATGTAAAAAAAGGACAATTCCTGGCCCCGGAACAAATGCGTTTTGTTGTAGAAAAATTGCTCCAGTTTGGAGCCATCCGGGAGCATATCATGCTGACCGAAAGAGGTGCCCAGTTTGGTTACACAGACCTGATCTTTGATGTACGCAGCATTCCCATCATGAAGAAACTGCATGTTCCCGTGGTCCTGGATGTAACGCATTCCCTGCAAAAGCCCAACCAGACAAGAGGCATTGCAGGAGGCGATCCCAAAATGATCTCAACCATGGCAGTTGCCGGGGTGGCTGCAGGGGCCGATGGTCTGTTCCTTGAAACACATCCCAATCCTGCTCAGGCACTGTCCGACGGAAGCAATATGTTGCCGCTTGAACAAATGGAATCCCTGGTCCGTAAGGTAGTCGCCTTCAGGCAAACTTACCTCATGTCACAACAAGATATACAAGAATAATTATGACAGTAAATTACGATTTCAGCAGAAGGTACGAGAATTTACCTGTATTTATATACGATGACCAGGTGGAAGCCTCTACGTATCTTGTGGAAAATATCCTGACTATACTTACTCAAAAAGAATCGCAGGGAAAGAAACTGGTTCTGGGACTCTCATCACGGCCTGCCATGATTCCCGTTTACGAACTTTTTGCTAAAGCGTACCAAAACGGAAGAAGTTTCAAAAACGTGGTGGTGTTCAGTATTAATGAATATTATCCGTTACACAAAGATGAAATACAATCTCATTACCGTTTTCTGAAGGAATACGTTTTTGATGTCCTGGACATCCCTCCTACCCAGATCCATTACCTGGACGGAGACATTCCCCGCTCCCAGGTTGCCCGTCATTGTGCAGATTTCGAAAACAAGATAGCCTCTTACGGTGGTATTGACGTATTGATCACCTCCGGGATGGGTACCAACGAACCCGGTTCCCATTACAGTTCCCGGACCCGTTTGATCACACTCAATACAAGTACACGGATATCGGCTGCCAGTGAATTCTTTGGCGTTGATTACGTGCCCAATTATTCCCTGACAATGGGCATCCAGACCATCCTGGAATGTCGTTCCATTTATTACCTGGCCTGGGGAGAAGGTGAAGCAAAATCTGTTAGGAAAATGGTGGAAGGCAAAGTAGATGAAACCAATCCCTCCAGCTACCTGCAAAACCATACCCAGACAGAAGTGATCATTGACAGGGCGGCTTCGGAAGAATTAACCCGAGTTGCAACACCTTGGCTTACAGGACCCTGCGTGTGGACTGAAGAATTGACCCGGAAAGCCGTATTCTGGTTGTGCCGTCACCTGGACAAGCCCATTCTGAAACTTACAGCCCGGGATTACAACGATAACGGGATGAGTGATCTGATCACGGAACGCGGACCTTTCAGCAAGATCAACATAGATACGTTCAACTTCCTGCAGCACAGTATTACCGGTTGGCCGGGGGGAAAACCCAATGCCGACGATTCCACCCGTCCGGAAAGAGCCCTGCCCTATCCCAAACGCGTGATCGTATTCAGTCCCCACCCCGATGATGACGTGATCTCTATGGGAGGGACTGTGGCCCGGTTGGCAGATCAGGGACACATATTACATATAGCCTATCATACTTCCGGCAATATTGCCGTATTTGATCACGAAGTTACCCGTTTCCTGGATTTCCTGAAGGAAATATCTCCCGTATACGGGCTGGATCAGGAAAAAACAAAAGCCATTTTCGAGCAGGCCCGCAAGGATATGGCCAACAAAAAACCCGGGGAGCCGGACACCACGGCCATTCGTCAGGTTAAGACAATGATCCGCCGGGGAGAAGCCAAATCTGCCTGTGAGTACCTGGACATTGCACCCGAACACGTGCATTTTCTGGAAATGCCTTTCTATGAGACAGGAGGGGTCAAGAAAAAAGCTTTGTCTGACGAAGATATACGCATTATCTGTGATCTCCTGGAAAAAGTGAAACCACACCAGATTTTTGCCGCAGGTGATCTGAGCGACCCCCACGGTACGCACCGTGTATGCTATATGGCTATACTGGAAGCGTTGAAACAACTCAAAGACAGACCCTGGATGAAAGATTGCCGCCTGTGGCTCTACCGTGGTGCCTGGCAGGAATGGGACGTTGCCGATGTAGATATGGCCGTTCCCTTAAGCCCCGAGGAAGTGGTCATTAAAAGAAACGCCATATTCCGCCACCAGAGCCAGAAAGATCCGGCCATGTTCCCGGGGAACGACCCGCGTGAATTCTGGAGAAGGGCCGAGGAGCGCAATCACAATACGGCAGTGCTTTATGACAAACTGGGAATGGCCGAGTACCAGGCCATAGAACTTTTCCGACTGTATCGTGAAGGAATGAAACTTTAGAACGGGTATCCCACACCAAACTGGATCGCGTAATTTTCCCGCTTTAACCATTGGGAAACGGGCACCCATGCCTGTTTTACGGGATTTCTCACTATCATTCCCAAATCCAGTCGCAGGATGACAAAATCCAGGTTCACACGGATCCCCAGGCCCGTATCCATGGCAATGCTTTTATAAAAATTATTCCAGCGAAAAACACCCGCTTCGGCTGCTTCTTCCCGGGGCAAAGTCCAGATGTTTCCGGCATCGGCAAAGATCGCACCTTCCAGCTTCCAGAAAAGCGGGAAACGGTATTCCAGGTTCACTTCCAGCCGGATATCCCCGGCCTGGTTAGGAATGGTAAACGTGGAATCTACCGGCATGGAACCGGGACCTACCGTTCGGGCCTGCCAGCCCCTAAGACTGTTTGCCCCTCCGGCAAAAAACATTTGCTCCAGGGGAAGCGTAGAAGCGTTTCCGTAAGGCACCCCAATTCCGGCATAGAATCGTCCCGCCAGCTGGTGCTTGTTACGAATAAAAGTATACCCCGTGTTCAATTCGGCTTTAATGTATTGCGAATAAGCAATCCCTCCTATGGTGTAACTTCCGGTGGTATCTGTCTGCATCAGGGAATTGAAGGCACTCAGAAAATTTCCTGCCGATTCCAGCCCCAGCCTGACGTAATGCCAGCTGTTGCGGTGTACGGTGGAGTTGTCGCTGGTGTAATAAAAAATGGAAGAAAATCCCAGGTCAAAGTGGTCCCTGTAAGTATCGATCAAAAACGGATCGTTCAGGGATGCCAGAAATCCCGGACTCATATTGTAGAGCTTAACCAGTTTCAATCGCAGTGGGTTTACTGTGTAGTGGAAATTCTCTCCCATACTCCAGACATAACCGAAAGTGGTGGAAACAATATTCCGCGTATATTCCGGACGGGATTGGTAATTGTAACTTGCCGAGACATCCGTGCGGGGAACACGTCCGCGGAAAATTCGCTGACTTATGGGAAAAAGCATTTTTGGAAAAGAAAGGGACAACGAGGCGCCCAGTTCAGTGGCACGGGTGGGATCTTTCAATTTAAACTGGAAGTTCCCCATAAAGCCCAATGTCAGCCACTCCCCTCCCCGGAAAATATTTTTATGGTAATAGGATAATGCCGGAGAGATCCCTATCAGGCCGTTTGAGTTGCTGGACGCTTCCAGGTTCAGTTTGTAACCCTGTGAATTGCCCGGGCTCAGACGGATGGTACAATCTACCAGTGCAGTATCCCTTTGCAGGGATCCGGGGACTTCGTCAAAAAGCAACGTCACCCCGTTAAACAGACTTATATAGGAAAAGCGGTCGTAAGTAGTTTTTACTTTGGATTCGTTGTACAGTTCTCCCGGAAGAATGTAACTCATATTCCTGATCACCTTCGGCCGGATAGTAGGTTTTCCTTTGAAATGGAACACCATATCCCTGTAATTAAGCGTGTCCATTTGAGAATAATAGGAAGAGTCCATAACGGCTTGCATGGGGTCATAACCCGGATACACATCAATATTCCTGATGCGGTAGGGTTTTTGGGAGGAATCTGCCGGTAAAAGCACTTCCAGGCTGGCTGTTCCGTCCTGTTCCAGGGTATCTGCCCTGAAAGAGACCAGGCTCCTGTTGAAATTGTAATACCCGTTGTTTCTCATTACGGTGCTTATGCGGGCAGCTTCTTTTTCCAGTGTCAGGGAAGAAAGCCTGTCTCCTGTCTTTATAAGGGAACGGTCCAGGTTCTGTTCATACAAACGGGTCAGGTTGGTGTCCGCCCGGCTCAAAGCAATGGAATCTACCGTATATGTTTTACCCGGCATAACATCGTAATGAACGGTAGCCTTTTGTTTATGGTAGGTTACAGAATCGGTAATGGTATTAAAATAATAGCCCAGGGATGTCAGGTAATTATCCATATTCCTCTTGCTGTAATCGATCAGCTGCGGATCAAATACAACAGGCGGTTCACCCAGTCGGCGTAAAAACCGGCTCCATCCGTTGTCTTTTTCGGGACTCAGACTGTAAATATTCAGGAAAGCCTTCCAACCAAAAACTATACTGGTATTGGGTTTTTGACGGATATACGGAGTCAGGGATGATACGGGCACAATTTTTCTGGGAACAACCTCAACCGTATTCTTTTTTAAAAGGTATTCTCCTTCGGGCACGTAACGTGTTGCAGCACATCCCGATAAAATAAAATTCAGCAATAAAGAAATGACTGAAATAATGAGAAACCCCCGGCTTTTACGCATAATACAAAAGTAGAAAAAAAGGACAAATACTATACTACCTGTAAATATTCCTTTATATTTGCAATCCGATTCGTTTACATTGTATAATTTTAGCAAAAGTAACTCACTTACATTTCAAAAATGAAAAACAAGTACATAGATCTGATACAGCAGAGTTTTGATTTTCCGCAGGAAGAATTCAGGGTTGAAGACGGTGAACTTCTGTTTCACGACATACCGGTAATGAATTTAATCCAGCAATACGGAACACCTTTAAAGTTTTACTATCTGCCACAGATAAGCAAACAGATACAGAAAGCAAAAAGACTGTTCAACGTGGCAATGGCCAAGGTGGATTACGATGCGGAATACCATTACTGTTACTGTACCAAATCGTCTCATTTTTCATTTGTGATGGAGGAAGCTCTTAAGAACGATATCCATATAGAAACTTCTTCCGCATTTGATCTTAACCTGATCGAATCGCTTTACGAACAAAAGATCGTGGACAAGGATCTTTACGTGATCTGCAACGGTTATAAGAAACAGCAATACGTGGAAAACATTGCCAATCTTATGAATTCGGGCTGGGAAAACACCATTTCCATATTGGACAACATGCCCGAAATTGAAGCCCTGGACAAGACCGTGGAAAAAGAATGCAAGATCGGGATCCGTATAGCTGCGGAAGAGGAACCGAAATTTGAATTTTATACCAGCCGGTTGGGGATCCGTTACAGCGATGTAGTCCCGTTTTACCATAAATACATCAAAAGGAATCCCAAGTTCAAACTCAAGATGCTCCACTTCTTCATAAATACCGGTATCCAGGACAACGCATATTATTGGAACGAACTGGCCAAATGCGTGAACGTGTATTGCGACCTTAAAAATTTTTGTGAAGATCTGAACTCCCTGAACCTTGGAGGTGGCTTTCCTGTAAGAAATTCTCTTTCTTTTGATTACGATTATGAGTATATGACAGAAGAGATCATTGCCCAGATCAAAAGCATATGTGCCAGTCGTAATGTAAAAGAACCGGACATATTTACCGAGTTCGGATCGTTTACCGTGGGGGAAAGCGGGGCGAACATATACCAGGTACTTGGTGAAAAGCAACAAAACGACCGGGAAAGGTGGTATATGATAGACTCTTCTTTTATGACTACCCTGCCCGATACCTGGGGGATCAAACGGCGTTTTATACTTCTGCCCATCAACAAATGGAACGAACCCTACCAACGCGTGTTCCTGGGTGGTTTGACCTGTGATTCCCAGGATTACTACAACGCGGAAGCACATGCCAATGCCGTGTTCCTTCCTAAAAACGAGAACGGGGAACCGCTTTACATAGGATTCTTCAATACCGGGGCCTACCAGGAATCCATCTCCGGGTTCGGAGGCGTACAGCATTGCCTGATGCCGGCCCCAAAAATGGTCATTATCGGAGAAGAAGACGGGGAATACTACACCAAATTGTTTTCCAAGGAACAAACGTATAAATCCATGTTAAAGGTACTGGGATACTAATACCATGTTGAGCAAAGCCGATATAAAATCCATCAGATCCCTGAACCAGAAGAAATTCCGTCAGGAAAAAAAGGAGTTTATTATAGAGGGGAAAAAAATGATTGCCGAGTTGCTGGCAGCGCCCGGACCTTATGTCATCAAAAGACTGTTCCTGCAGGAAGGTGTTTTGGAAACACCAAAGGATATTGTGGTGGAATATGTGACTGCCACTGAAATGGATCGTATATCGTTACAGTATACCCCTTCAGGAGCTTTGGCCGTGGTGGCCATTCCGGACATCAAGCCGGCCGTCCCACAGCAAGGAAACCTGTACCTTGTACTGGACGGGGTGCAGGATCCCGGGAATTTCGGCACCATACTTCGCCTGGCAGACTGGTTCAACATTGCGGCAGTTTATGCTTCCCCGGACTGTGTGGATCTATACAATTCCAAGACAGTCCAATCCACAATGGGTGCGATTCTGAGGGTCCCCGTTTATTATACGTCACTGGAACCCCTCCTGAAGGAAACACAACTCCCGGTATTGGGAACCGTTTTGCAAGGAGGCTCAGACATAAACACCCTTTCGCTGCCTGCCGAAGGCATCGTTGTTATGGGAAATGAATCCACGGGGATCACTCCTCCTGTGATGGAAACCATTCAGACAAAATTGTTTATTCCCTCTTACCGGGAAGGATCTGAATCCCTGAACGTAGCTATTGCCGCTGCCATAGTCTGCGCAGCTTTCCGTAGAAACCTTCCGCCCCTGCCCAGATAGCCAGGTAAACCAAAAGAATTCCGGTATTGATAACCAATTTGGGTACAAGGTCCATTTGGCTGAACAATTGCGAAAAGAAGAACAGACCCACTCCCAATCCTATATAAAACAAGTTCTTAACCCAGTTATAAGGTATGGGATAGCGTTTGCGGCCCATCAGGGCACATATCACGGTCATGGTCAGGTAGCTGGCCAGGTGTCCCCAGGCGGCTGCCATATACCCGTAACGCGGCAAAAACAATACATTAATCACTAATGTCACTGCCAGACCGGCCGATGTAATGAGCACGGCATAACCGGTTTTCCCGGATAATTTAAACCAGATGCTGATGTTGAAATAGATACCCAGCATTACGTATGCCAGTGCCATAACAGGCACCACAACTATTCCCTCCCGGTAATTTTCACCCAGTATGAGTGCAAAAAGATCTATATAAAGCAGGATTCCCAGGTAAACAAGCATCGCAAACCCGGTAAAATAATCCAGAACCCGGGCGTAAGTTCCCGGAGCGTTTTTATCTTCCGACTGTCCAAAGAAGAACGGTTCGGCCGCGTAGCGGAACATTTGAATAAACAAATTGATCAGTACCGCCAGCTTGATCCCGGCCTGGTATATGCCCATCTGAGCCCTCCAGGAAATACCTTCGGGAATGAGAAAGCGGAACAGCAACCGGTCGCTGAAATCGTTCAGGATCCCCGGCAATCCGGCGATCATCAGGGGCAATGAGTAGATCATCAGGCGGGTCCAGAGTTTGCGGTCAAAGAGAAAAGCGTTTTTCCTTATAAGATCCGGAAGGAAAAGCAATAAGGCCACCACGCAGGAAAGGAATATGGCAAACAGCACGTAATTGTAATCCGGGACTGCCGGTATGAAACGTTCCAGGAACGATCCCGGGTTGGCTTGCATAAATCCCGAAGCCCAAAGGAAGAAAATCAAGTTGAATCCCAGCTCGCAACAGATCTTGATGGTTTTAAAGACAGCAAATTTCAGGGCCTTGTGTTCGTAGCGAAGACGAGCGAACAAGATAGCCGTGATGCTGTCCAGCAGGAGGATCCCTGCCACGTAAAAAATGCATTCCGAATTGTTCCCGTACCCCAATGCCTCGGCAATGGGCTGCCTCCACAAAACGACGGTGGCAAAAAACAGCCCGGCCACCAGGGTAACCGTGGTCAGCGAAGTGGAAAATACCCGGGATGCCCCCTCACGGTCGTTCTTCTGTCCGGCCAACGATGCGTACCGGAAACAACCTGTTTCCAGGCCCAAAACCAGCACCACCTGCAATACGGCAATGTACGCCATAAACTCGGCAACCACCCCGTAAGCCGCCTGATCTGTAAGAACGCGGGTGTACAGGGGAACCAGCAAAAAGTTCAAAACCCTGGCCAGGATGGTACTCATCCCGTACACGGCGGTTTCCCCGGCCAAACGTTTTAAGGCATTATTCCGGAAAAGCATCATTTCATTTATTGATACGTTGCCTTACGGCTTCAAACAATACTATGGCAGTAGCCGCAGAAACATTAAGCGACCCGATTTCCCCCAATTGCGGAATGGAAACCAGCTGGTCACACAATTGCATAACACCGTCGGAAATTCCCTTTCCTTCAGCTCCCATAACAAATGCGGCCGGACGACAAAAATCGGCATCGTATATGGAACGTTCCGCCCCGGAAACTGTGCCTGTTATGGTATAACCCGACTCTTTCAGGTAATACAAGGCCGTTTTCAGGTTGGGCACCTTGCAGGTGGGAATGCGCAGCAAGGCCCCTGCCGAGGTTTTTATGGCATCCTGGTTGACGGCGGCCCCGCCTTTGGCAGGCAGGATCAAGGCCCCTACCCCTGCACATTCACAGGTGCGTGCTATCGCCCCGAAATTGCGCACATCACTAACCCCGTCCAGCAGCAGTACCGTGGGAAATTTGCTTTTTGCCGAGGCAGCTTGCGCTGCTTCTTCCAGGGAAATGTAATCCAACTGTGCCAATACGGCCACCACCCCCTGGTGGTTCCCTTTTCCGCTCAGGTGGTTGAGTTTTTCCTGGGGAACGTATTGAACCGGAACGTTCTGCTGCCGTGCCAGTTCCGTGATCTCTGCAGCGGCCGGACTTTCCATTCCCTTTCGTATCAGAATCTTTTCCAGCTTTTTATTTCCAATCAGGGCTTCCCGTACAGGGTGTATTCCATATATGCGGTCTTCAAGCATCTTTTTCTGTCTTAATAAATGTATCTAATTCATTGTGAGCTTTTTCCCATTCTTTCATGGCTTCATCCAACGCTCTTTTTTCTTTTTCGTACAACTGGTAAAAAGCCGTGCTAAACCCTTCGGCCGGAGGTGACAATAATTTTTCATCCATAATGGCCAGCCCTTTTTCGTGTTGTTCAATCCGGTTCTCGCACCGGGTCACGTTCTGTTGGAGCTTGCGCAATGCTTTATCCCTTTCTTTTTTCAACCGGTACAGTGTTTGGGCGTCTTTTTCGCTATTTTCCTGTCCTGCCCGGTTATTGGCTTCTGCCGTTGTACTTTCCTCCAGTTCCCGGAGGGTTTCCAGCTTTCTTCTTTCCATAAAGTCCCGGATCCCTCCCAAATGTTCTTTTACTTTCCCGTCCCTGAATTCGTAGATCTTGTCTACCAGGCCGTCCAGGAAAGTCCTGTCGTGGGAAACTACTATCAGTGTTCCGCTGTATTGCCGTAAGGCTTCTTTCATGACTTCCCGCGAGCGGATATCCATATGGTTGGTAGGCTCGTCCAGTGCCAGTACATTGTATGGCTGGAGCATTAATTTTGCCATTGCCAGGCGGGACCGTTCCCCGCCGCTCAAAACCCCGGTTTTCTTATCCACGTCTTCTCCCCGGAAAAGAAATGAAGCCAGGATATCCCGCAAACGGGTACGCACATCCCCTAATGCAATTTCATCCAATGTCTGGTATACTGTCAGGCCGTCATCCAGCAATTCGTCCTGGTTCTGTGCATAGTATCCCAAAAGAACGTTGTACCCCGTTTCAAACTTGCCTTCAATGGCTTGTTTTTGTCCGGTCAACAATTTCATCATGGTAGTCTTTCCTTCTCCGTTCCTGCCTACAAAAGCCACTTTTTCTCCTCTTTCCACTACCATATCTGTTCCCGTAAAGATAGGACCTTTATCATAACCCACAGCTACGTTATGGCATTTGAATACAATTTTTCCGCTACGGGGAACTTCAGGAAAAGATATGCGGATCCGCGCGTTATCCACCGGATCAATTTCTATGCGTTCCATCTTTTCCAACTGTTTGATGCGACTTTGCACCTGGTTGGATTTGGTGGGTTTGTATCGGAAGCGGGCAATGAACTCTTCCGTTTTTTCTATAGTGCGCTGCTGGTTTTCCCAGGCTGCCGTTTGTTGTTCCAGACGCTCTTTGCGCAATTCCAGGTACTGGGAATAAGGCGCTTTGTAATCGAATATTTTGCCCAGCGAGATCTCAATGGTCCTTTGGGTAACGTTATCCAAAAAGGTACGGTCGTGCGAAATAACAAGTAACGATCCGGGGAAGGATTCCAGGTATTGTTCCAGCCACCGGAGGCTTTCTATGTCCAGGTGATTGGTAGGCTCGTCAAGCAAAAGTACATCAGGCCTCGAAAGCAACAATTTTGCCAGCTCAATGCGCATATTCCATCCCTCGGAAAAGGTGCGGGTGGACCTGTCCAGTTCACCGGCTTTAAATCCCAGGCCTACAAGCGTTTTCTCGGCATTTCCCCGTGGATTGTCAGAAGAGAGGATGTGCAGACGGTCGGTTGCCTCGGTCAGATCTACCATAAGTTTTTTGTACTCATTGGAATCGTAATCTTCTCTCCGGGAAAGGTCTTTTGTGATCCTTTCCGTCTCCCGGCGAAGGTTCTCAACGGCTGCAAAAACAGTCAATGCTTCCTCCAGCACCGATTTGTTCCGGGCGTGTGTCATTTGCTGGGGCAGGTAACCGATTTTCAGGTCTGTGGAACGTACCACGGTGCCTGCGGAAGGTTCCTGTATCCCGGCCATTATCTTAAGCAATGTGGATTTCCCGGCCCCGTTTTTTCCCACCAAAGCGACCCTGTCCCTCCGGCCCAGTGCAAAAGACACATCCGATAGCAGGTCCAGGTGGGCAAAAGAAACGGTTATGTTGGACAGAGATATCATTCTACGGTTCTCCCTTGTGTGTCAATAGTATGTATGGATCCGTGGTAAACAGCCTGTGACATTCCGTTTGAAAACCGGGTAACGGTATCGTACAGGAATGGAATGATGTTTTCCCCTTTAATGTTTATGAAACCCCAGGCACCATTCAGGCGCATTCCTGCCAATCCGTTGGAAAAGACTTTATGCCCGTCTTCGTATATGAACGGGACCACGGTGTTGCCATCTTTGTCAATAAATCCGTATTGTTTTCTGATGCGTGCTGTCATCAGGTTCAATTGTGCAGCCAGAGCTATGCCGTCGTGAAAATCATACAGTTCCACCAGTTTCAGTGAGAACGGTATGGTAAAGGCTCCTGTTTTGTCAATGGCTCCGTATTGCCGGTTATGGTACACAACCGCCAGGTTGCTGCTGTAATGGCGAATGGAATCGTATTGAGGTATTACCGTAACGGCGCCGTCTTCAGACAAAACCCCGTAACCGTCCTCATTACGAACGACAGTCATGCCTTCCCTGCAGGGACCTATCATTTCATAAAATCCGGAAGGAAACGACAAATTATTTGTGTTGCGCAAGGCATACCGGTTGTGATCCCCTGTAACGATCCACTCTTTCCCGTGATGGGCATATATTGTATCGTACACCGGTTCAATTAGTATTGCCGCTTTCTTGTCCAGCAATCCGTAATGATTATCCTTGAAGACCCGGTAGGTCTCAGGAGTGCATATATCCACTTTCTCGTATAGGGGAGGAATCAGCGCTGTGGGTTCGCCCGGAAGATGAAATCCCTGTAAACCATTGCTGGTAACGGTATACAAGCCCGGCTTATAAACACCTACCCGGTCATAAATCAGGGGTATTATCTCTGATCCCGTATAGTCCAAAACGCCCCAGAAATTGTTCCTGCGAACGAACAGGGTGTTGTTCCTTATGTCCAGACTGTCGTAAGGGGCAGCCTCAGATGGTTTTCCTTTTGGATGGATAACGGAAAACGACCCGTCTCTACGGTAAGCCAGCAAGAAAGGCAATGCAAAATTGTTATAGTCAGTTGAAATTGTTTCTTCCTGCAGGGGAATAAGAAAACGGCCTTTCTCTCCGGTAACTCCGTACCGGTTTTCCTGTTTTACTATCAGGACCTGTTCAAAAGGGATGATGGTATCGTATTGGGGAGTAAGCACCCATTTTCCTTTGTGATTGAGCATTCCGTAACCCGTTTCCGTATTCACCCGGCCCAGTCCGTTACAGAAAGGTTCTGCCATACGGTAAAAATCACTTGTCA
Source organism: uncultured Muribaculaceae bacterium (assembly GCA_964542305.1). Taxonomy (GTDB): domain Bacteria; phylum Bacteroidota; class Bacteroidia; order Bacteroidales; family UBA932; genus DMER64. Next base: position 55,930 of record CAZITX010000006.1, on the reverse strand, counting down.
TCAGCAATCCCAGCGAGTCCATGTAATTGTATCCCTTGCCGGGTATATATACGGGACCTGCCCGGAAATTTTGCGGTTTGAAACCTCCGTTATAGAGATCAACATGTTCGCGTATAATGTCAGGGGGAGCCGGATTGTAAAGAGCAATAAGACCGGCTTTCCTGTACCCGTTGAAAAGATTGCTTTTTAACAGCCAAAAAACGGGTTGTTTCCAGAAAAAAGGAATAATGAACAGGATCAGGCACAAAAAAACGATCCCGCCTGTTATCAGAATAAAGGATTTACGCTTTGCTGGTTTCATCATCTTCTTCTTCTGCCGACTTGCTGTAACATACAAGTATACTTATTTCGTAGAGAAGATACAAGGGCAATGCTACAACGAACAATGTGAATGCATCCCCGCTTGGTGTTATGATCGCAGCCAGTACCAAAAGAATAACGATTGCGTATTTTCTGTATTTTTTCAGCAGTTCCTTGGATATGACCCCAATCCGTGATAAAACACGTAACAAAACCGGCATTTCAAATACGATCCCCATAATGATCACCAGCCAGGTGAACATGTGAATATAGGATTGCAGGGTGATCTGGTTTTCCACCAGTTCACTAACCTGGTAGCTGCCTAAAAAATTAATCGTCAACGGAAAGACAAAAAGGTATCCCACCAAAACTCCCAAAAAGAATAGCAGCGAACACCAGGCAAAGGCTCCTACAACGGATTTTTTTTCAGTAGGATACAAAGCCGGCCTTATAAAAAGCCATAATTGGTACAACAGAAACGGGGTCGCCAGAACAAAAGCTATGCTGAAAGAAACGCTTATATGGGTAAAGAATTGTGCGGCCAGCTCTATGTTTTGCAACTGAAGTTCAAAAGGGTCCGGTGAAAATGAAGAAAATCCGGTCCATGCAGCAAGGGATTCCATCCACCTGTAAAGGATGAAATCGGAAGTTCTGGGCGCAAATATGACAGTTTCAAATACAAAATTTTTATTCACAAAGACAATTACCATTAATAAAATTAAGGCAATTGCAGAGCGAAACAAAACCTTGCGAAACTCATCCAGATGTTCCCAAAAGGTCATCTCAATCGTATCCCGGGAAGAATCGGCCACCGCTGTTACTTCAGATCCTTGTCAATATCTTTTTCTTCTTCTTTCAGATCGTCTTCAAGGCCTTTGACTCCGTCTTTAAAACTTTTTACGCCTTTACCTATGCCTTTCATCAATTCGGGTATCTTGCGGCCTCCGAAAAGAAGCAGAACGATCAAAGCAATGATTATGATCTCGGTGGCACCCAGAGTGCCGAACAATAATAATTTACTCATATTCCTTTAGTCTTGTTTTACAAATTTATGTATTTTTCCAATACTTCCGTCAGAAAACGGGGTGCTCTTACCGGTGTTCCCCGGGAAACATCTACAAAAGCCAATGTCACATACCCTTTGGCCAGAAGTACCTGTTCCGGATTATAGATGTTGTAGCGGAATGTAATGCGTGAACGGGGCATTTCTTCCAGACGGGTCTCTACAGACAACACTTCCCCGTAACGTGCCGGATGTATGTAATCGCAGTGAACGGCATGCACCGGCATGATGATACCGCGCGATTCGGTTTCCTTATATGGAACACCGTAATGTTCCATCATTTCTTCACGTCCTGTTTCAAAATAGCGGATGTAATTGGAATGGTGCACCACCCCCATTTGGTCTGTCTCGTAATACCTGACAGTTATTTTAGAAGTATATTCCATCATAATTATTGCAATGTTGTGGCCTCCTCCCCGGGAATGTAATAGATCAGTTTGAAATTGTCGACGGTCAACTTGCTTCCGTCGGCTCCCTTGAATTCGTCTCCCTGATAGGAAGAAGACATCCGCACAACCAGGTGCGTCATTTTAAGGTGTTCTTTGCCCGGTACCTTGTTGAAAATCAGACGGGAACGGGTCCACCCTGCGGTTCCTTCCGTAAGGATCTCTCTTTCGGCTATCAGTGTAGGCCTGTTTTTCAAATCGTAATCCCATTCACTTCCTTCGCTATAATGGATTTCGGTGGCTATTACCGCTTTATCGGGACCGGAGACATTCACCGGATCCTTAAAGGCCGGCATACCGAACGCCCCTTTGTAGGCCTGGGTATATACCCGCTGACCGCCGGACTGGTAGTTGTAATCAATTTCAAAACCTACGGGATTTGAATCCGCCGTAAACGGGATCCCGAAATCGGACATACTGGTAGGATTCAACACGGCTTCCACGTCCATACTGAAATTGAATTTGCCCAACATAACGGCACCTGCAGCCAGGCTTGTCACCTTGATCACGATCAAATTCACGGTTTTCAATTGTGTCAGCATTTGGGCGGCATATGGACTGTTATTTCCCGTAATCCTTGTTGTACCAATAACCTGGGCATTATTGCCGGTTGTCCATCCGTTCCCGTTGGAAGGTAAAATATTCTGGACGCCATCTACGGTACCCCATTCTTCATAACTGCTGTTATAAACCTGTGGGGCATAAATAAGGCGTATCTGCCATTCCCTTACGGATTCGTCCTGGGCCACTACCCGGAAAACATAAGGTTCTGTGAAGGATAAGGCAAGCGGAGCACCGGAGGTAATCCCTTGAAGCCTTGCCTCAGGGGAAACTGTGATCTGTGGTTTGATGGCCAGCAGCGCTCCAGGGGAAGGTCTTTCGCTTACCAGTATGGTTATGGTACCGGGACCGGATTCCAGGTATTTTTTATCAAATACAAAACCCGATGAAGGGTTGCCCGTGATAAAGCCGGTTACTTCCGCCTCTGAACTCCTGGCGGGAGAACGATCTTCCAGTAATAGGGTCCACGTAGTTGTATTGGTGCGGCTTTCAGATGTAACAGTAAATTCAAATGTTTCATCAACTGTATGGAAGACAATTTGATGTTCACAATCATTGACAACGGTGCCTTCCAGGGTCGCGTTTTTGGAAATGCTCATGATCCCTTCAACGGTAACGGGCATCTTGGAGGACCAGTCATTGATGATCAGTGAAACGGTACGGTTGATCGTATCCACGACACCCCACTCTTCCAGGACCATGTTGTTTGCCGTTTCAGTGGTTCCCTGGTAACTTACTATGCGATAATCAAGTACCAATGCCTCCAGGTTTTCGGTACGTTCATCCACCAACTGCAGCGTCCATTGTGCGGTATCGCCGCTTTCAGCTACAACAGTTAAAGGAACAGCCTGATCGATCGTACTAAACACGATTCCTTGTGAATAATCTTCCTGTAGTACTGCGTTTTCGGATAGTACCAATCCATAACTGTCTATGGAAAAAGGAAAATCGTACCCGGCTTTTATCACCAGTGTAAGGGTTTTGTTTTCTGTATCAATAGTGGCCTCCGGGGATTCCAGCTGTACCAGGTTTTGTTCCGAGTGGTAATTTTCCGCTGTAAAAGACAGAATATCTGTACTTGTACTGAACCAGGGTTCTATTTTCAGTACCCATTGTTTTTCATTACCGGACTGGGAGGTAACGGTAAAAGGAAGTACGCTTTTGTATGATTCAAAAAATAGTTGTCCGGGAATTTGACAGGTGGCGCTGTCAGAGACCGTTATATCATAAGAAGTGATCTCCAGCGGAAAGTCATTTCCGGATATCATGGGGATACTTACTTCCCTTGTCAGGGTATCTATCACAGGATCTCCCAGTTCCATCTGATCTTGTGCCGATTTGTATTCCAGAACATCAAAAGACAACACTTTGTTTTCCGGATTCAACCACCTTTCCCAGATCAGGTCCCATACACGGGCCTGCAAAGACAATACATCCATAAGGTAGAACCTGTGTGTTTCTTCCCATCCGGAAACAGTGAAAACATCTCCCGGTACAATCTTCACAGGCAATACGTATGGTTGCAGACCATAATTCAGGGAAACATTCCAGGGGAATGCCGTTCCTTGTTCACGCACGCAGACAATAAGTTTTCCGGCGGAAGCATCGGCACGGATATTTACTACCACCGGTCTTTCATTTTGCAAGGTAACCGTGTAAGGTCCCACAGGTACCATCCGTTCCCAAACATCGGGTTGAGTCTGAGAAAGATCTTCTACTGTTGTTATACCGGCTAAGATTACGGACCATATTTCTTCTTTGCCACTTTCAGCGGTAACGGTGAACGGGATAGCGGTATCGTAGTCATTTATAGTAAATGTCTTCACTGCCTGCTGATCGTCCAGGTGAGCTCCCGGGCTGAGTTCCATCTGCAGTGTTACATTTAAAGGTAATGACTGTTCCTTTATGGCATAAATGACCACCTGGTTTTCAACAAGATCTATTACAACTTCCCGGGCAAGTAAAAAATTATCCGGGGTATATTCCTGCAATGTAACAGCAGAAATAGAGGCCAGGTCGCTACGGGGAGCCACTTCAATACGTACTTCGTATGTATGTACCACACCGCTCAGGGCTATGAGGTGGATCTTGCGTACGATCCCTTCATTTTCAAAAATAAGGGTGTTGCCTTCGTCCATACCCAGGATCTTATCGATCTTCTGCGCTGTTTTTATATCCAGGGTAACGGTTACAGGGAATTCGTATTTTCCGTAATTCATAGGGAGGGTGATCTGATCCCCCTCTACCAAAGGTGTATCAAAGATTACTGCCTGTGGAGATACTGCGGTGATCCCGCAGGAAGAAATGTGGGCATTGTCATCCAATTCACTGACTTTAACACATTGAGCAAGTAATGTGAAGGAGATCAATGTCAGGATCAAATGTCTGTATTTCATTGTAATGATGATAATTGCTGCTCAAGTGCGGCAATTTTTGCCAAAGCGTCCGAACGTTTTTTCTGTTCGGTAGCTACTACCTGCTCCGGGGCCCGTTGAACAAAATTGGGGTTGTTGAGTTTCTTTTCAACACCGGCCAGGAAATTATGGTAGTACTCCAGTTCCCCGTTGATCTTGGAACGTTCTTCTTTTGTATCCAGAAGTTCTCCCAGGGGAATGAAAAATTCAGTCGTCCCTATCAGGAACGAATACACATTGCCATCGCCGGGAGTTTCTGTTACAGGTACAACTTCTTGCAGTCCTCCCATACGTTTGGCAATACCGTAAAGGTTACCGGCAAATTTACCTTTAACATAGAGTTTCAATTCTGTTTTTCCGGGTATTTGCTTTTTTTGCCGCAAACCCCTGATTGAAACGATCAATTCCTGTAAACGGGCAAAATCTTCCAGCTCTTCCTGCTTGAATGAACCGGTACCGGGAACCGTAGAAACCATGATACTTTCTCCGTCCCGGCGTTCATAAAGGTTCTGCCACAATTCTTCAGTAATAAAGGGCATAAAGGGATGCAGCATATGCAGAAGAATATCGAAAAATTCCAGGGTCGTATCGTAAGTAGCCGCATCAATTTTTTTCTTTCCATTACCTGCAGGCTTTATGATCTCCAGGTACCAGGAACAAAAGTCATCCCAGAAGCGTTTGTAAAGCAGCATCAGGGTTTCCGACAGACGGAACTTGGAAAAGAGATCATCGGCTTCGACCCTTGTGGACGCCAATAATTGGCGGAACCATTTAATGGCCTGTCCGGAAGTCTCTTCCAATGGTAAGGTGGTGTCCCGTTTCCAGGAACGAACCAGCCTGTAAGCATTCCAGATTTTGTTGCAAAAATTCCGTCCTTGTTCCACCTGGCTTTCGTCAAATAAAATGTCGTTCCCGGCAGAAGTGCACAACATCAAACCCATACGAACCCCATCGGCTCCGTATTTGTTCATCAGTTCTATGGGGTCCGGGGAATTGCCCAGTGATTTGGACATTTTCCGTCCCATTTTGTCCCGTACCATTCCGGTAAGGTATACGTTGGAAAACGGTTTCTCCTGGCAATACATATCTCCGGCCATGATCATGCGGGCAACCCAGAAGAATAGGATGTCTGGAGCTGTTACCAAATCGTCAGTAGGGTAATAATAGGCCAGTTCTTCATTGGGTGTTTTTTTGGGATGACCGGGCTTCCCGGGATCAAACACAGAAATGGGCCATAGCCAGGAAGAGAACCAGGTATCTACCACATCGGGATCCTGTTTCAGGTCCTCTTCAGTAAGAGAGGGATCTTTTTTCCGGGCCAGTTTCAGGGCCTCTTCCGCCGTGGCGGCCACGATGATTTCACCGCTTGGCAGGTACCAGGCAGGGATCTGCTGTCCCCACCACAATTGGCGGGATATGCACCAGTCCCGTGCTGTTTCCATCCAATGGCGGTAGGTGTTGCGGTATTTATCGGGGATCAGTTTTACCCGCCCGTCTTCCACATACGCTAATGCTTTTTTTGCAGGCACTTCCAGTTTTAAGAACCACTGCAGCGAAAGCCTCGGCTCAATAACTGCGTTGGTCCGTTCGGAAAAGCCCACCTGTGTGACATACGGTTCTTCTTTCTCCAGGCAGCCGGATTCCTGTAGCATGGTACGGATTTTTTTGCGTGCGGCAAAACGGTCCTCCCCTACCAGGATCTGTGCCTGATGGTTCAGGGTGCCGTCCGGATCAATGATGTCTATTACGGGTAATTTGTGACGCAATCCTATTTCATAGTCGTTGGGATCATGAGCGGGTGTAATCTTCAAACAGCCCGTCCCGAAATCCATAGTCACGTAATCATCCGCAATTACAGGGATCTCTTTGTCAATTAATGGGATCAGGACTTTTTTCCCAATCAGTCCGGAATACCTTTCGTCCCCGGGATTCACGCATACGGCCACATCGGCCATAATGGTTTCGGGCCTTGTGGTGGCCACAGACAAATAGTTGTCGCTGCGTTTTCCGTTGTCGCTAAAAAAATACCGCAGGTAATACAATTTTTCGTTGACTTCCCTGTGAATGACTTCTTCATCACTAACGGCCGTTTTCCCCTGGGGATCCCAGTTCACCATACGTACTCCGCGGTAGATCAACCCTTCGTTATAAAGATGTACAAAGGTATCCGTAACGGCACGGCTCATATCCGGGTTCATCGTAAAATTGGTACGGTCCCAGTCACAGGAAGCGCCCAGCTTTTTCAACTGTTCCAAAATGATGTTGCCGTGTTTTTCTTTCCAGGCCCAGGCATATTCCAGGAATTCCTCCCTTGATATGTCGGTCTTTTTTATTCCTTTTTCTTTTAAAAGGGCAACTACTTTGGCTTCAGTAGCTATGGAAGCATGGTCGGTTCCCGGTACCCAACAGGTGTTTTTACCTTGCATGCGGGCCCGTCTTACAAGTACGTCCTGGATGGTATTGTTGAGCATGTGCCCCATGTGGAGCACTCCGGTTACATTAGGGGGCGGGATCACCACACTGTATTTGGGCCGCTCATCGGGCTTAGAATGGAAATAACGGTGCTTTAACCAGTAACTGTACCACTTATCTTCTGTAGCTGAGGGATCGTATATTGCAGGTAGTTCCATATACTTTTGGGGAATAAGACGCAAATATATAAAAAATACTACTTTTGCATTATAAAAGATAAGGCTATGGAACAAAAACCAAAGAAAGAAATCAATATTGAATTGCCTGAAGACGTTGCCCAGGGATGCTATTCAAACCTGGCAATCATCACGCATTCCAGCAGTGAATTCGTATTCGATTTCATTCGAATGATGCCCGGCATTGCCAAGGCAAAGGTCCAGAACAGGATTGTTATGACTCCTGAACACGCCAAAAGATTCTTCAACGCACTACAGGATAACCTCAGAAAATACGAAGAGCATTTCGGTAAAATCAATCTTTCCGGATCGGGAATGCCCAACATTCCTTTACATTTCGGTGATGGAACCCCGGAAGCTTAAACTGGAACTGATTTTCTTCTATTCTCCATTACAGGAATTCCGTGTTTTGGCTGAATCAAGAAGGTCTTTGCTTGAATCGCTCGAGGAACGTTTCAAGCTATCGGTAATTCCTTACAATAAAATTTCTGCGGATCACTTTGCCGATCCCGATAAAATTTACCTCCCTTTTATTGCGTCCGGCGGATGCGAGGAAATATTTCAGAGTTATTCCTATTCCCTGCCACTGCCACTGATTTTCCTGTACGACCATATGCACAATTCACTGCCTGCCGCCCTGGAGTTGGCTACTTACTTTTCAGAGGGTAAGTTGAATGTGCCTATGATCTTTTCCGAAAATGAGATTCAACCGGAAATGATGGAGGTGTTTTACCGCATGCAACATACGGTGCGTAAGCTAAAGAAAATACACATAGCACTTATTGGGGGTCCATCTCCGTGGCTCTTATCAAACCATGTGGATTCAGAAGCCCTGACCCGTATGTTCGGTATGCATTTTCAAAGTATTGATATTGCATCTCTTGTGGATAGTTACAAACAGCACACCAAACTCAGCCGGGACAACGTTACCATTTACCAGAAAATCCTGAAAAACGCTTCCGGTATGACCCATTGCACCAAGGAGGACGTATACGATTCAGTAAGAATGTACCAATCATTGGATGATCTTCTGGTGTATCATTCATGCAACGCATTAACAATCAAGTGTTTTAATCTTCTAAATGAATGTAATGTAACGGCTTGTACTGCACTTGCACTATTCAACCAGGAGGGTATTCCGGCGGCCTGTGAGGGAGACTTACCTTCCCTGTTGTCCATGATCTTTGCCGGAGAATTGACAGGAGAACCCGTTTTTATGGCCAATCCCATAGATTTTGACCGGGAACAAAACACCATAGATATTGCCCATTGCAGTGTCCCGTTTTCCATGCCACAAGACTATGCTTTCAATTCCCATTTTGAGTCCGGTGTGAGTGTGGGTGTTGAAGGATATTTCACTCCGGGGGAACCCTATACCATCGTTAAATGGATCGGGAAAAGGCTGGAACGTTTTTTTGTTTCGCAAGGAGTTACCGTTGAATCGGAACACACAGATTACAAATGCCGTACACAGATGAAACTCCAATTGGAGCAACCATTGGCTGATTTTCATTTAAACGGTATGGGAAATCATGTATTGCTGGTTAAGGGAAAACACCTAAAGGTATTCAGTGACTGGAATCAATACATGATCTACAGGCGTTAGGTCATTGACCGGCATTGAAGATCTGTGCTATCTCCGAATCGGTAAGCACACGATCGTAAAAACGCAGACAGGCCATATCGGCCGGCAGGAACGTATTCAGTGTTGTTCCGTTCAGGGCATTGGCCCCTATCACAAAATCATCCTGTACACCAAAAGACATTTCCATAGGTTCCGTATAGAGGTTCATACCGTCCAGGTATACGGTCATGGAAGTACCGTTTGAAACTATAGACATCATATGCCAGCTTACTCCCAAAAAATCAGTAATATCCATTCCCGCATAGGAAGGCAAGGGAATGACATACGTCTCTTTGTCCGGACCCAGGCATAAGGTCAGTACCCAGTCTGTGCCATTGTGACGGATTTCTACGTAAAATCCGCCTTCGGAAACGGAACCGAAGAAGGGATATACCAGGGACTTGTTCATTTTGTTGCGGAAACGCATCCAAAAATTAAACGTGCCACGGTCGGCTCCTGATAACGGGTTGTAATAACGGCTCAGCAAATAGCCGCTGCTGCCGTTGAAAGATATGGCGGCAATAGTACCTTTGGGTTTATTACCGGTATTGTAGGTAATTCCGTTGGATACAGTAAGACCTGGAACACGTCCCGTCCATTCGTAGGCTTTTGGGACGGCATTGGTGGTAATGTACATTTTCATACCCTCTGACACTACAATTCCCTCATCATTTAATGTACTGAAGTCTACCTGTTCCCCGTAATATATATCGCGGCTTGTTTGTATATAGGCTCGCACGTAATACGTTGTATTAAGCATTAATCCGGTGATATTTGAAACAAAATCACCCGGATTTTCCGTTTGCGTAAATTGGGTGTTATCGTCTTCCACAGTCGGATTCTCCGCTGTACTCCAACAATGTCCGTATGCAAGCACCGGTTCCGATCCCAATTTCGCTATACTTCCTATTATTGAAGCACTATATAAATCTGCATTTACGGTTTCGCCCGCTTTTAATGTCACTATTTGTGGCAATTCAATATCCAGATAATAGGAAGTGGTATCTGAATAAGTTAAACCGGATTCATTTACGGCAAAAGCACGCATGGTATACCGGGTACCTTTTTGCGGTGCATTCAATGTATAAAAAAATGCAGGAGCCTCCGGACTAAGCCGTGTCTCACTGTCCTGACCCAAAACGGGAACCTGACCGGTAGTATTCCACACAAATCCACGCTCGTTAAGCGGTGTTTGTGAAGTTGCCGTTACCCTATAAACAAGTGAATTGGAGAATGCATTGTAAACAATTACAGGATTTGTTAATACAGGAGGATTGTATTGCAACGTTTGCGTTTCCCCGTAAGAAGTTCCCATCTCATTTGTGGCATAAGCCCTGTAATACCAGGTAGTTCCTGCCTGAGGCATCGTTTCCGGGTAAGAAACAAACGTTTGCCCTTCCCCGGCAGATCCAAGTTGTGAGTAGTATCCGTTGTCAGTGTCCGGATTGGGATTCGTTCCCCAGCAATGTCCGTGCTGAAGGACGGATCCTCCCCCGTTGCTTACCAGTGTCCCTTTGAAATGCACCCGGTATTCCTTATCCAGTCCAAATCCGTCTGTGCTTACCTGGGGCTGTACGGCCGCCGTTGAATACGTGACCAGTACGGTAAATTGTTGGTCCGGAGCATTGACCAAAATTACGCTTTCGGATTTCCCTGCCGGGATGTTTTCCCGGTCCAGAGTAATAAGAATTTCTGCCTCATTGACCTCTCGCGTTATGCTTCCTTCTGCCGCAGACAAACCTAAAAGCGGATCTTCGCAAGTAACGGTAAATGGAACGTCGTAAATTCCCGAAAGCCTGGAAACGGTAAAAGACCGTTCCGTGTCCTGTGTCCCGAAATCGATTGATTGAGGTGCAACCTGTATCAGGTCCTGTGTTTTTGCTATGGAAAAGACATATGAAGTATCCCCACCGTTTGATAAGAGTCTGGTGCTGAAACTATAGTTCCCGTAATCCATTGCGGAACGGTCAGCAATTACGGTTATCAGTCTGTCTTCCCCTGCCGGAACGCTCCCGCTCACACCCGGATCCCAGGAGAGCCAGGCAGGCAATGATTCTTCCAAATGCCATTCCAGGGGAATGTTACCCGGGTTTGAAAGGGTTGTCTGCATCTGTGTTTCTTCTTCCCCAAAATCAAATTCCGTGTCCTTGACGGACAAGACGGCTCCTTCTACCAGCAGCAGCACTTCCACGGTCAGTGGAGTTTGCCCCCCTACCAATTGAATTTCAGCACTTTGGTCCCCAATCGGCAAACCGGTCCTATCACAATGAAAAGTTATCGTTTGGGATCCATCCATTAGCAAAACCCCGTCAAGCGGATCCACAGTCAGCCATTCCGGAAAATAAAGGTCCAAAAAATTCCAGCGCAGCGTGTCACTGCCCGAATTGGTAAGGATACGTTCCACAGATACGGCACCGGCCTCAAAATCAACTGTATTTGAAGAAAGTACGGCTATTGCTATGCGGGGTTCCAAGGATACATCTATGGTATAGAGGTTTTTTCTTTTGGGAGAAAGTGGCATGGATTCCGTTTGCCAGCTGTCATACCCGGGGATACTGAATACCAGGTATACGTTTTCAGTGGTCCGGGGCAATTCTATGGTATACGTACCATCATCATCCGTTTCTTCTCCCAGGCTGAATGGCATAACGGTTACCGACACACCTTTGATGGGATTTCCCGTCTTTGCATCAGTTACCCTTCCGGCAAACGTGGTTGTGGTTCCTGTATTATCGCAGGAAATAAAAAAAGAAGCAGCCAATAACAACAAGGCAAAACCCGGGAAACGAAAATTACGCATATACCAGTATGTTTGTGATGCAAATATAATAACTTTGCAACATTATGAGTAATTACAAAAGCCAGCTCCATAAGATCAAAGCATTTGCTTTTGACGTTGACGGAGTACTTACAGACGGAGGTGTAATGTCTATGCCGGACGGTGATCTTTTCAGAACCCATTATGCACGTGATGCCTATGCCATCAGGATTGCCGTGGAACACGGGTATCCCGTGGCCATAATCACCGGAGGAGTCTCTCCTTCGGTAGAAAAACGTTACCGGAACATTGGAGTCAAAGACATTTATTCCGGAGCCCGTGACAAGATCCCCCCGTTTCTGGATTTTTGCAAAAAATACGATCTGGATCCTTCCGAGGTGGCGTATGCCGGGGATGACATCCCCGATATTCCTCCCATGAAAGCATGCGGACTTCCTTTCTGCCCTGCCGACGCCGCCCCTGAGGTACGTCACATATCCCGCTATATATCTCCTTTCCCGGGAGGAAGGGGTTGTGTAAGGGACCTGGTGGAACAGACGCTCAGGCTTCACAGCAAATGGTACAAGGAAAAGGAAGAAGTCCCGGAAGATATGCTGGAAGCTCCTTCGGAATAACCTATGCACTCAAACTACAAGATAATATTGGGGTCGGCTTCTCCCCGCAGAAAACACCTTCTGGAGGGCTTGGATTTGCCTTTCACCGTTCAGCCGGTTCACGGAGTGGATGAAGATCATTTCCCCGCAGACCTGGAACCCTGCGATATTCCTTTATGGCTGGCCCGGTCCAAATCCCTGGCTTTTCCGCGAATTCTCAAAAGGGATGAATTGCTGATTACAGCAGATACGCTTGTCTTTACAGGCATACAGTCTGCCACCCCTGCAAGTGATAAGGAGCACGGAACCTGGTCGGTGCTGGGAAAACCCAACTCGGCAAAAGACGCACGCCGTATGTTGCAACATCTTTCCGGACGTTGCCACAAGGTTATTACCGGCGTTTACCTGCGTTCAGGAGAAGATACTGCAATCTCCGGGGGTTTTGAGGATCAGACACTCGTTTGGTTTTCTCAATTGGATGAACGGGAGACAGACTATTATATAAAAAGGTATAAACCATACGACAAAGCCGGATCCTACGGGGTGCAGGAATGGATTGGATACATAGGTATTGACCGTATTGAGGGCAGTTATTTCAACGTGATGGGATTCCCCGTGCAAAAAATCTGGAGCCGGTTGAAGCAACTTAATGCCGTATCATTTCCGTAAACAAAGCTTTTTCCCTAAATTTGTCGCTTCTTAAAAACATCAGATATGGAAAAACAACCTTCAATAGCCATACTATGCGGTGGCGGCCCGGCTCCCGGGATCAACACGGTAGTATGCACAATCACAAAAACTTTCATTACCAAGGGATACCGCGTAATTGGACTGCATGGCGGATATACCGGATTGTTCTGTAAAGAGAAATGCCGTCAGGAGGATATGGATTTTGACAAAGCCGATATGCTCTTCAACCGGGGCGGATCGTACCTGCGTATGAGCCGTTTTAAACCTACAGACAAAGATTTTGAAGAACGTTTCAACCTGGATTTTTTCAAGGAAAACAACGTAAAACTCCTGGTTACGGTGGGCGGTGACGATACGGCCTCTACAGCTAACCGCATATCCAAGTTCCTGGTACAGAAGGAATACAACATTGCCAACATCCACGTACCCAAAACCATAGATAACGATTTGCCCCTGCCTGAAGGTATTCCCACTTTCGGCTACCAGAGTGCTAAGGCACAAGGCACTGACCTGGGACGTACCGTTTATGAAGACGCCCGTACCAGCGAAAACTGGTTCATAGTAACGGCAATGGGACGCTCGGCCGGTCACCTGGCTTTCGGGATCGGATCTTCCTGCCATTTCCCAATGATCATCATATCGGAAATGTTCTACAAGACCCAGATGACCATAGACAAGATCGTGAACCTGATCGTATCATCAGTGATCAAACGCCAGATCCGCAACATACCTTACGGCTGCATCATGATCTCTGAAGGCGTCTTCCAGTCCCTTTCGGAAAAAGACGTCAAGGATGCCGGTATTGCTTTTTCCTATGATGCACACGGACATCCGGAACTGGGCAAGATCTCAAAATCACATATCATAGACAACCTGGTAGAGAAAAAAATGACAGAACTGGGCATTAAGGTAAAAACCCGTCCTGTTGAAGTTGGTTATGAAGTACGTTGCATCACCCCAAAATCCTTTGACCTGGAGTATTGCTCCATGCTGGGAATGGGCGTTTACGAACTCTTTATCAAAGGGGTAAGCGGTTGTATGGTTTGCCGCGACGGCAACGGAAAGATCATCCCGTTGTTTTTGCAGGACCTGCAGGATCCTGTAACCGGGAAGATTCCTGCCCGCCAGGTGAATATGAAATCACACGAAGTCCAGTTCTACATGAAGCACATCATGGATTACATTATGGAATCGGATTACGAAGCCGCCAAAGCTATCGTCCCCAACCCGGAAGAATTTGATTTTCATAAGATCCTGAATTTCTAGTACGGAGAGGCAATAAAAAAGGTGACTAGCAGTCAAATTGACTTTCTAGTCACCTTCATTTTAAATAATACGTAATATTACGGCAATTGCGGTCCTGAAGGGATCAGGTCACGGGCAGCCTGGGTATCGCAGTATTTCTCGAAATTCTTGATGTATTTGGTAGCCAGTGAAACGGCTTTCTTCTCCCATTCCTTAACATCCTGGTAAGTATCACGGGGATCCAGAATGTCTGACGAAACATTGGGCAATTGTGTGGGGATTGTCAGATTCATTATGGGAACGTGCTTGGTGGGTGCTTCATCAATGCTTCCATCCAGAATGGCGTCAATGATGGCGCGTGTTTCTTTCAAGGAAATACGTTTGCCCGTTCCGTTCCATCCGGTGTTTACCAGGTAAGCCTTGGCATCGTGTTCCTTCATTTTCTTTACCAGGTTTTTGGCATAGATAGTCGGGTGAACGGTCAGGAAGGCCTCTCCGAAAGCAGCCGAGAAAGAAGGTACGGGTTCGGTGATCCCCAGTTCTGTACCGGCTAGTTTGGAAGTATAACCGCACAGGAAGTGGTACTGGGCCTGTTTGTCATCCAGGATTGAAACCGGAGGCAATACACCGTAAGCGTCGGCGGAAAGGTAGATCACTTTTTTGGCATGCCCGGCTTTCGTAGGCAGTACAATCTTATTGATAAAGTATATGGGATAAGAAACGCGGGTGTTTTCCGTGATGGAGCCGTCCTCGAAATCGGGTGTTCCGTCCGGCAATACTTTTACGTTTTCCAGCAAAGCATCCCGGCGGATGGCTCTCCAGATATCGGGTTCTTTTTCCTGGCTCAAATCAATACATTTGGCATAGCAGCCGCCTTCAAAGTTGAATATGCCGTGATCGTCCCATCCGTGTTCATCATCTCCGATCAAATAACGTTTGGGATCTGCAGATAACGTGGTTTTTCCCGTTCCGGACAAACCAAAGAAAATGGCCACATCGCCTTCTTCGCCCACATTGGCCGAGCAGTGCATGGCTGCAATCCCTTTCAAAGGCAGGTAATAGTTCATCATGGAGAAAATACCTTTCTTCATTTCACCACCGTACCAGCTGCCGCCCACTACGGAAAGACGCTCGGTCAGGTTGAATACCACAAACACCTCTGAATGCATGCCCTGCTCTTTCCAATTGGGATTGGTTGCCTTGGAAGCATTGATCATCACAAAATCGGGTTCTCCGAAATTTTCCAGTTCATAACCTGAAGGACGGATAAACATATTGGTTACAAAATGAGCCTGCCAGGCCACTTCCATTATAAAACGCACTTTCAGGCGTGTATCGGTATTGGTTCCACAGAACGCATCCACAACATAAAGTTTCTTGTTTCCGGAAAGCTGATCCTGTGCTATAGTCTTGAGTGAATTCCACACTTCAGTGGTAACGGGTTTGTTTACAACACCATCCCACCATATCGTATTCTCGGTAGTTGCATCTTTAACAATAAATTTGTCTTTTGGGGAACGTCCCGTAAAACGTCCGGTAAGCACATTCACGGCACCCATATTGGTCAGAACACCTTTTTCAAACCCTTCATTGGCAGTGTCCATTTCTGCCTGGTACAATTCTTCATAAGAAGGGTTGTACACAATCTCCCCTACATTCGTAATTCCATACTTGGATAGATCTATTTTGCTCATAATTAATTAATTAAGGGTAAATATAATTGAATAAACATCTTTTTAACCAAGTTGCGAAGATACTCATTTTATTTATCTTTGCAATAACGGGATTATGCACAAAAATCATTCCGAAATATTCCGCCAGACCCTGCTTCGTTACTGGGGTTACACTTCGTTCCGTGAAAACCAGGAAGATGTCATAGCTTCAATTTATGAAGGAAAGGATACCCTGGCTCTTTTGCCCACCGGAGGAGGAAAGTCAATATGTTTCCAGATCCCTGCTCTGCTCAAAGAAGGCATTTGCATAGTGGTTACCCCGTTGATCGCGCTGATGAACGACCAGGTAGAGATATTAAAAACATTGGGGATCAAGGCATTGTGTGTTCATTCCGGGATGAGTTCCTACGAGATTGACATTGCACTGGACAATGCGGCGTATGGATCGTACAAATTTTTATACCTCTCCCCCGAACGCCTGGGAACGGAGTTATTCAAGGTACGCGTACGCAAAATGGAACCTACCGCCATAGTGGTTGATGAGGCGCATTGCATTTCCCAATGGGGATACGATTTTCGTCCTTCTTACCTGCGTATTGCCGAATTCAGGGAAATTTTCCCCGATGTGCCCGTTCTGGCCCTCACAGCCACCGCAACCCCCCAGGTAGTTGAAGACATCACGGAAAAACTTCAATTCCGCAAAGACCACAAAGTATTTCAAAGTTCTTTCGAGCGAAAAAACCTGGCTTATGTTGTCCGTAAAGCCGAGGATAAAATGGGGCAGCTCCTGCGCATTGTGCAGGGTGTGGAAGGCAGCGGCCTGGTTTATGTCCGGGAAAGGAAGAAAGCCGAGGATGTTGCCGAGTTCCTGATTTTTAACGGTGTTAAAGCGGATGCATACCATGCCGGGATGGATTCCCGGCAGAGAGCTTCCAAACAGGAAGCCTGGAAGAACGACGCAATCCGGGTCATGGTAGCCACCAACGCCTTCGGAATGGGTATTGATAAACCCGACGTCCGCTTTGTCTGTCACTTTGACGTGCCCGATTCGCCCGAGGCGTATTTCCAGGAAGCCGGCCGTGCGGGAAGGGACGGAGAAAAGGCATACGCCGTACTGCTATACAACCCTTCCGATGCCAAACGCCTGAAACAGATCTATTCGGTTTCATTTCCAGATCCGGAACTCATCCGGGAAACCTATCAGGAACTCTATTCCTTTCTGGGACTGGGTTACGGGGAAGGAGCCGAACAACAATTTGATTTTAAACTGGAAGAATTTGCCCGGCGCAGAAAAAAACACCCCTCTACCCTGTGGTATGCCCTGCAAAGCCTGGAACAGGAAGGATACATTTCCCTGACCGAAGAAGTAAACAACCCTTCGCGCATCATGTTCAGGGTTTCACGCGATGAATTGTATCGCGTTCAAATTGCCAATCCGCGGCTGGATACCTTTATTAAATTGCTCTTGCGAACCTATACCGGACTTTTCAACGGATTTGTATCCATCGACGAGGAATACCTGGCCAATTTGAGCCGAAACGCACCGCGTGTCATTAGCGAATACCTGATCCATTTATCCCGCCTGGGAGTCATATCTTACATTCCCAGAAAAAGATCCCCACAGGTTTTTTTACACACGTATCGCCTGGAGCCCGGAAACGTAGCCCTGAATCCGGCCCGTTTCCTGCAACGAAAAGATGCCTATGCCCGGAGGATGGAAGCCATGTTGCAATATGCCGGATCCGATGCACCCTGCAGGAGCAAACAATTGCTGGCCTATTTCGGAGAGGGAACCACCGGAGACTGTGGCATCTGTGATGTATGTCTGGCACGCAAAGGTCGTGAAAATCCACAGGAAACCTTTCAAAGAATCGCCGGAAAGATTGGTCAGACCCTGCGCAAAGGTCCCGTTCAGGTGCAACAACTGGACCTTCTTTTTTCCGAGTCAAAGGAACAAGTTTTGGAAGTGCTCCGGGCTATGGCCGAGAGCGGGGAAATACGTATCCAGGACTATACCCTGCACTGGAACGGTCATACTACATAATTCAGATATACTTCGTATCTTTACAGCATGAACCGAAGTCAGGCCGCAATCCGGGTCAGGGAATTGAAAAATGCTATCAATGAGCATAATAAGAAGTATTACGTACTGAATGCCCCTTCCATTTCCGATTTCGAATACGATGTGCTTCTTCAGGAACTGACTTCCCTGGAAAAAAAGTATCCTGACCTGGTTACGGAAGATTCCCCAACACAAAACGTTGGAAGTGACATATCCACGGAAAACAGGTCTTTCCGTCAGTACCCGCATAAACACCCCATGCTTTCGCTGAGCAATACTTACAACCGGGAAGCGTTGCTGGAATTTCACAACCGCATCGCCAAAACTACAGATAAGGAAATTGAGTACGTCTGCGAACTCAAATTTGACGGAACAGCTATCTGTCTGACCTATAAAAACGGAAAACTCTTCAGGGCACTCACCCGAGGGGACGGCACCGTGGGTGACGATGTTACACGTAACGTGGAACGCATCAGATCCATCCCGGCCTCCTTGCCCCCTGTTTCTTCCTGTAAGGTGCCCTGGCCCTCAGCATTTGAGATTCGCGGGGAAATACTCATGCCATTCAGCAGTTTCAGAGAATTGAACGCCATGAAAGAAGAGCAGCAGGAAACCCCGTTCGCCAATCCCCGCAACGCCGCTGCCGGAACCTTGAAATTGCTTTCTGCCGATGAGGTGGAACGCCGGGGACTGGACTGTTTTCTCTACCACCTGATTGCCGATATACCCGGTGTCAGCAACCATTGGCAGGCAATGGAAGCCGCCCTGGACTGGGGCTTTCCCATATCAAAACACCGGAAATTATGCCGTGACCTTAAAGAGATCAATGATTACCTGGATCACTGGGATACGGCACGTACCTATTTGAAAGTAGCCACAGACGGTGTTGTGATCAAAGTCAACGAATTTTCCCTGCAACGTGCCCTGGGTATGACCGCTAAAAGCCCGCGTTGGGCAACCGCATACAAATTCAAGGCACAACAGGCCGCCACAAAACTTTTGTCCGTTGATTTCCAGGTGGGACGTACGGGAGCGCTTACACCTGTAGCCAACCTGCAGCCGGTACTGCTATCGGGTACTACCGTCAAACGAGCCTCCCTGCACAACGCAGACCAGATAGCCCTGCACGATATCCGTTTGGGCGATACGGTATTTGTGGAAAAAGGCGGTGAGATCATACCCAAAGTGGTAGGTGTAGATTTGGAAACGCGACCGGAAGGCACCGTCCCTTTCCTATACATCACTCATTGTCCTGAATGCGGAACCCCGCTTGAAAGGGATCCGGAAGAAGCCAAACATTTTTGTCCCAACCGCTGGGGATGTCCCCCGCAGATCAAAGGCAGGATTGAACATTTCATGAGCCGCAAAGCCATGAACATTCTGGGAGGTGAGGCACTTGTAGAACAATTATTCAGCAAGGAACTGGTAAAAGACCCGTCGGACCTTTACGGCCTTACCCCTGATATGCTGAAATCCCTGGATAACTGGGGCGACAAATCCACAGAGAATTTGTTAAAAAGTATAGATGCCTCGCACAATGTACCGTTCCACCGGTTTCTTTATGCCATTGGAATCCCTTACGTGGGAGAGACCACAGCCAAATACCTGGCATCCCATTTTGGATCGCTGGATAACCTGCGCCACGCACCGGATGAAGAACTGACACAGGCCCCCGAGATCGGGGAAAAAATATCCTCATCCATCATTCAATACTTCAAGGAACCCCGCATCCTGGCAATGCTTGAGAAACTCCGCGAGGCAGGACTGCCATTCAGTCAGGCAGAGGAAGAAAGGGCAACCCTGTCAGACAAGCTGCGGGACAAGCAGCTTGTCATCTCGGGCAATTTTTCCCGTTCCCGCGAAGAGATGAAGAAGCTCATCGAATCCCACGGAGGGAAAGTGATCTCGGCAATCTCGGGCCAGACGGATTACCTGCTTGCCGGGGAAAAGCCGGGACCGGCCAAATGGCAAAAAGCGACAAAACTCAATATTCCGATCATTAACGAAACCGGCTTTCTGCGTCTTATTGGAGAATTACCGGGTGAAGGCACAGTTTTTGAGACGGAACAAAAAACAACCTTATTCTGATTATGACAGCAAAAATTCTGGAAACCCTTTATTTTATAGGTACAAACGACAGGCACAAAACGTTATTCGAAAGCAACTGGCCCCTGCCCTTTGGGATCTCATACAATTCTTACCTGATCAAAGACAAAAAGACCGCACTTCTGGATACCATAGAATACGGCAGTGACCGTTCCTATATGGAAGAAGTGGCCGGTATCCTGGACGGGAGGGATCTGGATTACCTGGTGATCCTGCATATGGAACCGGACCATGCCGGAATGATAGGTGAACTGTTGCTACGTTACCCATCTGCCACGGTGGTTACCAACGCAAAGGCCATCAAATTGCTGGAGATCTATTTCCCGGAACTTGACAAAAGCAGGATGAGGGAGGTTAAAGAAGGCGATACCCTGGAACTGGGGCATCACAAACTGCAATTTGTTATGACACCCATGGTACACTGGCCGGAATCCATGATGGCATACTGTACAGAAGAAAACATACTGTTCTCGCAGGATGCCTTCGGTACATTCGGCACATTGGACGGAGGGATATTTGACGACGAGATCAACCTGGATTACTACAAAGACGAAATGCTCCGTTATTACACAAATATTATAGGACGTTTTTCAGGCCAGGTAGAAAAAGCACTTCAAAAAGCCGCCACTCTGCCCATCCGGATCATATGCCCGGTACACGGGCCGGTATGGCGTACCAAGCCTTCCGTCGTATTTGACTGGTACAGCCGGTGGGCAGCAAGTAAAGGAGATACTGGCGTGGTGCTAGCTTATGCCTCGATGTACGGTCATACTGAAAAAACAGCGGATCACATTGCCCGGCAGCTGGCCGTGAACGGCATCCGCAACATCCGCGTATTCAACGTTTCGAATACGCATCCGTCATTCATTTTGAAAGAAATATGGAAATACAACGGGATCGTTTTAGGGTCCTGTTCCTACAATACCGGCATGCATCCCAATATGCACCATCTTTGCCACGAAATAGAGATTATGCAGCCCGGAAATAAAAAAGCTTTCCTGTTTGGAGGGTATTCCTGGAGCGGCGGCGGACTGAAAAATTTACGTCTTTTTGCACAAAACATGTCCGAAAAGTATAAATGGGAAGTACAATCTCCCGGAATAGAACTTCCGGGTAACCCGACGGCAGAAGCTCTGAAAAGCCTGAACGATCCTATCACAGCATTTGCCTCAACCTTATAAATTGTATTGTCTTTGGAAACACCTGACCTTATAGATCAGTATTTTGAACCGCTAAGGCAATCCACCCTGAAGCGCTGTGCCGGCCCGCAAGAATGCGAGCTTGTCTTCAAAGCATACCAGTTTGCCAAGGAAGCGCACAAGAACCAGAAACGGATCTCGGGTGAACCCATTATCATGCACAGCATTGATGTGGCAAAGATCGTGGTCGATGAGATCGGGCTGGGCTATAAATCTATAGTGACGGCACTGCTCCATCACATATTTACAGATACCGACTACAGTCCGGAAGAGATTGCCGGGATGTTCGGAGAAAAGATCGGAGAGCTGGTGGAAGGACTCGGCAAGATGGAACGTGTTTTTGCCGCGCAGGACAAGACGCAGGAGGAAACGTTCAAACAAATGCTCCTGACGGTCAACCAGGATATCCGTGTGTTGCTGATCAAACTGGCCGACCGGCTACACAACCTGAGAAACCTGGAAGAATTGCCGGTGGAAAAACGGGCCCGTAATCTGGGTGAATCCATGTACGTGTTTGCACCCCTGGCCCACCAGCTTGGATTGTATTCCATCAAATCCGAGATCGAGAACATCTGGATGAAATACGTTATGCCGGAGGAATACCGGGAAATCGAGGAAAAAGTCAGGGCCGAGATGGGACGGCAGGGCACCGAGATCACCCAAACGTTCCTGGAGCCAATTAAGGAAATTCTTGCCGGCGAAGGCTTGAATTTTTCTGTTTCCACCCGTATCAAAACACCGTATTCCATCTGGTCCAAGATGCGAAAAAGGAACGTATCCTTTGAAGAAATCTTTGACCTGTTTGCCTTGCGCATTGTTTTTCGGCCTGAAGAAACGAATATTGAGGAAGAACGCAGGATCTGTTATTACATTGAAAGCTTGTTGAACCGCCGTTGGGAACCTTACCCCGAACGCCGGCGGGACTGGCTTTCGCAACCTAAAGAAACAGGCTACGAAGCATTGCACTCCACGTTTTTAACGCCTTCCGGGAAATGGCTGGAAGTCCAGATCCGTAGTAAACGTATGGACGATATTGCCGAGCAGGGGGTGGCTGCCCACTGGAAATACAAAGGAATCACACCCGAGATCAGCGGTATGGAGAGGTGGTTGGCACGGGTACGGGAAACCCTGGAGAAAAAAGACAACGAAAGCCTGGAGTTCTTTGACAATTTCCAACCCGGGAACCTGATCTCTGTATTGTATGTCTTCACTCCCAAGGGAGAAATGCGGATGTTACCCAAAGGAGCTACTGCATTGGATTTCGCCTATTATATTCATTCCCAGGTGGGAAATCATGCACTGGCCGCCAAGATTAACGAAAAACTGATGCTTTTGTCCACCCCGCTTCGCGGAGGAGACCAGGTTGAGATCATTACTACACAAGAATCCCGGGTAATGATAGAATGGCTGGGAAGCGTGACCACATCCAAAGCCCGCAATATGATCCTGGATGCCTTGAAAAAACGGGGTATTGACCACATCCAGGAAGGTAGAAACCTTTTGAACACAAGGTTGGCGGAATTCGGCATCAAGCCGCATACCCGTCTGATGAACAAATTGCTGGCCGCTTACAAAATTGGTTCTCCGGAAGAATTGTACGGAAGGATTGGTGCCGGAATGCTGGATCTTTCGGGTTTGCGCGATGTGTTACTCAAAGGGACACCTTCACGAAAATTCGTAACCTGGATCCCTTCACCTGACTGGAAACGGAGAAAAGATTTCAATGCCTTCCATTTTGCCCCGTGTTGCCGTCCCACAACCGATGACAAACTGATTGGTTTTATTGACAGGAAAACGCATGATTTGTATATACATTCAGCAAACTGTACCCGCATTGATGCCCTAAAAAGATTGCACCGCAACGACAATGCGACGGTAAATGTGGTATGGAAAAAGCAACACCTTTCTTCCACATTGGTAAAATTAAATCTCAGGGGTCAGGACCGAATGGGAATTATCCACGAAATCACGCATACAGTTTCGTTGACTTTGTGTGTCAACATCCGTAGTTTTCAGCTTGTTGCTCACGATAATATCTTTGACGGAATACTGGAAGTGTACGTTCAAAAACACACCGATCTGGACAACCTTACTGAACAACTCAAAAAGATCAAAGGCATAGAAACGGTAAAACCGGAATAATAAATGAAAAAGAACATAAAAAATAGTGTCCTGTTCACGGCTGTAGTATTCTTTGCGGCATCCCTGGTCCTTCCGCAAAGTTGTGCCAATACGACGGCTGCCCCTTCCGGAGGAGCTGTGGATTCCATCCCTCCCCTGCTGACAGCCACCATTCCCGATATCAATCAAACACGTGTCAACACCACATTAAAAAGGGTGGAATTACAATTCAACGAATACGTTAAGTTGGTAGATCCAAACAAGAACATCATGCTTTCGCCTCCCCCTGAAAAGAATCCCACAGTACGGACTAAAGGAAAAGGTGTTGTTGTAGACCTGGTGAATGAGCTTTTGCCCAATACTACGTATAGTCTTTATTTTGGGAACGCCATACAGGACAACAACGAAGGCAATCCCTTCCCGGTTTTTGCTCTCAGTTTTTCTACAGGAGAGCGTATGGATTCATTGATGTATTCCGGTCTGGTGGTAGATGCCTCTACTCTTTTACCCATAGAAAACGCTACGGTATTGCTTCATATCAATCCGGCGGATACTTCTTTGACAAAATCTTTGCCTGTAGCTGTTACACGAACGGATACTTACGGTTATTTTGTTTTGCGAAATCTTAAGGATACCCTGTATTCATTATTCGCAATAACAGATCAAAACAACAATTACCGGTACGATCCGGTTAGCGGGGAACAAGTTGGATTTCTGGACAAAGAGATCATTCCTCAAAAAACGATGTTTACTTATGCGCCGGAGATCCAGCCATATTTTGCTACTGATACGGCCGGTCTGTTACGTCGCCCTGTAGAAGGGAACGTCTTCCTTTTCAAAGAAGCAAGTTCCAGGCAATACCTGCGCAGTTACAACAGGATCCGTACCAGGGCACTGGAGCTGAAATTCGGAGCACCTTATCCTCAAATTATAAAAGCCGTCATTCCCGGAATGGACTCCACACAGATCATTCGTCAACACAATTATTACCGGGACAGCCTTATTTGGTGGCTTGCCGCTCCTTCCGTTCCCGACACTGTTTTGTTGCATCTGACCTATATGGCAACGGACGATTCCCTGAACACACTAGTTCCCCGTACGGACACACTCCGTTTTAACCCTTTCAAAGATGAAAAAGAAGAAGAGCAACAGGCCCGGGACAACCTGAACAACCTTGGACGCCGCGGAGAAAGACAACAGGCCCCGCCTTCTGTAAAACCGGATAGGGAGACAATGAAAATTAAAGTAACCGTTGAACCGGATGTAATTATTAGTAAGGGCTTTACAATAAAATTCAATGATTTGCCGCTGGATCCGGATTTCAATCTTACACAAATGACCCGCATTACCCCACAGGAAGACACGGTTCCTGTTCCTTTTTCAGTAACCCGGGATTCCCTTGACCTTTGTCTGTATCGTATTTTTCCGGATACGTATATTGAAGGTACCCCGTACAACTACCTGATCCCCGCCGATGTCTTTACTGATATCAACGGATTCAGGAACGATTCCCTTATGACCACTTTTGAAACGTTTTTATCCGAAGATTTCGGATCCCTTACCCTGAATTTACAAAATGTAGTCATTCCGGTAATCCTTGATTTGATGAATGAAGGCCGTACACAGGTGCTAAGATCGCATCGTGTAAATTCGGATACAACTGTAGTTATCCCATATCTTAAAGCCGGAAAATTTGCCCTGCGAATAATCGGAGATACAAACGGAAACGGTTTTTGGGATACAGGAAACGTGATGAAGAGAGCACAGGCAGAGAAAGTGAGGATGTTCCGTTTTCCGGGAGGCGGCAGTTTGCTGGAACTGGCAGAAAAAATGGAACTAACACAAACCATTGATATAGAACAAGTATTGAATCAGAATGTTACAATTACTGCACCGGCAAGAAAACGTTAAAGGCCTGATCCTTTTGATCATGCTGCTTTCAGGTACTGCCCTGGCAGGCCAGACCCTTCCCGAAAAACAACACATGATAGGTGTCCGGGGAGGATACGCTTTCAACGGCGTGCATTTCAATCCTGACAGAAAACAAAGCACCGTTCCTTCCTATATAAATGCATCCCTTCTCTATACGTACTACCATGATCTTTGGGGCACTATGCCCTATTTTGGTTTACAAACGGGACTGACCTATACGCAACAAGGCTACGAAACCCCCGATCTGAAACGGATCTACGAAGTGGTGCGTATCCCACTGACTTCCCAATTCCACATTGATTTCTGGAAGATGCGTATATTGGTCAACCTGGGCTGCTTTGGGAGCTATCGGATGAGTGCAGTGGATTTCACTACGGAACACCCGGAAGGCCTTCCGGTAGACTTTGACTGCAACCATATCTATTTGGATTACGGCATCCAGGCCGGAGGCGGTCTGGCCCTGGTTTTGCATCCTTTTGAATTCCACATAGAGGCAAATTACCTTTATTCCCTCTCCATGATAGAAAATCCGGCATTGTACAGCAACGAATATTATACCTACGGATATCCCAATCAATTGCTCTTTACGCTGGGCGTCTTTATACACTTGTGACCATGAAAACACATACCGTTTATGCCGGAAAGCTGGCCATTGGAGGAGGAACCCCTGTTTCTGTACAAACTATGTGTAATACAGATACCCTGGATATTGAAGCCTCAGTTGCCCAGTGTATACTGGTGGCCGGTGAAGGGGCTCAATTGATCCGTCTTACCACCCAAGGACCAGCACAGGTAAAAGCATTGTCCGTTATTAAAGAACGGCTTCACGCCCAAGGCATTGATGTTCCGCTGGTTGCCGATGTGCATTTTTCTGCTTCCACTGCCATGGAAGCTGCACGAGTGGCAGAAAAGGTCCGTATCAATCCGGGTAATTTTTCACGCGATTTTTCCCGTGTTAAGGAATTGTTGATCCAATTGTTTGAAATATGCCGGGAAAACAAGACGTGTCTGCGCATAGGCGTAAATCACGGGTCCCTGCCGCCTCATATATTGGAAACGTACGGTAATTCACCCGAAGGAATGTGCCGTGCTGCCATGGAATACCTGGAATTGTGCCGGGAGTTGGATTTTTCAGATGTAGTGGTCTCCCTGAAATCCAGCAATACCCGGGTCATGGTACAGGCAAACCGTATGCTGGCTGAACGAATGGAAGAAGCAGGCATGAGCTATCCGGTCCACCTGGGCGTAACCGAATCCGGGAGCGACCGCCAGGGACGTTTAAAATCCGCTGCAGGAATAATTACTTTGTTGAAAGAAGGTATAGGAGATACTTTCAGGGTTTCCCTGACCGAAGCCCCGGAAGAAGAAATCCGGTTTGGAAAACTGTTTCTCTCTGTTAAAGAAGAAATTCGTTCTGAAAATTGGGACGAACTCATAGTCAGTGCCTGTCATCGGTGGGCACCCGGTCTGCTGGACGGAATCATAGACTGGAAAACACTTCCCATGCCTTTTGTGCAAGCTTCTTTTGGTACTGAAGAAGAATTGAAAGATTTCTGTATGGACCTGTTACAGGCCACCCGTTGTGTGTTTACCAAACCCGAATACATTTCCTGTCCCGGTTGCGGACGAACCAAATTCAACCTGGAAGAAACCGTTCGCTCCGTAAAAAAAGCTACCGCGCACCTGAAAGGCTGCACCATTGCCATCATGGGCTGTATAGTAAACGGTCCCGGTGAAATGGCCGATGCCCAGTACGGATACGTGGGAGAAGGCAATGGAAAGATAACCCTGTATAAAGGAAAAACCCCCGTCATACGGGGGATTCCTCAGGAAGAAGCTGTAGAGCGGTTGCTGGAACTTATAGAGTCTCAACAAAAATAACGCCGCCTTCTATACGGACTACCTTCACTTTCGTGTTTTTTGTTATGTATCCTACGGCTGCCCGGGCTTCCATCCATTTGCCGTTAATGGTAACTTTACCTGCCGGCCTGAGATCGGTAAAGGCAACACCCTCCTGCCCGGTTTTTATGTCCTGCAAAACGGGAACTCCCACAAACCCTTCTTCGGTTTTCAGATCTTTTCTCAGGGCAATATGATTGAATGCCCTGGTAGGGAAAAGCATGTGAACTGAAAATAAAAGAGTTGAAACGGCTGCCAGTCCTGACAGGGATACGATTGCCACAGGAGTCAGAAGATTGTTCCATGGGAAAGGCCCTTCAAATTCAAAGACCCAATTGTCTATCATGGAAAAAGTCAGCCCCGTTCCCACAAAAATGATTCCCAGGATGCCCAAAATCCCGAATCCGGGAGTAATGAAAATTTCCAGGAAAATGAGGATCACACCCACTATCAGAACAATGACTTCCCAGTATTGCACCATGCCTTCCAAAAACAAAGGAGAAAAATAGCAGATGGCACACACTATGGCCAATCCCAGGGGAAATCCTACACCGGGTGTTTTGAGCTCAAAGAACACCCCGCCAATCATCCCCATAAGCAACAGTGCCTGCACCAG
Organism: uncultured Muribaculaceae bacterium; assembly: GCA_964542305.1. Lineage (GTDB taxonomy): Bacteria > Bacteroidota > Bacteroidia > Bacteroidales > UBA932 > DMER64. Next base: position 27,959 of record CAZITX010000006.1, on the reverse strand, counting down.
TGGCAACAGGAAAAACCCAATAATCTTGTCCAGCCAGGTTTCCTTGTATTGATGTATCTCACAATGGGCGTATCCCAACTGGTCCACTACCTCTGTTATGTTCTCTGCCTGCCCCTGGCTGAAACCGATTTCCAGAGCTTCCTTTGTAGTAAGGCTGACGATCGTTTCTCCGTTCACCATTTGTTCCGCCAATTCGGGATCCCTGCCCGTCTCCTGGGCAGTTGCCCTCATCAGGGAACGCATGTAAGACTGGTATTTCTCGGGCATGGGCTCTCCGTTCTGGTTGACCACAGTTGCCGAGCCTACGGTTGATCCTGGGGACATATAGATCAGATCACACGCCAAAGAGATCAAAGCACCTGCCGAGGCAGCCTGGTGGTCAATGAACGAGACGGTGGTAAAGGGTGCCTCCAGCAATGCTGTCCGCATCCTGTCCGCAGCATCCAGGGCGCCCCCGAATGTATTCAATCGCATCAGAAAAACGTTTGCTTCCAGGTTTTTGGCTTCTTCCAGAGCCTTTTCCAGTGTTCTGGCTGATTTGGCATGGATCTCGCTGTCAATGGTCAATACGTACACCCGGCACGTATCGGCACCACGAGCCAGTAAAGGCACAAGGCACAGCAACAGGAGAAAAAATCGTTTCATATTGTTTTATTTACTTTCCAGGACCTTTCCATTATCCTTCACAACGGCTTCTTTCCATTTCTGCGTATAGCCTTCGTTTTTGGGAGAGGCCGGTATACGCGGATCATGACCGTTATTGGAGAAGGACCCGTCTGATTCCTGGCGTTTTGTATTGCCGTCTATATATTTAACCATCAAATACTTGTCAAGTTCAACCCATTTTTTGAATAAGGTCTGTGCCGCATTGACACTGAAGTCGGTTAAAAATTCCCTGGCAAGATCAGGATCGCGGCGGTACATCTCAACTGCAATCTGGTCTAAATGGCGGGTTTTATCCATCATTTCATTTTCCCACTTGTCCACAACGGAACGCACTTCGGCCCCAACCTGGTTGTAACGAAGGTATGCAAATTGTGTTACCCTGTTTACTATCCAGAAAAGAGAAGTTTCCGAATATTCCATCATGCTGCCATTTCCTTTTTCAATACATTCCGGAACCCGGCTGGATACACTATATATAGGTATTAAGGCAGAAGTGCCGGCATCGTCCACTCCAAACCAGAACAAACCGCCCAGATCGCGGGGCATATCGCTGCGGCATTGTCCCACATACCACCATCCGGTCTGTTGTGTGGCAATGGCCCGCTCGTTCAGGTAGGTTTTCCCGTCCAGTTCAAAAGACATTGGCCTCCAGCGGTAAGGCAAGGCATTTCCTCCTGCTCCAATATCGCAAGACATATCCATAGGAGTTCCTTCATAATGATCGCGCATCATGTCGGCAACGTCCTTCACAGACAGTTTCGTATTGGGTTTGACATACAAAGGCATGCGGTTGGACAGATCATACCCCATAGCGTAATCCAGGTATTTGTCCATCCCGTCTGCGTAGCGGTTGAAAAAAGCCCATACGCGTGCGTCACAGAAACGGGCAGCCCCGAAATCCACCGGAGCATATACATCTGAAAAACTGAATTCCTTATCGTTTCCGGAGAAGATACCCATTTCCCTGGCGTGTGATATTACATCGGGGCTGTAAAGGCAATTGTCCGGGTCGTTAAAATCTATTGTAGTTATGCGTGCCTGGTTTGCATGAGCGCTAATGTATCCGTCGGGTATGCGTTTGGCCACCCATACGGCACCTTTATTTACATTTACTCCTTCCACCATACGCGGAGCTTTGGCCATGATCTCCATTATCCAGACTTCATCAGGATCGGCAATGGTAAACGATTCTCCGCTGGATGCGTATCCATATGTTTGCATCAAATTGTCTATCAAAGCAATGGCTTCACGTGCAGTCTTGCATCGTTGCAGGGCAACGTATATCAAAGAACCGTAATCCATAATCCCGCTTCTGTCCCTGAATTCCCTGCGGCCGCCATAGGTGGTTTCCCCAATAAGCAGCTGGTACTCATTCATATTTCCGGTAACCGAATACGTTTCTCTTGCCTGGGGTATTTCCCCCATAAACTTTCCGGTATCCCATTCATAAATCTTCAACATACTTCCTTCTTCCCACCTGGTAGCGGGCCAGTAGTAAAGTTCGCCGTATAACTGGTGTGAATCGGCGGAATAACTGACCATTACGGATCCGTCTTTAGACGCACCTTTGGTTACTATTAAATTAGTACACGGCAATAGCGGACCGGCACTCAGGAAAAGAGCAGTAAGGCTCAATACGATTTTTCTGGATTTCATTGGCATTAATTTTATTTGTCAAGTTTGTAAAAATACAAAAAAGACAGACACCGCAACGTTTTTTTGCTACCTTTGTTGATCTTGATTCTTATACAACATTTGACAATATGAAGAAATTACTTACCAGTCTGCTTGTCTTATTGATGGCAGGCACGGCCAGTTTCGCACAAATGGCCAATCCAAACGAACCACTGAAGAATGACCCGGCGGTACGGATTGGAAAACTTGATAACGGGCTTACGTATTATATCCGGCACAACACCAAACCGGAAAAACGTGCCGAGTTTTATTTGTTTACCAACGTTGGCGCTATTCAGGAAAACGAACGCCAGGCAGGTCTTGCCCACTTCCTGGAGCATATGTGCCTGAACGGCACAGAAAACCTTCCGGGAAAAATGCTTATCAGCTACCTGGAAAGCATCGGCTGCAGTTTTGGCCGTAACATCAACGCCGGAACCGGTGTAGAGCAAACCATGTACATGTTGAACAATGTCCCCATGTTAAGGGAAGGTATTCTTGATACCTGTTTGCTTATCATGCACGATTATGCCGCCTTTGTTACAAACGATTTTGAAGAGATTGAAAAAGAACGCGGTGTTATTATTGAGGAACTGCGCACACGCAGAACCGGACAATGGCGTCTTTTTGAAGCCTCCCTTCCCTATTTGTACAAAGGATCCAAATATGCCGAGTGCAATCTCATAGGAACTGTAGAAGGCCTTTCCACTTTTGATCCTCAGGAACTTGTTGATTTTTACGAAACATGGTACCGTCCGGATCACCAGGCAGTCATTGTTGTAGGTGACGTAGATGTAGACCAGGTGGAAAACAAACTCGTTGCATTATTCGAAGACGTACCTGCACCTGCAACTTCCAGTCCCAAAAAAGTGATCCCCATTCCGGAAAACGATGAACCCATTATTGGAATTATCACGGATCCCGAAGCACAGGGCACATCCATTGAATTTTTGATCAAATCGGAACCCGTTCCAAATGAAATGCGTCCCCTGGGAATGATCTACATGGTAGACATGTTCAAATATTTCGTTTCCCGTATGATGAACGACCGGTTTGAAGAAATTGCACAAAAGCCCGATGCTCCTTTCCTGGGTGCCAACATGTCTTTCTCTTCCATGACCACCTCAAGCGATGCCACCGCTTTTTCTGTTGGCAGCAAGGACGGGGAAAGTGCCAAAGCATTTGAAGCCCTGATGATGGAAGTTGAAAAAATGCGCCGGTTTGGATTTACCGATGCAGAACTTGAACGCGCAAAAACCAATTTCATGCGCCGCCTGGAACGCGCTGCCGAAAATGCCGGTGACCGGATGAACAGCGAATTCATCAATGATATGATCAGTCACTACGCTTTCAATGAACCTATTTTAGATCCCGCTTACGAACTGGAAGTTGCCAAAGGATACCTGCCTTTCATTCAATTGGAACAGATTAACCAGATAGGACAACAGGTAATTACCCCTGAAAACAGGGTTGTGATACTCTCCAGCCCCAAACGGGAAGGACTTGTAATCCCTACAACTGAAGAAATCAAAGGCATTATGGATTCAGTGGAAGGTATGGAACTTCAGGCTTATGAAGAAGAAGTATCCGATGAACCGCTGGTAAATGTTGACGCCATTGTTCCCGGTAAAGTAGTTAAGGAAGAAGCAGGTGCTTTTGAAAGCACGGTCTGGACTTTGTCCAACGGAATAAAAGTGGTGATCAAACCTACCACTTACAAAAAAGACGAAGTGCTATTCAATTTGAAGAACGACGGAGGTTTATCCATTCTTTCAGAAGAATTGCTTCCTTCCGTAGAAAGCAATGTTTTCAGTCTGTGGACACAAAGCAACGGAGTAGGCAATTTCAGTGCAACGGCACTCAGGAAGAAATTGACCGGCAAAATTGCCAATGCCACACCCTATATCAATGATTACAGCCAGGGCATTCGTGGCAGTGCATCACCGCAGGATCTACAGACATTATTTGAACTGGTATACGCCAATATTGTGACTCCGCGTTTTGAAGCCGGTGAATTTGAGGCTTCCATGGCACAACTGAATGCCATTGTTCCCAACCTGGAGAAAACACCCAATTACGTACTGCAAAAAGAACTATACAAATCCCTGTATAATAACAATCCGCGCAGTCAGCTGATTTCCTCGGAAATTCTTTCCAAAGTGAATATGGAAAACCTGGAAAAAGCATACCGGACCTGCTTTAAAAACACCAACGGAGCTGTTGTAACCATTGTTGGAAATGTAGATCTTCAGGAACTTAAACCCATAGTGGAATTGTACCTGGGATCATTACCCGCCGCCACTGAACCTGCCGGCTGGGTGAAAAACGACAACCGTATTCAAAAAGGGAAAGTAGAAAATCATTTCAAGGTGGTCATGGAAACACCCAAAACCAGCATTGTAAATGTATACTCTGCCGATCAGGATTATACACTTGAGAACCAGGTTTACATGGATGCCGTTAAATCCATCCTGGATATGGCTTATGTTCAGAGTTTGCGTGAAGATGAAGGCGGTACCTACGGAGCATCCGTTCAGGTAATCACCGCCGATCAGCCGGAAGCACATGCTGCCTTGATCATCTTATTTGATACCGATCCTGAAAGACAGGAAAAGATGCGCCAGATCGTGGAGGCCGATGTAACCAACCTGGTTGATAACGGACCGACGGAAGAATATGTGAACAAAACAAAAGAAAACTTCCTGAAAAACCGCCAGGAAAACCTTATCAGGAATAATTACTGGAACCAGGTACTGGTGAATTACTATACGGATGACCTGGATATTATGACCGATTACGAACAGATCGTAAAAGGTATCACTCCCGGTTCTGTACAGAAATTCCTGAAAAAATTCCTCAAACAAGGCAATTTCATAGACATTTCTATGAATCCTGCCGACTAATATCCCAAATAATATGGATCCAAATAGGGCTCTTACAGGGCCCTATTTTGTTTTGCAGGAATTCCAACCCTTTTGCAAACAGACATACCAACCTGACAAAAAAGTTAAGACGCGGCTTTTGTAAGGGTAAGCCGCAAAAAATACAACCTTCTTCCTGCTCGTAAGATCCGTAAGGAAAGCCGAACCGTTTATAAATGGCATACGACAACCGGTTGGTCCTGTATACTCCGGACCCCGGGTATTCAACGGTTACGGGCTTCATATTATTGAAAAGAGTTATCAGGTGGTTTTCATCAAAGGTGTTTACATGACCTGTCGTAGGATTGATTGTCCCGCAATGAATACATTTCAGTGCATGAACACGCAGATCCTGTTTGTAAGGTACTCCTATCAGTAAAAAACGGCGGGACACCCGCATCAGTTCCCGGCAGGCTTTTCCCAGTTTTTCCGGCGGGATGTGTTCCAGTACTTCCGTACATACTACCAGGTCAAAGGATCTGTCCCTGAATGGTAAAACCGTTATATCCCCTTGTACGCAAGTAACGTTGGGATGATCAATCCGGGGTAATTTCAGATCCAGAGCCGTTACAAAGGCGTATTTATCTACCAGTTTACGTGTGATAAAACCATCCCGGCAACCTGCTTCCAATACTTCTCCGGCTTCTGCAGGAAGCATACGCATTAGAGATGTTACCCGCTGAATCTCGGCTTCTTTACGACGGTATTCTTTGATGTCAAACATCTTTGTAATTTATGGAAAGACGCTGGAATAATTGAAAATATGGAAAAAAACACCATTTCATGCGCCAATGCAGGCAGATCATCAACCGCAACGTACGGAAAAAACCCAGGGAATTGTCATAACAGTATTTCAGGAAACGCAACAAGATCTCATTGGCAAAGAGGTATTGTCTGAAAACCATGTTTTCCTGGTTCCTGTAATAAAGTTTTTCACACCAGTCCAAAACATTTTTGCATCTGGTCTTTTCATCTTCCGGATCTGTATCAATACCGACGAGCCGTAAATGACAATCCAATTCTATTGCAGTAGGTTCGAATCCCATTTTTTGCAATAGGGTACGGTAAACTTTTATGGCGTGTTCTTTTTGGGTACCGGTAACATCCAGGGATATCTGTCCGGGATTTCTACGATAATACGTCAGGTACCTGGAAATATGGTGAAAATTACCGACAAAAACGGCACGGCTCCACAACTCAAAATCGTGGGATCCGGGAAACGTTTCATCATACCTAAGTTCATTGTCTGTCATAAATGAATGCCTGAGCATAACCGAAGAATGTACGATCGTGCAGCGAAAAAAAGTGGAACACCGGATTTGTCCAGGATACACCGGAAAGCGAACGGCTCGTATACGTTTACCGTTTTCATCGGTTTCGTATACATAACTGCCTACCCCGGCAGCTTTAGGATGTTCATCCATGAATTCTACTTGTGCTTCCAGTTTATCCGGTGCCCAGAAATCATCGGCATCCAACACGGCCAGGTATTCACCGGTAGCCTCATCCATTGCTTTGTTACGTGAATAGGCAGCTCCGCTACGGGTCTCATTACGCAGGACTATCAATCGCGGGTCGTTGTAGGATCGCAATATCTCAGCCGTTCCGTCGCTGGAGGCGTCATCAACCACAATGATCTGAAAATCAGTATAAGTCTGTGCAAAAACACTGTCCAGTGCAGCGGAAACAAATCCCCGCGTATTATACGCTGCCATGATCACAGAAACCATTCACAAATATAAAAAAAAAGGATAACCATGAGGCTATCCTTTTTCATATGTTATTCGTTGTGTTGTTATTTCACGGTGTTCATGTAGCAGATCATATCCAGTATTTTGCAGGAGTAACCCCACTCGTTATCGTACCAGGAGACAACTTTTACAAAATTGGGACTGAGTGATATTCCTGCATTGGCATCGAAAATGGATGTACGGGCATCACCAATGAAATCTGAAGAAACAACGGAATCTTCAGTATATCCCAGAACGCCTTTCATTTCACCTTCAGAAGCTTCTTTCATGGCCGCTTTGATTTCGTCATAGGAAGCCGGTTTTTCAATACGGCAGGTCAAATCAACAACGGATACATTTACTGTAGGTACGCGGAATGCCATACCGGTAAGTTTACCGTTCAGCTGGGGAATAACTTTTCCTACTGCTTTGGCAGCACCTGTGGATGAAGGAATGATATTGGCAGAAGCAGCGCGTCCGCCTCTCCAGTCTTTAGCTGAAGGTCCGTCAACAGTCTTCTGTGTGGCTGTTGTTGAGTGAACGGTGGTCATCAGGCCTTCCAGTATGCCAAATTTGTCGTTCAGGACTTTGGCCACGGGTGCCAGGCAGTTGGTGGTACAGGAAGCGTTGGAAATCATCGTTTCTCCTTTATATGATTTGTGGTTGACTCCGTATACAAACATAGGGGTATCGTCCTTGGAAGGAGCAGACATTACCACGCGTTTGGCACCGGCATTTAAGTGAGCCTGGGCTTTTTCCTTGGTCAGGAAAAGCCCCGTGGACTCTACCACGTATTCGGCACCTACTTCGTCCCATTTCAGATTGGCAGGATCTTTTTCCGAGGTAACACGAATAGCATTTCCGTTAACAACCAGTTTCCCGTCTTTCACTTCAACGGAACCTTTGAACTGTCCGTGAACCGTATCGTAACGGAGCATGTAAGCCATATAATCAACGCTGATCAAATCATTGATCCCTACTATTATAATGTTTTCCTTTTCTTGGGCGGCCCGAAATACCAAGCGGCCGATACGGCCAAAGCCGTTAATTCCCACTTTAATCTTGTTCATATTTGTGTTTTTTTTAAAATCCGTTGCAAAGTTAACATATGTAGCGAAATGCTCAAAAAAAATCATTAAATTCGCATGATATGCATATACTGATCACGAATGACGACGGGTATACGTCAAAAGGACTGCAGGCCCTTATAGAAATGGCCCGTGGCCTTGGGGAAATTACCGTAGTGGCACCGCAATACCACCAAAGTGCCATGTCCAATGCCGTTAGCATAGGGAAATTACTTCGAATGGTCCCTGTAGAAAATCCGGATCCGGATGGGGCACCCGAGAAGGAGATCCGGCGTTATTATTGTTCCGGCACACCGGTAGATTGTGTAAAAATGGCTCTTAACCTTCTTTTTGACCAGCGTAAGCCCGACCTGCTTCTTTCAGGGATCAATCACGGCTTCAACGGCTCTTCTGCCGTAATTTATTCTGGAACGCTGGCAGCCACATGTGAAGGAGCCCTTTACAAGATCCCGTCCATTGCCTTCAGCCTGGATGACCACCATGCCGATGCGGATTTCAGTGCCAGTATATATTACGGAAAGATCATCCTGGAACAGTTTCTGAAAAATCCGCCCCAACCCTATACGTATGTTAACGTGAACATACCCCAGGGAGGCATTAACGAGATCAAAGGCATTCGTTTATGCCGTTTTGGGATGGGCGCATGGATCAAAGAAATCGAATCCCGCACGGATCCTTACGGGCATCCTTATTATTGGATGGTAGGCGAATACGAGAACCTGGAGCCCGACGACCCTGAATGTGACCACAACCTTCTGGCTGAGAATTATGTGACCATAGTACCTCATAAGATTGACAATACAAACTATCCCGAATTGGAACGTTTGAAAGAAGTGTGGAAAGACCTTACAAGGGAACGAAAAAACTAAAGGAAAATGCGATACTTCATCATTGCCGGAGAAGTATCCGGTGATCATTACGCCAAACAGCTTATGCAATCGCTGACCCAGGCGGACCCGCTGGCTGAATTTATGTACAGGGGTCCCGATACCAGGACGGCCGTGATGGGTTTTGTAGAAGTAGCCGCCCGTATAGGATCGATCGTCAAAGACCTTTCCCGTTGCAAGAAAGACCTGCTGGAATACGATCCCGATGTACTGATTTTGATAGATTACCCGGGGTTTAACCTGCGTATGGCGCGGTTTGCTTCCAGGAAGGGAATTAAAACGTTTTATTACATTGCACCCAAAGTATGGGCTTCCCGGGAATGCCGTGTCAAAAAGATCAGGAAGTACGTGTATCAGCTGTACGTTATTTTTCCTTTTGAAACGGATTATTTCCGTTCCAAAAAGATCAAGGCCGTTTACCTGGGAAATCCTGTTCTGGACAATCTGGCAGATGCCGTGGAAACAATGGATACGCCAGATGTTTTCAGGAAAAAATACAAGATCGGATCTGAACCCGTATTGGCCATTCTTCCGGGAAGCCGCCTGAACGAGATCAATTTCATCCTGCCCCGGGCTGCTGAAATAATACGCGATTTCCCCGATTACCAATGGATCGTTGCGGCAACGCCTTCCATTCCCATTACGGTGTACGATAGTATTCTTAAGGATTTACCCGTAAGGGTTATGTACGGACACACTTACGAGATACTGCAACAGGCAGAAGCCGCCCTGGTTACCAGCGGTACTGCCACCCTTGAAGCAGCACTTCTGCAATGTCCCCAGGTAGTTTGTTACGGAGGAAATCCTCTGTCCGTGGCCATTGCACGGAAAATCATCAAGGTAAAACACATCTCCCTTCCCAACCTGATCCTGGAGAAAAACTCGGTCCGGGAACTCATTCAAAAGGACTGCAATCCGGAAAAGCTCCGGGAGGAACTCCGTTTACTGCTGAAAGGACGTCAGAAAAGACGGAGCGTGCTGGCTGACTACAAGCGCTTGCACAGGATCCTGGGCAACGACGGCGTTTCAGGGCGTGTGGCTCAGCACATGTACCAAATGCTCACCGGAGGACCGCAAGTGCCTCGGTATAAAGTCTACACACAAACACCGCTGGGAAACTTCTCCTTCTCGGCAAATGAGTTCGAAGAACTGACCGCCTCGGCATTTGAAGACAATTACAATTTGAAAGGCTTTTACAAGAGCGGAGAGCCCATGGACGCAGAGGAAGCGCGGCCGCCGGTTTTGCTGATGGCCATTGAACAACTGGATGAGTATTTTAAAGGCACCAGGCGGACTTTTGATTTGCCACTGCATATAGAAGGCACTGATTTTCAGAAGCATGTATGGTCAGCACTGCAACAGATTCCTTACGGGACGACCACTACATATGCCGAGTTGGCGGATATGATTGATAATCCGAAAGCTACGCGTGCAGTAGGACAGGCAAATTATGCGAATCCGTTTGCGGTGGTTATTCCCTGTCACAGGGTGATCGGGTCCGACGGATCCCTTGTGGGCTATGCAGCCGGACTGGAACGGAAGCAAAAATTACTGGCTATGGAAAAATCCTATGCGCCTGAATCTTCCAACGCACTTTTTTAGTATATTTGTATGATAAAATAGAGACTTATGAAATTTGTTGTATCAAGCTCAGAACTGTTGGGAAGACTTCAATCCGTAAGCAGGGTTATCGCTTCCAAAAATACGTTGCCCATTCTGGACAATTTTCTGTTCAATCTGACCGGGGACTCGCTTACCATAACAGCATCGGACCTGGAGACTACCTTACGCACAACCATGCAGCTGGATTCTGTGACAGAAGAAGGCAGTGTAGCCATTCCCGCGCGTATTCTCACAGATTCTTTGAAGGAATTTCCCGAGCAGCCGCTGACTTTTGCTTTCAACAAAGAACAGAATATCATTGAATTCACCTGGTCCACGGGAAAATTCCAGGTACCCGGATTCCCGGCCGAGGATTATCCCCAGATCAAAGAACCGGTTGAAAGTATGTCAATTTCATTTTCGCCGGATGTATTGTTGGAAGGTATAAACCGTACGCTTTTTGCTGCCGGTGACGAAGAATTGCGTCCCGTAATGAACGGAGTCTTCTTTGACCTGAAAAAAGAAGCTGCCAATCTGGTTGCTTCCGATTCCCATAAACTGGTTTGCTACACCCGTTCGGATATCAACGCCCCCGAGGATTCCTCCTTCATTTTGCCCAAAAAACCGGCTAACATTCTCAAAAACCTGTTGGTCAAAATTGAGGACGACATTGTCATATCTTACGACAAAACAAACGCCTTCTTTTCATTTGGATCATACCGCATGATCTGCCGGCTGGTGGAAGGCAACTACCCTGCTTATCGCAGCGTCATTCCCCAGAACAACCCCAACAACATCATTGCAGACCGCGTAGAACTGATGAATGCCGTACGCCGCGTGAGCGTATGCTCCAACCAGGCCACCAACCTGATTAAACTGCTCTTCTCCTCCAACCAGATCTTTGTATCCGCCCAGGACATTGAATTCCGCATAGCCGCCCAGGAACGCATCACCTGCCAGTACGAAGGCCCGGCAATAGAAATGGGCTTCAAATCCGTATTCCTTGCCGAGATTCTCGCCAACCTGCCCGGCACCGAAGTCAACATCGCCCTGAGCGATCCCTCCCGCGTCGGCTTAGTCACCCCCATCACCCCGGACTCGGAAAACGAAGAGATCTGCGCCCTCATCATGCCCATGATGATCACACAGTAACAAGGCTGCAAGTAACAACTGCGACAGCATATTCATGCCCAGGCTACCCAGGCATTTGCGGTGCTTGTGGCGTTTTTAGGCCGTCAAATGGAGACTGCTGCGCCACATTATTTTCGTAAACATAAACATCTGTATTTATGAAAATTACAAAACAGATGATTTTGTTGGCGCAGTCAAACTCCATTTAACCTACCAGCCACCATAAATTTTTGTAAGTTTGCATTCTGATCACCATAATTAGCCATAATATGAAATTAAATCTCAAACGACCTATACTTTTTCTGGACCTTGAAACAACTGGATTGAATGTTGCTTCTGATCGCATTGTAGAGATATGTGTGCTTAAAATCAGTCCCGATGGTACACGCGAAATTAAAACCAGGCGAATAAATCCTACTATTCCCATTTCACCTGAAGCTCAGGCTATTCATGGTATTTCAAATGAAGACGTAGCTAATGAACCTACTTTTAAAGAGATCGCCAAATCGCTTGCCAAATGGATGGAAGGTTGTGACATAGCAGGTTATAATTCTACCCGATTTGACGTTCCCATGTTATCGGAAGAATTTTTACGTGCCGGCATAGATTTCAATTTCCGTAAACGCAAGCTTGTAGATGTACAGAACATATTCCATAAAATGGAACAACGTACACTAAAAGCCGCCTACAGATTCTATTGTGATAAGGATCTTGAAAATGCACATAGTGCAGAAGCAGATACAGTTGCCACTTATGAAATCCTGGAAGCCCAGCTGGACCGCTACCCGCAAGACTTGCAAAACGAAATAAGCTTTCTTTCAGAATTCTCTACAAAAACACGCAATCTGGATTATGCCGGTCGGGTTGTTCTTGATGACGAAGATCAACCCGTCTTTAATTTTGGCAAACACAAAGGCCGCCGTGTAAAAGAAGTATTTCAAAAAGAGCCCTCCTACTACGATTGGATGATGAGAGGCGACTTCACCCTGGATACAAAAAAGGTACTCACGGAGATTAAATTATCAGATGGAGTTTGATGCGCCACAAATCCCATAATACTCCGCCATACTTTCATTTTTGGTTTACGAACCGTAATGTTTGCCTGATTTATGAAACTCTTTGCCTATCCTTTTGGGGCTGATGATTTTTACATGAAACCGGATACGGCTCTGGCTAAACCTACAGATGATTTTTTTATTCCCCCGGTTTGTGGAAGTATTACTTACACTTCATGTTATATTCTCAAATTCAACCGCTTAGGCAGAAGTATAAAGGAACAGTTTGCTCATAGGTATTATTCAGAAGTAAATTATGGTGTTTGTATCTACGGACATCCGAAAGTTTTATCAGAAACTAACTCGGATCCAAATGCAGACATAAAGCACAATGGATCCCTGTGGATTCCCGGCCTCGCACTCGACTACTCCTTGTCCATGCCAAGGACTTTCCTCGGCAAAGATCAAATTGAACAAATTTCTATGCAAAAAGACGATAATCCACTCCAAGCGGATGACCGTCAAGTGCTGACATTTCCCATCCCCTCTAGCCAATTTGTTGCAAAGAGAATAGCCCATTTATCAGGTTTTGTATATTTGAAAATGGGAGATTTACTAATTCTGGAGCTTCATACGCCTTTACCCGCTGCTCCCGGATCCAGGATAAGAGTACTGCCGGAAGTGGATTTTAAGATAATCTAGGTGGAACCTTCCGCGCCATTTATTAGTCCCTATTTTATAAACACCTTGTTAATCTGATATTTATAAAATATCTAGATGATTTTTGGCGCGGAAGGTTCCACCTCTTTATCTTTTTTGTCCCTTTTATTCTACAAATTGTACTTTTCTTTGATCATATGAAGATTTACCGCCACATATGTATCAGAGGAAATGCGCATCAAAGCTTATTCCTGGAGAAAGAAGATATATATCATATGATTGATTTGCTGGCTGTATTTGCCTACAAATACGATGTGGAGGTTCTTGCGTATGATTTTCTATCAAACCATTTACATCTATTTGTAAGATGCACAGATCCTTCCTTTTTTATTAAAGCATTACGAGTTAGCTATGCCAATTATTACAATCATAAATACAAAACTGAAGGAAGTGTAGGCAGCAGGGGATATGTGTCGGTTTTGGCAAGAAATGAAGAAGAGTTGATAGAGAAACTGATTTATGTTTTACGCAATTCAACCAGACATGGAACAGTGAAACATCCCTATAGCGATCCTTTTTGTTCAGCCAGGTATTATTATCAAAAAGACCGTGGAATCGACTATGGCAAAGATTATCAACTAGTTGAAAAGAATACAAATCTACCCTATTCGTCAGAGCAAATACCTGATCATTACTGTGTAAACAATAAAGGACACATTTATCCTGGTAGCTTTTTGAAAATAAAAGAAGTAGAAAAATATCTTGGACCCTATGATAAGGCCATGATCAAATTATCCAATCCTACTGATAAAGAGAAGTCTGAGCTGGAATCTCTACAATATTCAATGAAGGTAAGGTATCCGGATATCTATATAAGCCAGTTGATTTTAAAACAAATTTCACCAAAAACCATTCCACAGCTTTCAGTCACCGAAAAAATCCGACTGGCTAGAAGTGTCAGACAAAAGTTACCGGTATCAATTAAACAATTAAGCAGAGTGTTGAATATTGCCGAAACTAGTCTTAGGAGGTGGAACCTTAGCGCGCCAAAAAAGTAACGTATTTTCCATATATCTAACTATTAGACATATAAGAAACAGCTTCAATTATTTGGCGCGGAAGGTTCCACCTACCGCGCCATTTCCCGCCACCCTGCCGGTAGCAAAGGCTATCTGGAGGTTGTAGCCGCCGCTGTCTGCGTCCAAATCCATGACTTCACCTGCAATCGATAAATTTGCAACGCGTTTTGAACGCATGGTGTGTAGGTCGATCTCTTTCATAGAAATTCCGCCTGCAGTGACGACTGCCCGGGCCCAGTCTCCGTAAGAGGCTATGGGAAAGACCCATCGAAGCATACCATCTACAGGGTGCAGCCCCGACTCGGCAAGGTATTTTATAAAGGGAGCAATCAACGCCTCGGGCAAATAACGTTTCAATCGCAGGGAAAGCGCGACGGCCATTGATTCCCGCTCCCACCGGGCCATTGATTCCCGCTCCCACCGGGCCATTGATTCCCGCTCCCACCGAGCCATCAATTGCTCCCGCGTAAGTGCGGGTTTCAGATTCAGGTGCAAGGCAACGCGTTGACCCTTGTTCAGGGCCACGACCGCTTGCCGGCTCACGCGAAAGCCAATAGGACCTTCGATCCCGAGGTTGGTGAAATACAGTTCGCCGTCTTCCGAACGCCGGAGCACCTGCTCGGTGTAAAGCTCCAGGCGCACGTTGCGCAGTTGAATCCCCTCCAGGCTTCGGTCGTAATTCACAGGCATCAAGGCAGTTAACGTCGGAAATAGTGGCTCAATGGTATGTCCTAAAGCCGAGGCCAAAGGGTACCCGTCTCCGGTCGAACCCGTTCTGGGATAGGACTGTCCGCCCGTGGCCAGGATGAAATGGTCCGCTTCCAGAGACCTGAACTTACCGTCTGCGCCTTCCACCTTCACCGCCCTGATTTTCAGCAGGTCCTCCTTCTTAGTCTTTGCCGAGTCAACTTTCTGTTGACCTGCTACCTCCCTGGTGCCTTCTGCTGAAATTTCGCCCGCAGAGGTCATTGCCGATTGTGCAGCCCGATCATCATCTGTGCCCCTTTTGTCTTCCGTAATGAATTCCAGTACCCGAGAATTGTATACTATCTGAACGCCAAGACGTTCCAGCCACGATTTCATAACATCGATCACATCAAAAGCCTGTTGTGAAGCCGGGTACACCCGGGTACCGCGTTCCACAACCGTAGGCAACCCAATGTCATTGAAAAAATTCACCGTATCCTCACTTGTAAATTGATAAAATGCAGGCTTGAAATACCTTTTTAGCGGATGGACGTGGGGGCTGAACGCTTCCCAATCCTTAAGATTCGTAATATTGCAACGGCCTTTGCCGGTAATGGCCAGTTTACGCCCCGGCTTCTCCATCTTCTCCAGCAACACAACCCGTGCTCCCCGCTCGGCCGCCGTACCCGCTGCCATCATGCCTGCAGCTCCTGCTCCTATTACTATTACATCCATTTACCAAAGGTACGAACGTACTTTAACTGCACCAAAATTTTGGCGCAGCAGGTGGGGTCTGTGGCGCATCAATCTCCATTTGTGGCGCACTCACTGCGGGTCTCTGGCGCAGCAAACTCCATTTGCGGCGCAGTTTTTTTTGTTTATCTTTGCAGCCCTAAGCCAAGCCTTCTTAGCTCAGTCGGTAGAGCAGCTCATTCGTAATGAGCAGGTCGCGGGTTCGAGTCCCGTGGAAGGCTCAAAAACAATTAGTTGTGAAAAAAACCAGAATGCTCAGGGGAGCTGTTATCGGCTCCTGCGTATTGCTGTTCACACTGGCATTTCAATCTTGTCCCGGTCCCCGGAGCAGGAATTTTCGTATACAGAATTTGACGCAAGAGCCTTTTAAAGAGGGTGATATTGAATATATCTATAAACCACTGTATGCCAATAACTTCTTTATTGCGAGGGAAGACGGGGAAAAGGTTTTGTACCTTAAAGATCCGGTGTCAAAGAAAGAAACCAGGCAGGTTATTCATAAAGTGAAACGGGTGGTCTGCTTGTCAACCACTCACATTGCCTACCTGGATGCCATCAACGAAACCCGCTCAATTATAGGTATTTCCGGTCGTCAGTATATATATAATGACAAACTCAGGAACGCCGTGGATGTGGGTTACGAATCGGCAATTGATTATGAAACCCTGATGGCATTGGAGCCTGACATCGTTTTCGCATATGCCGTACCGGGACAGCCTGCTGATTACATCCAGAAGATCAGGAAGTTGGGTATATGTGTTGTAGAAGTGCCCGAACACCTTGAAGATCATCCCCTTGGGAAGGCCGAGTTCTTGGTGGCCTTTGCCGCATATTTTGACAAAGAGGTGATGGCGATGGAGCAATTCCACTGGATATACGAGACTTACGAAGAATATTGCCTCCTGGCCAGGCAGGCAGTAACACTCAGGCAACGGCGCAAAGCGTTGGAAAACGGCAGCAGCAGCCAGGACTCGCTCAACACAACCTTCAAACCGGTTAAAGTCCTGATCAACGCACCGTTCAAAGACGTCTGGTACGTGCCCGGAACGGAGAGCCATCAACACATCCTGATCAGGGACGCCGGAGGCGTCATACTCGGCTCGGAACACGGAAAAAAAACGACGGTCATCAGCACGGAACAGGCTTACATTTATGCACTTGAAGCAGATTTTTGGCTTCATCCAAACCAGTTCTCCGATCTTTCTTCGCTGGCGGCATCGGATCAGAGATTTGCCGAGATTCCGGCTTTCCGCAACGGCAACGTCTGGAACAACAACCTGCGCAGCACGCGTGGAGGTGGTAGTGATTATTTCGAGTCGGGGGCCGTCAGTCCGCACCTAATCCTGGCCGATCTGGTCGCGATTTTTTACCCAGACGCCCTGCCCAAGCACAAATTCGTGTATTACAATAAGTTGGATTAACTCTGCTTGAAAGAGATCAGGTTCAAAAGCCGGGTGATGACCCAAATGATCACCATATAGATCAGGGCGACCATCACCAGTGGAAAGAATGCATCAAAAGTGCGGCTGCGAATTATATCTCCGGCCTTTGTAAGATCCTGAACCGCAATATATCCCACAATTGCCGTCATTTTAATAAGTGAAATCACCTCGCCCTTGTAGACCGGAAACGCAATCCGTACGGCCTGGGGCAGTAAAATGTACCAAAATGTCTGGAATTTATTAAGACCCAGGGCCAGTCCAGCATGACGCTGACCTGTGGGAATACTCTCCAGGGATGTTCGGAATAACTCTGAAGAATATGCCGCAAAGATCATGGCAAACGTAATGACAGAAACAAAAATTCCGCTGATCCGCAACGTAGCAAACACCACGTAAAACATCAACATCAGAATAACCACGTGCGGGATCGCCCGGAATAAAGAAATGTATCCCTTTGCAAAATTTCTACTTATCGGGTGCGAAGACATGCGCAAAGCACAGATACCTGCCCCCACCAGTGTCCCCAGGATCACAGAGAGAATGGCAATGACGAATGTAATCCACAATCCGTCCAATATCAATCGGTAACGTTTTTCGTGGATCAGATTCCGTTGCAATCCGTCTTTTAACTGATCCCAATGACCAAGAGTGGCATTCCCTTCATTTTCAGAAAGCTCACCGGGATCCCAAACGATCAGCACCTGTGGATTCACAAAATACACCTCGGAAAAATCCACCTGCTTTTTCCGCTCGGCTGTTGCTGTCATATTTGATGCGATGGCATCTATCTTTCCCGATTGCAAGGCTGCTATCAGGGCGGCATATTTCATATCCACAAATTCCACTTCCATACCCAGCGCCTCACCGGTACGCATCATCAACTCCCAGTCCAGTCCGGCAATCTTGTTGTTTTGAATGAAACACATGGGCTCCCTGTTGGCTGCAGTACCCACCCGCAACACCGGTCTGTCTTGCTGAGAGTTAGCAGGCCTGCCCTCATGAACACTTGTAGATCTGTCCTGTTGCCTGTCATTATTCCCGAATTCAGGAATCACATAATCCGAGCCGTCGTGTCGGATCCAGTTCCCTATGATCGCGTCCAGAGTACCGTCCTTTCTAAAAACAGCCAGAACCGAATCGATTCCCCGCAACAACCCGGTATCATTGCTTTTGGATATGGCCACCCCGGCCCCTTCATTGGTCAAATGATGCGGTAATATCCGGTACGACCGTTCGGAACGGTTCACCACATAGGCTGTTGTGTAGGCGGTCATCACGTAATTTACCTTTCCGGCCCGCAGCGCGGCAAAGCCGTCCATGATATCGTCAAAACAGCGTACTACCACTTGCGGGCATTCATCGGTCAGCATCATCTCGCCCAGGGATCCTGTCATCACCGCAACAGTTTTGCCATTGAGCAAGCTGTCAGCAATCACCTGCAAACTGTCAATATCTGTTCCTGCGGATGAAGCCGCCGTTTTGCCTGTCCCGTCAACCACGGTCAGCCCGGGCAGTGCAGCTGCAGAAGCGGACGTGGGCAGTTCGGGGATTGGAGCTGCGGAAGCGGCCAGTCCGGGCATTGCAGCTGCGACCGCTGGCATTTCGGGCATTGCAGCTGCGGCTGGGGGCAGCCCGTGACCCTGCATAAAAAGGATGGTTGCCAGTATCCACAAACATTTCATCGCTCAAAGATAATTATTAACTTTGTTCACATTCAAAAATCCTGAATATGAAAGGAATTATTCTGGCAGGAGGCTCGGGCACACGCCTGTACCCCATAACAAAAGGAGTCTCCAAGCAATTGCTCCCCATCTACGATAAACCCATGATCTATTACCCGTTATCTGTCCTGATGCTGGCCGGAATACAGGACATCCTCATCATATCCACCCCTCAGGACCTGCCCTCCTTTGAAAGGCTGCTGGGCTCAGGTGAATCCTTTGGTGTCCGATTCCAATATGCCCCCCAACCCCGGCCGGAAGGGCTGGCACAGGCGTTCATCATTGGCAGGGACTTTGTGGGCAGCGACTGCGTCAGCCTGGTTCTGGGCGACAACATTTTCTACGGGCAAGGTTTCCGGACCATGCTCCACCAGGCCTTGGACTCGGCAAACAAAGGCTTTGCACACATCTTCGGTTACCCCATAAAAGACCCGGAACGCTACGGCGTCGTAGAAATAGGCAAAAACGGGAATCCCCTCTCAATACAGGAAAAACCGCAGCAACCCAAATCAAACCTGGCCGTCACGGGCCTCTATTTCTACCCCAACAACGTGCTGGAAGTGGCCGCGCGTGTGAAACCCTCTGCCCGGGGCGAGTTGGAAATCACCTCGGTCAACGACCATTTCCTCCAGCAACAGCGTCTGCACGTAACCACTCTGGGCCGAGGCTTTGCCTGGCTGGACACCGGCACGCATAGTTCCCTTGCCGAGGCGTCCAACTTTGTGGAAACCATCCAGGCCCGGCAGGGTTTGAAAATCGCCTGCCTGGAAGAAATCGCCCTGCGCAACGGCTGGCGCACTGCCCAACAGCTCCGCGAAGATGCCCAGCCCATGAAAAGCAATGAATACGGGCAGTACATCCTGGAGCTTGCAAACGCAGCAGCCGCCCGGGAATCTCAGAGATTCTGCGCAACACACAACACCACCAAATCTTAACCTGCTGATTTTATGGAAAGTGCAAAAAACAACCTCATGGACTTGCGCAGAATCTCTGAGATTTTCATCTCCGGCGGGTGTGGCTTCATTGGATCGCACGTGGTCAGGCATTTTGTGAAGAAGTATCCGCAGTACCGCATCATCAATGTGGATAAATTAACGTATGCAGCCAACCCGGAGTACCTGAAAGATATTGAAAATGAACCCAATTATGTGTTCATACAGGCCGATGTGTGCGATCATGCGAAAATGGAGGAGATCTTCCGTAAATACCAAATAGATGCCGTGATACACCTGGCGGCCGAAAGCCATGTGGACCGCAGCATTACGGATCCGTTTGCCTTTGCCCGCTCCAATGTGATGGGAACGCTTACCCTGTTGCAAACGGCCAAAACGTACTGGAAAAAGGAAGACTACCACAAACACCTTTTTTACCAGATATCCACAGATGAAGTTTACGGTGCACTTCACTTTGGGGACGAACCCTTCCGGGAAACCACCCCCTATGACCCCCGCTCCCCCTACTCGGCCTCCAAAGCCTCGGCAGATCATTTTGTAAGGGCTTTTTACCATACCTACGGGCTGCCCGTGAAGATATCCAATTGCTCCAACAATTACGGACCCTGCCAGTACCCGGAAAAACTGATCCCCGTGATCATCAACAATATAGTAAACCGCAAACCACTACCCGTATACGGCAAAGGCGAAAACGTTCGTGACTGGCTGTATGTGGAAGACCATGCCCGGGCCATTGACCTGGTGTTTCATAAGGGCCGTGTGGGTGAAACCTATAATATAGGCGGGGAGAACGAGTGGCAGAATATTGAACTGGTGCGCCTGCTCATAGAAATCACCGACCGTCAGCTGGGCCGTCCGGCAGGCGACTCCCTCCCGCTCATCACCTTTGTCACCGACCGCCCGGGACACGACTTGCGTTATGCCATAGACGCCACCAAGATCAAAACCGAACTCGGCTGGCAGCAGCAGATGACCTTCCGGGAGGGACTGGAGCGGACGGTAATCTCAGAGATTCTGCGCAAGAACTCGGCCGTTAGTACCACAAAACGCTGATTATATGATATATAAGAATTTCAACAAAGAGCAGTTGCGCAGAATCTCAGAGATTCCCCCTGCTCCCCAAACCAAAACCGTATGAATATTGCCATTGTAGGAACCGGGTACGTAGGACTTGTGTCCGGAGTCTGTTTTGCCGAGATGGGCGCACACGTGACGTGTGTGGACATTGACAAACAGAAGATCGAGAACCTGAAAAAAGGAATTTTGCCCATTTATGAACCCGGACTGGAGCCCATGGTCAGCCGGAACGTAATTGCAGGGCGTTTGCATTTTACCACAGAACTGAAGGATTGCCTGGAAAACACGGAAATTGTGTTCAGTGCCGTCGGTACGCCGCCTAATGAAGACGGGAGCGCGGACATTCATTACGTTTTGGATGTGGCCCGGACTGTGGGAAAACACATGACCAACTACCTGGTATTCACCACCAAAAGTACGGTTCCGGTAGGCACCGCCGCCAAAGTAAAACAGGTGATCAACGAAGAACTCGGCAAGCGAAAAGCCGATATCCCTTTTGACATAGCTTCCAATCCCGAATTTCTGAAGGAAGGCGACGCCATCCGCGATTTCATGAGCCCGGACCGGGTGGTCGTAGGTGTGGAAACCGAAAAGGCCCGCAAGATCATGGAAAACCTCTACCGGCCTTTCCTGCTGAAGAATTTCCGGGTGCTCTTTATGGATGTTCCTTCTGCCGAGATGACCAAATACGCAGCCAACGCCATGCTGGCCACCCGCATCTCGTTCATGAACCAGATGGCCAACCTTTGTGAAAAAATGGGTGCCGATGTGAACAGCGTGCGCGTAGGGATCGGCTCGGACACCCGCATCGGGCATAAATTCCTGTACGCCGGGCCGGGCTACGGAGGCAGTTGCTTCCCAAAAGATGTGAAGGCGCTCATTGGCATGGGCCGCGAGCACGGGTATCCTATGGAACTCATAGAATCGGTGGACCGGGTGAACGAAGCTCAAAAGAAGGTGCTGTTTGACAAGTTGCACAAACACTTCGGCGGTGCGCTCAAAGGTAAAACCGTTGCGGTTTGGGGGCTTTCCTTCAAGCCACAGACCGACGATATGCGGGAAGCGCCTTCCCGGGTGCTCATTGAAAGTCTGCTGGAAGCCGGATGCCGCGTACAGGCTTACGATCCCGTGGCCATGGACCAGGCGCGCGGCCTACTCGGCAAATCAATTCATTTTGCAAACGACATGTACGAAGCGGCTAACGATGCGCACGCGCTGGTGCTGGTGACCGAGTGGAAAGAATTCCGCATGCCTGCGTGGGACGTGCTGCGCAAGATCATGCATACGCCGCTGGTCGTTGACGGGCGCAATATTTACAACCCACAGGAAATCAAAGAGAAAGGCTTTGAATACATAGGAATTGGACTGGGGGCATAAGCCTCCGGCCACAAAACAACCTGGAACTGCCACAAAACCGCCTGGAACTGCCACAAAACTGCCCGGGAAACCTATGACGGAACTTGAACACAAACGACTGATTGCCAAAAACACTGTTGCGCTTTACGTTCGCATGCTGGTGCGGCTGGCCATGACCCTGTATACCTCGCGGATCGTGCTGGATGTGCTGGGCGTGGACGACTTCGCCCTGTACGGGATCGTGGGCGGGATCGTCACCCTGTTCACCTTCCTGCAAACGGCCCTGAACGCATCCACACAGCGCTTTATGAGCGTGGAACTGGGACGCGGGGACTTGCCGAGGCTAAAACGCGTCTTTGACGTGAGTATGACCCTTTACCTTGTGGTGGCACTGATCATTGTGGTCATTGCCGAGTCGGTTGGTCTGTGGTTTCTCAATACGCAGCTTGTTATTCCTCCTGAACGCATGAACGCGGTCAACTGGGTGTTTCAATTCACGATCCTGGTCACCTGTGTGAACATCATCCAAACCCCCTACAACGCCAGCATCATTGCCCACGAAAAAATGTCCTTCTACGCCTGGATCAGCATTGCCGATGTGGTGCTCAAATTGGGCGTGGTGTTCCTGCTCATGGTATCGCCCGTGGACAAACTGGCCTCTTATGCCGGGTTGCTGCTGGTTGTATCTGTGGTGATCTTCTTCATCACCCGCGGGTATGCCCTGCGAAAATTCAGTGTCTGCCGGTTCCGCCTCACCTGGGACAAGCCGCTGTTAAAGGAAATGGCGGGATTTTCCGGATGGACATTGTGCGATTCCGGCGCTCAGCTGGCCGTCACCCAAGGACGGGTATTCCTGCTGAACCTGTTTACACCGCTCGTTACCAATGCCGCTATGAGCATTGCCACCCAGGTCAGTACGGCGGTCTACAATTTTGTAATCTACTTCCAATCTTCTTTCAACCCACAGATCACCAAAGCCTCGGCAGCCGGGAACCAAAAGTACCTGCAGGATTTGGTCAACCAGACCTCCAAGTTCTCCTACTACATGATCTTTGCCCTGACCCTGCCCATCCTTTTGAACATGGAATTCATCCTGAATGTCTGGCTAAAGGAAGTTCCCCAATACACCGTCGTGTTTTGCAGCATTACCCTGTTGTACTACCTGGTGGAATCCCTGAGTGGTCCCCTGTGGATCACAACCTGGGCAGCGGGCCGGATACGGCGGTACCAGATCACCGTTTCCCTGATCCGCATCACTACCCTGCCGGCCACCTGGCTGCTGCTCAAATACGGCATGGAGCCCTGGACCGTACTGGTGGTCTGGGTGGTTGTCAACGGTTTTTGTTATCTTTACAGAATACTGTACGTTAACCGGCAATCCGGGATCCCTTTGCTGCGCTATGCCCGGGAAGTACTGATGCCCGTAGGATTGATCTCGGCCCTGTCCGTTCCCCTGCCCCTATTGGTTCACCGGTGGCTGGAAGGCTGGCCGGATTTGATCCTTACCACATTAACAGCACTCCTGGCGACAGGCTTGCTCATTTGGTTCACCGGACTGAAACGTACCGAGAAAAAACATATTAAGGAAGCTATAAAAAAACGTTTGCGTTAAAACCAGTGCTACTCCCATAGAACACACCCGGAATAACAGCGCAACCAATAATACCGCTTGCAATGAAAGTATCTCTTATCATACCCGTTTACAACACGGCACCGTATATAGAACGATGCCTGTACTCGGTATTGCGACAGAGCTACGACAATATCGAGATCATCCTGGTAGACGATTACGGCACAGACAACAGCATGGTCCTTGCCGCCCGCCTGTTGGAAACCCCCTCGGGCGAAAATGCCCGGCCCATCGCTTCAGCAGATCATAACGGCGAAGCAGAGGGACCTGAAGCCAAACCTTCTCAGGGAACTGAAGCCGAACCTTCGCAGGGAACTGAAGCCGAACCTCCCCGCTCCCTTAAGATTCTGCATCATACAGAAAACCGGGGACTTTCCGCTGCGCGGAACACCGGTCTGGAAGCTGCTACCGGGGACTACGTATTTTTCCTGGACAGCGACGACGAACTCCCGCCACACGCTATAGAAAACCTTGTACGTACAGCGGATTTGTACAGCCATCCCCACCTGGTATGCGGACGTGTGGATGTATTGCCGCATGGCAACAATGCCCTCGAAATCAACGAAAAATTGCCCGATTACATTGAAGGCAACGAGGCTTCTTCCCATACCATCCTGCGCCGGAATATTCCCATTATGGCCTGTAACAAGCTAGTCAACCGTGAATTTTTACAAGCCAACGATCTCTATTTCAAAGAAGGTCTTATTCACGAAGACAACCTGTGGAGTTTCCAAATGGCCGGACCCATCCACAACATAGCCATAACCCGTCAGGTAACCTACCTGTACCACCTGAACAAAAAAGGATTGACCCTGGAACGGGTTACCCCGCAACGTCTGGAAAGCATAAAAACCATCATTACCACACAAATAGAAATGCTCGCCCAGGAGCGTCCCCTGCGCACCCTGCAGCAAGCTTACATCATCTTTACCGCTGCCTGGTTCCGCAACCTGATGTACGAGCAATCCCATACAGAATTTTACAAGATGCAACAATGGATCCGTACCACACTCAGACCCTTTGGACGTGAGATCCACTACCACCATCTGAAAAGCCACATGCTCTACCACGCGCTTTACCTGCCCCCCGGACTGCTGCGCATGGGGAAAAATCTCAGAGATTCTGCGCAACATTAACTCGAAAAAAATCATAAAAACCACATATTCAGCATGTTCAAAAATCTACACAAAGCCTCTTGCGCAGAATCTCTGAGATTTTTCGCGCCCCTGCGCATCCTCGCCACCCTGCTCCTGCTGCTGTCCCTTGCTCCCGCCCGTGCGGACGAAGGAATGTGGCTGCCAATGCTTATTCAACAAAAGATCCCGCAGATGCAGGAGCTGGGATTCCGGCTGACGGCTGAAGATATTTACAGTGTGAACCGGGCCTGCCTCAAAGATGCGATCGTGCACTTTGGCGGCGGATGCACAGGAGAAGTTATCTCGGCAGAGGGCCTGTTGATCACCAACCACCATTGCGGTTACGGTCAGATCCAGGCACACAGTTCGGTGGAACACGATTACCTGAAAGACGGTTTCTGGGCCCGCACACGCGATGAAGAGCTGCCCAACAAAGGCCTGACGGTCACGTTTCTGCGTCGCATGGAAGATGTGACACAACAGGTCCTGGAAGGCGTTACCGATCAGATGAGTGAAGTAGAACGCCAAGACATCATTGAAGCCAACATCAAACGCATAGGCAAAGAAACACTGGGAGATATGGACCCCACATTCTATTCGGTCCGCATCACACCGGCCTATTACGGGAACCAATACTTCCTCTATCTGAACGAAATATTCCGGGATGTCCGCCTGGTAGGTGCCCCGCCCTCTTCCATCGGCAAATTCGGCGGAGATACCGACAACTGGATGTGGCCACGCCATACGGGCGATTTTTCCCTCTTCCGCATCTACGCCAATGCCGATAACCAACCCGCCGGATACAGCCCGGATAACGTACCTTACCGTCCGCGATACCACTTCACCATCTCGGCAAAAGGCGTGAAACAAGACGATTTTACAATGGT
Organism: uncultured Muribaculaceae bacterium; assembly: GCA_964542305.1. Classification (GTDB taxonomy): domain Bacteria; phylum Bacteroidota; class Bacteroidia; order Bacteroidales; family UBA932; genus DMER64. The sequence continues at coordinate 1,884 of CAZITX010000006.1, read as the reverse complement.
TTACGGCTATCCGGGGCGCACGCAGCAATACGTAATCTCTCCTGCCGTGGATTACATTGCCAATCACTCCAACCCGCAAAAGATCCACCTGCGCGGCCTCCGCCTGGACGTGATGAACCGCGAACAGGCCAAGGATCCGGCCGTACGAATTCAGTATTCCAACAAGAATGCCGGAGTTTCCAACTCCTGGAAAAAATGGCAGGGTGAAAGCCGGGGCATCCTGAATGCGGGTACCATCGCCAAAAAGCAGGAATTTGAACGTCGCTTCCAGGAATGGGCCGAGGCCTCCGGCCGTCGGAAGTACATCACCCTGATTCCGCGTATGATGGAACTTTACAGCCGGCTGGAACCGTTTATGTTCACATCCGAGATGTTTAACGAGGCGGTAATGGGAGTAGAATTGCTCCGCTTTGCAAACACCCTGGAAAGCACTGTGGAACGCAGTGGAACCGCAAGCGCTGCCGAGTTGGCCGAAAGGTTTTTCAAAGACTATTACCTGCCCATAGACCGGGAGATCTTCGAAAAGTTATTTGCCGAGTTCTACGCAGCAATGGAACCTTACAGTGATCTGCTTCCGGCAGATCCCGCCACCGGAGAACCCCTGCCGCCCGATGCCATCTACCCGCTGAGCTCAGATATTTCCCGCGGCGGAACATCGGCCGAAACTACTTCTGAAACTGCTTCTGCCCATGCTCCTGCTCCTGCTCTTGCTTCTGCCACTGACCCCGTCACAGCTCCCCTTCCCGCCGATGCTTCGCGATTCTCAGTGCTCGCCGAATACCTCTACAGCAACTCGGCTTTGGCCGACCGCCAAAAGACAATGGACCTGCTGGCCAAAGACTCGGCAAGTGTTCTTGCGCAAATTCGCCAGGATCCGGCTTTCCGGCTGGTCAACCCGTTTGTGCAGGCGAACCGGGAAAAGATACAGCCGCAGATCCGAGATATCAACCGCGATTTGAATCTGCTGTACCGCACTTGGATGCAGGCGATTATGGAATTTGACAGCGAGCGGATCTTCTATCCCGACGCCAATTCCACCCTGCGTGTTACCTACGGAACCGTTCAGGGCTACAGCCCGGTGGATGCAGTTATGTACCTGCCGGTAAGTACTATAGAAGGGATCATGCAAAAAGACAATCCCGATATCTTTGATTACGACATCCCGCAATCCCTGAGAGACGTTTACGCGGCCCGTGATTTCGGACGCTGGGAATCCAATGGCACCGTACCGGTCTGTTTTATAGCCACTAACCATACGAGCGGGGGCAATTCAGGATCCCCGGTTTTGAATGCCGACGGACACCTGCTGGGGCTGAATTTTGACCGCGTTTGGGAAGGCACTATGAGCGACATTGAATTTGACCCGTCGGTTTGCCGCAATATCTCTGTGGATATCAGATACGTACTTTTTGTGATAGACAAGATCGGGAATGCTAAATTTTTACTGGATGAATTGGATATTAACGAATAATGTTTAATTTTGTTAACAGAAACCATTTTTTATTAAAATATCAACTCTAAAAAAATTGTATTATGGAACAAATTATTGAAATTTTGACAGCCTTATTTTCCCAATTAGCAGTATGGTTTGCTGAACTTATTGAATGGATTTCGGGTCTTATTGGTACTCTTTAACATCTTTTCTTTAGGAAATTATGGATTTCACTAGTATTTATACCTGGCTGTCCTTAATTATTTCTATACTGACAGCCATTTTAGGAACCTTACAATTATTCTTCCCTTCAGCTGAATAAATATATTAGTTGTTGAGAAACAAAAGCCGTCTTTTTAGGGACGGCTTTTTTTGATTTTAATATTAGACACTGTATAATGCAGCTTTTTTGAGGGAAATTACATCTTAATAGAAATAAGTTCCTTTAATTA